>NZ_JFFR01000027.1 GCF_000695685.1 Vibrio fortis | reverse complement strand
TGTATATTGTCTTTGTGATTTTACTTTCATGACACTTAATACTCCGTATTAAGTGTCTACTTTAATGGGGTCACATCAGATGATCGTCGTTGAGTTAAACTAACTGTGCTGACGACGCATGTTGTCGAGAATGATCCCTGTTGCCATCGCGACATTAAGAGACTCCGCACCGCCAAAGGCTGGAATCGTGATTTTGTCTGTCACGAATTGAGCCGCTTTTTCACGAATACCGTGAGATTCGCTGCCCATCAATAGAATGCCGTTAGCTGAAAACTCCGTGCGGTGTACACTCTCACCTTCAAGAAATGCGCCGTATACCGGTAAGTTCGCTTGTTCCAAGTAGCTCGGTAGATCGGTTTGGCTCACTTGCACACGACCAAAGCTTCCCATTGTTGCACTAATGGTTTTCGGGTTGTAAGGATCAGCACAATCGCTGCTCGCCACAATGTGTTTAATGCCGTACCAGTCAGCAACACGAATGATGGTGCCAAGGTTGCCCGGGTCAGAGACACCATCAAGTGCGATCATCAGCCCGTTTGCTTTTGGCAGTTCGAATGATGGAATTTCAACAACTGCAATAGCGGCATTGTTACTCACCAATGTACTGGCTTTAGTTAGCTCATCTAGGGAAGCTTCAACACAATCGAACTCTTTCAGTGCTGCGTGGTTTTGTGCCAGAAACTCGGCCGTTGCAAAAACGTTCTTCACCACTAGAGCGCTGTTGATTAGCTCAAGCACATTCTTTTCTCCTTGAACAAGGAACAAGCCGTGTGCTTTACGTTGCTTCTTTTGACCTAAGGCGCGAAGGAGTTTTAATTGGTTTTTTGAAATCATGTTTTTATCCTAGATATAAGCCCGCGCATTATAGAGCAAAGGTTAAGGAACACAAAGTGGGAGAGTGAAATGCTCACGAGATTAAAAACAAAAGCGCACCTTTCGATGCGCTTTATGTTTTAGTTTGGTCTTGTTATCACCACATAAGGTGGCGTGACCGTGAATTAGTACGGTACTGGATAGCGTCTAAATACGGTGTTGATATCAGCTAACACTTCTTCCGACAGAGGCTTACTGAACGCCGCCACATTTTCTTTTAACTGGTCTAGATTCGTTGCACCGATAATCGTCGATGTAACACCATCAACTTGGTTACACCATGCTAGAGCAAGTTGGCTTGGAGTAAAGCCATGGGTTTTCGCCACTTCCACGTACTCTTTCACTGCCGAGTTAGCGATTTCAGTGTCACGGAAAATGCCTTTACGCTGCATGTATGTCCAACGACTGCCCGCAGGGCGCGCTCCATCAATGTACTTACCACTCAGCATACCTGCTGCCAGTGGCGACCATGGTAGGTAAGCGACGTCTTCATGAACACAGTTTTCAATCAAATATGGCCAATCTTTTGCGTGTAGTAGGCTGAACTCATTTTGAATCGACACCATGCGTGGTAGGTCGTGTTTTTCACTCAACTTGAGATAGGTATTAATCCCCCAAGTTGTGTCGTCAGACAGACCGCAGTGACGAATCTTGCCTGCTTTAATGCAGCTTGCTAGTGCCTGAAGGATCTCCAGCATTTGGTTTTCGTGTTTTTGGCGATCAATATCACTAAACGAAATGTGACCTGGGAAATGCTTACCAAAATGCGGTGTTGTGCGGTTTGGCCAATGCAGTTGGTAGAGGTCGATATAATCTGTGTTGAGTCGCTTCAATGACGCATCGACAGCGGCAATTACCGCTTCACCAGTAATAGGGCCGCCACCACGAACCCAAGGTAAGCCTGCACCGGCAATCTTGGTTGCGATGATCAGTTCGCCACGGCGTTGAGGGTTGCGTGATAACCAGTCGCCAATAATCTCTTCAGTTTTGCCGTAAGTCTCAGGAGAAGGCGGAACCGCGTACATTTCAGCGGTATCGATGAAGTTAATCCCTTGGCTAAGTGCGTACTCGATCTGTTGGTCGGCTTGCTGTTGAGTATTTTGCAGGCCCCATGTCATGCTTCCAAGACAGACGCGAGAAACTGGAATTTGGCTGCTTCCTAACTTTGAATATTCCATTGGTTACTGGATTCCTATTGTTATACGTCCACCGCAGATGAGAGTTTTGACGAAAAATAAATCGCGAGTGGCGTGAGTTGGAATACAAATTAGTAACATAAAAAAACACGTTCGGGTACGGTTTTTAACTATGTATAGAACGCTTGAATGAAGCGCAGAGTGGATACAAGTGTACGGTATTGAATCCGGAGAAAAGGATGCTTAGGTCAAGGTAGGAAGTTGGGAGGCTAACGCCCTGCGTGGAGAAGTCAGGGCGTGATACGGCTCTAAGTGAATGATTGGTTTGGACCGATTTTAGTCCTCTGCGCTCATGCCACCTTGTTGTTGAACCTGTCTTAAAGCTTCCAGTCTTTGAGATTCTTTGTCTGTCGATGCCGTTTTAACTTGTTCCTCAGTCGCTTGAGGAGCAAAAACAAAGTACTTATTGATAGTCATAATCGAACCCTCATGTAACGTATGACATAGTTTGCTCGAAGGATAAACTGTGATCATCATCCATTTTGTTCTTTTTTTAGGCTGAGAGCGGAGGGCGTAGAATGAGAACAAAACGACGGTTTATCATCCTCTTGCAATAAGTAACTGACGAAACCCTCTAATTTCAAGTATAGGAAGCTCTGATCATTTCGCAGAAAAATGATTTAGAGCAAATTGCTCATCCTTTAGGGGCGTAAGATGAGCGTTCACACATCAACATCTTCAAGACTACCTTTCTCAAATCTTAGTCTATTCGAATCATAATTGTGTTGATGAATCAGTTAGTTAAATCCATGGTGAGAACAAGTTATGGAACAGTTAGTTGAACGTTTTCTTAAGTACGTGACCTTTGATACTCAGTCTAACCCTTCGAATACCCAGTGCCCTAGCTCTAGCGGTCAAATGACCTTTGCAGAGGCGTTAAAGGAAGAGTTGATTGCACTAGGACTTAGTGATGTCAGCCTAGATTGTAATGGTTACCTGATGGCCAAGCTACCGTCGAATGTTGATTATTCAGTGCCAGCGATCGGCTTCGTTGCCCATATGGATACCGCACCAGATGCATCGGGTGCCAATGTCGCGCCACAATTAATACGTGACTATCAAGGTGGCGTAGTACAACTAGGTAGCAGTGGCGAGTGTTTAGACCCAGAGCAGTACTCAGATCTCAACGCACTGCACGGTCATGACTTGATTACAACTGACGGAACGACGTTGCTTGGTGCGGACAATAAAGCAGGTATTGCTGAAATCATCACGGCTATCGCTTACCTAAAAGCTAACCCTGAATTGAAACACGGTGATATTTGTATCGGTTTCACGCCTGATGAAGAGATTGGACGTGGCGCTGATCTGTTCAACGTTGAAAAGTTTGGTGCTGAGTGGGCTTATACCATTGATGGTGGCCCTGTAGGCGAGCTGGAATTTGAGAACTTTAACGCATCAAGTGCTGATGTTATCTGTCATGGCGTCAATGTTCACCCGGGCACAGCGAAAGGCAAGATGGTCAATGCGATGAACATCGCAGCACAGTTTCAACTGATGATGCCAACGGAAGAGACACCTGAATGCACCGAGGGCTATGAAGGTTTCTATCACCTTAAATCAGCGGAGATGGGCGTCGCGCGCTCGGAGCTAGGCTACATCATTCGTGACTTTGAGCGCGAGGGCGTAGAGGAACGTAAAGCCTTCATGCAACAAAAAGTTGATGAGCTAAATAGTCGTTTAGAGAAAGGCAGTGTAGAGCTTGTGCTTACTGATAGCTATTTCAACATGAAAGAGATGGTTGAGCCGCATCAGCACATTATCGAATTGGCCAAACAGGCGATGATCACTTGCGACGTTGAGCCTATGATTAAACCAATTCGTGGCGGTACGGATGGTGCGAGACTCTCATTTATGGGGTTACCATGCCCGAATATTTTCACCGGCGGTTACAACTTCCACGGTATTCATGAGTTCATTACTGTTCAGGGTATGGAACTGGCTGTGAAAGTGATCGTAGAGCTATCTCAAAATACTGCTACACATTATCAAAAATAAGATAGGAATTAATGCTTTATCCCTTTGTATTTTAGAGAGTATTCATTAATACTTTCCATAAGTATAAGGGAGTAAGCGATGAGAAAATTAATTCTACTCTGCACCCACCTTGCTGTGGGTGCTTTTGGTTTTGGGCTAGGGGTATATGCGTTACCTATTTTGATTGAACCTGAGTCACCGTCGGTCAATTCAGTGCAAGCGGTAACAGAGAAAGCGGTGCTGAGTGGCGAGTTTACTAAAGATCGCCAAGACAGTGATTTTCTTCATTGGGGAGAGGGGATTGTCTCCATTACTGAGGACGCTATAGCTTTTGAGGGTGAACTCGCTCCGGGGCCAGACTATAAACTCTATCTGTCGCCGAGTTATGTTGAAACTGAAGTTGCTTTTAATGAGCTTAAGTCAACAATGCTGAAAGTGGGCGATGTAAAAACCTTTGACCGCTTTATGTTGAATCTACCTCAAGGGACAGATCTCACCCAGTACGATACGGTTGTGATTTGGTGTGAAACTTTTGGCGAGTTTATTACTTCTGCAAAAATAAAATGATAGCCTAAACAAAGCCGTTTTTAACTAATAAAAGCGCTCAGTAAATGGGCGCTTTTGTTAGGTTAAGTCATCATCATTCCAAAGGAAGTTGTAATGGAAAAAATGTGGCAAGTGATTGATTTCTTATTGGCGCACAAAGGCTTGTTCAGTGCGCTAATCATCGCTGTTGTTTTAATTATTCGCCGAATCACACTGTCTCAAATCAGAGGTGATGTTGCCTTTCTCTCTGAAGATCAGCGTAACTGGATGTCTCGTACTAAGAATGGCACCTTTGCCTTCATAGTAATCACGCTATTCATACTTTGGCAGTCGGAAATTAGTGAGTTCGCGCTATCGTTAACTGCGATTGCGGTGGCGATCGTTGTGGCATCGAAAGAGATCATCCTCTGTTTTACCGGTTCTATTCAAAGAGCAAGCTCACGCTCTTTTCGTATTGGTGATTGGATTGAAGTCGGTAAGATCAGCGGTGAGGTGATTGAGCACAACATGATGGCGACAGTGATTCAGGAAATTGACCTGTACCACGGGCAATATCACTACACAGGTAAAACAGCCACGCTACCTAACAGTATGTTTTTTACTTACCCGGTAAAGAACCTCAACTTTATGAAGCGCTATGTTTACCACGATTTTTCTATTGTGGTGAAAGATTTCGTTAATTTGTACCCGCTGATTCCAGGATTGATCAAACAGATCGAAGCGCACAGTGAGGACTTTATTGAAGTCGCTCGCCGTTACAATGCTGTGATCGAGCGTCATGCTGGGGTAGATCTTCCCGGTTCAGAGCCGCACATTCATGTGACGAGTGGGGCAACCGGTGAGCAAGTGGTGCACTTCATGATTTTCTGTCCGACAGAACAAGCTTCTCATCTAGAGCAGGAGATTCGTCGCGACTTTATGGAAAGCTATGCTCAAGCGTTTCCAGACAAGGAGTAATTTCCGCTCTCTGTTCATTGAACAATAAACAATAAAAAAGCCGATAACAGCGAACTGTTATCGGCTTTTTTGTATTAATGCATTCGCTATATAAACGAATAAGTTTTTGGGTTATTGGTTAAGAGAGTTCTTCTACTGGTAACCAATCAACCTGCACGCCAGCTTGCTCAAACATGTCTTGGCTGACTTTGATCTTGTCGCCCCAGCGTGACAAAAAGTCTTCACTTTGTGCTGGGCAGTGAACCGCAGAGATACCCGTTTGAATGATCTTTGCAGCACAATTCGGACACGGGAAGTGTGTTACCCAGATTTCACAACCATCCAGATCTCGCTTAGCGAACAGAATTGCGTTCTCTTCTGCGTGCAGTGTCTTCAGATATTTCATCTCGCGCTCATCTGTGTCGGCACTATCTGATACGCCATGTGGGTATCCATTAAAGCCGACAGACACAATGCGGTTATGTTTGGTAATTACGGCACCTACTTGAGTTGACGGGTCCTTGCTCCATGAGCCGACCAACTCTGCCATTTGGTAAAAACGCTTAGCCCATTTTGAAATCATGTACATTACCTTAACGATGTATAAGACAAATTTTAGATATGAAGAGTCATCATGTTAGACAATATCCTGTCAGACTAAAAGCCTAAGCCTAAGATTTTCAGGAAAAATGTAGCGCAATTGTAAGCTATTTATGTGCATCAAGTTGCTATTTACAAGTTGAAACATTTTGGCTGGTAATAATTGATATTCCTCGGACAATCGTCGCAATTGTGTTACGTAGATTTTTATACTGTTCTATTTTTAACTAGCGACGGTATACCAATGCGTAAAAAGCTACTCCTGACCGCTCTGGCCAGCTCTATGATCCTTGTCGGCTGTGGGCAAGATGCCCAAAACGCCCAACAAGCGCCTTTACCTCTCGTAGCAGTACAGGATGTTAATGTTATTCCTCACCAACAAAGCAAGTCTTATATTGGTCGTATTGAAGCTGTAGAAGATACAGCGATTACGGCTCAAGTATCGGGCTACCTTCAAAACCGTCATTTCAAAGAAGGACAAATGGTTGAGAAAGGTCAGTTGCTTTACACCATTGAGCCTTCTTCTTTTGAAGCACAAGTAGCGAGTGCAAAAGCGTCGGTAGCGCAAGCGAATGCCAACCTTAAAAAGGCCGAATTAGATTTCAATCGCGGTAAAAACCTACTTCCTAAAGGCAGCATCTCTCAATCGGAATTCGATGCTCTTACTGCTGCTCTGCTAGGTGCTCAGGCACAACTTGAAGCAAACCAAGCTCAACTAAACTCAGCTAACGTTCAACTTTCTCACACTCGCATCGAAGCGCCGTTTGCAGGCCGTATTAGCGATAGCAAAGTGAGCACCGGTGACCTTGTTTCTCCATCTTCTGGTGTATTAACCACATTGGTAAGTCTAGACCCTGTTCATGCTGCATTTAGCATTAGTGAACGTGAGCGCTTAGCGCTAGGTATGGATCGCATTGAAGGCGATGGCAGCAGCGATAAAGACCGCGTTGAAGTACAAATTGTTTTAGAGAACGGTGAAGCGTTTGAGCACCTAGGCAAGTTGGATTTCTTAGGCAACCGTATCAACCTAAACACAGGTACGATCGCAATGCGTGCTATCGCGGATAACCCGAACCAACAGCTTCTTCCAGGCCAACACGTACGTGTAAACCTGCGTGATAAGCAAGAGATCGATGTTGTGACTATCCCACGCCGCGCTGTTCAAACTGACCTTGAAGGTGATTTTGTGATGGTTCTGGTGGAAGGGGAAGGTGCTCCGGTTGCAGAGCGTCGTAATATCGAAATGGGTCGTCAGGTTGAAGGCGGTGTGATTGTTCATTCTGGTCTTGAAAAAGACGATGCGATCATCACACAAGGCCTACAGCGCGTAAGAAATGGAATGTCAGTGCGTATTCAGCCTTCAGCTTCTGAGAAAGCAGAGTAAGGGGCACAAGTATGCTAAGTCGTTTCTTTATTCAAAGGCCTAAGTTTGCCCTTGTAATCTCGATTATTCTGACACTGGCGGGGGCGATTTCTTTGGCCATTCTGCCCGTTGCAGAGTACCCCAAAATTAGCCCACCGTCGGTGAGTGTTTCTGCATTTTATACAGGTGCAAGTGCTGAGGTTGTGGAACAGGCGATAGCCGACCCCATAGAAACCTCGGTTAACGGTGTAGAAGACATGATCTACATGTCATCGAAGAGTGCGAATGATGGTTCTTACAACCTAAACGTGACCTTTGATGTCGGTACTGACCCAGATATGGCTCAGGTAAACGTCCAAAACCGTGTCGCTCAAATTGAGTCGAAGCTGCCGCAAGAAGTAAGAATGGTCGGCGTGACGGTGAAAAAGCGTTCTCCAGACCTGCTGATGGTACTGAACTTCTACTCACCAAACGGTAAGTACGATGACCAGTTCCTGATCAACTACGTTAACCTCAATATCAAAGACCAGCTAGCACGTGTTAGCGGTATCAGTGAAGTAAACGTATTGGGTGGCGGTGAATACGCAATGCGTGTTTGGTTAGACCCAGAAAAGATGGCTAACCTAAACCTGACGACAACCGATGTCTATGCTGCGTTGGCTGAGCAAAACGTGCAGGTGGCGGCGGGTCGTATTGGTGCCGCGCCATACAACAATCCTCAAGAAGTTCAGTTTAACTTGGTGACCAAAGGCCGCCTAGAGACTGCAGACGAGTTTGAGAATGTCGTTTTACGCGCTAGCCAAGATGGTTCGACGGTTTACCTGAAAGATGTTGCTCGTATCGAGCTTGGTAAGAAGTTCTACGATGGTAACGGTAAGTACCGTGGTCAAGATGCTTCTATCGTGACGTTGTCACTACAGTCGGATGCGAACGCACTTGAAAGTGGTAAAGCGGTTATGGCGATGCTAGAAAATCTTAGCCATAACTTCCCTGATGGTGTTGCCTACGAGGCGAGTTACGACACCACAGTATTCGTTGCTGAATCGATCAAAGGTGTAGTTAAAACGCTTATTGAGGCTATCTTGTTGGTAATCGCAGTAACTTACCTGTTCTTGGGTAGTGCGCGTGCCACCTTGATCCCTGTTGTGGCTATTCCGGTATCCTTGATTGGTACCTTTGCCGTAATGCAGATGACTGGCTTTACCATCAACACGGTAACCCTGTTTGGTTTGATCCTCGCGATTGGTATCGTGGTGGATGATGCGATTCTGGTTATTGAGAACGTTGATACCACCATGGCCAAAGATCCAACTATCTCTCCTCGTAAAGCGACACTGATTGCGATGAAAGAGGTAACTGGACCAATCATCACCTCTACCTTAGTACTGCTTGCGGTATTTATTCCTGTAGCCATGCTTCCGGGTATCACCGGCATTATGTATCGCCAGTTCGCGCTGACTATTTGTATCGCGGTTGTGATTTCATCTATCAACGCACTAACGCTATCTCCTGCACTGTGTTCTCTGGTTCTCAAACAGGGCGGTGGTAACACGGCACGCTGGTACCAAGCATTCAACCGTGGTTTAGAAAGCGTAACTAAGAAGTACGGTCAAGTGGCAGGCTTCCTTGTTAAGAAAGGTGTGCTGCTATTTACCTTCTTCGTGGTGGCATTGGCAGCGGTAACTTACTTCTCGAAGACAACATCAACAGCGTTCGTTCCTCAGGAAGATAAGGGTATCTTGCTGGTCAACGTGCAATTACCTGATGCAGCTTCTCTGTCTCGTACAGAGGAAGTAACAGAGCACTTGTTGGAAATGGTTGAGCAAGAACCAGGTGTTGATGGTGTGACGCTGGTAAACGGCTATGCCTTCATGACGGGTGCATCCGCATCAAATGGTGCTTCACTGTTTATCAAACTGCACGATTGGGATATGCGTAATGCACTTGATGGAGAGCACTCAGCACAAGCGATTTCTCAGCGAATCAACGGTCGTGCTGCGATGGAACTGCCACAAGCGGTAGTGTTTGCGATGGGACCTCCGGCGGTTCCGGGCATGGGCGCAGCGTCTGGCTTTGAGTTTGTACTAGAAGACACATTGGGCCGTAGCCGAAGCGATCTTGCGATGGTAATGGACGATGTTATTCAGAAAGCCAACCAGCAACCTGAGATTGCACGTACCTTTAGTACCTTCCGTGCTAACGTACCGCATTACTACGTCGACATCGACCGCGAAAAAGCGCAGCAGCTAGGTATTCCTCTGTCTGAAATCTTCCAAACACTGCAAGGCAACCTAGGTTCTCTGTACGTGAATGATTTCACTATGTTTGGTAAGAACTTCCGTGTAACCATGCAAGCTGACAGTGATCACCGCAGCAGCATGGAAGATCTGCAACGCTTCCACGTTCGTTCTTCATCAGGTGAGATGATTCCACTAAGCACATTGGTAACGCATGAGCAGATCTTTGAACCAGACGTTGCATGGCGTTACAACATGTACCGCAGCGCTGTGATCCAAGGTCAACCGGCTCCGGGTTACTCAAGTGGTGATGCGATTGCCGCAATGGAACGTGTTGCTGCAGAAGTTCTTCCACAGGGCTACCAGTACGAGTGGACAGGCATGGCGTATCAAGAAGTACTAGCGGGTAACCAAGCTATCTTCGCGTTCGCACTGGCTCTGATCTTCATTTACTTGTTCATGGTTGCGCAGTACGAGAGTTGGACGATTCCGGTTGCGATTATATTGGTGGTGCCAGTGGCAACGCTAGGATCCTTCTTAGCACTTAACCTAACCGGCACACCACTTAACTTGTATGCGCAGATAGGTCTGGTTCTGCTCATAGCGCTGGCGGCGAAGAACGCAATCTTGATTGTGGAATTCGCGAAAGTAGAGCGTGAAGAGAAAGACGTGCCTATCGATGATGCAGCAGTAAAAGGCGGTACATTACGTTTCCGTGCTGTGAACATGACCTCTTGGTCGTTTATCTTAGGTATCTTCCCATTGATCTTCGCTGCGGGTGCAGGTCATGTTAGTCAAAACTCACTGGGTATTTCATTGATTGGTGGTCTGCTATGTGTGTTGCTAGCAGGTACCTTCCTAATCCCTGGCTTCTATGCGTTCGTTCAGCGTAAACGTGAGAAAGCACATGGCGGAAATACCAAACTTATTCCTGTCGATGATGAATAACGCTAATTAAGATTAACCACATGAAATAAAAGGCTTAGCATTTGCTAGGCCTTTTTTATATCCAAACGGAATATAAATACTATCCGATATGCTAATTTTCTAAATATATCGCTGAGTCTATACTCTAAACTCGATCTTCTAATAAAATAGTGTTTTTTAAATAAGTAACTGATATTTATCGAAATAACACCTTTCAGTGAACGTGTGTATGCTCGAAAATGTTTGCACAATATTGTGAAGTGTTTCAAAATTAGCGAGTTAAATTACGTTATTTTGTGCATTGAGGTTCTTATGAAGGTCATTGATTTATTTAAACACCGTAGTGATAGTGTGTCGCCACAACACTCAGAGTTTATGCAATGGATGTCTCCAACTCTAAGAGAGTACTGGGGCGACTTTCTGAACCGCACGCAAAATAGCCACTTCTTTGCATGGGTACGCGACCATCACAAACCTGCTGTCAATGAAGATGCACCGATCCAGCCAGTAGCACCGGTTGAGAAGCCGATCGAGCTGAAACCTGAAGCACAAGCGGTTTACGATGAGCTGTCTGCACAGATCGGTGAAGTGATCCATACTGGTGATTGGATTCACGTAGGCCAAGATCGTATTAACCAGTTTGGTGAAGTAACGGAAGATATGCAGTGGATTCACACGAACCCTGAAAAAGCAGAATCTGACTCACCATTCAAAACAACCATTGCACACGGCTTTTTGACTCTGTCTCTACTACCACGTCTAACAGACAGTGTTGATCCTGATAAGTCGCAATTCCCGACGGCAAAAATGGTGGTGAACATCGGTTTAAACCAAGTGCGTTTCCCATACCCTGTTAAATCAGGCAACAACGTGCGTGCTAAGAGTACTCTGACGAAAGTGACTCCTATCCGCAAAGGTCTTGAGATTGAACGTGAAATTCGAGTTGAGATCGAAGGCGTACGCCGCCCTGGTGCGGTTGTAGTATCAGTGATTCAACTGCACTTCTAATCGCCATATAAGATTCAAAAAAAAGAGAGAGCCTTAGCTCTCTCTTTTTCGTTTGGACGTAAACTTATTTCACTCGAGTGTATCCGTACTCTTCGATAAGGTCTTGGCCCTGCTTTGAGCTTACGAACTTAACAAAGTCTTTGCTCTCATCGGAAACCGACTCTTTCTTGTAAAGGATCAGGAATGGACGAGCCAGTTCATAACTGTGATTGGCGATGTTTTTAGAGCTTGGCTCCACGCCATTAAACGAGATTGCCTTGATTGAGCGGTCGATCGAACCCACCGACACAAATCCAATCGCGTGTGGGTTGTGATTGACGATGGTTTTAACCATGCTGTTGCTGTTTACAACCAAGTTGTTTGGGTTGATATCTGAAACCATGCGGTCGTTGATGATTCTAGTCAGACCCATTAGGCTTTCAAAACTGTAACGAGAGCCAGAAGACGCTTCACGGGTAACCACAGCGATAGGTTGATCTGCACCACCAATCTCTTTCCAGTTCGTGACTTTACCCTTGTAGATATTGAACAACTGCTCGCGAGTGATGTTAGTCAGTCCGTTTGAGCGGTTCACGACAACAGCCAAGCCATCGTATGCGATAGGTTTAACGGCTAAGTCATCCGTTTGCTCTTGGTCGGTCAAACGACGAGAGCTCATCCCAAGGTCTGTAACGCCTTTGTTCACCATAGTGATACCAGCCGTTGAGCCTATGCCTTGAACAGCGATGTAATTGTCAGCGTGAGTTTTATTGTACTCTTCAGCCAACACATCCATAACACGAGCGACAGAGGTCGAGCCTGAAATTGTGGTTTCTTGCGCCAGAACGGTTTGAGAAGATAAAGCTAGTGATAAAAGAGAGGCAAGAGCGACTCGTAACATATACAACTCCTATTAGATTATATTTGCCGCCTATCATATGTAGCTAATATGACATTTTTGTGAAACTCCATGCGGTTGAATTATGGCAGTTTGGTTCACATTTCATAAATGCCTGCTCACATTTCATAAAGTCTTGTTCGCTAAACGAAGAGTTCAGTTCTAAGCTCTAGTTAGGATTGTTCGCCAGACGAATTGGTGTCAAGGAGGGAAGTGGATGTCGGTAGTACAAATAGAGCTTAGTCGACTTCTACATGGTGCTGAAAAGCTATGCACTTCACGCAATCAAAGTCTGCCCGTTGAGTTAGGAAAATCGCTCTTTGAAGAGTGCGAGGGCGGTGTTGTTTTTTCGAAAGCTCACTATCTATTAGACTCATCCCATAGCGACTACACAGATGACGTCGCACGCGTCGTGTTTAACTCCAGCGACTCTACCTGGCTGGTGGAAGTACCCTTAGATCAAGGAGTGCAAGGCGATTCGGTTCTCTGGGGTCCTTATCCTTATCTATCTCGTTCAAAGGATTTGGAATTAATTCTCCACGAAATAGAAAAAGACCCAAAAACTTACTTTTGGGTCTGATCGTTAAGCATATTTTTAAAGCTATTTATCGCGACTTATCTTGCCTTGATTTCAACGCCCGTGCTCATTGCGTGACTTTGTGCAATCAGTGAGCGGAAGTCTTTCGGTGTTTTTCCGTGATAGGTTTTAAATGCGGTACTGAAGTGTGCGGCACTTTTGAAGCCGGATTCGTAGGCGATCTGCGTGATCGATTTGGTTGATGTTCGCAATTGCGTCGCAGCATGAGCAATTCGCTTGATCTTTAATAGATTTGAAAATGAGAGATCTTCTGCAGACAAGCGTCGCTTCAGGGTTGCAGGAGACATACCCATATAGCTTGCCAACGTATCAAGAGAGATGTTGTTCTCGATGTTTTGCTCAATGTAGTTAATTACCTTCTGCGTCACTGTCAGCTTTGAGGCTCTGCCAATTACAGCGAGCAGTGAAGGGTGTGCTTCGACCATTAACGAGAGCAGAGCTAGGCTCAATTGGGTGACTGCGTAGTCATTTTGAGTCGGTGCACTGGCCAGTGTTAAGAGCATCTCTTTGAGTTGGTCTAAGTTACGGTCTTCGGCGTTGAACTTGAGGTATTTCTCGGGTGGTCTTACTGACTCGAGGTCACCAAATTGATTGATGAATTTTTGAAAAATAGAAAGGTCGAAATCTAAACAGATGGCGTTGAACTCGCCTTGTTCGGTATGGACTGAAACGTCTTGTATTTCACCTGAATTGTAGAGTGCAAATTCACCAGCTTGGAGAGAGGCTTGAGTGCCATCGGGTAATGCAAAAGAGATACTGCCTTGACGAACGATAAAGATACCATTTCTCGAGGCGGGGTACCGTTCCCGTTTCCTGGGGGTGAAATTTCTAAATTGAGTGACATTGATTGATGGCATACACACTTCTTTGACGTTCTGATTGCTTAAATGCTTCTTCACTGAACCTAATATGCATTAAGTTACTTAGTGTTATATAGCAATAATAGCTTGTTTTGTTGTTATTTTTAGCGAGACGGCAATAAAAAAGGCGCTAATTATTAGCGCCTTTAGAAGAGTTGTTCAATAAGGATTAGCTCGCTTGTTCGCTTGCTTCTTCCTCTTTGCTTGGTTGATCTGCAAAGACTTGAGTTGGCTTAGCGACTAAGCTGCGGTTTTCTTGGTTAACCTCAGAGAGAACGACTTCTAATACGTCTCCCAGTCTGTATACCATTTCTTTATCGATAGATACAGTGCCCATATCACCATTGCACTCAATTCTTCCTTTATTATCAAGAATGAGAGAGCCTGGGATAAATGCAGCAGCACCGTTCTCCAGTAGACGTACACGCATACCTGCACGGTTGATGTCGAAGATCTCTGCTTGGAAACGAGTCTCTTCTGCTGGTGCATTGGCAAGTGTACGAGCATATAGCCAATCGCCAACGTTACGTTCTGCCATACCGTGGTGACGGCGATGCAGTGCCAGTTCTTCACCGACCGTTTCGTCAGGTGTTTGAATTGGTGCTTTACCTAGGATGTGTGCTTTCAACATACGGTGGTTAATCATGTCGCCGTACTTACGGATTGGAGATGTCCAAGTCGCGTAAATATCTAGACCCATCGCATAGTGCGGTGCCGGCTCATTGCTGATTTCACTGTACGCTTGGAACTTACGAATACGGTTGTCGTAGTAGTTGCTCTCAAGTGAACCTAACCAACGGCGCAGAGCTGCAAAACCTTCAAGGGAAGCGATTTGCTCTTCTGTGTACGGTGTTTCTGCCTGTGGGTTTACTAGCTCAAGCACGTCTGCAAGTTTGTCTGTCTTAAAGCCTGCGTGGCAGTTAAACACACCTTGGTTGAAGCTCTCTTTTAGCACACGGCCAGCACAGATATTCGCACTGATCATAGCTTCTTCAACTAACTTGTTCGCACTACGACGCATGTCTGCGTGAATGGCTACTACATCGTTGTCTTCGCTTAGTTCAAAGCGGTAGTCAGGGCGGTCTGGGAATACGACAGCATTCGCTTCACGCCACGCTGAGCGAGCTTTAGCAAACTCATGTAGATCAGCAACAATGGTTGCGATCTCTTCGCTTGGTTGCCACTTCTCAGATGCGCCGGTTTCTAGCCAATCGGATACGTTGTTGTATGCTAGGCGAGCATGAGACTTAATGTTTGCCGCGAAGAACTTAATATCGTCGCCAATCACACCGTCTTTAGAGACAGTCACTGTACAGCAAAGCGCAGGGCGCTCTTCGTTCTCGATCAGTGAACATAGGTTGTCTGCTAAATCACGTGGCAACATCGGGATGTTGCGACCCGGTAGGTAAATCGTGAAGCCACGATCGCGTGCTACTTTGTCCATCTCATCATCTGGTGAGATGTAAGCTGTTGGGTCGGCAATAGCAATCGTTAGTTCGAAATCGCCGTTCTCTTTTTTCTTCGCGTACAGAGCATCATCCATATCTTTGGTACTTTCACCATCGATAGTGACGAAAGGTACGTGCGTCATGTCGATACGCTCTAAATCCGCATCGTCATTGATCTGCCAGTTATCAATGCCTTCAGGCTCACTGTTCGGTAGATCGTTTTGAGCAAGCGTTACCCACCAAGGTGCGATTTTGTCGTCCGCATCGGTGATTTTTTCAGAGATCTGCGCAAGGAAGCCGTTATCACCTTTTAATGGGTGCTGAATGATGTGAGCAACAACCCAGTCGCCTTCTTTTAGCGTTTCAGGGTTTAGGCCTTTCTTCGCCTTGGCTTTTAGTTGAAGCTTTTTAAGCTGAGGGTGATCAGGTACAACGTTTAGACGGCCTTTGAAAAGCTTAACGCGAGCGATAAATCGAGTAAGACCTTGTTCTACTAGCTCTTCTGGTTCAGCGACTTCACGTTCTTTCTCAGTACGGATGATCGCGACCACTTTGTCACCGTGAACACACTTCTTCATATACGGTGGCGGGATAAAGTAGCTAGTCTTGCTATCTACTTCTAGAAAACCAAAGCCTTTTTCTGTTGCTTTGATTGTGCCTTCCTTTTTAGGAAGTGTTTCTTGGATTTGTTGCTTAAGCTGAGCGAGTAGAGGGTTATCTTGAAACATCTTACTTTTATCTTACGAGAACAATTGAGCACACTATAATCATTGCGAGGCCTGATTACTACTTAAAGCACGTGACAGCGCAAATTAAATGGTGGCAACGAATGTGGGTGACTTTGCACGATAGACCCTCATTTGAATGGGTTAACGTCAAATTTTGATGACAAGATAGCCAAAAATTCAGTAAATCAGAAAAATATGTGATGTATTTCAATTTTTTCTGGCTTTTTTTATGCATTTAAGGAATAATCCGCCTCCCTTAGACGTCCCTAATGGCTTGATGCGTTTTATTACTGCTTCGCAACTGAACGGAATCAGTATCTGATAGGATCAGTATTGGAATTGGTAGAGCTCCCGGGACCTTTTGTTTACTTAATATAGTGGGATCCCAATGTCCGAATCTGTAATTCAATTTAATGAATTAGCACTTAACGAAAACATCCTTTCAGCTCTTGATAGCATGGGTTTCGTATCTCCAACTCCAATCCAAGCGGCAGCAATTCCTCTTCTTCTTGAAGGTAAAGACGCACTAGGTAAAGCACAGACAGGTACTGGTAAAACAGCAGCATTCTCTCTGCCTCTACTTAACAAAATCAACCTAAACCAACACAAACCACAAGCAATCATCATGGCTCCTACTCGTGAGCTAGCGATTCAAGTTGCTGCGGAAATCAAAAACCTTGGTCGTGACATCAAAGGCCTTAAGGTTATCGAAATCTACGGTGGTGCTTCAATCGTTGACCAAATGCGCGCTCTAAGCCGCGGTGCTCACATTGTTGTTGGTACTCCGGGTCGTGTTAAAGACTTACTAACTCGTGACCGTCTACACCTAGATGAAGCACACACATTTGTTCTTGATGAAGCAGATGAAATGCTAAAAATGGGCTTCGTAGATGACGTTACTTGGATCCTTGAGCAAGCTCCAGAATCTGCACAACGTGTACTATTCTCTGCAACTATGCCTCCAATGGTTAAGACTATCGTTGATCGTTACCTACGTAACCCAGCGAAAGTTGACGTTGCTGGTACTAACCACACAGTTGACAAAGTAGCGCAGAACTTCTGGGTTGTTAAAGGTGTAGAGAAAGACGAAGCAATGTCTCGTCTTCTTGAAACTGAAGAGACTGACGCGTCAATCGTATTCGTACGTACTCGTCAAGACACTGAGCGTCTAGCTGATTGGCTATCTGCACGTGGTTTCAAAGCTGCTGCACTGCACGGTGACATTCCTCAGTCTCTACGTGAGCGTACTGTTGATCACATCAAAGAAGGTGTTATCGATATCCTAGTAGCAACTGACGTTGTTGCACGTGGTCTAGACGTTCCACGTATTACTCACGTATTCAACTACGACATCCCATTCGATGTTGAATCATACATCCACCGTATTGGTCGTACTGGCCGTGCTGGACGTAAAGGTAAAGCGATCCTTCTAGTCCGCACTAACCAAATCCGTATGCTTCGCACTATCGAGCGCGTAACTAAGTCATCAATGGAAGAAATCCAACTTCCTCTACGTGACAAAGTAGCTGAAGCTCGTCTAGCTAAGCTAGGTGCAGAACTTGAAGCTGAGAAAGAGCACAAGTCTCTAGAAAACTTCGCTGAGCTAGTTGCTAAGCTACAAGAAAACCTAGAGATCGACCCAACGACTCTTGCTGCAATGCTTCTTAAGCGTCAACAAGGTAAGCGTCCACTGTTCTACATTGGCGAAGACCCAATGATCGCTGCAATCGAGCGCGATAAGAACCGTCGTAAAGAGCGTCGTGAAAACCGCGATCGTGATGGTGGCCGCGGTGGTCGTGACTTCAACAGCCAAGATTGGGATACATACCAACTGCAAGTTGGTCGCGAGCAAGGCGTTCAAGTTAAAGACATCGTTGGCGCACTAGCAAATGAACTAGGCCTAACTAAAGGTTCTATCGGTGCTATCAAACTAGACCAAGCAGCAACTTACGTTCAGCTTCCAAAAGCGATGAACTCTGAAACTGCTGGTAAGCTAAACAAACTACGCATCCGTCAAAAAGAAGCGGGCGCAGTGGTTGTAGACTTCAACGATTTCCGTGAACCACGTCGTGGTAACGGCGGCCGTGGTGGTCGTGATGGCGGTCGCGGTGGTTACCGTGGCAACCGTGACGGTAACCGCGATGGTAACCGTGAAGGCGGACGTGGCGGCTACCGTGGTAATCGTGACGGCAACCGCGAAGGCGGCCGTGATGGCGAGCGTCGTTTCGACCGTAACCGTGGTGGCGATCACCGTGGTAACTACCGTGGTGAACGTGGCCATGGTAACGGTAATGGCGGCCGTGGTCGTCGCAATGACCGTGGCGAAGGTTAATCTTAGAGATTACCTCGTATAAATAAGAAGAAGCCGAGCATCTCGCTCGGCTTTTTTGTGCGTGTTACTTTGTCTATTTCAGAGCGGGTATTAATGTCTAATTATTTACTTTGTCAGTTAAAAGGTAGAAAAATAATCTCGCATCACATCTCGCATCTCGCTAATAAACAAGAGGGAGCTTATCGCTTGAATGGAATTGCTGCGTCCAGGTGATAATGCTTGGTAACGGCTTTGGTGCGCTATAGAGGTAGCCCTGAATTAGGTCACATTTCATTGTCATCAATGTCTCTAATGTTTCTCTGTTTTCTACCCCTTCGACAACGACATCAAATTTTAATCCATGTGCTAAATCGATCGAGGTTTCGACGATGGTTCTACTCTTGGCGTTATCGGTAATATCTTGAATGAAGCTACGATCGATCTTGATTTGATCAATCGGTAGTTCGCTTAAGCGAGCCAGTGAAGAGTAGCCTGTTCCAAAATCATCCAAACTAATACGATAGCCGAGCTGTTTGATGCGCTCTAAACGCGATTGGCTGTTTGGGATATCTCGAATGGCCGCGGTTTCTGTAATCTCTATCACGATGCTTCTTGTGATATTTGGGTTGGCGGCGGATGCCTGAGCAAGCAATTTAAATACTTTACCGCCAATAATGTCTTTTGCGGACAAGTTTACGTGTATAGGCGCTGCTATGTTCTGAGCATGAAAGCGTTCGAGATCCTCAAATACTTGTTTGATGACCCAAAGCGTAATGTCAGTGATCTTGTTACTTTGCTCGGCAATAGGAATAAATTGAGCAGGGGAGATAAACTCACCGGTTTCTGTCTGCCATCGAATCAGCGCTTCAAACTCGACAACGCGTTCTGAGTGCGGACATACAATCGGTTGGTAGTAGAGCTTGAATTGACCGTCGTCTAACGCGTGCTGTATCTGGCTTGCGATAGAGAGGTTGTGTTTCGCGCCTTCTATCATTGCAGGTTTATAAGAGACTAGGCTTAAACCTTGGCTCTTTGCTTGATACATACTGATGTCAGCAAAGTTCAGCAGCTGGGTCGTATCTTTCGCATCGCTCGGGTAACGGCTAGAGCCAAATACTACGCTGGTTGATACCTCAAACTGCTCGACGATAAATAGCTCTTTTAAAGCAAGTTCAATGTAGCTGACAAGCTGGTTAAGTTCGAATTGAGAGTTACGATTAGTAATGACAACAAACTCATCGCCTCCCAAGCGGGTGAGTAGTTCATCAGACTTAGTCAGCTTACAGATTCGTTGCCCCAGTTGGAAAAGAAGCTGATCGCCACAGTGATGGCCAAGTGCATCATTGACCTGTTTGAAGTTTACGACATCAAACATTAAAACAGTAAAAGGCTTGCCTTGCTCAATGCGACTAGACATTTCTTGTAGGCAGTAGCTTCTATTTGGTAAACCAGTAAGAAGGTCATGACGAGCGTTGTAGTGCTCCTCAATAGCCTTTTGATTAAGCTCAGTAATCGAAGCTAGCCCAAATCGTAAGACCGTAACCACAAAGATACTGCCGAAGAACAGGATAAGAGAAACACCAACGACTAGCGAATCAATATCATCGAGTACCAAAAGTGCGTCTAGAAATAGGCTGTAGCCGATAACAAAACCGACAATCAGGCCAGACAACAGTTTCCAGCCTCTTTTTTCGGTGATGTGACAGATCTTATGCGCAAAGACCAATCCGACACCTAGAATTATGATGCCTAGGGAGACCAATGCAGCAGCAAAAATAGACAAGAGTAACGTTCCTTGTAGCGTTATTTTATTTATACGGTTTTTTATTCTGTAATTTAATTGTAGACCATGTGTTACATCGAGTACATATATTGTACATCCACCTGGTGGATTAATGGTCGATTTAGATTGAAGATACCAATAAGAGACAAAAATTTTTTGAGCGCAAAGTCTATAATTTATAGATATATACATCTGGTTGAATTCAACTATTTTTTAATTTCCAGGCGTAAAAGAAATCAACTGATGACTAGGATCAACTAATTTGTGTTAATTTAGTTAAATACTCAAAACAAAAGTTGAAAGATTCAAAAATTATTGAATAATGGGCTTAACTAAAATTGAAGTAAAAGCTTCATCAAATTCGTACTGAAACAGGATCCATATCCAATGTCTAATTCGTTTGTTCTGGTTATTAACTCAGGTAGTTCTTCTCTTAAATTCGCTGTTATCGATTCAGTAACAGGTGATGCAGTTGTTAGTGGCTTAGGCGAGTGTTTTGGCCTTCCAGAAGCAGTAATTAGTTGGAAACACAATGGTGAGAAAGTTGAAGAAGCGATTACTGCTCCTGACAACCACCATCAGCATGCAATCACTCGTATCGTTGCACTGATGGAAACACTTGGTTTCTCTAGCGATCTTGTTGCTGTTGGTCACCGCATTGTTCACGGTGGCGAGAAATTTACTTCTACGGTTCGTATCAACGATGAAGTACTGGCTGAGATCGAAAGCCTGTCTGACCTAGCACCACTGCACAACCCTGCAGGTGCAAAAGGTATTGAAGCTTCAATGCAAGCTTTCCCGCATCTTCCTCAGTTCGCTGTATTTGACACAGCGTTCCACCAAACAATGCCTCAAAAAGCATTTACAGGTGCAATTTCTGGTGAGCTTTACAAAGAGTACGGTATCCGTCGTTACGGCTTCCACGGCACAAGCCATTACTTCGTGAGCCGTGAAGCTGCGAAAATGCTGAACAAGCCCGTTGAAGAAGCGAGCTTCATCTCTGTTCACCTAGGCAACGGTGCGTCAGTATGTGCAATCGAAAACGGCAAATCAGTTGATACATCTATGGGCTTCACGCCACTAGCGGGCCTAATGATGGGTACACGTTCTGGTGACCTAGACCCAGGTGTTATTGAGTTCCTAATCAAGAAAGGTTGGACGACTGAAAAAGTATTCGAAACGCTAAACAAGAAGTCTGGTTTCCTTGGCGTATCTGGCCTAACTTCTGATGCACGTGGCATCCTAGAGGCGATGGAGAACGGTCACGAAGGTGCGAAGCTAGCATTTGAAGTCTTCACTTACCGTGTTGCAAAATACATCGGCTCTTACATGATCCCATTAAGCAGCCTAGATGCAGTTATCTTTACAGGTGGTATCGGTGAGAACTCTCTACCAATCCGTCGTGAAATCCTAGCAAACCTAAAACTTCTAGGTTTTGTTGAAGACGAGAAGGGTAACGAAGATGCACGCTTTGGCGCAGCTGGTGTGATCGCGAAGTCTGAACTTCTAGATGCAGTAGCAATGGTTATCCCAACCAATGAAGAATTTGTAATTGCTAAGCAGTCGGTAGAGCTTCTGTAATCTACGAAATAGCATTACCAATTAAAAAGCGAGCCTAGTGCTCGCTTTTTCGTTTTTGTACGTCGGATAGGCTAATGCGAAATACCTTCGCTGAAAACGACAATCACTAGATGCTTTACGATCTAACAGCTGCTTTCAGCTTGCTCCCAGTTACCTAGCACCTCATAACTTGCTTCTTCGCCAAGCACACTTTCAAACCCCGCAATGTGCTCTATTTCTCAAGAATCTAGCATGTATAATTATTCATCAATCCAATGTGTTGTTGTTTTGTATCACACTTATTAATAAAAGTGATGATACATACATTTATAAGTGTGACTCATATCTCTATCTACATTTTGATTACTTTCTAAGCTAAGTGGGTTTTTATCCAATTAAACAGAAGGTTATATGATAAATAGAATAATAACACTAAGTGGCGTTGCATTACTTTGTTCAGCAAGTGCGCATGCTCAAATGCAAAATGGCAGTTTCGAAAACTGGGATGGAAACGTACCATCAGGATGGAGTGTAATTGACTCCGGGGTTTCGGTTTCTCCCTCTAACGACCCTGTCAGTAATGGCAGTTTCTCGGCGCAAGTGACAGTGAATACTGGTACTCAAAGTAATACCGATTTTCTGCAAACGATCAGTGTTGAACAAGGGAAAACTTATGATTTCTCTGTCGATGTTTACCACACTGAAGGTAATGTGAAAGCTCGCCTTTTTGTTGATGGCTATTTAGGTTACTCGAACAATGGTATAACGAATCAGTGGCAAGCATTGACTCACTCGTACAGTGCTACGAGCACCAAAGACATTGTTGTGGGCGTGCGATTTTATGATGATGCAGGTTTTGACGGATCGGAAGTTGTGTATCTAGATAACTTTCAGCCTACGGTGACTCCACCTATACAAAGCTGCAATGATACTAGTGCCACGTTTACACTAGTGACGGACAACTATGGCTCTGAAACCAGTTGGTCTCTTAAAAACTCAGTTTCTCAAACTCTTTATTCTGGTTCAGACTATCAAAGTAACACCACCAATGAAGTGGAAATGTGTTTAGCAAACGGTAGCTACACTCTAGAAGTTAAAGACTCTTATGGCGATGGAATGTGCTGTAATGTCGGCAACGGTTCGTACAGTTTGTCGGTTAATGGAACCGTTGTAGCATCTGGCGGTGATTTCCAATCAAGTCAGAGTACAGAATTTACGGTTGGTAGCTCAACGACACCACCAACTGAGCCACCAGTATTAGGCGAATATTACAAAGACGCTGAAGGCAAAACGGGCTTCGCATTAAAAACGGCCTTGTATCAAATTATTGATAACCATAGTAGTCAGGGTTACACCGCTATTTGGAAATTGGTGTCTGAAGCTGACTTAGACGCATACTATGAGACAGATGGGTCGATTCTCGATATGTACTCAGAGAAGCCTTCAGGTTCAGATTCAGTCCAATTCACTAAGGTGACTGATCAATGTGGCCAGTACAGCAAGGAAGGTGATTGTTACAACCGCGAGCACTCTTTCCCGAAAAGCTGGTTTGGTGGAAAAGTTGAGCCTATGAACTCTGACGGCCATCATCTATTTGCTACTGACGGTTACGTTAACTCGAAACGTAGTAACTGGCCATTTGGTGAGGTGAGCAGTGCAACATACACATCTAACAATGGCTCTAAATTAGGTAGTGCGGCGAGCTCTCTTGGTTATGTGGGGACTGTGTTTGAGCCAATTGATGAGTTCAAAGGTGATTTCGCAAGAGCATATTTCTACATGGCAACACGCTATGAAAATGAAATCGCGAGCTGGGAAGGTAACTCTACAAGCTCAGATGCTGTTCTAGATGGAACTAATACCACCGTGTTTGAACCTTGGTTACTTACTATGCTTAAGCGTTGGCATTCTGAAGATCCGGTGAGCCAAAAAGAAATCGACCGAAACCAAGCGGTACATGATTTCCAAGGAAATCGTAACCCGTTTATTGATCATCCAGAGTTTGTTAGCCAGATCTGGGGAAACTAAACGGAATATAACCACTATAGTAATGGTTTCGTGATTATTGAATAGAGCCCAATCCTTTGTTTGGGCTCTTTTTTTAGGTGCTTTGAAGGGCTTTTTCCGCCGCTTTCAGACCCATCTGATAACCTGCTTCTAGTTTGTCTTTGTCGGTTGTTAATCTGCCAACCTCAAAGGTGTCGTCGGGGACGATCACCTCAATGGTGCAGTCGTGTGGTGGGTTGTTAATGAATGCCAAAGTTTGATTATATTGATCGGCACGAGTGATCATTGCTTCAGCGAGTTGAGGCGTTTTCTTTAACAGTTTTCGAACTAGCCAAGGCGATCTTGGTGGGCGCTTTTCATAACCTTGTTTTTGAGAGAGGATCACGGTGATCTTTTGGGCACCACGGTTGTAGGCTTCGATGACAGGAATCGAATCAACGACGCCGCCGTCAATCATTCTGCGGCCATCAATGGTCAGGGGAGTGCGATAAGCCATAGGTACCGAGCAAGATGCTTTTAGCAATTCTTCAAGATTTTCTTCGTCTCCGCGGGTATAAACAGCCGTGCCGTTATCAACATCTGTAGTAACGACGTGAAAAGGTAGTGGCTGCTCATTAAATGCTTGCATGTCATAAGGGTAGTTTTGTGCAATATGATCCCAAAGCCAATCGAGCTCTAATAAGTGTCCGCCTTTAGCAAATCTCTTGAAGTCGATGAACTCTGGTCGGCAAGAGTAATCAGATATGATCGTGTAGGTTCGACCGCGTTGATTTGAAAGCCAAGAGGCGATGTTGGTCGAGCCTGCTGATACGCCGATACAGAAATCAAAAGGGTTGTAATTGTGGTCTAAAAAGCCGTCCAATACACCAGCAGCAAAGATGCCTCTCATCGCCCCACCTTCTACGACAAGGGCATGTTTCATTTCTTGTGTCATGGTTCGTTTATTCCCTAACGTTTTGTAATTATGTTCCTTCAATCCGCTCTTACTGGCGGAGTATTAGCTCTATTATTACTAAATTAGCGTTCTGATGTGTAGAGGCAATAGTCAAAAGAGCCGAAATCAACGGCTGTTTCGATGAGATAGAATTCAGACAAGGATCAGGCAAGCGAGCGCTTAACTCGCTTTCCATTGGGGAACATAAAGAGAACGACGGTAGAGTAGAGTAATGTTACTGCTTGCTATCAGGGTAATGGATAACGTTATGAAATACCGCGTTGTCTTTTCCGATGTTTTTGTAGCCATGTATCTGATTAGCATTAAAACGCACAGCTTGACCCGCTTGCAATGAATGCCACTCTCCATCAAAAAAGACAGCCATCTCTCCTGAAATACATAAGATATGTTCGGTAACACCCAAGTTATGTGGGTCAGACTTATGTTGGTACTCAGGTGCCAAAGTGAGTTCGAAGATCTCAAAGCCCAATGCTGGTTCGAAAGGGAACAGCAAGCTAACGAAAAAACCAATGTTGTACTCCTCACGCCTTAGTTCGTTAGCATCTCGAAATAGACTCGTGAGTTCATTGTTCGAGCTCGCTGTAATAAAGTTGGAAAATGAAACTTCGAACCCCGACGCTATTTGCCAAAGTTTTGCTACGGTTGGACTGGACTCTCCACGCTCAATTTGACCGAGCATGGCCTTGCTAACTCCTGTCGCTTGCGCGGTTTTATCTAGGCTCCAACCCTTCTCTTTGCGAAGGCGCCTTAGATTGTCACCCACCTTTATTTTTGATTGCATATTTTCTCAACAAACTTTTTCGATAAACAAGTTGTGCGTTATAGCGCACAAATGCTAGATTGACTCTATGGACGTTATAACGCACATGGAGAACGATTAACATGACTAAGCTAAAACTTTCGCACGTTACGACCGGTTTTATTGCTGTATTTATCGGCTATGCGAGTGCTGCTGCGATTATCTATCAAGCTGCGATGAGTGCCGGCGCAACGGACGAGCAAGTCGCATCGTGGTTCTGGGCATTAGGGATTGGAATGGGGGCTACAACGATTTTGCTCTCGTTTTACTATAAGAAGCCGATCGTAACGGCTTGGTCGACTCCTGGGGCTGCGTTGCTGATCACTTCCCTTGAAGGGTTGACCATGAACCAAGCCGTTGCTGTGTTTCTTTTTAGTTCACTGTTGCTCACCTTGGTTGGGCTAGCTGGTTTATTTGAGAAGATCCTTAAGCACATACCAACATCGATCGCTTCCGCTATGCTCGCCGGTATTTTGCTGCAATTTGGTTTGGGTTTGTTTTCCTCTCTAATGACAGAGGTTGAAATTGTTTTGGTGATGCTCACCATGTTTATTTTGGCAAGATCTTGGCTAGGAAACCTACTGATTCCGACGATTTTTGCGGTTGCTCTGGGAATGTGTATTGTCATGGGTAAGCTTGATTTGAGTGAGGTTTCCATTGGTTTGACGGTTCCTGTGGTTATGGTGCCAGATTTTGAGTTCTTCTCATTAATAAGTGTTGGAATCCCACTGTTTATTGTCACTATGGCATCGCAGAATTTACCGGGGTTCGCGGTCTTAAAAGCCAATGGCTATCAAGTGGATTCCTCTAAGGTGATTACCACTACAGGGGTGACAGGCCTTTTACTAGCGCCTTTGGGAGGCTTTGCGTTCAATCTTGCGGCAATTACGGGTGCGATTTGTATGGGACCAAATGCGGATGAGAATCCGAAAACACGCTACATGGCAGGGATATCAATGGGCGTATTTTATCTTCTGGCTGCGGTCCTCGGTATGTCAATGGTGTCCTTGTTTAGTGCAGTCCCTACAGCGATAGTTATTGCGATAGCTGGCTTGGCCGTGATGCCGACCTTACTAAATTGTTTGTCAGTATCAATGGCGGATGAAAACTATCGAGAACCCGCACTGTTTACCTTTTTGTTTACTGCCTCTGGGATCAACCTAATGGGGATCGGCAGTGCCTTTTGGGGATTGTGTATTGGTTTGCTTTGTTGCTGGCTACATGACTATAAAACGCGCTCATGCCAGACGAACAGTACTTCATCAACACAAACATAAATGCTCGGATCTAGATAAGGGCATAAAAGTTTCTAAAGCGAGTTGATTTCATTGACTCGCTTTTTGTATAAATCGCGTTATTTGTTGTGCAGTGATTTGAGGATCGTTGATATTTTATTCTTGTTATAATATAACAGTTGCCACTCTCAAATGTTCTAACTCCAATGGAAGCCGCAGCATGTTGTCGAAACTGCACAAACAGTTAATCAGTTGGTCGATGCTCGTCATCGTCGCGCTGGGGTCGACCGCTTCTGTTATTGGGGAGTTTCGTTCCCATAGTCTTTTGTCTTATAGCCCTGTAGGACATCATCACCATGATGATAAGCAATACAATGTAGCTCACCATCATGCCGTGGATCATCATGCTATCGATAAGTCTAGTCAGATGGCAGAAGGACTTGGTTTTGTTTCACATCATGATGCGAGTAATCACCATCATGATAAAGGTCATTTAAAGTCAGAGTTGATGATCACAAGCTCTCAACTGTTGAGCATTGTTAGAGAACCTCGAATTTCTGGTGACCCCAATTACAGCCCCTTCATTTTAGAACGCCCTCCTATACTTTCGATATTTGCCTGATTTCGAGTTGCGTTGACGCGCAGCTAAAACAGTTCAATTTATATCGGAGTTTGTATGAAGCAATCCTCTTCCCATGCGGTGAAGTGGCTCAACGATAGCGTTGGCACTCACATAAAAAATGGGACGGTCTTTTTCATTCTACTTTTCTGCACGTTACTAAGCAGTGATGTGTTGGCGCACGCCGTTGCAGAAGGTGATAAAGGCTATATTCAAGAAATTACTGGGACACATGTTGTCTCTTTCATGTATTTAGGCGCGAAACACATGGTCACGGGTTATGACCATATTTTGTTCCTGTTTGGTGTGATTTTCTTCCTCTATAAGATGAAACACATCGCGCTTTACGTAAGTCTGTTTGCCTTAGGGCATTCATCGACCATGCTATTGGGTGTCTACTTCAATATCGGCATCAACAGTTACATCATCGATGCCATTATTGGATTCTCGGTTGTCTACAAAGCGATGGATAACCTAGGTGCATTTCAGCGCTGGTTTGGCGTTCAACCGAATACCAAGCTCGCGACCTTACTGTTTGGTTTTTGTCATGGCTTTGGCTTGTCGTCTAAGATCATTGATTATGACATCTCACCAGACGGGTTAATCCCTAATCTATTAGCGTTCAACATAGGTGTGGAAATAGGGCAGCTCATGGCCCTTGGCACCATATTGATCGTGATGGGCTTTTGGCGAAGACACGCGAGTTTCTATCGTCAAGCCTATTCGGTAAACGTAGTAATGATGAGTCTCGGTTTTATGCTTATCGGGTATCAAGTAACGGGCTACTTTGTCGCTCAATAAATAGAAAAGGAATTATTCATGTACAATTCAGACATGCCAAACAGAGCCGAGTTACCAACAACCAAGCAGCTCGTTTGCTCTACTGCTATCGCTCTTGTTGTGGCGGTTGTGACTTTAGTTACGGTTATCTTACCTGCAGAGTATGCCATTGACCCCACAGGTGCTGGCAGAATGCTCGGATTGACCGAGATGGGAGAGATCAAGACTCAACTTTCTCAAGAAGCGGAAGCGGAAGCGGACAGGGCGCGCGATCAAGCGGTAATCGTAGCGACCCCTGTTACAAAAGCTGAACCGAAACCACGTACTGACTCTCAACAACAAGCAAGCACAGCTTGGAAAGACAAAATGATGTTGGTACTAAAACCGGGTGAAGGTGCAGAAGTTAAGCTAGTGATGACAGAAGGACAAACAGCGACCTTCGCTTGGTCAGCCAAGGGTGGTCCGGTTAACTTTGATACTCATGGCGATGGAAATGGCAACGCGATCAGTTACGAGAAAGGTAGAGGCGTACCGAACGATGAAGGGGTACTGGTTGCCGCGTTCACTGGACATCACGGTTGGTTCTTTAGAAACCGAAATGACAACACCGTCATGGTGATCATTCGTACTAAAGGTGAGTATTCGGCGATGAAGCGAATGCTTTAAGCGAGATAAAAGCTGTTAGTCAAGGCCTACTCAATCGGTAAAGGTGGAACTGATGAGTAGGCCTTTTTCGTTCGTGGCGCTAATCTACGCTTGGTAACATTGCTAGAGCTGTTAGCTCTCTTCTGCGAGATAACATTCTAAATATAAGTGGCTATATTAGTGTTAAGTACTAAACGTTATCGAAACAACTAACATGGCGTGCTGATTATAAAAGTTATGTAGAGGATGTATCTGGTAACCGTATTTGAAAGTGAGCGCCAATAGAGGACTCTTGCTCTACTACTCTAATATCACCGCCAAGTTTGTGGGTGATTAGGTTATATATAATGGAAAGGCCCAACCCTGTACCTCCATTTAATCGATTGGTTGTATAAAATGGAGTAAATAATTTATTGGCAACGCTATCTTCAATCCCTGTTCCATTATCTTGATAAGACAGGACTATATCTTTATCAGATTCTATGGCTTTTATGTAAATTAGGTTTTTGTCCTCTTTACTTAATTCAAATCCGTGAATGCAGCTATTGTTAATTAAATTTGTAAGAATTTGTTCAAGTATCCCTGTATTTAAACGTATGTTTAAGTTTTCGGATATTTCGAGTATGAACTCTACATTATAAGGGGTATATATAGGTTCAATGCTATCAATTAATGCATTAGTCACGTTTAAAACGTTTATATTTTCCACGTCACCATGGTGTTCATGGACAGATGTCTGTTTGAATTGTTGGACTAACTGAGCTGCGCGCTCTAGATTTGAGCTTGTCATCTTGTGAGCAGGGCGTATGCCTTCTAGGAAGTCAACAAAGGTGCTTTCATCAAGTAATTGGTTGTTGTAAGCATTCTCAAGTTGGTTAATATGATCCTCCATCACCGATAAAGCGGTAATAGCAACGCCAAGCGGTGTATTGACCTCATGAGCTACTCCATTAACGAGGTGACCGAGCGCTTCCATTTTCTCCATTTCTACTTGATATTTCTGCGATTGCTCTAAGTTTTTCAGTAGCTGCTTGATGTTCTCATTTTGGCTTTGAACACTCTGTTGAAGCTCTAAACCTTGTTGTGTGTGCGAGCTAAAATGGTGATTCATCTCCGCCGACTTTATTGTTCTCCCAATGGCGAACGCAATGCTGATGGCGAATTGAATGCTGGATTGGTCTAGCTTAACGCGATGCGGTGCCTGCCTGAGTAGTATGAACCCAATGATTTCTTGATTCAGCTTTACAGGCACTAGGTACGATTGGAAATAGACAAAGTCAGGAATCTTAAGCCACTGGCCCTTCATTGCGTTGGTATGGGTGTAGGCTAAGTGACTTTTGCTATGAATTTGATCCAAAAATATGCGGTAATCGTCCGGCTTAATTGATTGATTTTCAATGATTTTTGTATCTTCTTTGCGTTCTGCATAAACGCAGCTGACGTCATTTTGGTCTGTTGCTAGCCACAGGCTCGCATCCGAAAGATGTAATGCAGAATTGAGCAGGTTAAGGCTTTCTTTAGCCAGCAAATCGATATCCCCAAGGTCGATGCTTGGGTGGTCGAGAAGGGCATTTAGTTTCTTGGTAAGCATATTGGTGGTTCAGCTCTTTAGTCTGCATCAGGGTAGTGTTTGCGAATTTCCATGATTTCAGCAAAGTGCTGAATCGCAACATCAGCGATTTTAGGGTCGAAATGAATCCCTTTTTGGTCTTCGATGAGGTCAATAATATCCTGATCGCGCCATGCTTTTTTGTAAGACCTCGCAGAGCCAAGCGCATCAATAACATCTGCAATGGCCATGATACGCCCCTCAAGAGGGATATCTTCCCCTTCTAACTGGTTAGGGTAGCCAGATCCGTTCCATTTCTCGTGGTGTGAAAGAGAGACCATTGCACCCATCTGAGGAATCCCATAGTTGAGCTTACTCAATAGGTTGTAACCAATAGTTGGGTGGGTTTTCATAATGTCCCACTCTTCGTCAGACAGGGCAGCAGGCTTATGTAGGATGCTCTCCGGAACGCCTATTTTTCCCAAGTCATGCATTGGCGCTGCATGCTTGATGATTTGAACATGCTTCTTACCTAAACCGAGTTGTGTTGCTATGAATTCGCAGATCAGAGCCACTCTCAATACATGAGCGCCAGTCTCTTTAGAGCGAGTCTCTATCGCTTCGCTGAGCATTAGCATCAACTGTTGCTGAACTTCCTGAATCTCGTGGTTAGATAAAAGGTTCTTGAAGACCAAAACAAAGTTAGAAGTAAAATGAGGCAGTAGGTTGCTTACGCCTTTGGATATCGGATTTTTGAAATTAAAACCGATAGTAATGTGCTCGAACTCATTGATTTTTAAGCAATGAAGAAGTCGTTTGCTGTTTATGTCGATAATGGGTTTATCAGGTTTCGTGGTTGGCAAATTAACGATGAGGTCTTCAACGGCACTAATCGACTCGCCTTCAAATAGCTCGTTATCATCAGTGATTAAATACTGCTTTTTGACTGGCTGAGCATAGGGCATGTGACTTTCAATATTGATTGCTAGCTGTAATTGGTCATGTTTTAGGAAGCGCTTTAACTCAGAATATGCCACGCGAAGGAAATCTTTTATCTCCGAATGAGCCAAAATGGCCTCAGTTGAGGACAGCAACTGCTCCAACCTGTTCTGGTTGGAGGAGATGATTCGAATGTCTCGGTAGGCGCGAAGTGCTGTCAAAACAGAAGTCTTGAGGCGTGTCGCATTTAGCTCAGTTTTATTTTTATAGTCATTAATTTCATAGGTGTTGATGACGGTTTCTTCAGGAGCTTGACCTGGCTGCCCCGTTCTTAGTACTAGTCGTATCTGCTTGTTGTTCTTTATTTCACGAATCCAATGGATTAATTCGAGGCCAGCATTGTCTGTTTCCATCACCACATCGACCAAAGCAAGCGCGATATCTGAATGTTCTTCGAGTATCTCTTTCGCTTGTTTTGCAGATGATGCTGAGAGTATTTCCAGAGGATTATCTTGAAATTTCAAGCCTGTTAGCGCCATTTTCGATACAGAAATAACATCTGGCTCATCATCAATAAGTAGTACTTTCCATGGGCGATTAACTATTTTTGAATGCGGTTGTTGCATTATTTGAGGGGAGTTATCTTTCCGTTTTTGACTCACTGAAAAAAGAGAGTTGGGCATATTGTTATCCTTAACACAGAGAATGCAGCTTTTAACTTAGTTTTTCGGCTAACTTCAAGCAAGCTTTTCTAGAAAGTCAATTTTTGCGATTGAATTCAATTAAAATTTAGAACCTATTGCCACAAAATCAATTTTATCCGTCACTTAGTTTGACCAACAATAGATTTACACCTAGTAATTAGGAGGTTGTTATATTGTTACTCTGCTGTTAGTTTAAATATTAAATTATGTATGTTTTATAAGAAATAACTTGGTTTGATTATGAGTCACTCATAATTCAAACAATAGAGTATTAACTTAATTCGTAATTAGCAGTACTTCTTCGTCAGAGGTTGGGAAAGTGAGAGCATTTTTTGAAGTCCATTTAAGGCTAGTGGTTACAGTATGGATAATCTTAATGTCTGTATTAGGACTTCTGTATTTGATGAATTACATGAAATTCGACAGTGTTATGTCGAACGTTGTTTCATCAAAGCTCGATGTTATTTCTTCTTCATTAAAAACCTCAATGGAGCGTGTCGATCGCATGGGTATACCATTTGAGTCGGCAGATAACCTTAAAGACCAATTTAATCACGCTCGAACTCGTGAGTCCGATGTAACGGCTATCTCCTTGGTGAACCAAAACGGTGAGCTTCTGATTCATTCTTCAAGTACTCAAGGTACAAATGTTCCCCCTGAGGTACTGCGTAGAGCCCTAACCTCAAATGAAGTTCACTGGTCGTACAACAACGATGCTCAGTTATACAGCGGGTTACAGACTTTCGATAGTTTTGGAAACCTTTCGGGCAGTATAGTCATCGAGTACGACAAATCTGCACTCTTTGGTGTATATGCTCTCGTTAAGTTGCATCTTTTAGAGGCAACCGTCGTGATATTCCTAATAACGGCTTTGATCGTTTTCTTAGTGGTAAGGCTGGGCTTTGGTGATGTTGCGGGTGTCATTGACCTTATCCAAAAATATTCCAAGGGCGATAAACAGCTTTTGGATAAAGCGCCACCGGGCACCATGAGCCAGACATTCGCAGATCAGATCAAACAGAGTGAGAAAATGAAAGCAGAGGTGTCTGCTGAATTAGAAAGATTAAAAGAGCTTTCAAAGAAGCAAGAAAAGCAAGACACCGAGGTGATTAAATGAGTAGAGTTCAAACTATGGCGGGCCTAATCAACAAACGCCTAATCTGGATTACTATTGTTAGTGCATTTCTCGCCTCTTTCCTAAGTGCGGCTTACACCTTGGTTGAGTTCAACTTTTCAATCAAGCCTGAACTTCTTAAGAAAGCGAATGCTATTGCGCAGAACATTCAAGACGATGTTGAGCTCGCGATCGATGTCGGTATTCCTTTTGAACAAATAAAAGGGATGGACGATTATCTAGACAATACGCTAACAACCTACCCAGAGCTAACCTTTGTTGCGATTACGCAGAATGAGGATGTGCTTTATCGCTCTGGTGCGATCGAAACGCTTGACCCAACTTACGCCGTGGCGTTTGAAAAAGTTTCGAATCAATATTTGTCTGCTACGTTTTTGGAGCGATTGATTGTCGTCTTCAAAGAATTGCCAAACTTGTTACCTTCTCTATTTAGTTCCGACAAAGCTCAAAGCGATGTCTTTCAGCTCGCAATTCAAGGTGCGGAAGAGGTGTCAGGTCGCGTATACGTGGGCTTGAGTTCAACCTTTGTTCAGTCTCAACTGACGGATATCTTTTTCGACATCGCGATTGTACTGATCGCAGTATTGCTGGTTTGCTTCGAAGTAGTGATGGTCGTGGTGATGTTTTATGTATCAGGGCCATTAGAAGAGTCTGAGTCAATCCTAAAGCGTCAGGTAAAAGGGGACTTTTCCGTTAATGAGAGAACCAGTTCCCACGGTGTGATTGGTCTGTTTTCTCAGCGTCTAAACGAAGACTCTAAAGATCTCCAGTCTCGCTTTAAAGCTCTGTTTTCTAGATTTATTTCGTCTAAATCTGATGTCGACGGTCATTCTGAATCAAATACCGTCACTTCCAAGTTATCAAGTATCTCCGAGCGATTTAGTTTAGAGAGCAAACTCGGCTTTCACAAAGGCAACATTGTTGATGCCCGAATCCCGCTCTTTGTTTTCTCTTTTGCAGAAGAGCTTTCAAAATCCTTCATGCCGCTATTCGTGAATGAGTTTTATAAGCCGACTAGTTGGATTTCAAAAGATGTGATGCTTGGTCTGCCGATTTCCGTCTTCATGTTTGTGATCGCTGCGTGTACTCCATTTGCTGCAAAGTGGGTTGACCGCTGGGGGCAGAAGCAACTTTTCTTGTTAGGTTTGATTCCCGCAATTGGTGGTTACTTTGGATGTGCCTTTGCGCAAGACAGCATGGACATCGTAATCGCTCGTGGTGTGACGGCCTTTGGTTACGCGATTATCACCATAAGCTGTCAAAGCTATATTGCAGCTGTTATCACACCTGAAAACCGAGCAAAAGGCATGTCGATTTTTGTAGGTGTCTTAATGACAGCAACGATGTGTGGTACCGCTTTAGGCGCAATCATTGCTGACCGTATTGGTTATCAGCCGGTGTTCTTACTCTCGGCATTATTGGCGGCATTTGCAGGCTTCTTAGCATGGCGCATGTTTATTGGTGATGTTTCTGGCGATAGCGCTAAAGGTAAAGCAGCAGCTAAGGGTAGCGTTTTGTTGTTGGCTAAAAACTTGCGCTTCATGGCGGTGATCTTGTTCTGTGCTATCCCAGCCAAAATTGTGCTAACGGGCTTCCTATATTTCTTGGTTCCTCTTTATCTCGTGTCTCTCGACGCCAGCCAATCGGAAATTGGTCGCGTCATGATGATCTACTCATTGGTGATCATTCCGTTGAGCCCTATAGCTTCTGGCATTGCAGATCGCACCCAGAAGACAAAACAGCTAGTAGTTCTGGGCACCTTGCTATCTGGGGCAATACTCATCTCGATGTACGGTGATGATTCAATATTTAAGATCTTACTGGCCGTAACACTCATGGGTATTGCGCATTCAATCTTGAAAGCACCACTTATCGCTTGTGCACTTGAAGCATCAGAAGCAACACCTGAAGTTGGACGTACCGAAGTACTTGGCTTACTTCGTACCTCTGAGCGAATTGGTAGCGTAATTGGTCCAATTTTAGTGGCATCACTGTTGATCAGTTACAGCTTTGGTGAAGCGATGACCATAGTGGGTGGCGGTATTTTCCTCGCCGGTATTGCCATGTTTATGATTCTTAGAATGCCAGAGCGAAAAGCAGTAGGGTCGTCATTATGAATAAGATAATCGTATTGCTGATCACCCTTATTGTCTCTAGCTTGGCGCACGCTGAAAAGCCGAAATCTGTTTATATGACAGTTTGGCGTGGTTGTGAGGAGGCGTGCCAAGGATTCTTTGACTATATTAAAACCAATAACTTACCGGTCGAAGTGACTTTGCGAAACGCAGACCGGGATAAAACGAAGTTGGCAGAGTTTCTAGAAGAGGCGAAAACCCTCTCTCCAGACTTAGTTGTGACTTGGGGAACCAGCGTCAGTAAAGCAATTATTGGGACCCGAGAAGAGTTTGGAAATAAGACAAAGTTAGGTGACATACCGGCTCTCTTTATGATTGTGGCTGACCCTGTAGGTGCGGGCATTATTGACTCCCCACAAACGTCAGGTCGTACGCTAGTCACTGGGATTCGAAATCGAATTGATGAAGAAGTACAGATCCGTGTTATGCGCGAATACTTCCCAGTGAACAAGATTGGCGTGGTGTACTCCACAGCCGAGCTCAACTCCAACTTGAATACCGAAAAGCTTCAGAGCTTAGAACAGAAGATGGAATTTGAAACCTTGGTTGAGACTTACGAACTTGATGAAAATGGTAAACCATTACCTGGCCAGTTTGACACTAAGATGCAGAAACTTGTCGAGCAAGGAGCGGATGTAGTGTACGTCGGTTCAAGCTCTTACAACCTAGCGAATCGTGATGAGTTCACAGCGTCTGCTGTCGCTCATGGCTTACCTGTCGCATCTGCTTACGATTCAATGGTGACAAAATCGAACGCATTGATCTCGGTATCGAATAAATACTATCGAGTAGGACAACTCGCGGCTAACCAAGCTGAGAAAGTGCTTTTTGAGGGCGTAGAGCCGGGATCTCTACCCATTGCTGAGTTAAGCAGCTACTCAATATCGATCAACATGGAAGTAGCAAGGAACATGTCTATCTTCCCTCCGATTCAATTGCTGCGGTTTGCCGAACTGGTAAACGCGGACATGAAGTAAGGGTCGAATATGCAAGGATCGCACTACACACTGAAAATTGAGGAGGTTCAATGAACGAATTGATTGAACCTCAGGGCAGTCTTCTGGTGGTCAAAAACTCAAAGAGTAAAGAGTTTGTCGCTTCTGAGCTATCAGTCTCTGAAGTTGTGAGCGACGAGTATGAGTTTGAAGTCACGGTATTAGCGACCAGTTCCAGTGCTGAAGATTGGATTGGTGAGCCGATCGATTGCAATTTTTACACTGAAACCGGTACAAGTCGGACAGAAGTGCGAACATTTACCGGCTATGTGGTGAAGGCTCAGGTGCAATCGCAACGTGTCGATTCCTCCTATTTTGGCGTTAAGCTAACCGTTCAGCCTTGGTTCTTCTTGCTCAAACACTCTCGTCAGTGTCGTGTTTTCCAAGAGGCTAGTGTACAGACGATCGTTACTAGCATCTTTGATGACTTGGGTTTCAAAGGCGACTACAGCGTCAAGAGTATGCCCTCGACCAAGCGCGAATACTGTATCCAATTTAATGAATCTGATTTTGATTTCGTCACTCGATTGCTAGCCGAAGAAGGTGTGCACTATTACTTCGGTAAAGACAGCAAAGCTGGCACCCTTTATTTGCAACAAGCCTCTAAACCATTTGCTTCAGACGATAGCGTCACCGTTGATTATGCGGCACAACCGTCGGGTGATTATGAGGTGCTTGATACTTGGCAACGAGAGAAGCGCTTTCACAGTGCATCACTCGAAATTGCTGGCTACGACTATAACCAAACCAAACTGGTAACGAGTAAAGCGAAGAAATCGAAATATACGCTATCGAACAACTCCAAGCTAACTGAGTATCGTTACCCATCAGCAAGTCCTGCTGGTAGTTATACCGATTTAGCCAGTGCTTTGGTTGAAAGCCAGCGCGGTCAACTGGACTCTTCATACGATAGAGCCTATGCCAAAACGCAATCATCAGATGTTTGTGCAGGACACTTTCTAAAGTTAGCGGGTCATTCAGATACTACTCAGAAAGGCAATTATCTAGTCTCTGAGCTGCGCTACGAGTTTGATGAAAAGAGTGGTGACTTAAAGGCTGAATTAACCTGCATTCCAGAAGACCAAGTGTTTTATCCAGCCGGAAAAGACAAACCTGTTTTGCATGGCCTGCAATCTGCTTTGGTATCAGGTAGTAAAGATGGTGAGCCAGCGAATGACGCTTTAGGACGCGTAAGAATCAAGTTCCATTGGGATCCTGAGAGCGGCGATAAAACCAGTTGCTGGGTTCGTGTTGCTCAGGCAATGGCTGGCAATGGATATGGCGCTCAATTTTTGCCTCGCGCGGGTCAAGAAGTACTGGTGAGTTTTATCAATGGCGACCCTGACCAACCAGTGATCGTTTCAAGTGTTTACAACAGTAAACATAAGCCACCTTATCCAACCGCAAACACCACTCAAAGTGGCGTGATGACGAAGTTGGCTGGCAAGGCGAATGAAATCAAACTCGACGATAAGAAAGACAATGAGCTGTTTGCTGTCAATGCCGCAAAAGATATGACGCGTGACATTGTTAATGATTACACCGAAACCGTGGGCGGAGAGTACAAGTCGACAGTCACTAAAAATGTCACGCAAACCATTGAACAGAAAAATATTCTATCTGCTAAAGAAGGTATCGAACTTTCTACAGATAAGTCGTATGCCCTTACGGCAAAAGAATCAATTACCGGAGAGGGTAAGACGATCACTCTAACTGCGGATGACACCCTGACTCTTAAAGTGGGTAGCAGCAAGATCGTGATCAGCAGCGATAAGATCGAGTTATCAAGCGGCACTGTGGCTATCAGTGGTAGCTCAAAAGTCTCGCTAGATGGCGGCAGCCTTAGCCAATCGGGCACCTCTGTTAGCATCTCATCAAAAGGCTCTTTAAGCGCTAAGGCCAGCACATCGATGTCACTTAGTGCGTCTACGAGCTTTGCCGCGAAAGGCAGTACTGGAGCCAAGATTCAAGGGCTTAACGCAGAGTTAAAAGGGGACGTTACCGCCAAGGTTTCTGGAGCAGCAACCGCTGAGATCAGTTCATCAGGTCAAACTGCCGTGAAAGGCACAATAGTGATGGTGAACTAATGAAAAAGATCCCGTACAAGAATTCAGCTCAGATACTTGCTCATTTTGAATTATCAGAAGAAGCAAGCGCATTGGTAAACGGAGAGACGTTACCAACAGAGGCGATCGCTAAGTTGCAAGAAGCTGGTTTGAATATTGACCTCACCAACTACCTCGCACACGCGTTGCCAATGCGAGAGGCGGTTTGGTGGTCGGTACAAGCGACGTTGTTAAGAAAGGCTGATTTAACTAACCAAGAACTGAAGCTCATTAATGAGAGTGGCAAGTGGGTGAAAGAGCCCAACGAAGCGGCGCGAAGACACATTGAAAAGACCTTAGAGCCTCTGCCAAATGAAAGCTCAGCGAGATGGGTAGGGCAATCCGTATTTTGGAGTGGTCAAGGCAGCATTGCACCTGCAGATTTGCCTGTCGTGATGCCTGCCGATCTTCTTTACGCAAAAGCTGTGGCTGGTGCTGTAAACACAGCCGCCGCCTTACCTGAATGGTCTGGGTATAAGGCTTATTACAAGAAGGTGTTTAGCAGTGCCATCGACATTGCCAATGGTGGCTCTGGGATGATTAGTGAAGGAGGCCAATGATGCCGTCTGCCGCAAGATTAACTGACATGCACACCTGTCCGATGCAAACACCGGGTACACCGCCAATTCCTCATGTGGGTGGGCCAATTGTAGGACCGGGCGCAGTCACTGTACTGATATGTAAATTACCAGCGGCAAAAATGGGTGACTCGCTGGTATGTGTAGGACCACCGGACAGCATTGTAAAAGGCAGTGCGACTGTTCTAATTAATAGCACTCCGGCTGCACGAATGGGCGACACAACAAGTCACGGGGGCAGCATTGTTTTTGGTGCTCCGACGGTTCAAATAGGTGGGTAGTTGAAAGGACTAACTATGAAGATGGTGAGTGGAGGGAACGATGCCAACGCATACTCTTGAGGGAGTTATTTCTCAAACAACGTTTTGGGACAATGACCATAAGCGCGAACAGATAGAAGAACTTGTCGAGCAAGCTAAGCTGGCTAACCCCAAGCTGCATGCTTTTATGCTTAATCTTACTCGTAAAGTAAATAATGAGTCAGGTAAGGCGATTGCCTATAACCGTGGGCCTTTGAAAACGCGTGAGCGTATCGCAGCTAAGTGTGGCATTACTAATTGGGATGACCCTACGACAGATAAAACGCAGGGTGTCAAAAAGCCTTTGGCGGTAAAGGACATCGCTCGTGCAACGATTGTTTTTAGCACTATCGCTCAGATGTTCGCATTCCGAGACTACATCTACACAACACCTGAATATCAGGCGATTAAAGACAAACAATCAGACGCTGTAAAAGATCTCTGGGAAAAGGAGATTCTAGACCAATACAAAGACGTGAAGTTTTTCTTACAGGTAGAAATCGACTTTTCAACTAAGGTCAACAACGTACCTACGCCTAAGAAAACGATCCCTCATATTGTCGAACTTCAATTAAACGTGAGTCAGATGGCTTGGGGTAAAACCTATGGTCATGCTTTCTATAACCTGTCACGCCTTGCTTATATCGATGGCAAGCAGAAGTTTGTTTGGGACGACACGGATTGTGTCATCACTGTTCCTGCTGATATTTCAGGAAAAGTAGCGAACAAGCTAAGAACGGCTATTACTCACTGTCGAAGTATTGCATGTGGAGATCAGGACGTACTGTTGGCAGCAAGCATCCTATCCAAGATGGTCTCAGCGAAATTCAAACTTCCTTCGTCTAAGGAGTGTGAATCGTTACCGGCAGCTCAACACTACAGCTACAAGAATCGTAAGAAACCACTCGTGATTCAATGTGGCCCTTATGATTACAAGAAAGCGGCTAATCAAGACTCTAGTAACGCGCAAGCTTGGGCCATCTCGTTTTTGGCGAGCTTTATCTGGGCGAATTTCACAAAGTCTCAGCATAAGCCAGGTGTAACGGGTACAGCAGCCAATTGGCATGCGAAGTAGTAAGGAATCAATGAATGTTTGAAGATTTGCTGACACCGATCTCTGATGAAGCACCTTGTGGTGAATATCTAAAAGATAATCGCTCGCTGTTTCGTGGCTACCGTAACGAATTCAATATGGCGCAGTCGTCATTTCGTCAGCTAATGGAAATTCCCGATGCTCTAGAAGATGCAGAGCTAGTGGAGGCGAATTTCGCGAACTGGCAAAAGTTGTCGGACACCTGCTATCAATGTCTGAAAGAGAATTCGAAAGACCTTGAAATCTTCTCGTGGTTCACCGTTGCTCAGTTGTTTGGGCCAGAGCCGTTCCAGAATTTGTCGAGCTCGCTGAAAACTATGGAGAGCGTGGTCGAAAAGTACTGGGACACGCTAAACCCTGTATTACCAGAGAAAAAACGTAAAGGTGACACTGAACAGCAACAAGCGGTTGAAGTGGCAGAGCACAGAATCAAACCTTTGCTACAGCTGATTGGTGATACCGCAGAGAGTGGTTTGTTGTACATGCCGCTTCAAATGTTAGCGCTAGTGGGTGATATCGATTACGGCAGGTTCTACAAGAATGAAAAAGACGGCACTTTAGCGACATTAAAAGCTGAAGCGGTGTCGGCTCTGGCGAGTGAAAGAGGTGAGGTTGAAGCTCGTATCTTGGCACTGGGTGAGTCTTTAGAGGCGCTAACTCAGCTTGAAACATTGATTTCAAGTAAGTGTGGTGATGTCGGTGCTCAGGCTTTGAGTTTCCGTTTTGTCAAAGAGTCTATTGAGCGATTAATTTCAGCACTTCGATACCTTGTTGGGGAACAGTTCGCTCATTGGCCACTTGACCCTGTAGTCGAAACGCCGGCTGAACCAGAGCCCGTGGAAGTAACACCAACAGTTGATCCCGCTGTTGCAGATGCTGTCGCAGAGTCGCCGATCACGCCCGCTGTATCTCCAGTTTCTGCTGCCGCTCCTGCTGCTCTCAGCTCACCTGCAATCGCGACTATGGCAACAGCCAGTGCAGCAGCGACTCGTGAACAAGCATTGGCAGATCTGCAGGTGATTGCCGACTACTTTTTAGAGAATGAACCACACAGTCCAATTTATTTACTACTTAAACGAGCGATACGTTGGGGAGGAATGTCATTACCAGAATTACTCGAAGAACTGGTCGGCGATAACAACGCCGTACATCAAAGAATCGAACATCTAGCTGGACTTGAGAGTGCTGAGCATAAAGCAGAACTCAAAGCTACAGCGGTACCACAACCTCAAGTGGTCATGCCGCCGGAGACAGTTCAGGAAGAAGTGAAAGCGCAGGAATCAACCTCTACCCCAAGCTCTGATTCAGGGCTCTCCAATATTGAGTGGTAGCGGTTACTAACAGTCAAAAATGACAAATCATAGAAAAGGGAATAATCATGGCTTCTATTTACATGCGAATTGATGGTTTAAACACGATTAAAGGTGCAGCAACAATTGGTGATATTGGTGGCAAGAAAGGCTTCTTCGCTATCGATAACATGAGCTGGGGCGCAAACCGTGGCGTAGCCGTTGATGTTGGTAATGCAAACAACGCAGACAAAGGTATGGTTTCACTGGATGCAATCCATGTCTCTCGTACTTCAGATGGTGCATCTCCTCATCTAACAACATTCTTATTTGCACCGGGTGCAGAAGGTAAAACGGTTGAAATTCTGTTGACTAAACCATCTCGTGATGGCGCAGGTGCAGATCCATACCTTGTATTAACTCTAGAGAAAACTCGTATTGCTAGCTACAACATTCACGGCTCTGATGGACAGCTACCAGTAGAAGATTTCTCACTGACATACACAACGCTGACTAAGGTTTACTACCAAGAAGGTGACGGCGGTAAGATCGAGAAAGGCGATACTGTTAAGTTCGATTGTACCACAGGCAAACTTGAGTCTAAGGCGGCTTAATTTTGATTAACAGGGAGAAGTAACGTGGCTTTAAATTCACAACACAAACGTGTTAGCAAAAACCGGGTAAGTATCACTTACGATGTCGAAACCAATGGTGCAGTAGAGAACAAAGAACTGCCGTTTGTTGTCGGTGTTATTGGGGATTTTTCTGCGCATAAAGAAGATCGTGAAGATTTAGAAGAGAGAACGTTTTACCAGATCGATAAAGATAACTTCGACACTGTGCTTAAACGTGTAGGCCCAGAGCTAAAGTTGAAAGTAGACAACACGCTACAAGATGACGATAGCCAATTTGAAGCCGCTTTATCTTTCTCTTCAATGAAAGACTTCGAGCCAGATGCTCTCATCGAGCAAGTTGAACCATTGAAAAAACTTGCTGAAACACGTCAGCAGCTAAAGACACTCCTTTCAAAGGCGGATCGTTCTCGTGATCTAGAGAAGCTATTGAAAGAGGTACTACAAAGTGCAGATCAAATTAACGCACTTTCTAGTGAGTTGGGCGTAGAAAGCAAAGGAGATGAGTAATGAGTTCTGAACTAGAAAGCCAAGCGGGTGAACAAGCTGAAGCGGTCTCGGCAAGTCTATTAGACAGAGCGATTGCAGCGACTAACCAAACCCCGGCTGATACAACCAAAGAACTGTTCTCAGTACTGGCAGAGCAGGCTCTAAGCGGCACTGTTACCTGGGATAAAAACGTTTCTAAAACGATAGAAAACGCGATTGCTCAGATCGACAAGCAGATGTCTAAGCAGCTTTCACAAGTGATGCAAAACGATGAGTTCCAGAGACTAGAAGGCTCTTGGCGCGGATTGAACAAACTAGTGAAAGAGAGTGAAACTGGTCAGTCGCTTAAGATTAAACTGGTCGATTTTACTAAAGATGAACTCATTGAGCAGTTTGAAGATGCGCCTGCAGTTGATCGTAGCCCGCTATTCGATGCGCTTTATCAGAAAGAGTTCGGCACGGCTGGTGGTGAACCTTATGGTGCATTGATCGGTGACTACAGCTTCAGTCATAAAGATGAAGATGTAGCGCTACTGAGATACATGGGTGAAACAGCAGCAGCAAGCCATGCTCCTTTTGTTGCAGCAGCTAACCCTGAAATGTTTGAGTTTGATTCGTTTGAAACCTTCGATGAAGGTAAGCCAGTTGCAGCTGGTTTTGACTCTCCAGCGTACGCTTCTTGGAACGCTTTCCGTGAAAGTGATGATGCTCGCTATGTGGTACTAACCATGCCTCAAACGCTTGCTCGTCTTCCATATGGCGAAAAAGGTCTGGCAACTAACTCATTCAATTATGAAGAGCTAGCAACAGACGCAGAGGGTAACCCTAAACCAAGCAATAACTCAGAGTTAGTTTGGTCTAACGCTGCTTTTGAGTTTGGCTTGAAAATGACCCAAGCTCACACGCAATTTGGTTGGTGTACGGCAGTTCGTGGCTTAGACAATGGCGGTAAGGTTGAGAACCTACCTAACCTGACGTTTAAGTCTGATGCTGGTGATATTCAGCAGCAATGTCCGATCGAAGTTAACCTGACGGATGAGCGTGAAAAAGAGCTGAGCGACCTTGGATTCTTGCCTTTGGTTCACTACAAAAACACCAACTACGGTGTGTTTATCGGTAGCCAAACGACTCAGAAGCCAAAAGTCTACACCGATCCTGATGCAACCAGCAATGCAGCGATCTCTGCTCGTATCCCTTACATCATGGCAAGTAGCCGTATCGCACATTACCTCAAAGTAATGGGTCGCGATATGTTGGGCTCGAACCTAGAAGCAACGGATATTCAGAAGCAACTGCAAACGTGGATTGATCAATACACGAACTCTGGTGCTGTTGGTAACTCTGAACGTTCTAAAACACCGCTATGTGAATCTCAGATTCAGGTTGTGGAACAGCCAGGTAGACCGGGTGCGTACTCTGCTGTCGCTCACCTAAGACCGTGGTTGCAAATGGAGGAATTAACCACTTCTGTCCGTATGGTTACGAAGATCCCAGGTTAATTTGGAACAACAGCAAGCACGAATGGATTGATGGATGTTTGATGAGAAGCTGCAAACGGAGTTTTGCGAATTGAATAGTGAGGACAGTGCGTATCTGCATGATGCGCTCTCTTTGCTGTTCCATATTGATGCAGAGATGCTAAGTGACACCGGTTTGTTATTCGCCGGTGTCACTCGCCTCATTGCGGAGATAGACCGTCGCATTTCTGAGCAGCTGTCTCACATCATTCATCATCCTAGTTTTAGTCAGTTGGAGGCAACATGGAAGGGCGTAGAAACCCTTGTCATGCTTCCAGTTAACTACCAAAAAATACGAGTTAAATTGTTAGATACCTCATGGGGAGAGCTTTCTCATGAGCTTAATAACGCCGTCTCTTTAAAGAGAACCAGCTTATATAATTTGGTCGCCAACAGAGAGTTAAACACTTCTGGCGGTCAGCCTTTTGGCATGATAGTCGTCGACCATGCTATCTCGATGGATGTCGATGACGACTATGATGACCTCTACACATTAGAGCTATTAGCCTGTCTAGGCGAGCTCTGTTTGTGTCCTTTTGTATTGTCTCCAGAAGATAACTTTTTTGGAGAGAGTGGCCCTGATTGGCTGTCTGATACTAATCGAATAGAAAAAATCTTAGATGGACCGGATTTTGTCTCTTGGCAGCGATTAAGAAGTATTAGCCAAGCCCGATTCATCGCACTTGCTATGCCACGTGTTCGCTTGCGTGAAGCGCACTCTTTTTCATCTTCTCGTCGCATTGTTTTCTCTGAATCAGCACAGATGCAAAAGGGCTTATGGGGTAGTGCAGCTATGCTGTTTGCCTCGATTGCGATGCGAGAATTTAATCGCATCAATTGGTTTGGTTTTATGAAGTCGCGCTGGCAAGACAAGTTGATCGGCTCTTTAGTGAATGTGCCGCAAAATGGTGTGGGCACACCTGCTACATTCACTCCAACGCCAGAACTCAACATCTATACCGAGATGGGTAACTTCTACGCAGACCAAGGGTTTATTCCTTTGTGTCATAGCACCACCACCGATAAGTATTTTTTCAGAGGTAATCGCTCTATTTGGGATAAGGCCCGAGATGATGCCGATCTTGTTGCAGGCCAAGTGCAAACCACTCTGATGATCTGCCGAATCGCTCATTTCTTGAAGGTGCAAATCCGTGGCATGATCGGTAATTTCCAGAGCGCGGAAGAGTGTGAATTATATCTGAACAACTGGCTGCAAAAGTACACCAGTAATTTGTTCAATGCTGATGAAGCAACGCTCGCAAAATTTCCACTTAGTAAGAGCCGCGTAGAAGTGAAGCAGGTGAAAGGGGAGAACGATCGTTACGTGTGTAATGTACTCGTTCAGCCTCAGTATCAGTTCGATAACGTGTGTGGTGAAGTATTGCTTTCAACAGATCTTGGCACAGAAGAGTCATTGTTTGCTTCTGGAGGCCGTGCATGAGTTTCTGGAAAACCTTTGTTAAGAAAAGCAATACCACCTCGGATCGAGATGATCTGCTTGAATCTATTCACTATCAACTAACGACGTTACTCAACTCGGAAGCGCCAATGCGTTTGATTCCGAGCGTCTATTCAGAAACGCAAAAGTCCATCTATTGTTTTGGCTTGGACAATTCACAAAGTCAAAGCAGTCAAATCGAGAAAGATCAATTCTCAAGAGCATTAGAACGCTTAATTCAGTCGTTTGAACCGCGATTATCGGAAGTGAGCGTATTCGTCCAAGAGGGCGATCAAACCAAGAACGCGATCTGTTTTTCCATCATGGCTAAGGTCAATACCTCAGCAGGAGAGCACGTATTCCTGTTTGATTCGAATTTAAGTCTATCGAATCAACAGGCGACCATGGAGGGACAGGAAGTTGTCTGACCAAATGCTAAGTTATTTTGAGCGTGAGTTGGCGAGTATACGCTCAGCTCTCAGTGATTATGGACGTGATTTTCCACAACACGCTGGCTCAATGCGCCTTAATCAACATGATCAAGAAGATCCGAATATTAGCCGCTTGATTGAAGCGGCTGCATTACTCAATGCAAAAACAGAGAAACGCCTTGATGAGCAGTTTCCTGAAATCTTACAAGACTTGATTAATATTGTTTATCCGGGCTATCTGCAAATCATTCCAAGCTATACCCCATTCTATCTCGACGTTGAAGCTGAGGAAGCGACAACGAAGGTTGTTCTGAATAAAGGTTCAGAACTCTCGGTTGTGCATGATGAAGTTGAATCGATCTTCACGCTGGTGGATGAAATGGTCATTGAGCCTTTCCACATCGCGGATATCTCAGCAACAACGGCTCCTTTCAACTTTCCAACGCCGCCAACACTGCGACGTTCAGATTCGGCGATTCAAGTTGAGCTTTCAAGTAATGACCCAGAGCTATTTTTCTCACAAATGGACATCGGCTCGTTCGATTTTTATGTGAGAGGGTTTGAGAGTAGTTCACGTGGCTTGATTGACCTTCTGTTACTGAATACCGAAGCAATTTCGATTACCAGCGGTGAACAGCAGGTTATCGTCGATCCAAGTAAGTTACGCAGTCGCATTACTGACCCCGATTTTATCTGGCTACCTACTTACGATGGCCATCTGAGCGGTTTTGATATCTTGCGAGACTATTTCGCTTACCCAGACAAAGCGGCATATATGCGTATTGAAGATCTCGGTGAAGAGCTTGGCCAGTTTGATACTGACAAAGTTCAGCTCACTTTCTTCATCAAGCAACTACCCGTTGAGTACCTTAGCCTGTTTTCACGAAACGTATTCTTGTTGAACACAGCACCTGCAGTGAACCTGTTCAGTAAACGTGGCGAGCCAATGCGCTACGATTTTTCAAAGCTATCGATTCCGGTGATCGCTGATGCACAGCAACAAGACCATTTCACCGTAGTTTCGGTTGAGTCGGTGTGTGAAGTGATGTCGACGGGCGAGGTGCCGTTATCGCCGATCTACGCCAGTGGTTATTGGTCTGATACCGATGCGCCGCAATGGCAAAGTAGCCAGCATTGGGACCATAAAGGTCGACGCTGTATGAATTTATCCGTGAGCTATGCGCAGTTGCCTGCCGAGCAAGAGGCCGTGGTTTTAGCCACTCAGCTGCTGGTTTGCAATGGTAGAGCCCCGTGTCTGATTCCATCTGGGACGCAAGCGAATTCTCTTGCTGCGGTCGATTTACCGGGCGAGTTTTCCATTTTGAAAACACCGACCGCACCTCAGTATCCATCGCTGGATAATCAACTAACATGGCGTTTCTTGGCTATGTTGAATGCCAACTTCGCTAGCTTGGTTCAAACAGATGACCCAACGGTCGCGCTTCAGGATACGCTGCGCTTAACGTGTAATTCCGTGCAATGCCCACAAGCCTACGCAATTAAAAAGGTGTCCTATCGCCACCTCGTAGCTCCAATTACTATTGCAGGGCACAGTATTTTTGCTTCCGGAACCGAAATTGAAGTCGTTGTCGACGATGAAATTCTAGGTGCGGACTTTTCAGTATTTTCTCAAGTTCTTAACTCAGTGTTTTCGCAATATTGCAGTTTTGACCGTTTTATTCAGGTCTCGGTAGAGCGCTTTGGTAGTGACAATCCGGGCGTGCAGTTCCCTAAAACTCATGGGAGCCAGCTATGTCTATAACTCAGATGACTCAACAAGATGCCGACAACGTCAAAACTCGGTTGCTAAGCCAACCTCACACGTTTGATTTTGTACAAGTGATACGTCTTCTGAGAGCTATGGGCAGCCAAGCGAATCTAGAGCTGTCGCCAGAGGTTATGCCATATGGTGATGCGAGTGAAGTGACGCGTATTCGCCGTAGCGACAATACACTAAAGATTAAGCTTGGCCTTGAGGCGCTGTCTGGGTCAAAAGGGGTCATTCCTGACTATATGTATGCTGAGCTCCTTAACAGCTTGCACCAAGATGACTATGCGCTGCAAAAATTCATTGATGTGTTTAATCAGCGTTATCTAGAGCTTAAGTTGCATGTCGAAACCAACCGCAACATGCTGCTAAAACAGGAGCGTGACGTGCAAGCGGGCAATGTAGTGGGGCGCTTATCTCAACAAGCGGCACTGGCATGCATGTTTGCTCTTCCGAATGCAAATCGCGAAAAATCTGACCCGAGTATGTTGCGTCATGGCATGGCATTGGGTAACAAAAGCAGAAACCTCAACGGGCTAAAACGTTTATTAAGTAACTACTTCTCCTTAACGGTGAACCCAGTTGTAGCGCCAGCGTCGTTCTATCGAATCAATACTAAATACCAAACCAAACTTGGTAACCAGCAAGGTCAAAATCAGAAATTGGGCCAAGGCTTTTGGTTGGGTTCAACAGGAACTCAAACCTTCAAAGCATTGGAAATTAACATTACACCTAAAACGCGCAGTGAGTATTTAGGGTTATTGAATAACTCACACTTTGCGTCCTCGATGAAATCATTAGTACAAGCCTATTTGCGCGAGAGTCTCGATATTCGACTTTATATGTATGTGAAACGTGAGTACATCGATGAGCCAATGCTCTCAAGTCAAAAGAGTGGCCTGAGACTTGGAGAGGCTAACTGCCTTGTGCCTCATAAACGAAAATCGGAATTTCGTAAGATCTTAATTCAACAGGAGAGAGTTTGATGTCACAAATAAAACTAGGGAACCTCGTTTCAAAGCTAGATGTTCAGCTTAAGTCAGCGTTAGAGGAAGCAGCAGGAGCTGCAATGGCACAAACAGTCACTGCCATTGAGATAGAGCATTGGTTGGTTCAACTCATCGCGATGAAGGAACAAAACCTCATCGGCTGCTTGAGCAAGCAAAATATCGATCCTAGTGTCGTGCTCAGCGAACTTACACAGCGTATTAATCGACTCTCTACAGGCGCAACTGGACAGCCTACGATTAGCCTAGCAATCAGCGAGTTGATGGAAAGTGCTTGGATGCTTGCCTCTGTTAACTACGGTCATCAGGAAGTCACCAGTCTTCATTTACTTCAAGCCCTGACTCAGACTGATAACTTAGGAATGAAGAAGTTTTCTTTGGCTGCACTTCAAACTCTATCTACAGAGGCGTTGAACGCTCAAATCAGTTCCATCAAGAATGTGAAAACCCAACCCGCTTCATCTGGCGCAACCGCATCAGAAAGCACGGCAGGTGCAGTTGCTGGCGGTGCTCTAGAAAAATACACCGTGAACTTAACGCAGCAAGCAAGAGATGGCGATCTTGATCCTGTATTAGGTCGTAACAGCGAAGTTCGTATGGCGATAGATATCTTATGTCGTAAGCGTCAGAACAACCCGATTTTGGTGGGTGAACCGGGCGTGGGTAAAACTGCGGTCGTAGAAGGTTTGGCTCATAGCATCGTTAAAGGTGAAGTGCCGCCAGCGATTCAAGGCGTTGAGATTCATACGCTTGATCTTGGCTTGCTACAGGCAGGTGCGAGCATAAAAGGTGAATTTGAGAACCGCCTGAAAGATGTGATCAACGAAGTGAAAAGCTCACCGACACCGATCATCGTATTCATTGACGAAGCACACACGCTAATTGGTGCCGGTGGTGCAGCAGGTCAAAACGATGCTGCTAACCTGCTTAAACCAGCCTTAGCGCGTGGTGAATTCCGCTCGATTGCTGCGACGACATGGGCTGAGTACAAGAAGTACTTTGAGAAAGATCCAGCATTAACACGTCGCTTCCAAGTCATTAGTGTTGAAGAGCCAAGTGCAGAAGATGCAAAACAGATACTGCGTGGTGTTGGTGAAGCTCTGCGTGCCCACCATGGCGTGTTTATTTTAGAAGATGCGATTGAAGCCGCGGTTAGCTTGTCGATTCGTTACCTGCCATCTCGTCAGCTACCGGATAAGGCGATTAGCCTGTTAGATACAGCATGTGCTCGTATCGCATTGACTCAAGGCGCAAAACCGGAATGTATTGAGAGCCTAGAGCAGAATATCAGCTACCTTGAAAGTGAACGCTCTGCCCTAGAAGCAGAAGGCGCGGTGTTTATCGATAAAGCCGTTGACCATGAAGCACTTAATCAAAAAATCGATCAGCAGAAAAGCGAGCTGAATGCGCTAAATGAACAGTGGGAAAAAGAGCGCGAATTAGTAACGAGTATTACTGCATTATGCGAAACGATTGAAAGCAGCCGACTTGAAGACAATGTAGATACTGAGAGCCAAGCACGACTTAATACCGCGATAGGCGAACTAAAGCAGATCCAAGGTGAGCATCCACTGGTGTTCCCTGTGGTGGATGACCAAGTGATTGCAACGGTGATTGAAAACTGGACGGGTATCCCAGCGGGTAATATGGTGCAAGAAGAGGTAGCTCAACTGCTGTCTCTTGATAAAGCCCTGCATAAGCGTGTAATCGGTCAAGATGTAGCGATCAGTGAGCTTGCTAAGAGCATTCAAATCTCACGTGCAGGTTTAACAGACAGCCGCAAGCCGGTTGGCGTGTTCTTGATGTGTGGTCCAAGTGGTGTGGGTAAAACCGAAACCGCAATGGCACTTGCTGATGAAGTGTTTGGTGGCGGTGACAACCTGACCATTATCAACATGACCGAGTTTAAAGAAGAGCACAAGATTTCGATGCTATTGGGTTCTCCAGCAGGTTATGTAGGTTTTGGGGAAGGTGGTGTATTAACTGAAGCAATTCGTCGTAACCCATACTCTGTGCTGCTTCTTGATGAGATGGAGAAAGCACACCCTGGCGTTCATGACCTGTTCTATCAGATCTTTGATAAGGGCCACATTAAGGACAGTGAAGGTCGTACCGTGGACTTTAAGAACACTATTATCATCATGACCTCGAACGCAGCCGATCAAGCCATCGTGGACATCTGTGAAGAGCATGAAGATCGTTTGGCTAACGAAGAACTGTTGGAAGAGATTCGCCCTGCACTGCAGCAGTACTTCAAACCAGCGTTCTTAGGGCGAACCACTATCGTGCCTTACTACCCGTTGAATCGTGATGAGCTTAGCCAGATCACTGAGATCAGCCTAAATCGCATCGCCAAGCGCTTGGACGAGAAATACAAAGCGACCTTTGAATGGGATGAGAAGTTTGTCGATTTTGTGGTGAGTCGCAATACAGACCCGACAACTGGTGGTCGTGCAGTTGAGCAAATCATCAACCGTTCTCTGATGCCACAATTAGCGATTGACTGTATTCACAGACTGAGTGAAGGGCAGAGTATCAATCAAGTCGCGGTGACAACGGATCCTGTGACTGGTGAATTAGTGGTTAACATCACTTAATGGAGAAGGATATCTCAAAGGTGAGCAGTATTAGTAGAAACACCTTTTTGTTGCCTAGAACACTTAAGGCTGCGGCGCTCAATGCGGCAATGATCATTGCTACTGTAAGTGTCGCAACCAGTGCTCAAGCTATTGAACGCTTGACGCTGGCAACACAGATATGGACGCCCTATCAAACCGTGGATGAAAACGGTGAGATAGGTGGCGTTGCCGTTGACCGAGTAAAGTGTGCGTTGCGCCGTATGGGACAGCCGTACGAAATTAGAGTAATGCGTTGGGATAAGGCTCAGCTGATGGTGGAAACTGGAGAAATGCACGGTTTCTTCTCTGGTTCAGCGAACAGCCGACGTGCGAAATACGCGACTGCATCGGAGCCTCTTGTATCGGAATACTTGGCGTGGTTTATCGCGCCAAACATCTATGCCGACATAAATGATGAAACAACCAAGTTTAGTCTGCGATTTGGTGCTAAGTTTAATACAAACAAATGGTTATCTTTAAAGCGTGATGGCTACAACGTGATCCGTAAACCACGTGATGCAGATTCACTACTCCAAATGTTATGGAAAGGCGACTTGGACGTCGCTTATGAATATGAACTTGTTTTTGAAGATTCACTGAAGAAAGCAGGTATACCGGTCGATTACTTTCAAAAAGTAAGGATCAAAAAACAAGATCTAATGGTTCACTTTTCTAATGACTTCTTGCGTGAGTCCCCAGGATTCTTGGACAGATTTAATCGTTCTTTACGTAAGTGTTATTGAAGTAAGGGTAAGGGAAAGCCATGAATATAAGTTTTCAGTTGATCGAGCTACCTGAAAACGAGCAGGTAGTTAGCCGACAGATATCATTGCCAAGTAGTGGTGGGACTATTGGCCGTTCTTACGAATGTACGGTTCAGCTACCAGACATGAGTCGCACGCTCTCTCGTGTTCATATTGAAGTGCTTCCTCACTCAGAGGGAGGCTTTCAAGTTATCGATCGCAGCGCGAACGGTGCGCAAGTGAATGGTGTTTTTCTTGGTGCTGGTCAATCGGCCAAGGTCAGCGACGGTGACAGTATCCGAATAGGCGGTTACTTGCTGTTAGTGAGTGATATGCAGGAGCTTTTCTCAAAAGAAGCCAAGCCTGAGACATCAGAGCCGATTCACACGCCACTTGATGAACCCGTTTTTGATTTTGCGGGAGTGATTGAAGAGCCAGCAGCAACTGTCTTTGGTGCTGAATCAACGGCTTTCAACGAAATTGAAGAGGCGATTGACACCGCGAGCTCGTTCAGTGCCGACAATGTCGCTGGCGAAGATGTGTATGCTTATGACCCGTTCGAAGAAGACGATCTTCTCAATATTACACTTGATGAAAAATCGAGTAGTGAGCCCATCATCATGGCCGACGAGCCGAGTTCTCATAATCGCAGTTCTCAAAGCTATAGTTCTCAAAACATGAGCTCTCAAGAGACGGGCGTAACTTTGAGTAATGGCTCTCAAATTCAAGCACTGGATTCAAGCATAGAGAGGCTTAATCAGATCGTTGAGCATCAACAGTCAGCTTTAACAGCAGCTGTGGATCGTGAACGCTTGGTCTCTTGTATTGAAACCACTTTGGATAAGTTCCTTGCAGACTTCAATCCACAGCACCTAGAGTCAGAGTTTAATGACTATCTATCTGGGTGGGGCAGTAAAGAGAAGAAATACTGGGGACTGTACAAGAAGCAGTTCGCACGCAAACAAGATCGCGGAGAGTTCAAGCGTAATTTTACCGCGATGCTTTTAGAAGAGTTAAGGGACAAGTAATGGAGACAAAGCAGTTTTTTGTTCGTTGCCTGTCAACCGTTGCGAGTTCATTTTTGATCATGGCTTGTAGTTCAAGCAATGAGAGTGTTTTTCAGCCATCGATGTCGGTTAACGTCAAGATGGAAGCGACGAATGATATCAATGCATTCGAAGACGATATAGCAAGACCTTTGGTTGTAAGAGTTTACCAATTAAAAGAAACAGGCGCGTTTGAAAAAGCGGATTTTATCAGCTTGTACGAATCGGACAGTACGGTGTTAGCTGGAACCCTTGTCGACACTAAAGTGTTAGCGCCCGTGTTGCCCGAAGAGAAGCGTTCTTTTGTACTAGAAGTGCAGCAAGAAGCCAAAGCTATCGCGGTGTTTGCTGAATTTGCTGACTATGAAGTAGCAGTGAGCAAAGGCTTAGTGGCGTTAGTAGAAGAACCCGATGAAACCCCAATAATTATTCGAATCTCACAAACAAAGATTGAGATTACTCAGCCTGTTGATAGTTCTTGGTGGTAAGGAGACCTATTTGAAACATCAAAGAAAAGTGGTTTGGAAAGAGGGGATGTTTGTCGCTCCTCAGCATTTTCAGCAAACCGAACGATACATTACGCAATATATTCAGAAGTATGTTGCATTGACGTCAGGCAGTGGCAGTTATGGCGTATCAGCGCTAGAGATCGAATCCAACTACTTGAAGTTAGGTAAACTTGGCGTCGTAAGATGCAGTGGCGTGTTTCAAGACGGCACTCTATTCGATTGTACTCGAGAGCTACTGATCGAAGTACCCGAAAACACCATCGACAAGTGCATCTACCTTGCATTGCCACTCTCAGTAGAGGGTGAAAACGAATACGGGCCAAAAGAAGAACTTAGACGCTATATCGTCGCAGAGCATAACTTGTTTGACGCAAGTGATGCCGAGCAAAGTGGTATTAAAGCGACGCTCGCGGAGCCCAATATCCGTTTGGTTGTGGAAGGTGAAGACGTTAATGGTTTAGTGCTGATTCCGATCGCTAAGGTGCTTGAAAGAAGAGGTGATGGGGAAGTGGTTCTCGACCGAGGCTTCATTCCGAGCTGTCTTCAATACGGTGCGTCAACTCAGTTGAAAGAGCGCTTAAAAGAGCTATTTATCTTAGTGCAAGCGCGAGCGAAAAACGTATTGGAGCGCATCGGCGTGGGTGAGCAGACCAAAAGTGACTTGAGCTTAATGCGCGAATTTATGTGGCTACAAACCTTAAACCGTTGGAGTCCACAAATCCAAATTCTACTATCTAAGCCAGATAGCAACGTAGAGCTGCTGTATGAAAAACTGACTAGTTTCTCGTCTGAGCTTGATAGCTTTACGCCCGCGATTGGTAATGCCAATCACCGTGTTCTAGACAAAGACAACCTTCATCACGCCTTTGGCCCTCTATTTTCAACACTTCGTGAGCAGCTCTCTATGGTACAGAGTGATAAGGTGACTGAGTTTGATTGGGACGTGAATCTGTTTGATAAGCGTCGTCTACTGCGTTTGTCCATTCCAACTCTGCACCAAATGGATGGTCGCAGACTTGTATTGTCGGTGAAGTCTTCTATTGGTGCGTCTATGCTCAGCTCGACCTTCCCGAGCGCTTGCACATTGAGTGGTATCAGCTTGATTGCTGAGCTGGTACGTAACAGTCAATCTGGCGTGACGATTAATCCGTTAGCTGTGGCTCCGTCGGAATTAAAAGCTCAAGTGGATTTGGCCTACTTTGAGATTGAAACCTCTCATGAATACTGGCAACAACTTAAGTCGAAAAGAGAGCCGATTGCACTGCATGTCGACAGCCGAGTGCCAGACCTAGAAATAAAACTGTATGCGCTAGGGTAACGTTATGGATGACCTACTCGATGAAGCGACGATAGCGATAGAGACTGACTCCCAATCTAGGGATGCTCAGTTCAATCTCGACTCTGTGCGTTTAGCCAGTCTTAACGCCATAAAAAATCATGCGCGATTTAATATGTATCAGCGCAAAGGTTTGCTGTTTGATAACGAAATCCTGAGTTCTAGTTCAGAGTTGTTATCGCTTTCTGTCTCTATCAAAAGGCTTGAGTGCCCAGCAGACATTTATACCTTTAGAACCGGTATTAAAAGCCTGCTTACTGACCTGAAATATAAAGTGGCTAAGCTCGACTACCCACCATCAGTAGCAGATAAAACCTGTTTCCTATTTGCAGTGATGTTGGATGAACAGATCCTTCACTCCGACTGGGGAGAGGAGTCTGGCTGGGAAAACCAAACCTTGGTCAGCGAACTGTTTGGTATTAAAAACGGCGGTGAACAGTTTTATCTGGTCGCAGAACGAGCATTGCTTCAGCCGGTGTTGCTTCGAGACCTGTTAGAACTCATCTATATCATGATCAAACTCGGCTTCCGTGGTCGATACCGAGTAGAAGGCAAAGAGTTGCTCGGTATTCTGCTACAAAGAATTGAGGAAGCAGTCTTTGCACAAGATACGCAATCCACGGAAGAGAATACTCACGCGATTCCAAGGCCCCATGCCGCACAAATCAAAAAGGTAAGTCGCCCGCAGAGACCAGTACGATTAACCAGAGGGTTCTTGCTATTCGCCATGCTTCTGTCACTGACCTGGGCCGGGATTTACTACTGGTACAACTTAACAACGCCACAAAAAGCACAAGCATTTATTCAGCTTCCACAGTTTACCGATAAGTATTACAGCCAAGCGAATATTCAAGAGCAAGAGTTTATCTACACCAGCACCCCTGAGGAGTTGGGCAGAGCACCTAAAATCACTGCTCCGGTTAGTACTGTTAATAACATTAGTAGTGTTGGCGAATCAGTAGCATCCGGTGCTTGGCAGGTTCAACTGGCTACCTTGTCGACCAAGGCGGCGTCTGAAAACTTCTTATCTCGCTATGGAGCAGTGTTCCCTAACATTGAAGTGAGGCTGTGGCGAGACAAATACCGAGTTTTAAGCCATGCAGACACAAGAGAACAAGCGGCTGAAATATTGGAAAGTGCCAAGCAGTCTGGAATAACCGATGCCTTTATCACCAAAGCGAAGTAGTAGGGTTAGTTAATGATAAGTAAGAAAAAAGCACTCACTTTTGCCATTTTGCTTTCACTACTTGTGATCAGCTTATTAGTTGGTGGTTTGTGGTTATTTGATTGGTATTGGTTAGAGCCGATTTGGGTGGTCGTCGCGCAGATTATCGTAGTCGTTCTAGTCGCAGTCGGTATTGGGGCTCTAATCTATTCTCGACTAAGACGCCCGCCAGTAGACGAAGATGCGAAGAAGCGTGAAGATTGGCGTGAAGAAGAGATCCAACGCACCTTTAATCATGTTTGGCGCAAGCATTCTCGCCTTAGTGCGAACCCGTATCTAATCCCATGGTATGTGCACTTAACGGAAGACATTGAGCACGACCAACTTTGGCTGCAGCAGATGGGGTTTGAGGCGATTGAGCCCGCAGATAACCTACCCGAAGATTTGGTCGCTGTTCGTTTTTGGGCATCGGATGATGCGATTATTGCTACCATTGACTTGCTCCATCCAAAAGAGGGAATGCAGAAGAGCATTAATACGCTGGTGGCATTAATCCTCTCTAAACGTTCAAGACAAGCCTTCAATGGTGTGTTGTGCGCTGTCGATTTGGGTAAGTTGATCAACAGTACCGAAATCGCTGTCAGTGAACTAAGCCAGAAATATCGCTCGGTTCTAGAAGATCTGAATAAAGCCGTGGGTTTAACACTGCCGACGTATTGCACGTTTACTCATATGTCACAGATTCAGGACTTGTGTGAGCTATTCTCGCCACTCGAAGAGAGCGAACGTGAGCTACCATTTGGTGCATTACGCGATGTTGAAGAGAGCAAAGAGTACGATAAAGCTTGGTTCGATGAGTCGTTTGAAGCGTTAAGCCACTCTTTGACGAACTCTTTAAGTTCATCACTGAAGGGTCAGTTGAATGCGGACTACCGCGATTCTGCTCTGGTTGGTATCTATCAGCTATCTGCCCTGCGTTATGACGTCGAAGACTTCCTCTCTCTCACTTTCAATCAACATCAGTTTGATGAGATAGACCTATTTTTCCGTGGCTACTTCTTTGTCAACGTGGGCGGCGAAAGTGAAAACGTCGACATTATTAGCACAATGCACGCCTCTGAACTGGGTTTTGAAACTCTTTCTAATATTCACACTCAGTCGAAAAGCTTGAGCCTATTTGGGAAAGGCCTGTTCAGAAGTTGTGTTTTAAAAGAAGCGCCTCTGGTTGGGTTCAACAAGAAACGTGAGATCACCTATCGAACAACACGCTGGGTTGTCTCTTGCGGTTTGGTAATCCTGTTTGTGGGTTTTGTTGCCACTATCAAAGCGGGTTTTGACTATCAGCAGGCGTTGGACAACAAGGCGCTCGCGATGTTGGACCGCTATAAAGAAAACCTAGAGAAGAATGCGATTCAACCTGATGATTTGGCATCGCCAGTATTCAGCTTGTATGAGCTTAGAGAGATAGTGCAGCTTTATGATGAAAAGCATCACCCTTGGTATGTTTCTAGTTGGCTGCCAAGTTCTAGCATCTCTGGCTATGTTCATGACGCTTATTTTGGTGAGTTGAATTCTGAGTTGCTCACTTTGATGCGCGACTACATCATGAAAGATATGTTCGTGTACAACTCGCTGGATGACAAAGTAAAGACTCTGGAGTTGCTTAACCTGCAGCAGATCTTGTACAACCCAGAACGCCACTCTTCAACTTCATTGGTGAATTACTATATTGATGCCTTGAATGAAGAGGGTAGCGGTGATGCAAGTCTTATCCAACGCTTTAAACTCCTTGCAGAAGATGCGCTTAGCACATCGGCCATCCCGCCTGCGTTTGATGAACAGCTATTAGGCTTGGTTCGCAAGTCTCTATCTACCGATGATGTGAGTGAGTTGCTTTATCAGCATATTTTGCAGCATCGTGATTTTGCACGCCGCGTCGATATTCGTAAGAGCCTCAATCCGGTCTATGAACAAGTATTTACGTTTAACGACGGCTTCAGTGGTTACTTGATTCCTTATGCATTCACACGTGACGGCTTCCAAGATTTAAGTAACGAAACAGGCTTCCAGCTCGCTTCTGAGGCTATTACAGCGTATGAGGGCGTAATGGGACGCATCAGCGGTGAAGCTGAGATGAATCGCATCAACCGTCAATTGCGTGAACGTTATATCAAAGACTACATACAGTATTGGAATGCGTTTGTTTCGAATGTGCAGCTTACTGAAGTATCGAGCTGGGGCGGCAGCGAGCAACAGCTCGATCTAGTTACGGACGCCAACTTCTCACCGATAACGCAGTTCTACTCAGTGGTGAGCACCAACACTAACCTCATCAAGAGCACATTGGAGAGTAAAGAACAGAAGGAAGAACAGCAGAAAGAAGGTCAGCAAGCCGCTGAAACCTCACCGCTGCAATCTAACAATGGCTCGGCGATGGAGCGAGTGGCTGAATCGATTACCTATCCGTTCCGTCATATTCACGGTGTGATTCACGCTAACCAAACGGGTCAAAGCTCATTAGATATTGCGCTGACTAACCTGACCGCGCTGCGAGATTGGGTGAACAAGTCGAAAGAGATTCAATCGAAAGGGCACTATTTTCTAGAGCAGTTAGAGAATGCAGATTCAAGCAACCCGATTGCACGCTTGCACCTCTCTGCCGATGACTACAATGTTCCTCTGTTGCCTGAACTAATGGACTCGCAAGCGACTCTGGTTAACGGTTTGGCGCTGGATGCGGTTCGTGAAGTGATCAATGAAGATTGGTCTAAGGTGACTCACTTTTATCTGACTCGTTTAGCTAACCACTACCCGATTAAGAGTAATGCTCAGACTGACGTGCTGCTCTCTGATTTTGAAGCCTTCTTTAAACCCGAAGGGGAGTTCGATCAGTTCTCGAAGAAGTATGCGAGTCATTTGGATATGACCATCAGTCGAGAAATCTACTTGAATGGCTTCATTCCTCATCAGTATTTGTCGCTCTCTTGGCAATACCCGTCGTTCAGCGATTCGGTTGAGAAAATCCAGAAGCAACTCTTTACTGGCAAAGATCTGGGGTTCAACTTTTCAATAAAAGCCGTGGAGATGTCACCATCGTTGACGCGATTTGCACTTGAAGCGAATCTGAAATTCTTCGAATATCAAAACGGACCTAAGCTGTGGCGATTGCAAAGTTGGCCGATTCCAGCAAACCAAATGCAAGATATCTCTGTGATGACTCGTGATACCGAAGGAGTTGTGCAGAGAGAGAAATTCTCGGGGGTTTGGAGTTGGTTTAGAGTGGCAGAGAAAATGAAAGGCTCCACTCAAGTTGGTAGCAATGAAATATTGTGGCGCTACAGTTCGACTAATGGCGAAGTGAATCTTGAGGTGAAACGTGATGGTATAGGACAACCCTTTGAGCCTGATCTATTCACTAATTTAGGATTCCCAACGTGGCTATAACGATTGAACATCCAGAGTGGCTAGCGAAGTTTTGTAGTCAAACGCTTAACACAAACTGTCCAAACACTGATAAGACGATATCGCTCGGCTCTTTGACAAGTATTGAAATGCCCGAGTCTAACAATATGACTGTTTCTGATGGGGCTAGTGAGTCACATCGGCATCAGTTCTGTTTTGATTCAGAGCTTGGCCGCGTCAGAGCAAAATACTCTGAAAGCATGATTGAAACTATCATGTTGCAACGCGAGGCGTTATGGCTTTCGAGGCTCAATAGTCAGGGATTATCAACGCAGCGCTGCCTTGATTTCTATCGAGACGGCTCTCGTGCGGCATTGCTGACTAACTACGTTGAAGGGCAGTCGCTTTCAGAGTTGATAAAGCATAATCAAACTAGTGATATTACCGTGGTTGCGAATGTCATTGATCAGCTACTGAGTGAGCTCGAAGAGCTGCATCGATGTGGCTATGTACATGGGGATATCAAACCCTCCAATATTCTGCTATCGGAACAAAATATTGTCTCATTCATTGATTTCTCGAACGCCCGCCGAATAGGTGATAGTTGGCAAGAACGAGGGATAGAGCAGTATTCACCGAGTTACACATACCCAAATAGTGCTTCCTCTCAGTTGCGCCACGGAGAAGCACATCCTGTTTGCGATAGTTACGCAAGTTTGATTACGGTTGCGCTGTTAATTGGTGTTCCTGCAGACGAGCTAACCTTTGGTTTAGACAGCTCTCAAGTCATTGATTTTTTTCTTGGCTTGCCACAACACGAAACTTGGCCGTCGTTACCTAAATTAACTCAAGAAAGTGTCCAACGTCATATCGACAGCGTGATTAAAGATTTAATCTAGAGGTCACTAGGAGTACTTTTAAGGAGTTTAGAGTGATTAAAAATGTGGTGTTTGATGTCGGAAATGTGTTGGTTCGATGGGCTCCGTTAGAAATTGCTCGCCTGACTTTTGGGGACGTTGAAGACTTGGAGCAGCGTGCTCGAGCAGTGTTTCAATCTGAGACTTGGTTAGAGCTAAACAAAGGGCATCTTTCTGAGCAACAGGCCAAGCAGCGCTATCAAGATACGATTGGCTTGTCTGAATTAGAATGTGAAAAGCTGTTTTACTACGTTAAACAAACGCAGCTTCTAATATACGGCTCTGTTGATCTGCTTAAGCGCATTAAGCAAGCGGGGTATCACGTTTATGCGCTGACAGATAATGTGCATGAAATCGTGGCATATCTGAAAAAGACCTATGATTTTTGGCCGCTCTTTGAAGGTGCGACTGTCTCTGCTGAGCTTGGCTTACTCAAACCTCAACCTGAAATTTATCAATCTCTGCTCTCAACTAATAAACTGAAAGCGGAAGAAACAGTGTTCCTCGATGATATGCCTTACAACGTAGAAGGCGCTCAAAAAGAAGGTATGGCGGCTATTCAATTCAAAGACGTACATCAATGTGAGCAGGAATTGAAAGCCATGGGTTTAGAGTTTTAATCTGGCTAAATTTCGCCTTAGCTCACCCAACGTATTTATCATCAATGTTTGTGACTTAGCCAGACCTTGGTTAGGTCACACCATCCGAACCCATTTACCTGTACATCATTAAGTCTCTTGGAAACCTCTAAGGCGAAAGGATCTCCGGCAAAAACCGTCATAACTTGGTCTTCGATTAACTTAGCTTTCAACGAGTCCAGCAGTTGGTGTGCTTGTTTTAAGATTCGGGTCGCTCGGATGTTGTCTAATTGATTTGAGATGCCCTTGCAGTACTCCTCATCGATGTTGAGCTGCGAGAATGGAACACGTGATAAAAGACGTAGCCACGCACTGAAACTATCGTTTTCATCAATAATGCTGCATAGCAGAGTACCTTGAACTGACTCGTAATTCCCATAACTACATGAAATAAGCCTACTAGACTCATTAACCAGCTGTTGAGCAATTTTCTGCGATTCAGAGGTATCTTCAACAGTCAGTTCTCTCAATGGTTTATATGAATCAATCGCCTGAAACAGCAAAAATACTGCGGGTTGCGATTGGTGTTTGGTCGTTGTTATTTCTGGCGTTGAGACTCGAATTTCATTGTGAGCACAAGCCTTACTTTTCGCCCAGTCGGGGTAAGACCACAACTCAATTTGGTCCAAAATCGCTTGCTGGTGGCAGTAACTACTATAACGACTCAACCGCAGCATATTGGTAGAAAATACATCTAGCTTTAGTGCTCCTGAGCCAATGGTGTGCTGGGTAGTACCGTGTTTGAAAATTGATGCTTCAGCTTGCGCGAGCAGTCTCGGTAAGTGCCAGTCGGCTTTATGGAGTGTTATCTCAACCGCATCCGGATAAGGTGAGTGAATGTGGGCAATATGTTGATAGCAACTACGCCATTGAGGTCGATTCGCTAGCTGTTGTAATGAGTTGACGACATGGTGCCCCACTAGAGGTTGCCCATCATGAAAAGTGACTCCAGTACGCAGCTGAAAATACCAGACTGTCGCATCTTCATTGGGTTGCCAATGATAGGCGAGATCTCCCGTTACCATCCCTTCATGGATGTGGCTTAAACGCTGATACAGATGGTGAACCAAAAATCGTTCAGTTCGGCGCAATACTTTATGTGGGTGCAGTGGTTCTATTGTTCTGTGGAAAGGGAGGTAAACACGTTGTTTGTTGCTGTGCTCATTGCGGCTAAGAAAGGCCTGCAGTGCTTCACCCGATTCGCGACCTCCAAAGCTCAAGACCTCCAAAAGCTCATCGACTTTTCCTTCATTGGCGATCGGTTCAGCCAAAGAATGACAAGCGTCTATAGGTTCGACTAACAGCTCAATTGTGGCTTTCTTATTTCTTCCCACAGACGCCTGCCATTTGATCCAACCAGCGGAAGTCATCACTTTTATCAACGTAGAGACATGTCGTTCGCTCACTAGCCATAGCTCGGCCAGTTGGTTTACCTGGCATGATGATTGTCCCGGACCCAATGAACGAAAGAGGAGTTCATACAGTTCTAACTTTCTTTTTAAATTCTTCATGTCAGTACTTGTTGGCTGATGTAAGTGTTTGTTGGTTTGTGTCTGAGCTGAGTGTTAACGACTTAGCTAGCGGTTCTTATTCGGTAAGTGAGTCAGGTGACTAAATCCGCAATCTATCAGAGCGGTTTCTAATGTATTGATCACTTGTTGAGAAGTTTCTGGCCTCAGTAGTTTAGACGCTCGCTGTTGTTCTTGTAGTAATGTAGAAAAATGGTCGATTTCATATTCGAAGCCATTCCCTGATACAGGTATATCAATGAGTTTGGATTGTCCGTTATGCTCAATTTCAATACGTTGTGGGTTCCACCACTTTTCGCATATTTTTATCGTTATCCCGTCACCAGTTAACACGGCATCGCGTTGGAGGTTTCGTGTTATTGAAGCACTGATCTTTCCAGATACGCTACCAGTAAACGTGAAGCAAGCATCGGTATCGACAGCACAGTCTTGAGTGCCTTGCGTCAGCTGCACTGAAGGTGGATTAGGGATGCTGCCGAGAGTGTTGCATAAATCGTAGTAAAGCCATAGCCCGTACACACCAACATCAAGCGAAGCACCACCGCATAGCTCTGGATTGAAGATAAATAAGCTAGGGTCGTAGTCGTGCTCATTCCCAAACCCCGCCTCAACATGAAGTTGCTGAATGTTCTGCTCTACCAAATACGCTTTTAACGCTATATAAGCGGGGAAGGTGACGGTTTTCATCGCTTCAAGCAACAGTACATTATGCTTCTTCGCCAGTGCACTCATTTCCAACCAGTCTTCAAGTTGTGTAAAAGCGGGCTTCTCTACTAAGACATGCTTGTTGTGCTTGATAAACAGTTCTGCAAGAGGCTTGTGGTAAGGGTGAACGGTAGCGATGTATACAGCATCAACCTCAGGATCCTCGGCTATGTGTTGATAAGATTCATAGCTATGGTTAGCGCCGTATTGTTGGCAAAATAGATTTGCTCTTTCCGCGTCTCTTGCTGCAACCGCGTATAGCTCGGCCTGGGAGCTGTGTTGAGTAACTGCTACCGCAAAACGATGCGCGATGTTGCCTAAACCAGCGATTCCCCATTTGATTTTATGCATTGATTGGACCTCTATGTAGTGACCCATAGAGCATAGCGAATGAGTAGGTGGGGAAATAGAGCACAAAAGGTGAAGGTTGTTCATTATTTCCTAGCTATGTATAGGAAACAAAAAGAGCTGGCGCCTATTGCAGCACCAGCTATAAATCATTTGAAGATTGTCTTAGTGATTAAATTGATTCACTAGGCGTTTTAGGCTTTGTAGGTGAGTAGCTAAGGATTCTGCACGTCTTACGGATGTAGAAGAAAGTTCTCGCGTTTCGATGATCGCTTGCTTGACTCGAACAACATGGTCATTGATACCGTGAGTAACTTGCACCTGCTCCTCAATTGCTTGAGAGGTTTGAGCGCTTTGCTCATTGATCGACATCAGATCTTGAACAATGGCTTCGAAAGAGGCTCGGCTTTGCTGAGATTTCTCGACACAAACCTCAGAAGAGTGGATACCTTCTTCGATGAAGCGCCCCGTTTGATTCACAGTGTTTTGTAGAATCTCGATACGTGACCGGATCTCTTCGACAGAAGAACTTGTCTTGCCAGAGAGCGCTCGAACTTCATCTGCAACCACGGCGAATCCGCGTCCTTGTTCGCCGGCGCGAGCCGCTTCAATCGCAGCATTGAGTGCCAGAAGGTTTGTCTGCTCGGCAATGCCTTGAATCATAGACAGAATCGCTTCGATGCCATCGACATCGTTGTAAAGCTGCTCTAGTGCAGATTTAGAGCCTGTTAAGTGTTCGCTAAGCTCATGTACTGTTTGAGCGGCTTCTTCAACGGTAGAGGCGCCTTGCTGTGCTTGATCCTGCGCGTTAATGGCGAAATCAGCGCTCTGCTTGGCTTGATGAGCAACTTCATCGATCGATGCCAACATCTCTTCTGCTGAAACTGCCATCGCATCCGTCGCGAGATCTTGTTCACCTAATTCGTTATCAATACTCTGGCGATTCGCAAGCTCTTGTTTCGCTGAATCAATCAGATCGGTAGAGGTTTCGGAAGCGCGTGATGTGACTGCGCGAAGCTCGGCACTTTTCATCTGCATAGCGAGCTCAATAGGTGAAAGATCATCACAATAACCCGTATATGGCTTTTCCATGATCGGGTTGTCGTAATGCTCTTTAGCGAGCTTATGTATCGTAGATAGGCGTTGCTTGAACATTGCAGCACAGCCCGCTTGAGCCAAAACCGTAACCAATAATGCGATAGCGGCCATCGTAGTCGGGATCACGCCTGCAATAAGCGCTAACCCTAGTAGAGCTTGCAAACCTAACAGAACATATGAGCTGAGAAGCCAGCGCATTCTTCGAACTTTAACTTTTCCAGCGTGCATTTGAGCGTACAGCGTTTTAGCTCGCTCAATTTGGCCGTCAGTGGGTTGTGTTCTTACTGATTGGTATTCGTGAACTGATCCATCTGAGTTACGAATTGGAGTAACAAACGCAGACACCCAATAGTGACCCTTGTCTTTACATTTGTTCTTCACCAAACCCATCCAACTATTCCCCGATTGGATGTACTGCCAAAGCTGAGCAAAAGCTTCTTTAGGCATGTCTTGGTGGCGAATAAGGTTGTGAGGCTGCCCTAACAACTCTTGTTCGTTGTAGCCAGCAACGTGGTAAAAGTCTTCATTACAATAAGTAATATTACTTTCTGGCGTGGTGGTCGAAATAAGACTATCCGTATCTGAAAAGCGAACTCTTTCATCATGATTGTTCATTACGTACTGCCTTGTATTTGTTATAAGAATTCATTGTTTTATAAGGCGCGTATTATCTTATAAGTGTCAAAATGATGCCTTATCAATAAATTGACGGTAGTCATTTTTTGACCAATTGAAATTTAATATGAATTGATATGGATCAATACGAATAAACTCTAAATAAGTTAGCTGTGATTTTTATCGCTTTAATGTCATTTATTCGTCATAAAAATGGAATCAATGTTCCAGTTTTTGAGTTGTATTTCTCTATTAATTTTGGGCGAATTTTTTACTAATGCACTATATTGGTGATCGATTCGCACTAAAGTAGGGAGTGTAATTGTTTGATCTGTATATAAATTAATCATACAAGTTAATTAAAGCCCTGTTTTGTATATGGTCTATAAATTGCTTTGTTGTATATAGATGTAAAACAAAACAAGGAATGTAGATGAACCTTACGGATCAGGAACGTCATTGGCTTAAATGGTTTGGCTCAACGGGTAAGATTGCGATGAGAAAGGCCTGTTTTTTAAATCGAACGCGCACTAGGGAGTTAGAGCAGACGTTCGAAAGTATTGCGGAGACACGGGTACAGTTACTAAATAATTGGGTAAAGAACCAATGGGACTTTCTCGAAGATGCCGCGTTGTATATTGCTAGTCGAACGGAAGAGCAAACAACGGAAACGTTACAAAGGCTTCTTGATCGCAGCCCAGATATCTCAGAACTCGCGGTCGTGGACGAGCGAGGCATTGCCCAAGCATCGAGCTACAGTAATCATGTTGGTTACACGCTTACTGACCCCAAGGCGCTCAACGCAGGTTTAAAGAAGCGCTACCTTCATGGGCCTTATGCCGATGAGCGTACGTTATCGGTTGGTGCTTCAAGTTCGTCGTTTCATGACCAAGTAACACTGATGTTTTATGTACCGTTCTCACGTGAAGACGGCAAACCACTGTGTCTGTGCGGGCGAGTACCAAACGATGTGATTGGCGATATTATTCAGCGTGAAGCGGGGCATATCTATAGTGAGTCAGGGGATAACTATATCTTTATGGTGGAGTCGAATCATGATCCACGTATTGAAGCGGGTGTCGCGCTATCTCGTTCTCGATTTGAAGACAACACCTTCTCGCATGGTGAGAACCTCAAACAAGGCGTCAATACCGATTGGGGCGTGGTGAAAGTTCAGCATCATACCGAGTTTGAAATCCGCTTTACCGACCCTGCGACCAAACAGCTGCACCCAGGCGTCAGAGAGACGATAAAGAAAGGCAACAATGTCTTTGTAGAATATCCGGGTTATTCCGATTACCGACACATTCCTGTGATTGGTAAAGGTGTGACGTTTCAACTCGATGGCTCACCAGATAAGTTCGGCATGATGTGCGAGTCGGATTTGGAAGAGGTGTACCGTGATAGAAGCCTCAGCTACACCTTATCGAAACACTTTATTGGCAGCATGCTTTTTACTCTTTTCCTACCTTTGCTGCTGACCCACCTTTTTGATTTATCACCTTTTATACAGGCCAGCCTAATGGTTGTCTGCATGTTGTTGAGCCTTGGTCTGTTTCGAGCGTTTAGTGCTAAACCGCTGGTCAATAAAATGAGCAAGATGACCATGGTAATGCAGACACTGGCCGAAGGGGACGGCAACCTTAGTCGTCGACTCGATCCTAGTACCTTCAGCAGCGATGAGTTAGGCAGTTTAGGACGTTGGACGAACAGCTTTATTGATAATCTCGATGGGATCATCAGTGAACTGATCCATGCGAGCAGTGAGGTGCGCCAAGTGTCAGAATCGATGTTTAGGCGCAGTGTGGTGATGAATCAAGCCAGTGTTGACGCCTCACATTCGCTGCACAATATGTTGGAGTTGAGCCAGCACCAACAGAGTGAAATCACCAATGCGACGGTTTCAGCGACTCAAATGGATACGGTGATGAAACATGCTGTGGAAAGCGCTGAAGAGGAGTACAAGCAGGCGGCGCAAGGGATGGAGTCTGTACGTCATATTGTCGAAAGCTCAGCGACCAGTGTTAACGAAGTGAATAACGAGATGAGTAAGGTCTCAGACATTATCAATATCATTACGGATATCACTGCACAAACTAATTTATTGGCTCTCAATGCGGCGATTGAATCTGCGCGAGCGGGTGAGCATGGCCGAGGCTTCTCGGTGGTGGCGTCAGAGGTTAGAACCTTAGCCGATCGTACTTCACAGGCGGCCAACCACATTGGCGATCTGATGAAAGAGCTGCATGCTAAATCACGCAGTGCAGTAGCATCGATGGAGCAAGGGGTGGAAAACGTCAGTCGAGGTAACTTGATGGTCGACTCTAGTGCTCGAAGTGAGCAGATGCGGGTCGCTGTTGCCGAGCTGTTTGCGACCATGTCGAAACTTGATGAGAACAGTCAAGAAAACGGCCATACAGCAGACAAAGCTCAACGTTCGATCTCTGATTTGCAAACTTCCACTCAGCAGTTGGCGCGTCGTGTCACTCTTATGGGTAATGCACTAGGTCGTCTGGAACAACTCATCGGTCGATTTGAGGTGAGTAAGAAAGCGGCTTAACGCTCTCACATTGAAAGAGATAATCAGATAACTCTCGCCCACAAGTTACATCACCATAGATGATAGTTTGTGGGTGTTTTTGTCGTTATCTCTCTATTTATCTCTCTCTACCTACCTCTCTATCACTCCATACCAATCATTCTGCTGAGCGAGGCGTTTTAGTTTGCTCAGCTCGTTCTCATTCTCCTCAACAAGCCAATCGATGAGATCATCAATGACCGCGCTCTTGGTATTTTGATGCAGGTAATACGTCCACGCACTATGCTGAATTTTTGCGTTAGGCGGACAGTACAAAAATCCTCGCTCTAATTCAGGGATGATCAATAACAAGTCAGTCACGGTAACACCTTGTCCAGAAAGGCAGGCGTTCAGTGCTAAATCAAGGGAGAGGAAGCTGGTATTTCTGACAGGCGTTGTCGGTGGATACGCCACATCGGATAACCATGTCTTCCAGTCAGTATGATCAAGGGTGGGGTGCAATCTTGGTAAGGTTAGGATTGAGTCTAAATCAAGATCGTCAGTTACTAAGCTGTGCGAGCAGACTGGTGCCATAAACTCTTCGCGCAGTACGCGGATACCGGGTTTGTTGTCGTAATGGTTCTTCAGTTGCGTATGGAAGACCAATAAATCGTAATCGGTGTAGTTAAGTGCTTCATCTTCCTCGATAACAGGAATAATCACGATCTCGTAATCAGGGTACCTCTCATTGAGCTGCCTAACTTTAGAAATCAGCACTCGCGTGGCATAACTCAGCGCAGCTTTGATGACGATTCGTTTCTGCTTCGGCTCTTTCCAACTGGCAAGCACGGATTCAATGTTGCTATAACCTTCACGTAGGGCAAGGTACAACTCGTTACCTTGTGGCGTCAGTTCAATAGCGCGATGCTTGCGACGCACTAGCGAAATTTCTAGCTCATCTTCTAACTGTTTCACCTGTCGGCTTACCGCACTTTGAGTAACATTCAGTTCATCAGCCGCCAGCGTAAAGCTCATGAGCCTAGCGACAGACTCAAAGGCGCGCAGTCCATTGTGAGAATAGGGCAGATTTGGATATGGGGTCATAAAACACTCGCATGAGTTTTTGGAATGTAAGAGTGGCAGATATATCAATTGAAGGCTAGTGCTAAAAGCCATAAGGTTTGTGGAAATCTTAAGAGGCTCTCATGAAAAAAATACTCGCACTTGCATTCCCGCTCATCATTTCACAATTGATATCAATGGCATTGGTTTTGACCGATGTATGGATGATGTCTCGAATTAGCGTATCTGCGCTGGCTGCGGGTGGTTTGGGTGCCTCGATCTACTTCTTTATTTTTCTTATTGCCAGTAGCACGGTCGGCTGCGTCGCCAACTTAATCGCTATCGCCTACGGGCAGAGAGTTGCTCGCCCAGATTTTGGTAACCAACAGATCCGTTTGGCGGTAAAAGGCGCAGTCATGCTTTCGTTTGTGATGAGCGCTGTTTTGATGTCTGGTTTCTGGTTCGCGCCTCAAGTACTTGAAATGGCGAAACAACCGCCAGAGGTGATTACTCTTGCGATGGAGTACGTTCATGCACTTAAGTGGGTGATGTTGCCATCATTGTTATTACTGGTTTTGCGAGGATTAACCAGCGCCTTTGGTAACGTACGCTCTATTTTGATCATGTCGATAGCCACTGTTATTTTGAACGTTCCAGTGAGCTATTTCATGACCTTCGAGCTCGGTATGGGTTTAACGGGGCTTGGTTTAGGTACCGCGATTGCAGCACTGGTCGTGATGATTGGCTATACGTTCTGGGTATTTCAACGTGACGAGTTCAAACCGTTCGCCCCTTGGCTGCACTTGGATGAGTATTCGGTCAAGTTGATGGCTCCGCTGCTATTGATGGGCTTACCTATCGCGGTCGCGGCGATTCTGGAGCATGGTCTTATCTATGGCGGTACGCTAATGGCAGGAACCATCAGTATTGCGTCATTAGCACTACACCAAATTCTACTTCAGTGCTTGAGCTTTACTTGGAACTTCAACTTTGGTTTCTCTCAAGCAGCGGCGATATTGGTCGGTCGTGACTTTGGTGCGGGTAATATTGAAGGCATCAAGAAAACCTCAGTTCAGAGCTTTATTCTGGTCTCGCTGTTGAGCTTGGTGTTGTGCGGTGTCTTTATTGCGTGGCCTGAAGCCATTGCGGCAATCTTCCAACTTGATGACGGTACAGACACCATGTCGACGCTGTTAACTTCGGTTATCTGGGTAGTGGCTCTCTGCTTCATTGTTGATGCATGGCAACTGCTAGCGATCAACCTGCTAAGAGGCATGAAAATTGTCTCTATGCCAACGGTAATGACAGCGATTGGCTATTGGGTGTTTGGTTTACCAGCGGCATGGTATCTAATGCCGGACTATCAGCTTGCTGGTATCTGGGGCGGTATTGGTATCGGCCTTGGTGTTACGGGTATCTTATTGCTTGTTCAACTCATGGTTGAGATCAGAAAGCAGCGCACTTTAGATTGCTCGGCACAATTGGCGCATTAACCCCGTTTGTACAACTTAGACCAACGTCGTACAGAAACCCTAGCATAAGCTGATTACACTGTATTGAAGACTTAAGGAAAGAGGTTGTACAAATGGAAGTAGGGTTGTTTTGGGCCGAGAAAGGGATGTTGGTACTTGGGGCTCTTTTTGTACTGACGAGCGTAATGCAATATGGAAAGCGCAGTTCTGATTGGAAAGGTGTGATTACCATGTTCTATAAACGCATTCCTATGAGTGTCTCGGAATATAAGTGGTATCGCTTAGGTATTGCGCTTCTGGTATTTGCTGTCATTTTGCGTTTTGCTTTACTGATTTTATGGCCAACATACCAACTTTAATCGATCGCTTCATTACACATATTTCTAGAACGGAATGATGTGATTTATTAATTGCTGCCATTCCACCATCTTGTTTAGAAAACACCACTCGATTTATTCAGAAACCCTTTTATATTAAGGGTTTCTGACTGCATATCTTGATCTCTCAAACATAGCAAAAACTTCTAATTATCTTGCCTGTAATCACCATATTAATGGATTCACCCCGTACCTGATACCATAAGGATCTGTTACACTCGCTATTATTCGCTTCAATCATTGGTGGTACATTAATGTCGTTTCCAGTTCTTATATGTGATGATTCTGCCTTAGCCCGAAAACAGATGGCTCGCTCTTTACCGCCGTCGTTAAATGCTGACATAACCTTCGCGGTGCATGGATTGAATGCGCTCGAAGAATTAGCGAGTAATCAGTTTAAATTGATGTTCCTCGATTTGACCATGCCAGAGTTGGATGGCTATGGGACATTAGAAGAGATGCAACGCTTGGGTAACACGACGCCTGTTGTTGTTGTGTCTGGTGATATTCAGCCTAAAGCTAAGCAAAAGGTTATGGATCTTGGGGCGAAAGCCTTCCTGCAAAAACCAATCGATCAAGAGGCACTTAAAGCCGTTCTTCGTGAGTTGGTTGATCCGCCTAAGCAGCCACAATTAGTCACACCAGCGCCGCTAGAGCTGCCTATTCTGCGCAGACGCGATATCTATATGGAAGTGGCGAACGTTTCGATTGGTCGCGCGGCAGACGCATTAGCCCGTCACTTCGATGTATTTGTTCATCTGCCACTGCCTAACGTAAACATCTTTGAAGTGAGTGAGCTTCACATGGCACTGCGCGATTTGGCCGACAACGACCAGGTATCGGGTGTGTGCCAAGGCTTTAGTGGTGAAGGTATTGCCGGCGAAGCATTGGTTCTTCTCAGTGACTCGAGTGTGAATGATCTCAAGAAGCTGATGAAGGTGCCAACTGACAGTGAAGAGCTTGAAGAGTTAGAGCTGCTTATGGATGTATCCAACATTCTTGTAGGCTCTTTCTTAAATGGTTTAGGCGAACAGTCTGAAGTGCGTTTCTTCCAAAGTTCTCCGGTACTGTTAGGGCAACATATTCCAATCGAATCTGTGATTGCAAATACCAGCGGTTCGTTCAAAAAGACGATGACCTTTGAGGTGAGCTACAACATTGAAGGCACCTCAATTCGCTGTGACCTACTGTTTATGTTTGTGGATGAATCTTTACCACTTCTAGACAACAAGCTGTCTTACCTAATGGAGGAGTTCTAATTATGCTTCAGTTACCTGCAGAGTTTGAGCAATTCCATTGGATGGTCGATATGGTTCAAAACGTCGACATGGGACTTGTAGTGATTGACCGAGATTTTAACGTGCAAGTTTGGAATGGCTTCATGACACACCACAGTGGTAAACAGTCTCATGATGCGATTGGCAAATCGATCTTCGAGCTGTTTCCTGAGATCCCAGAAGAGTGGTTCCGCCTCAAAACTAAACCCGTTTATGATCTTGGCTGTCGTAGTTTCATTACGTGGCAACAACGCCCGTATCTGTTCAAGTGTCGTAACGTACGACCTGTCACTCAACAAGCAGACTTCATGTATCAGAACGTGACGCTTAACCCGATGCGTTCTCCGACTGGACAAGTCACGTCTCTGTTTCTTTCTATTCAAGATGCGACGGCAGAGGCTCTGGTTGCTCGCCAGTAAGTATCACTAAACAGATTCATAAATGAAAAGGCACGCGATTATGCGTGCCTTTCTCGTTTTGTGTTGTTTATGGGCTACGGCTTAGAAATTTAGGTAGGCACCACCATACACAGAAGCGGCGCCTTCTCCGCTTGGTAGCCATTGATAGCTGATGCCTGTATCCAGAATTAAAGGTGAGCCTAGCAGAGCAAAAGTGATACCTGTACTCGCATAAGGCTGGATACTACTGTCTGTTGTTGTTTTGGATACGCTGTTGACTGCATCCCAACGTGTTACCTCGGAATCGATGTAGCTCGCACCGCCCGAACCATAGAGATTAAACCCACCAAAGCTCTGCTCCAGTTTTAGGCCTGCGCTGTAAGAGTTGTACTTTGAAGCAAAGCCATCAGATTCTGACGTCACAGTACTATCTAAGGTTGCGGTATGACCGAAGCTAAGATCGAGTGACACCATAGGTGAAAGGTAATAGTTGTATCCTAGCTGCGCAAAGTAGGCTGTTTCAGAATCTGAACCATCAGAAATCGCAGTCACACCTAGATTGGTATAGAAAGAACCGGGACCATTTTGTGCCAAAGCGGAGCCACTGATACATAAAAGCGCAAGTAGAGGGAGGGTTTTCTTCATAACTAACGTCCTTGTAAGCCATTCAATGTGCTCTTGTTTAATATAAAGAGCCGTTCTAATAAGCAACTTATACCTTATTTTAGACTGTTTGACTCGCAAGAGTTATCGCTAAAGAGTGAGCTTTTGATCTCTGCGACACCTTATTCTTTTTCATAACGGCGATTTTTTAGGCACTCAAACAAGAAAATTCAAAAAATTTGTACTTTTTGAAGTGTTTCTATAGGCCAAAGATTGACCATGATGACGTCTTTTTCTCACAGAAATAGAAATAAAAAGAGAAAGTAGCGATGAAGGGGTGGAAAACGTTTGCGCAAATGTTGCGTAAGTTTGCGTCACGCTGTGCGCTTAAGTCGTTAATATCTAAGTAAATAGCTGAAAAATAGGAAAGGAGAGAGGAATTCGGATATGGAATCTTTGGGAGGATAGCATAAAAAAAAATGAAATATCAGACTTGCTGTTAATAAATCACGGCCTATAATGCTGAAAACCGGAGCGTCTGCCAACGCTCCGGTTTTTTTGTGTCCGAAGAAAAGTAAACTCGTCTGCCAACGACTTTACAACGCACCATGCGAGTGACACATACATTTATGAATCAAGGAAAAACACCATGCGTATCGAACAAGAACTTAAGTTAGGCTTTAAAGATGTACTGTTTCGCCCGAAGCGTTCAACACTAAAAAGTCGTTCTCAAGTAAATTTAACCCGCGAGTTTACATTCAAGCACAGCGGTCGTCAATGGGCTGGTACTCCTGTTATTGCAGCAAATATGGATTCTGTTGCAAGTTTTGAAATGGCAGCGGCTCTTGCAGAGCACGAAGTAATGACAGCTGTTCACAAACACTACACAGTAGAGCAGTGGGCTGACTTCGTAAAATCAGCAGACAAGAAGACGCTAAACAATGTTTTCGTATCAACAGGTACTTCTGACGCTGATTTCGAAAAAACAAAAGAGATCATGGCGTTATCTGAAGAGCTAATCTTCATCTGTATCGATATCGCAAACGGCTACTCAGAGCACCTTGTAGAGTACGTTCAAAAGGTACGTGCTGAATTCCCGAACAAAGTTATCTCTGCAGGTAACGTTGTAACAGGTGACATGTGTGAAGAGCTAATCCTAGCGGGTGCTGACATTGTTAAAGTTGGTATCGGCCCAGGTTCTGTATGTACTACACGTGTTAAAACAGGTGTTGGTTACCCTCAGCTTTCTGCAATCATCGAGTGTGGTGACGCAGCGCACGGCCTAGGCGGCATGATCATCGGTGACGGTGGCTGTTCATGTGCGGGTGACGTTGCAAAAGCATTCGGCGGCGGCGCAGACTTCGTAATGCTAGGCGGTATGCTAGCGGGCCACGAAGAGTCAGGCGGTGAAGTAGTAGAGCAAGACGGTAAGAAGTTCATGAAGTTCTATGGCATGTCTTCTCAGTCGGCTATGGACAAGCACTCAGGTGGTGTTGCTAAGTACCGCGCAGCTGAAGGCAAAACTGTTTTACTTCCGTTCCGTGGTTCTGTTCACGGCACTATCTCTGACATCCTTGGTGGTGTACGTTCAACTTGTACATACGTAGGCGCAGCAAAGCTTAAAGAGCTAACTAAGCGTACGACTTTCATCCGTGTACAAGAGCAAGAGAACAACGTATTCGGCAAAGAATAACGTTTTAAACGATTGTTTTAATTTATAAGAATTGAGCCACTTTAGAGTGGCTCTTTTTTTAGCTGAAATTTGGCAAGTGGCGACAAAGTGGCGACAGCCGAGCAAAAAAATTTGTGGCGACAGGTTACAGGTTAGAAAGAGGGTTATGGATAATTGCTTCAGATAGGTGATCGGGTGCGAAGTGGGTATAGCGCATTGTCATGCTGATATCGGCGTGACCTAGAATGTCCCTTAGCACTAATATATTACCACCATTCATCATGAAGTGACTTGCGAACGAATGACGCAATACATGGGAGGCTTGCCCTGATGGTAGGGTGATGCTCAGTTTATTCTTCAATATGTAGCAGAAAGGTGTATAGCATTCTTCAAAGAGCTTCCCTGAAGTTAGTTTGTATATCTCGTTGTAAAGCTCTTCAGAGATGGGTACAGAGCGATTCAGTAGTGTAGGGCGAGATCCTTCAATCGCGATTACAAAGTACGTAAGTTCACAGGTAGATTGCTTGCTTTCCAGATAGGGAGGTAGGCGTGAAACTGTCAGAAACTTTCAAAATAGCGGCTGTTTTTATTGTCTTCTTCGTAAGTAACGTAAGTGCGTTTGAACTGAAGGTTCTAGGTTTGGAGAAACCCGAACAGAGCAATGTTAGTAGCTATTTGGCCTACCTAAAGACGAATCCACTAGAACAAGTGAGTAATAGAGCCGTTCAGTCAGCTGTCGATAAGGCGCTTAACCCGTTTGGTTACTATCACTCTAAAGTAGAGTTGGAACGCGTAAACAATTCAAATCTTATAGTACATGTTGAGTCAGGCCCGCGAACTACAATAAAGTCCATCGAGATTGATTTTGAGTGCAGCTTGGAAGATGAGCTTGACTTCGATGAATTGGAGAAGGCTAGCGCATTAAAGATCGGAGAGCCTTTAAGTCATCAAGATTATGATGGACTAAAAAGAAATATTGAAAGATTGGCGATACAAAAAGGGTATTTGTTTGGTAGTTTTACGCAATCAGAATTAAGAGTGTTACCAAGTAGTAACTTTGCCTTCGTTAAACTTCAATTTAATTGCGGAGAGAAGTATTACTTCGGGAGTACTAGCGTTCGAGGTAGTCAAATTGATGAGTTTAAGCTCACGAACTTGCAGCCCTTCAGTGTAGAAGAGCCAATCCAATTAACAAAGTTAAGTGAATACCAAATTAAGCTTTCGGAAACAGGTTGGTTTAAATCTGCGGTTGTGACGGCAGAATACGATGAGGCTGACGATAATCATCAAGTACCAATATCTGTAGAGGTTATCCCAAATGCGAAGAATCAAGTGGAAGTTGGGGGAGGCTATTCAGTGGATGTTGGCGTAAGGGCATCTTTGCGTTGGCGACAGCCGTGGTATAACGAAAAAGGACATAGCTTCGAATCAAGGCTTGATTTGTCTAAACCTAAACAAACTTTGGGATTAGGTTATCGGATACCAACTGAAAACGTATTGATGGAGTCGTATGATATCCAGTTTAAAGCCGAGCATATTGATTATCTTGATACAAAAAGTTTGTTAGGAGATCTCAGGTTTGCTAAAAGCTGGCAGCTTGATGAGCATTGGTTGACTAGCCTGTACCTTAAATATCATGGAGAATCCTATACACAAGCTGGTGTTGAAGGTACTTCAAGATTGTTAATGCCTGGAATATCTTTTGCCTACCTCACACATAAGCAAAATAGATCGGAATTAAGACATAAGCACGAGTACGCTGTTGAGTTTTCAGAGCGACAGTTTTTTTCTGATACGCAGGTACTTCGTATTACAGGAAGTTCATTGGCATCGTTCGACATTACCTCTTCGCAAAAGCTAAATTTTAGATATGATTTTGGCGCCAATATAACTGATGCTCCGGAAGAGCTCCCGTCATCCTTACGATTTTTTTCAGGTGGTGGAGAGAGTATTCGTGGTTATCAATATAATTCTGTATCACCAGTTGATAGCAATGGGGAATTAACAGGGGCTCAATATATGATGTCAGCTGGTTTGGAATATCAATATAACGTACATAAGTCATGGTGGCTTGGTGGTTTTGTGGACATTGGTGATGCCTTTGATTCCAAACCTGAGCCGAAATTTGGGACAGGTATGAGTATTATATGGGAGTCACAATATGTTCCAATTAAATTGGATATAGCCCGCAGTGTGAATGATCAAAGTACGGATGACTGGCGGCTTCATCTTTCTGTTGGCACACAGTTTTGAAGTCCTGGAATGCGCAAGTGATCAAGATAAGCTATATATTGCTAGTGTATAGTAAAATAATTCATTTTAATTCAAGTCATTAACTGTGTTTGTTCAGGTATGGTATGCCGCATTAACAAGTGTCTTTTGGGGAGTGCTTTGATGGGTTGTGTCCTCGGTTAGCGATGAAGTAACTAAATTAAAATGAGTTAAAGTTACAGCATCTTAATTAGGTATGAATCAAATAGTGAAATCTCAACGTTTTCATATAAGTGGAGCCAAAAATGTTCAAATCAACAAAAGTAGCCTCAAGTGTTGCACTGATTATATCAGTGTGTCTTTCAGATGGGGTATTTGCCCAAAGCTATGACGTCGTTATCAAAAACGGTCGAGTTATGGATCCGGAGACAAACTACGATAAAGTGTCTAACGTAGGTATTATTGGTGATGAGATTGTAGCTATTTCTACCGATGAACTGAAAGGTGAAAAAGTTATTGATGCAACTGGTAAAGTAGTTGCCCCTGGTTTTATTGATACACACTTCCATTGGCCTCGCGAGCTAGGTTATAAAATAGGTTTACGCGATGGACTGACCTCGTCGATGGACTTAGAATTGGGTTGTGCTGGTTCAGCCATCGAACAGTGGTATGCAGATCGTGAAGGTGTTACACAAGCGAATTATGGTTGTGGTGTAAGTCACGAATTTGCTCGTGCCAAAGTACTAGATAATCAACCTCAAAAGAACTTATACGATCCAGTTTCTGCACTTGTCACCCGAAATAAAACTGGATGGGCCCTAGAAACCCCAACTACTGAGCAGCTAGAAGAAATCGCTAAAGAAGTTGATGAAGGTATGAAAGCTGGTGGCCTTAACCTTGCGAGTACAGTTGGTTACATGCGCGAGGGCGTAACTAGCCAGGAGATGTATGAATTACAACGTGTAGCTGCTGCTTATGGCCGTCACACTGGTGCACACACTCGCTTTACTCCAGATAACGCAACTAATGAAAACCTTGGAGCGATGGAAATTGTAGCTAATGGCTTAGCACTCGATGCTCCAATATCATTACTTCACTTTAATAACCCTGGTTGGGAGTTAGCTCAGGAGATGATGGTTAACTTGCGTGAAAAAGGGGTTAACATTTGGGGTGAGATATATCCTTACACTGCGGGTGGTACAACACTTGGTGCTGTCTTTATCAAACCAGAGAACTGGATTGACCGCTTAGGTCACCGTTATGAAGATACACTTTTTGACCCTGCAACTAATGAATTCTATACGCTAGAAAAGTATAAAGAAGATGTAGCTAAAGACCCAACTAAAGTTATCTTACTATTTAAAGCACCAGAGACAGATCCAGTACGTTGGATTTCTTTGAAAGGTGTGACTATGGCGAGTGATGCTTTGCCAATGATGCCAATCGAAGGTGACTGGGATACACCATACGAAAAATTGGCAAATGGTCACCCACGTACGTCAGGATCTCGCGCACTAACTCTTCGCCTAGCGCGTGAAAACAATGTTCCTCTAATGGATACTCTAGCTATTTTGTCATACAACTCAGCCTATCACTTAGGAGAGGCTGGCTTAGAAGCGATGCAAAAGCGTGGCCGTATGCAGGAAGGTATGATTGCCGATATTGTGGTATTTGATCCAGAAACCGTTCGTGATAACGCAACTTACACTGACGCGGCAGTACCATCGACTGGCTTTCAATCAGTCATTGTAGGTGGTGTAGAAACTGTTCGTGATGACAAAGTAATTAAAGAAGCGCGTGGTGGTCAGGCTATCCGATTTACTCCTACAGAAAAGTCGCTTTATCAAGAGCGTACGGCTAGTGACTGGAAAGAAAAATACACGAATGCTGGTGAGGAAATTGATTTCACCTCAGTCGTTGAAAATAAGTAACTAGAATTAATATTTAAGAGAGCTCGAAAGAGCTCTCTGTTTTTAAGTTCAATGATGGTACATCTATGCTTACTAGAATCTCTTTATTACTGATTATACTTATTTCTCCCGCGGTATCTTATGCGAGTGAAGTGCTGGAGTTAAGGTGGAAAGACCTTATTCCAGAAGATGAAGTGGCGAGATATGAGTTATATATGCAAGCACAAAGTGCTTCCTTAGCTCTTCTTGATCATACAGACGATTCACTGAAAATGAACCAAATCACATTTGGTACAGCGCGCTCAGATTTAAATCAAAAGACAGTATCTATACCAGGTTTTATTATTCCTCTGGAAGGGGATGATAAAACACTGACTGAATTTATGTTAGTACCATTCGTTGGCGCGTGTATCCATGTCCCCCCGCCACCACCCAACCAAATCATTTATGTTATTTCAGAGGAGGGTGTAAACATGGAAGATCTATGGACCGGAGTTACGGTAGAAGGTACTATTTCAACTGAATCAGTTGATAATGACCTCGCTAGTATCGGATATCAAATGAAACTAGATAAGATAGAAAAATTTTAACTAGTAATAAACTGTTTAATTTTAATAGAGCTAAACCTTTACCGGGGTTTGGCTCTTTTTTATTTAGTATTAAATGAATTGATTTTACAGGGATAATTAAACAAATTATTTGACTAGTAAGCCTTGTTGACGATTGAAGGGTTGAATCCTCACGTTGAGATTGTTCGGGTTTAAAAAAGTATCATATTATTTCCGTAGTTACCTAGTATGGCTTGTAATTAAGATGTTGATAGCCATGAAGTTCAGCTAATTAATTAGAGAAAAATGTATGAAGAAATATGATGTAGTACTTAAAAACGGCCGAGTGATTGATCCGGAAACGTATTTAGATGGCATTTACAACGTAGGGATCTCTGGATCTCGTATTGAAGTCATTACTAATGATGATATTAGTGGTGAAATTGAAAAAGACGTAACAGGTAAGATCGTTTGCCCTGGTTTTATCGACCTACACTCTCATGGAATGAACATCCCAAGCAACCGAATGCAAGCTTTTGATGGGCTGACCACAGCTCTTGAGCTAGAAGCAGGCTGCTATCCTATCTCTGCGTTCTATGACAAGTGTGAGAATGAAGGTCGTCCTCTTAATTATGGCGCTTCAGTAGGTTGGGGGTGGACTCGACTCAACACCATGAACCCAGAGACGGGGGAACCAGTCCCTGACCTTGGTATGTTGTTCTCCTCATTTGGACTAAGTGAATGGACTAAGAATGCCGCTACTGACGAAGAACTTGAGAAAATTCTTGTTATGGTTGAACAAGGGCTAAAAGAAGGCGGTATAGGTATTGGTGTTATTCATGGCTATGTACCAGGAGCTGGCCCAAGAGAGATGTATGGCCTCTGGAAACTGGCAGCTAAATATAATCAACCTACTTTTACTCACATCCAAAATCTATCTGTTCTAGAACCAAACAGCGGTTTTGGTAATGTGGTTGAATTAGTTGGACTCGCGGGTGCTACAGGTGCGAAAACTCACCTATGTCACTGGAACAGCACAAGTCTACGTTCAATTGAACCAATTCGAGATGTAGTGCAAGAAGCTCAAGGCCGAGGCTTGCCTATTACTACTGAAGCGTATGTTTGGGGAGCGGGTAACTCAGGCATCGGTGCGGAAGAGTTCGATCCAGAGGATATCCGTGAACGCTTACAGATTGACTGGAATGATTTAACTCTTGTGAAAACTAACAAAGACTTTGATACCAAAGAAGAGTTTGTAACTGCAAGAACTGAGCATCCAGAAGATTCAGTGATTGTACATTTCTTGAATGAAGACAAAAACCCTCATGATGCATATCTACTTGATATTTCGGTGTTGTACCCAGGCACTGCAATTTGTACAGATGGTTTGCCGTGGGTTGCACCTAATGGCACTTTTTATGAAGGAACAGAATGGCCGTTGCCAAAAGATCTAAACAATCACCCACGTGCTGCAGCGAATTACACGAAATTCCTAAGAAAGTGGGTGAGAGAAAGAGGAATCATCAGCTGGATGGAAGCGATTCGTCGCTGTTCACTGAACTCAGCACTGATCTTAGAAGATGGTGTTCCTTCAATGAAGAAGAAAGCACGCCTTCAACCAGGAATGGATGCTGATGTTATTGTATTCGATCCTGAAACCGTTGGTGAAAAGGGCACATTTGTTGAGCCACTACAAACCTCACAAGGTATGCAGCACGTACTCGTAAATGGCTCATTTGTCATAGAAGATGAAGAACTAAACGTCAACGCTTTTCCAGGCAAGGCAATTAGAGGTGCTCAACATGAAGGTTAATGATAAACAATCGCCAATTCCGGTGACCATTGTTTCTGGTTTTCTAGGTGCAGGAAAAACAACTCTTTTAAACCATATATTAACATCAGAGCACGGCATTAAAATCGGCGTGTTAGTGAATGATTTTGGATCAATTAATGTTGATGCGAACTTGATTTCTGAAGTGGATGATGGCGTCGTAAATTTGGCCAATGGCTGTGTTTGTTGTTCAATTCGAATGGATTTGGTTAAGTCAATCTTGAGTCTAGCGACAATGGAAGACAGACCTGACCATATCATCATCGAATCAAGTGGTGTGGCGGACCCTAAAGGTATTGTAGAAAGCTTTAATGCTCCGGAGATATGGGAACATATTCTTATTGACGGCGTTGTCACGGTGGTTGATGCAGATCAAGGCCTGGATGTTGAAGGTAAAGAGAAGGAGCTTGCTGAAGCACAAGTCAAAGGTGCAGATTTACTCCTTCTCAACAAAGTTGACCTAGCGTCTGAGGAGAAGGTGGAAGAGACCGAAAACTGGATTAAATCATTGAGGCCAGGCGTACAAATCTTTCCAGCAGTGAATTGTAACGTGCCTTTTGAAGTTTTAGTGGGGTCTGTAGCCAAAAGTAGTTCACCTAAAGGTGAACTAACGGGTGTAGATGTATCTGTCAACTACGTAAACAATAAGAAGCAACATCTTCACAAACATGATCTGATGTTTGATACGTGGACGTATAGGTCAGACAAGCCGTTTAAGTTGGATTACATACACCAATTACTGACTAATCTACCTGGCGAGCTGTTTAGAGCGAAGGGGGTGATGTATTGCCAAGAGAAGGGAGATAGTCCCTTAATTTTGCAACTGGTAGGCAAAAGGGCAACAATCAAGCCAATGAGCTCTAAAAAAGAGTCTAAGCAAATGACGGAACTTGTATTTATTGGGCGCCACCAAGCGATCAATTTTAATGCACTGGAATCTGCATTGTTGCAATGTCTTGCATGAAACTTATGCAAATAGACACCACATCTATATAAATCATCAATTTTAATATCAGTGCCCCAATTATTTTATAATTGGGGCGTGTTTGGAATCCATTATGAATCAACCCAAATCAACCCAAGTTATGGAGTGTGTTAGTCACGAGAAAAAATTCTCAGGTTTGACTAATGGCTTTTTTAGTTTTGACCAGATATGGACGTTAATAACGAAAGTGGGTGCAGCTGCACACAAGTATGGTGCAACAACGATAACAGTAGAGTCGTATATTCGTTCGTGTTTTGACGCTTTTGGTTATACTGGAAATGTTAAATGTACGCCAAATACATTGTGGGTATCATTGACTGATACTGGTTCAAAAAACACTAGAGAAGACAGTATTTCAATACAGAATGATGTTGACTTAAATAAGCTTGCAAAGTTGGGTGATGTCGTTTCTAAAATAAAAACTGGTGGGATAGGCTTTGAGGAGATCATAAAAGAGCTCGAACAAGTTGATGCAACAAAACCTGTGTGGGGCCCATTTAGTATTTTACTGAGTTACATAGCTGTTGCTATTGGGTTGCCTGGGCTCATAGGCGGTAACTGGCTAGATACGTTAATCGGCCCTTTTATCAGCATAATTGTTTACTTAATCGTCTTTTCAAGCACTCAATGGAAGCCACTATTCCAACCATTACTTCCTTTAATTGCCAGCTTTGTGGCGGGTGGTCTTACGGCGGTGAGCTATTTTTTGGTGCCTCAATTGAATGTGGTTTTGGTCATTCTTTCCGCTACGGCAATCATCCTTCCTGGATATTCAGTAAGCTTAGGCATTGGTGAATTGGTTGCAGGAAAGTGGCGGTCTGGTGTTATCAACTTATCTAATGGTCTGATTTGTATGGCTAAGATGGTTGTCGGGTCAATGCTTGGGCTCAAATTGGTTTCTCTTTTCTTAGCTTTACCTATTGCTCCTGAGAGCATAACCGCCATTGATAGTTCTTGGTTTTTCATATTGTTTCCAATTTTAATGCTTGGCTTGATTATCGTCTTTCAGACACCAAAGAAAGATATGTTTTGGGTGTTATTAGCGTCAACGGCTACCTTCTCAGCTTTCCTAGGGGTTGCTGAGTTCGCCCCAAAATTTGTCGCCGCGTTTGTTAGTAGTGCTATAGCAGCAGTAATTGCGAGTGAATGGTCTATTCGTACAAAAAGACCAAGTTTGATTGTACTGATACCAATTATCGTCCTACTGGTCAGTGGTACAATCGGATTTAGAGGACTAGTCAATATAGTTGGTGGGGATATTGCGCTAGGTTTCGAGCAATTTTCAGAAACTATTACTGTTGCCATTTTCATGATGCTTGGGTTAATGGCTGGACATCTTGTTAAGAAGAATCCCAATTATATATAAACTATTTTATCCAGCATTTAATCTTAATGCTGGAGAATCTCCTATTTTATCATTCGCTTAAGTTAAAATTAAAAGAGAGCATGTCTTATGAGCGATATGCCACGAGAGCTAGTATTTGGAGAAATATATTACCCTCCACTTTTACTAGTTCTGTTAATAGCATATGCATTGTCGATGGCGTCAAGCTATTGCTTGGCTAGAGTTGGCCTTTATAAATATGTTGCATTACCTGCGGTAGTGGAAATTTGTTTAGTTATTCTGTTCACTGGTCTATTAGGTCAAGTTATACCAGTTTTTTGAGGTAGATATTGTGTTAAAACGAAACATAATGACATTATTATTTGTGCTAGGTGCGGCGGTAGTATCGTATCAATATTATAGCACTTACACACAGAGCCCATGGACACGTGATGGTCAAGTTCAGTCTTACGTCATCTCTATTACTCCTAGAGTAACTGGTCAGGTTACATCGGTACATGTTCATGACAATGCAGATGTTAAACAGGGCGATTTACTGTTCGAGATTGACGATAGTCTTTATAAAGTTGCATACGACAAAGCGATAGCTGAAGAACAGCAAGCAAAAGCAAGTCTGGAGCGAGCACTAAATGAAGAGCAACGAGCAGTGAGTCTAGAGTCGAGGTCACCAGGCTCAGTTCCAGTATTAACAATTAATAACTTGGATAATGCAATAGAAGCTGCTCAAGCAAACTTAGAACTAGCTCAAGCAACGGTAAAAGAAGCATTACTAAATTTAGAGTATACGAAAGTATACGCACCGGAAGATGGTTATATTACAAATCTCAATCTCCGCGTCGGTTCACATGTCGTTGCTAATTCACCAGTGGTTGCTTTAATTGACAAAAATAGCTTTTGGATAGAGGCATATTTTAAAGAGACGGACTTAAAAGGTGTAAACGTCGACAATGAAGCGCAAATTGTGTTGATGACACATGATGATATAGTGATTGAAGGTACTGTACAAAGTATTGGGTTTGGTATTGCAAAGCAAGATGGTAGCACTGGGGTGGATTTGTTGCCGAACGTAAATCCAAACTTTCAGTGGATCAGGTTAGCTCAGCGAATTCCTGTAAAAATTCAGCTTGATGATATGCCAGAATATATCCAGTTACGTGTTGGGATGACCGCCTCCGTCAAAATATATAAACAAAATTAGTGTTAACTATGTTCAGTATCTCAACTAAAGAATCGATAAAAATAGCATTGGCGGTTTCTATAGCTATATTGGTCGCAATATCATTGGGTTTGGATAAACCCTACTGGGCTGCGATAACGTGTATTGTGATATCAACTGTTGAGGGGACTTCTATTGCGATAAATAAGTGGCATAACCGTCTGTTCGGTACATGTTTTGCTATATTTTTTGCCACTTTATTTACTATGATTTTTCCACAAGAACCTGAGTTATATATTGCAGCGCTGACATTATTACTTGGTGTGTCGGTAGTGATGTCTGCTGAACCGAGGTATGGCTACATTTTCGCTCTAGGGTTTCCCGTAACGGTTCTTCTGTCTGCCATGGGGAACCTAGATGGTGTGGCACTATTCGAAACGTCTGTTCTTAGACTTCAAGAAACAGTAGTGGGAGTTATTGTTTACTCGACGGTTTTTCGCTTGCTTTGGCCTGTAAAGCCAGAAGACAACTTTATAGCGTTATTTGATGAAGTGAGAACTCAATTAATTGAAGCGATGGAGACTAATGATCAAGTAAGTAGACGAAAAATATGCCAAGACATAAAAAACAAAACCTCTAATCTACGACGCGTACTGTTTATGCCATTAGGTGATAGTGTGGCTCTAAATAAGTACTCTTCGAACTGGAAGGTTAGAACTCAGGAGCTGGCTATTTTAATAGATAAAGTTGATACATTAGACGGAAAGTTAGTAAGCGACTCAGAGGTGAAACGAAGACTTGAAGTTTTCGCCCCAGAATTTCCTTGTGATTCTTTTTTGATAGATGATAACGAAAAAAAAAGCGCAAGAAAAGATGCACTAAAGAGGCCCGACAGACGGAGGTTTAAGCAACTTGTTAAGCAAGGTTATGGAGTGGCTTTAAAAAGTGTTGGGGTATTTTTATGTTGTGTATTGCTATGGATATACGCCCCAATACCAGGAGGTACGTTATTCCCACTGCTTGGCGCGGTATTAGCATCGATACTGCCTCTCGTTCCATTGGTCACGATACCTCTTACGGCAATATCAGTTATTGGGTTCGGTTTATTGTTTCTAACTGAATATGTGTTGCTACTTCCAATGATGACTGAAGCTTGGCAACTGGGGTTGTTTTACTTTATCAACGCTTTCATTGTATGTCAGGTATTTTCACACCCGAAGCTGAGCTTTGTTAAGGTTTTAGGTTTAGATCTGTTGGTCGGTCTTACTTCTGGTGCAGTAATGTTAATTCCTTCTTATGATGTAATTGGCCCAATGTTAACCATTGTGAATGTACTACTCTTATTAGCTCTGTTTGCATTAGTTTTGAAGTTGCTCAATACGATGCGTAATTCATGCGGCTAGGAATTGAAAATGGACAAGTTGACGATAAAGAAGACACTCAGTACAGTGTTTTCGATTGCATTGTGCATTTATATCTCATTGCTTTTGGGGTGGGAGAAGGCCAATTGGTCTGTAATGGTTGTAGTCGTTCTTGCAGGCTCTGAGACATATTCTCACTCCTTACTTAAGGCGAAACTAAGAGTATTAGGAACGGTCATTGGATCAGGCGTTGCTGTACTTCTAATCTCATTGTTCAGTCAACAACCACTGCGTTTTTTTTGTATGTTTTCCCTATTTTTGTCTGGCTGTATTTACATGTCAACTCATCATAAATCGGGGCATATGTGGTCAACGGCGCTCATAGTAACTACGCTGGTTACCTCAGTTGGTCACTTCGATGATATCACGTCATTTGAACTGGTTGCGCTTAGAATCCAAGAAACATTGTTAGGGGTAGTTATATACAGTTTGGTTAACAAGGTCATATTCGCTTCGAATACTGAGCGTAACTTTTACTCTATCGCGGACGACGTAAAAAAAATGGTCTGTTGGGATGATGAACCTTTTTATAACAAAGAAAAAGCCATCAATTCTGGTATTTATAAACTCAATGAACTCATATCCCATCCAATTCAAGGAAGTTATCTGTTAGCTCGTGAGAGAAAGTATTGGCACAATATGATTGCAGCTTTAAAGCAATATTCAACACTAAGGTCTATGAATAGAATCGAGGATGAGGCTTTAATACAAGATGGCAAAGCGGTTCTATTGAAGGCGTTTTCTGATCCTAATCGAAGTCATGAATCTTTAATTTCCTGGTTGATTAAGAGTGGTTTGTCAAATAATTCATATGGAAATTACCCATGCTATGATGTTCCATTAAAGGGTAGATTGATATACGTAATTCAGACTCTTCTCATTTTTATAACGTGTATTTTATCTTGGCGCTATCTGGATGTTCCTGGCGGGAACCTATTTCCTATGATTGGAGTTATATATTCTGTTATTTTAGTCAGGAACCCCGTCTCCGGCGCTCGTTTATCGATAAAAACACTCTCGATATTTGGGCTTTTGTTTACTTTAGAATATGTTTTTGTTCTACCTGCACTAGATAGTGTGTACGACTTAATAGTGTTTTACTCAATTAATATTCTATTCATCATGTTTATTGCGCATCACTGGCCGAGTCTTGTCTCTATAGTAATGGGCTGCAATTTTCTGTTTTTGTTGACAAAAGATGCACTACGGTCAACTCCTATCTATGACATTACAGGTCCTATAAGTGTATATTTAGTGTCATTTATTGTGTTGGTGGTCATTTACACATGGGGGCGACTTTTTTCCGATCTTGATTTAAAGTATACCAAATGAAGGCTTTGTTTCCGAAATCATGCTCAAAGCGCTGGCATTCCAAATGACTCTATCTTAGCCAATATACTTGGTTTCAGGCTTACTTAGCCTAGTAAGCTTGTTCACTGCTTTGATCGTGGTGCAAGTGTCTGCAATCAGCGTATTGTAGTTTATTCGACTCAATGAGCTACCAATAAACTGTTTCACTTTACGTATAGCGGTCTCAGTCAGTGAGCATTTGTGATAGCGATATTTCTGCTTGCATTTCTTGTTTGAAATGTACAACTTTTAACAGCTGGTGTTCTGATTGCTGGGATGTCCTTTATCTCAAAAAAAGCTGCGCCTTCGCGTGGCGGTATCAAAGGAAAGGTCTTCTCGCGACCGATAGATTCACAACACTTTCTTGTGTCATAAACATCATCACACCTGGTATCGCTTTGATGGTACGTCGAGTTTAATTCAGAAGATTTGGTAGTACTTCGGCATTGGTCACACCAGATAAACTTGGCTCCGCAGTAACAATTTGACGAGGGAAGTATAGACGGCTGGTGCAGGTACTGTGTATATCTAAATGGAACATCGGCCTGCCTAAACACCGAGTCAATAAAGCCTTGTAATGCTCTTAAAGGCATCGTGAATACACGCTTAACCATAAGAGCTGTGGTGATGATGAGAACACTAAATATGCGAGTTCTACCACGCACTCCCTGCTTTGAATGTTTCCACTCAGTAACTGCATCTTCGTCAACCCAAAACAACGCTGCGAAGCTGTTTAAACAGAAGTAACTAAGGTTCAATTTGGGTTTGAACTCTCTTTATTCACCAATTACAACCTCAACTGGGCCGTGATCATCGCAGTGACCATCATGTTGGTGATGTAGACGCCCATCTACGATGTAGTCGACATGGTCACCGTGTTTAATTGCTTCATGGCCGCAATCAGGACCGTGAATGTGGTTACCACAAGAGTGAACCTGGTTACACTCTGCAGGGTTAGTTTTGTTCACTTCAAGTGTGTGTGCATGACAGTGATCACCGTGTGGATGATGAAGTTCACCTTCAACTAGGTAATCGATATGGTCGCCGTGACGAATCGCAGTGTGACCACAGGTTTCACCATGAACATGTTCTGGATGGGAGTGTGAATTAGTACAAGACATGGGGGGAACCTCGCTAGTTTTTGATAAACAAAAAGCACTATAGTCAATAAATTTTGCGACTGCCAAACTTTATGAGTACTTTTCTTCCTTTTATTTCTGCAAAATAAGACTATGACAGTTTCTCATCACTGTTTCCGTAATGATTGGGTTTTGAGCTGTGGCGGCTTAGTGAGTTTGATGTGTTATGGCTGTTTGTTTACTACTAGCCCCATAGCCCTAAAGTAGTGAGGGGGCTATAGGGCTCTGCTCAGTTGAGGCAACTATGTAAAGTTATGAAATTAGAAGTAGAATTTGTAATTAGCCCAAACCACTGTGTCATTGTTCTTTATTTTCTTACTTGCGCTTTCCATTTTCATATCTGTGTTCTCTAAGCGAATTTCCCCCCATCGTGTTTTGTCTTGTGAAAATGGTGTTCCCATTTTAACACTGGTCTTTAGCATGGATGTCTCGATATCGCCGCCTAGGTAGTTGTACTCTGGGCTAACCATGATGTAGGTGCCGTCTTTACCCATAGTGTAGGAAACGTATAGAGCGGCAGAAGCACCGGTAGTTCCACGATCAGATACGTTAAATTGATTTACTGACGCATCCGAGTATTCGCCTGCAAGTACCCCAGCTCTTGGAAAAATACTTAACCCTTTAACTCCTGGGTTAATAGCAATAACTGACCCTAGAGAAGCCGAAGTGAACATATCATTGTCCATCACATCCAGTGATACTGCCGCCTTAGGTACTACGTAATTTTTTGTGTTGAACACTTGGAAGTACTGAAAACGGCTATCTGAATAGTGGCCTTCTTCATCAATAGCAGCTTCTATTGTGATCATCCCTTCGGTTTTTTCTGAGAATCCAAAGCCTCGAGCAATTGAGCCTTTGACACCACCTTGATTATTGATACCGAAATAAGCAGAAGTGCTGACTTCAGTGATATCTGAAGGGTTTGGTGAGTCTTCTGAATCCGCTGCGAGTAATTGGTTGCTTGACAAAGATAGTAAAAGGGCGAGTGTTAATGAGTTAATTTTTTTCATTGTTGAACCTGTTTGATTTAGACATCCCTTTTGTTAATTGTTCCGTTCGTGAGTTATTATTGCCGAGCATTGGATGTGTACCTACTCACTACTTGAGGACGTGATCCATCAAATAATTAGGGTGCTTAGGCAGCAGGTGCTACTATTTTTAACTTGTCGAGTTACAAACAGTGTGAGGGATAAATGAACTTCAGTATTGAGCAATTGCAGGCCTTTGTAACCGTTTATGAACTTAGGTCATTGAGCAAAGCTGGCATTAAGCTTAATAGGCATCGAACCACAGTAGGGCAGGTTATCAGTAACCTTGAGGATATGGTCGCAGTTCAGTTATTTGAAAGAACTAGCCGTAGTATCGAGCCAACAGAAGAAGCACACGTACTTTACTATTATGCTAAGCAGTCGGTAGAACAAACACGTGTTTTTGACAAAGTGGCGATGAGTCTAGCCTATGGTGGATTAGAAGAGGTGACGATTGCTTACCCAAGTTTCATACCCCACAATTTACTCTTTTTTATTCGTGCACAACTTGGAAAAGATTTTCCAATGTTGAGAGCTAACTTTGTCGTACGTTCTAACAAAGCTGCGGAAGAAGGTATGCACGAAGGGGATATTCACTTTTCTTTGATGCTAGGGCATTCACGCAGTGGAATTCAAGGTTTTGATTCTGTCTTCATAGGACATATGGAATTTTTGCCGTTTGTAAGAAAAGGAAGTCCAATGTCACAAGTGCCACCCAATGAAGTTTTCGGAGAGTTAAAGACCAATCGTCAGTTATTGTTACGTTCACTCGTAGAAGAAGGATTTAAGGACAAAGTGGTATATTCGGCAGATGTCGAGGAGTATGACCAACTGGCCCTAGTCATTAAGATGGTAAAAGAGGGAATTGGCTGGGCATGGTTGCCTAAGGTTTTAAACGAGTCGGAATTTGTAACCGATTCGCTAGAACCACTGATATTCGACGAACTGAAAAGTGGTATGAAATGCTCTATTTCACTTGTAAGTTTGCCGTCAAAACAAGTACTGGACGTCAAGAAGTCAATAGTTGTAGCGATTGATGAATATGTGGCGCGTTACAGAAGGTTACAAGATACCTCCAATCAACTGTAGCTCAAAGCCAAGTAGAACACCAATATGAGTATATTGGTGTTCTACGATGTCTACTTCAATCTAATTCAAGGGAGTATATCCACGACCGATTAAACAGTTTCGCATTACTTGGTCTTTCTCTAACTCGTGCTGTTTGGCCACATTTTCTTTTTGAGCGTTTTTCTTGATTCCTCCACCGACCAAGCCGATACCTGCCCCCACTTTGGCACCATCGGATCCGCTTCCTCCGGCAATCGCGGAACCTGCCGCGCCTAATAGTGCACCACGCGCAGTAGAACCTATGACGCTAGTTTGTTGCGACGGAGTGCCTTTTACCTGTTCACTTAGTTGCTGACATTCATACATATCTGCATGATATTGTTGTTGGTCGACCCCTTTTGAATCGACGATTATCTCAGCGAATACATTGGATGAGGTTAGGATGTATAAGGCGATAGGTAGCAATATTTTTCTCATGTTTATTCTCTTTATTGGTGAAGCGTTATAGCTCAGAATTGGTGAAGCGTTATAGCTCAGATTCACCGTTCATGTGTTTAAAAATTCGGTTTGGTAGGTGGTGCCAGTGACTGTAGTTTGGCTCATCCGAATGAGAGGTATGGCTATCGCTCCAGGTGATTCCCCCTTCATCATCCATACTTACCCGCCAGTAGATCTCAGATTGATGCTTGAATAAGTATTTTTTAACTTGTTGCGCAAACGCTTCACTTTTCACAAATGTACCAAGCTCCATGTTAAGGAAATCAGACCTAGGGTCGAAATTGGACGACCCTACGAAGGTGATTTTGTCGTCAATGATGATCGTTTTGTTGTGATAGTTTGTGTTCACATCGTAGTAATGGTCATCATGTTTAGCGTTATCTTTGTATTCGAGAATTTTTACGCCTTTAGCTAACAACGTTTTACGGTGCTCTTCATAGTAAGCAGGCACAAAACCTGAATCATTTGATGCTGACGAGTTAGTGATGATTGTGACGTCTGCACCAGCAGCCAGGAGTTGATCTATTACTGAAAACTCACCATCCGTTGGAAGTAAGTACGGTGTTGATATAATCGCTGTTTTTGCGTTGCTTACATAATCACTTATAAACTGCTCGCCGCGTATTCTGAGGTATGGGAAATGGCTTTCAGTTTTATCCAGTTCATCGAATACAGGTATCGCGCTGACATTTAGGTACTTTGGTGTTGAAAGTGAGGCGACTTTTTCTTCGATATGACGAATACGTTCTTCACCAGCTGGCTTTATCTTTTGGTATTGCTTTTCAAAAGATTTTATTTTTTTTGCGCTACTGTCACTGATGACATCGTGGATAGGGATGGTCAGTTGGTGTTGCCATAGTTCTTCATATTTATTTTCAAAGACATTGATTACTTCGCCTGAAAAAATCACATCCATGTCAAAGAAGTTCGCTTTGTTGCTATAGCCAAAGTAACTATCACCAATATTTCTACCACCCAAAATCATTTGTTGGCCATCAACATTAAAGTATTTTTGATGCAGTCGGTTATCCAGTTGTTTTTGATGCACACTAAAGTCAACTGCGCGACCTAGCCAACCTGCTGAGCGCGAGTTAAATGGATTAAATATTCTAATCTCAATATTCTCTTGGCTTGCTACCCCCGCTAGCCACTTTTCATTGAAAACCAATAAATCATCGATAACTATTCGTACTTTAACTCCATTCTCTGCCGCGGTTTTCAGTTCATTAAGTAGCATTAAGCCGAGAACATCCTTATCCCAAGAGAAGTATGTTATTTCGATGTAATCAGTGGCATTTCGTACCAATTTGATGCGTTGTGCGAAGGCATCATCGGCAGTAGGTAATACAAAAGCTTGAGCTGTATAAGACTTCGATACCCAGTTGTTCTCAAAATCGTTTGGGACCTCAGGGTAGGGCTGTGCACAGCCAAGGGTGACTAGTGCCAAAACTAACACTATGGTGCTACGTAAAAATTTAATCATTATTCGAGCTTAAAAAGGTAATCAATGATGAAATAGGCTAAAGGGGGCAGTCGCCCCCATTATAGACAGAAGCCAACTTATGACTTCGGCATGTACCCCAGAAGAATACCTAAATCTTCCAATCCACTTAGGCGGCCATTTCGTAATGCTGGATCAAGGCCTTCATTTGAGAATTTATCCCAGTCAGGTCCTGAACTTTGAATACCATTGCGGTCAATTAATAGGATTTCGTCTTGGGTGATATCGTATCTGTATGCATCAAAGAGTGCTTCACTAAACCATAGGCGTGATAACTCGCCCATTAGCTGCTGGTCTTTCTTGCTCGGACGTACTTCAGTACCATCACGCTTTACATTTTTATTGAATACAAAAGGCAATTCAGAGCTATTACAAGCACCACTGATACAACTAACCGTCTTTAATAAATCACTGATTTCGCCATCTTCACTTGGGACTGGGCTCGGTGTCCAAACGTTAAAGCTTGGTTTGTGTTCAAAGTAATAGAAAGAGCTGTTATCACTATTCGCTGCTTGCTGTCGTGCGGGGCCGGTAAACAGAGTGTCATTCATGAGCGTGCGATATTGGCGCATGTTATTTAGCGCCCCATCCAATTCATGCTCATCGTTTGGATAAAAATCACCCAGTGCTAGTAACTCTTTACTTGTGGTGTTATTGAGGCCATAAAACAGAGATGTTACCGCTTCATAAGCACTTTTTGGCAATTCAATGTTTGCCCCTGCGTCGAGGCTCGTCGTTGAATTAAGGTGCTGTTTAAGTTGTTCTCGGTTATCCTCACTTTCTACCCACGCCAAGATGTCGTTCGCCATGAGCTCTTCGCTTGTCTCACGATCTCCCAGCTCATCCATAATAATGGCAATTAGGGAGGTAAGGTTTGGCAGTAAGCTGATAGTGTCAGCTTCATTTGCGTTGACACCAATCATCGTCGGTACGACAAAATGTGATAGTGACGGTTGCGGGAAGCCTTCCTCACATTTGCCGAGCAGATCAATATTAGAACATTGCAGGTATGGTGCATAAGGCATTAGTGCACTCATCGGTGATGCTTCGTCACTATATAGCAAACCTAAGTTAATGTTTAACGTCAGCCAAGATACTAGTCGATTGATAGAATCAAGTTTTTCTTCTTGAACCTGAAGGATCTCTTCTATCGGAGCGGTATCCCAATGTTCCAGAGTATTATCATGATCGCGCTTAGCTTGTTGGTAGCTCTTGTTATCAAAACCTGTAGGTGGACTTTGCATTATTGCACGATGAAAGAGATCATCGTTCAACGAACCTTGTGCAACTCGCTGTTGTAATAGTGCGATGGACATCGCACCAGAGCCTTGCCCCATTAAAGTAATCTTATCAGGGTTGCCACCAAAGTCTTGAATGTTGTCTTTGAGCCACTTTAGGGCTTCTTGCTGATCACCAAGGCCGTAGTTGCCGTCAATATTTTCACCTTTAACCCAACGTGAGCCTAGCTCACCAAGACGATAATTAAATGAAACATAAATAAACGGATTACCTTCTTCTGCACCTTGTGCGACAACTGTGTCGCCCTGAATAAGTGGGCTTGCACCGGAGCCATACTCAAAATCGCCACCATGAATGAATACGTACACGGGTAGATCATCGTTTGCTTCAGTACTTGTAGGGCGCCAGATATTAAGATTTAAACATTGCTCACTTTGAGATTCAGCGGTTGGTTGTACCTGTGGGCAAGCATCACCAAATTGCGTAGCGTTAATCTCACCAGACAAGTCGTGCTTTTCGCTGTGTACAAAACGCTTAACCTCAGCATATTGAATCCCTTTAAATGACTCGACTGCAGCTAATCTCTCTTTCCCTGTAAGATCGCGGATAACGAGTGATTCTTTAAGTGCAGTTAAACTGGCATTGCCAATATCACGTTGGAATGTTTCTGCTGGAGGTACGTCAATCGGTTCTGGTTGCTCGGGTAGTGGTACGGATGGTTGTAGTTCTAAATTATCACAACCTATGAGAGCTGCGCATGTCGCAATGGTAATTGGCAATTTTTTCAAGAGGTTCATATTTTAATCCACGTTCATTTTGGCTTTTCGTTGGCCGGTTTTAGTTCATTGAACGAGCAGATCCATGCGGTGTAACTCCCATCAATGGGACAAGCAGTAGAAGAACAGGTGGTTAATTTTATCGCTATTCAGATATATGGATTAATCGCGTAAAGAGGACGAAACCCTACAATAGTATTTGCTATATATGACGACACGTTTAACCATTGAGAATTTAGAACCAGTGCCAAGTTGAGGTTAGGTGTAAAAGAAATGAAGATTGAAAAGGAGCGGGTATATGAACTGGCTTAAAACGAAGATGAATTAGATAAAAAAATAGAGGCCTTAAATGGCCTCTATTAAGGTGGGACCTGATTAAAAGCGATATCCCAGGTTAAGGGTCATAGAATTTCGACTTTCGCCTTTGTTGTACAGGAATGACAGGTTGTAATTTTTGCCGAGTTGCTTATTAAAACCTGCTAGATAGGCCCAGTTGTTTACATCGACCCCGACATCGTAATCAAATTCTATCCCACCCGCGGCGACATGGCCCTGCATTCGATTTTTTAATCCTTGATACTCTGCACCAACGAATAGTTGAGCTCGGTAGTCAACGAGTTGGTATCCTAGCATTGGTTGTACGGTGACAATCCCGTCACCCCAGTCAGTATTACCTTTCAGTCTTGTTAATGAATAGGTGCCAGTCACTGAGGCAAAGAATTCTTTGTAACCTATAGATAAGGTCGAGCCCACTCCTAGCGCGTCATATTCCAGTTGGAGTGGTACATTGAGACGCCCCGTATCGCATAGGACAGATACTTCATCGCAAAATTTATCTCCTAGACCCGGTAACCTATCGTTTAGCTTGTCCTGTAACTCTTCACCTATCTTACCTGTATAGGAGGCGTCTACATTTGCATCCACATTAATTTTACCGACAAACCCGAATACATTCCAAAAAGGAAGAATGTTGACATCACCGCGCAATGTCACCGACTCTGCAGCAACAGTAGCGATTGTATCGTTAGGATCGAATATTTCATTTAGCCGCACACCTTGAATAACAAAATCGTTGGTTGGCAAGTTCATATCTTGGTTTCTATAAGCAATAGAAACACCAAATGGTAACGGTATATCAATACCTTGTTGTCTTACCATATCCCCTAGTAACGGGAATGTACTATTTATTTCAACTTTTTCTTCTCGTAGACGTGGGTCAGAGACTTCAGCAAGGAGGGGTTCATCCATGACATTGACACCAGAGTCATTGTACAGTGCAACTGGCTCTGTAATTTCTGTCACTTTAATTGGTTTACCTTTTTTGCTTCCTTCAATCTCTACTATTCGCTTATCAATAAGGCTTTCATCGCTAAGTTCTGACTTGAATGTAATTACCTGCTTATAGCGACTGACATTGATACCTTCTAGATTGAATTTATTGCGGTTAGTTATGGTCATTTGCTGGGGTTTTCCATCAAGGGTCTTTATTTCAACACGCATATGACGAAAATAGGAAATATCTTGTGGAAGGCCATACTTTGAATAGTTAAAAGACACAGCTACCTGACCACCACCGTGATCAATGGCGCGAACAGATGCTGGGTCGTATGCTTGAGCCCAATTACGCAGCCGGTACTGTGTGCGTGTGGAGTTCTCGATGACATCGACGAGTTCTTCTTCCCCCTCAAATTTTTTTTCATCGTACTTGAAGCGAATATCAATGTTTCCTTTGTGGTCTGTATGCTTGACGACATAGGCTTCAGCGTCTTTACGTGTGCCTTCATACTCGACCGTGCGTAGTAGATGCTCTACCAAATGCTCACCTTGTGATAGTGAGCTAATTCCGAGCTTAGGTAAATCTTCACTGATACCGTATTGAGAAAATACAGATTTCCTTTGATTGATACTTTCAATGGAGGTTGTCTCTGTATCTTTAGCTAAGCTAAGTGGAGAAAGTGATAGTAGCGTTAAAGAAAGAACGACAGCTTTAGCCTTTACTGTCGTTGTTTGATCGAATCTGATGTTTTTCATTAATTTTTACCGTACTAGCACTCCCAAGACTATGGGATTGCAGAATCTACGTGATCGAGAACATCCTTTGCTCTGCTTCAGGTTACGGGAGTCAGTACATTGGGACTTAACTCCGTTTACGCATAGATTAACGACAGTAGAGTGATTCAAATAATCCCCACTGAAGGGTTGCGTCCTCAGGTGATACGACGATATTTAGAAAATGTGCTTTCTATCGGGTGGAAGTCGGGGGATTTTGCACCTTGATGAGAGCATGTGAGGATTTAATCATTCAATAGCGATAGAGGGAGAATACGGTTATCCAACTAGAATGCATGGGTACGGATGAAAGACAGGCTCAGGATGTGCGTTTCTATTAATTTAGATAGAGATTTCCAATGAATAAAATTGCAAAGATCACATTTAACATCTTGATACTGGGGGTTCTTACTGCCTGTAGTACTTCTCATGAACTTGACATCCGTGTCTCACAAGAAAATTACAAGCACGTTGCTCTACCAGAAGATAATAAAGAAGAGCCATTCCGATTTTGGGCAAATGAGCAACCAGACTTTTTATATGATACTGAGCTCGAAACGTCTCCGCTTAATGTTAGTGGGGAGCGTTTAAATATTTTGGCCCTCTCTGGTGGAGGTGCCAATGGTGCGTTTGGAGCGGGAGTCATTCTAGGACTAAGAGATAAAGGCAGTTTAGAAGATTACTCTGTGATTACAGGTATCAGTGCGGGTGCACTCATTGCACCATTTGTTTTTTCAGGTGAAGACGAGTTAGATCGCTTAAAAGAAGTCATGCTCGATATTGATGATAGCTCTGTACTTGGTCGAAAAAACTTTTTGAACACGCTATTTAAAGACTCATTTGCTAAAGGATCAAAGTTGATGTCCTTTATTAAGGAGTCTTATCCAGATTCGATGATCGATAAAATCGCAGTAGCGCACAGTGAAGGAAGACGTTTATTTATAGGAACAACACATTTTGATTCTGGTGAACTGATGATTTGGAATATAGGTGCTATTGCGAATAGTTCATTGCCTAATAAAGCTGATCTAATTCACCAAGTCCTTGCGGCAAGTGCTTCTATACCTGGCGTTTTCCCACCACAGTTTGTTGAGGTGTATGACGGTGGGAACAAACTGGAAGAACTACATGTTGATGGCGGCTTATCTGCACAAGTATTTTTTAATCCATCGAATTTTGATTATTCAAAAATTTCAAAATCCCTAGGGTTAAATGAAGCCCCTCAGTTACATGTAATCCGTAATGGGTTGCTTACACCACAGTACAAACCAGTTAAAGACAAAGGCGTTGATTTACTGACGAAAAGCTTATCAAGTCTGACCGTACTTCAAGCTAAAGGGGATATGTACAGAATGAAATACTTTAGCGAGGTGGGAAAAATAGACATGCAGTTCACTTATATTGATGAAGACTTTTCCAACGAAAAACTAACTCGAAATATGTTCGATGAAAACTACATGCGTTCAATTTATCTTTATGGGTACCAAAGAGCCATGACAGATCAATTGTGGGAGACAGAGCTTCCTTAACAAAATTACACATAAAGATACCTGTTGCTACTAAAGGAAAGTGAGTGAACTAAGAGTTAATTTGTATGGCATGGAAGCATATATTAATTTGTTAATAATTGAGTACATGCTATGAAAAAATTGCTACTGAAATCTGTTGTAGGGCTAAGTCCTCTACTATCCTTCGCACCCGCCTACGCCTCTTTTTATGATGAAGTAGATGGAAAGTTTGACCTTGGCCACCATATTGCAGAAAACGCGACGGGTTTTCTGCCCATCCCCATTTTAATTACGGAACCTGCTTTAGGGTACGGTGGGGGTATTGCAGGGCTGATCTTGCATGAGACTCCTGAAGAGAAAAGGCAAAGGAAAAAAGCGGCACTAGAAGCTGTGGATGGTGGAGCGCAATTAATGCCTTCCGCGATCTCTATTGTGGGGGCTGCAGGTTCTGCCAATGGAAGTTGGTTCGCTTTTGGTGGGCACCAGCATTCTTGGCTGGATGATAAAATCAGATACATCGGGGGTGGAGGCGCGGGAGTTGCTAATCTAGACATCTATCAAGACATCAGTATTCCGGGCTTTGAAACACCAATAGGAGATTTCCCAGGATTCAACAAAGAACTCTCTTTTGCCACGAAAACTTCGGCTGCCGCAATGCTTCAGAAAGTACAGTTTCGCGTGGGGGAAACAGCGTTGATGCTGGGAGTAAAGCAGGTTCTGGCGATTTCTAAAGTTGAATCAGATAACAAAGTGGTAGACAAAGTTTTTGAGTTTGCATTGGGAGATAAAAGTATAACCTCCGGGCTTGGGCTTTATTTAGATTACGATAAGCGAAATAGTTTTTTCTATCCGACACAGGGTTACCGCTTACAAGCTGAAACAATGGTATATGACGAGAAAATTGGCAGTGACAGTAACTATTCCAATGCAAGTTATAAAGGGGAAGGGTATGTGCCACTGTCTAGAAAGTGGAACCTAGGATTTGCGGGAAGTTACCAAAAGTTCTCAACCGACGATGTTTTTGTATCGCCTACGACAAAGCCTTATATTGATTTGAGAGGTATTGCTGCGTATCGCTACCAAGGTGATGAGGTTGCTACCCTTCAAAGTCAATTGAGTTACAACATTGATAATCGTTGGATTTTCTCTGCATTTTATGGTGCGGGTGAAGCACAAAACCATGCCGACAATGGCGAAGGCTACATCGATGCTTATGGCGTAGGCTTTCGATACCAAATCGCACGTCGTTATGGATTACATCTAGGTCTGGACTTAGCTAAAAGTAACGATGATGGCGCGATTTATGTAAATATTGGTACTGGTTTTTAGGGGAGACGAGATAGTGGACAATTACTGATATTTCTAGTTGTAAGTTTAGAGCGTAGCCTAGTGTACAACCTTACCTATTTGTTATGATGCGGTAGGCTCAACGCCGAAGGTTTAGACGGAAATAAATGTATTGCGGGTCAGGCACAGGTAGGCAAATACGACCGTTTGGGATTGTAATAACACTGATACATCAAAAAGCTGAACTTCTTGAAGCGGGTATAGCTTATGCAAGTTAGACTGTGTTTTGAGACATGCTACCATCCATGCTGCCGTTGATAGTGAGCAACTAGTTGTCACTGGGCAAAATCCTAATGCCAGGTTTGCTAAACTGAGTGTTTAATCTGGGGGGAAAGTAACTTTCTTACAGCAGTGATTTTGCTGAAATACTCGATTTCTAAAAATATCAACTTATGGTTGTTTTTAGTGATATCAACATATGGTTGTTTTTTGGATAAATCTTTGAAAGAAAGGGAATCGAATATATCAATTTATGGTTGTTTCAACAATAGTTTCAAAATCAAGAGCCGCTTTTTAGCGGCTCTTTTTTTGTCCAAAAATCGTTAATTGGTGACAAAGTAGCGGTAGAGAATTTTAGGTTTAAACTTGCATCGTTGCTAACACCTAGCTACTTCTGTCTCACTTATCTACTTAAGTTAAGTGGTTTTATTTGTCATACTGATATCTCATGAATTTTACATAGGCCTATGTTATACATCACGAAAATGTAATTATAGTATTGTTTTACCGGTTTTTTCTTATGTAATAAGGCCAGCTGAAAATTGCTAGGTATTTAATGTGAGTTAAAAAATGAAACGAAGAGTACTTTTGGGGTTAGTTGTATCATTTGCGGCGATTAGCTTTCCTGTGGCGAGTCAAGACTTCCTGCCCGTTCAGCAGGCTTGTGATAAACGTTATACCGAGGATTTAGAGGAGCTAAAAACGACCGAGCCATCTTATTATAGTTATTACCACTATATCGCAAGTGGTGGTTGCCCTGGCGTTGAGTTGAGAGAACGGCGTTTTGAGCGTATTGATCATCACTTTGCTAGGCTCGGTAATTTTAATGCTCAGTGGGAGTTAAATAAGGATTATGCAAGTCTAGTTGAAAAAGCTGCTGCTGGTTCTATTTTTGCGAGAGCAAAAATCGTATTAGCCAATACTGTACCAAGAACAGCGCATTATAGCCGTGATAAAGGCCTTGATGACTTGCAGCTGTCTGATGATATAAAAAAGCGTTATATCGATCAGATATTAGAACTTGCAGAACAGGGTGATATCAGAGTACTCAACACGGCACTGATTTACTATCTTTGGACACCTCTTTCAATAACTAGCCACGGTGAAAATGCTGTAATATCTGCTGAGAGACTGAGAAAAGCACACCAGCTAATGGAGTTGTACAGTGATGATTATTTATGGTTAAAGGTGTTTTACAACAGCTGGCAGCTTGAAGCAAAGAATATAAGTTGGTGCGCGGAGAACATCAAAGGAAGGCAATACTCTTCTGAGTTTGAGAAAGGTCTTTATAGTTTTAGCCGACCACTTCTTTGCAGCAATACTTTTAATAAGGCATTGTTTCATGAAATTGAAATAATGAGTGAAGTTAATCGCTTGCGTTTCTTTAAAGAATTGATTGCTTCATTGGAATTTGAATTTTCTGGCAGCCACCAGACTAGATTAGAACAGCTTAAAAAATGGGACCGTGCACTCAACAAACTGGCACTTTTAGCTCATTTTGATGTACCGCTAGTCAAAGAAACAATAGCTTTTTCTTTGAAAGTACTGCCTTATGAGCCGAATCGTGATCTAGCTGCGTTTTACTGGGTAGATAAAGACGATCAAATTTCACCACTGATGCGCTTAATAAGCAGTATGCATGGCAAAAATGCTTACGACGTTGAGCTGAGCGAAAGTGAACAGGTTATCCCTGACATACTGCTGAGTGTAAAGCTCTTCGGATTGGCATACTCATACCATGAGCGAGAGCAAGAGTATTATCAGTTCACTCTAGAAAACGTGTTGCCAAAAGGCGACTGGAGTGTGCTTTATACTTTTTACCTTATGTATAAGTATGAGGATAACACTCGTGCCTGGGCGATGATAAAAACACTTGAGCAATATGACGAATATATTGCAAAACAGGTGGAAGAGGACTTTTTTTTAGGTGGACTTAGCGAACCCGATAAGAAAGCGGTTCAAAAAGTGATGGAAGAAATACGGCCATACCTCCCAGAAAAAAACAAAGTAAATTATTCTCAAATATATTGGAAGAGGGATATACAACCCTACCTTTTAAAGCAACTGTCGTTACTAATTGAGAAAGAAGAAATCAAGCTCAAGTGAGAGAGTAAGGTGTTGCCTAAATAACCGAGAGCCGCTATTTAGCGGTTCTTTTTGTCTAAACGTTACTGAAAACGATACTCATAGATTGTAGGCGCGTGTGGAAACAGCCCTTCAATAATGGCTTTCAGACAAGGCCTCACAAAATTAATACTCAATTTTGTTAGTATGCAGTTTTACTGTATAGTCGCGAAAATTATGCAAGGTATTGATATTAAAGGTGGTGTTGATATTTTGGCTTAATGCTTTCCGACTATACGAATTGGGTTTGGTGTGAAAAATCTGTTGATGATCTTATGCATGTTTTCTTTAGCTTCTTGTGCGACGACACCAGAGCCATCTCAATCAAACTTCACTGATAGCCCAACAGCCAGTTATAAAGTTGCACCCAAGTACCCGAATGAAGCGTTGAGTACTGGCGTTGAGGGCTCTGTGGAGTTCAGGTTTGATTTAGACCCAAATGGAAAGCCAATTAACATACAGATCACTCGTTCGTGGCCGAAAGGTGTTTTTGATGAGAGTGCCACAGAGGCGCTTCGTCAATGGACATACCTAGTGAGAGATGCACAGGGAAATCCGTTGAAATCAAAGAACATTGCAGTACAAATGCGTTTTAAATTATACGCACCAATTTCGGATAAGTGGTTGTAATATCGAACCGACTAGATGCATTTCTATCGCCACCATTTCGGTGGCTTTTTTATACCTGAAGATACTCGCCCATATAGTGATATGGTTGTACTCGCTTCGCACGCTGTTTACTATGCAACTTGTTATTTTGAGTACATTTCGATTTTGGTAAGTAAGGGCAGTTATGCGTCGTTTGATCGGCTTAGTTCAAAAATATTGGTTGGCAATTACCCTGTTGGTCTTGGCTGCTATCACCATTCTATCTCTTCTTCCAGCTCCAAGCCTGCCGCCGGTGCCGGGTACAGATAAAACTCATCACTTTATTGCCTATGCAGCGTTAACCTTCTCTGTTGCACTGGCGAGGCCAAAGAACTGGCTGTTGATTGCAATTTTCTTTGTCATTTGGAGTGGGGCGATCGAAATACTCCAACCTTATGTGAATCGCTATGGAGAGTGGTTAGATTTAGCGGCTAACGCTGGTGGTGTAGCGTGTGGGATCTTGTTAGCTAAAGTTGTGAACTTAGCCTTTCCTATAGATGAGAAAAAGCGAGAAGAAACATACCAATAGCAGTGTGATCTCGTTGTAAATCGACTAAGATTTTAAATCCAACATAAGTAATTTTGAGACAACTAAAGGATTAGAAATGTCAAAACTACTGGTTTATGTCACCGCTATTTTCTTCATTGTTTATGGAGCATTGTTTCTTCTTATCCCCACAGGGATGGCGTATTGGATCACGGGTGCAGAGCTGAATCCGGCATCTGCAGTGATAGATGTACGTGCGACTTATGGTGGGGCTCAGTTTGCTATTGGTTTGATGATGTTCTTGGTCGTCAAACTCAAAGATGATGTCGAGCTTGGATTGATTTTCGTTGCTGTTGTTTGGTGCTCTTGCTCTTGTGTTAAGAACCAAAGACAAGATCAAAGCTTAGGCTTTTCAATTTATTAGATGACTCAACGCTGAGCTGCTTCTCATCCACTTAATAACAGCGTGATCTCGCTAACAAATATCCCTACTACTTTTGTGTATTAATTGTGAGCCATTGATTTGAGTCAATGGCTTTTTCATACCATCCTTTATAGATAACCCAATTACCAAGGATTACTGACTATGAGCTTTTCACTGAGTGGGCTCGTAGGAGAAGTCTATGGATAGCAAATAATAACGAGCAGGGGCTGCTACAGCTTTGCGCGTAGTGGGTGGTATATGAAGTCATCAAAACCAAAATTCTCCGAAGGTCGTCGCCGCTTTCTGCGTGACACCGCAAGAACCGCAGCAGGTGTCGGTGCCGCAGCAACCGTGCTTGGGTTGCAGTCGATGCAAAGTAAAGCACGAGACACTACTGGCCTGCCAGTAAGGCCACCGGGTGCATTAGAGGGTGAAGCCTTTCAATCAGCCTGTGTTAGGTGCGGTTTATGTGTGCAAGCTTGTCCGTATGACACGTTAAAACTTGCAACGCTGCTTTCGCCACTTCCTTCTGGAACGCCTTACTTTAATGCCCGTGATATTCCTTGTGAGATGTGTGAAGACATCCCATGCGTTGTGGAATGCCCTACTGGTGCGTTAGATCCACTGCTTAAAGATATCGATGATGCGCGTATGGGTACCGCAGTATTAATCGACCATGAGAACTGTCTTAACTGGCGTGGTTTACGTTGCGACGTGTGTTATCGAGTATGTCCGCTCATAGACAAAGCGATCACATTAGAGCATGTTCGTAATGACCGAACCGGTTATCACGCGAAGTTGATCCCAACCGTTCACTCTGATGCTTGTACGGGTTGTGGTAAGTGTGAACAAGCGTGTGTTCTTGATGTATCTGCGATAAAAGTGATTCCGACCAACTTAGCTATGGGTAAGTTGGGTGAGCACTACCAGCTGGGCTGGGAAGAGGTCGATAGAGATCTTAACAACGCGCCAGTTGAAGATGTGATTCCGACGGATGCACTTGAGTCTCTGAACTCCTTGAAGAAGGGGAATCTATAATGGCTAAGAATCTGGCAAAAAATGCAGGCAAAGAAGCGATTGAGACTCTAGGCTGGTGGCGTGCACATCGGTTTCTTATTCTGAGACGGTTATGCCAAATTGCAGTTATGGTCTGTTTTATCGCTGGCCCAACGTGGGGGATCCTGCAAGGCAATCTATCATCGAGCCTGCTTTTAGGGACTGTGCCTTTGAGCGATCCCTTGATTGTGATGCAGACCATAGCAGCGGGTCACATCCCTGAGCTCACGGTTCTTGCAGGGGCGGGGATAGTGATTGCTTTCTATTTGATCGTTGCGCCACGCGTCTTCTGTGCTTGGGTCTGCCCAATGAACATTGTTACCGATGCCGCTGCTTGGCTGCGTAGAAAGATGGGCTTGAAAGCGAGTTATCGTTGGTCGCCACAAATCCGCTACTGGCTAATTGGTGTTTTGTTGGTAGGCAGTGCAGTCACAGGAACGGTTCTATGGGCGTGGCTTGACCCAGTGGCGACACTGCATCGAGGCTTAGTGTTTGGCATGGGCGCAGGCTGGATTCTTATAGCCTTAGTATTTATCGTCGACTTGCTGCTTGTTGAACACGGTTGGTGTGGTCATTTGTGTCCACTAGGCGCCATGTATGGCGTGATTGGTCGTAAGAGCATGATTCGCGTAAAAGCGGTTCGTCGTGAGGACTGCGATAAATGCATGGACTGTTTTTATGTTTGTCCTGAGCCAGAGATACTTCGTCAGCCATTGAAGGAAGGGGACAGACGAGTGATGTCGCAGAATTGTATCAGTTGCGGTCGCTGTGTAGATGTTTGTGCTGAGAAAGTCTTTGAGTTTAAAAGCCGATTGGATGACAAATAACTAACTCCACTCAAGCCATATTAAATACTTAAAACCACTTGTCCTCTCAAGTGGTTTTTTATTCAAATCAATAAAACGCCTTCCCACTTAATGATTGATATTTCATCTGAAAATTTGAGTAGTAACTCGAAAAAATGAATGTTATGTGGAATTTCAACATTTATTTATAGCTGTTCTCAAAAATGAAACACATTCAATTGTTAAATGGTTGAACAAATGTAACAAGAAATTTATAAAGTAATAACAGTTTGGCCAGGTGGTCTTTATAGAAGCGCAGAATACAAATAATAGATGCTTCTGTCGGTATTGCTGCTTTGGAATTGCTTGATGAAAATAAAACATAAACTTTTTGGCCTAACTGGCCTAGCGATCAGTGCGCTTATCGTTATCGTATTGATTACTGAAATCAGCAACTTAAAGCTGATAAAACTAGAAAAAACATTGATTGAAGTGAAAGATTTAGAGCTTTCGCTGCAAGAGATGAAAAGGATAGAGCTTCAGTTTCTGAACTCATCAGAAACCAGCTTATCTGCTCAGTTCTCGAAGGAGTATGATCAATTCAATACTCTCTCACAATCTTTGCTCGCCCACCTTGTTGAACTTGAGGTTGTGGTAGATGACATGCCAAAGCTGCTCAAAGAAATAACCCAATATCAACAAGGGTTTGAGTCGCTAGTCTCCATCTATGGAGCGGACAAAACCAAAGCTTCAGCCATCATCGCTCAGTCCGATTACCTCTATAACGACATCTATAGGATTTTCAAAGGGGTCGAGAAGCAGTTTGAACAAGAGATCGACTCTGCACAGTCTTCGATTAACCAGTTTATCTTGTTCTCGCTTTCCATCGTCGTTATTGCACTTGTTCTGTTGTCTTACGGTTTAATCAAAAGCATTCAACGCAGCATTTCTGATTTAAATCGGATTACTAACCAAGTTGCGCGTGACCATGACTTAACACTACGAGCAACGGAATCTAATGACGAAATTGGTGATATTGCTAAGGGCACTAACAAGCTGATTGTGAGTATCGAGAGTTTGATTACTCAGGTTCAAAGCAGCGTTGAAAACTTAGGTGCAGTATCTGTACAGCTAAGATCGAATAGTCACCAAACAGAGCTTTCATTACAGCAGCAACAACTTGAAACCGATAGCGTCGCTACGGCGATCACTGAGATGGGGGAAACCATCAAGGAAGTGGCGGCAACAACAGAGCACGCAGCAAGCAATACGCAGAAAGGATTCACGGTTGCTCAGCAGGGTTTGGTTGAAATTGAATCAACGAAGCAAACGGTTACGGAGCTGTCTAGTGAGCTGGAATCCGCAGAACATGAGATTGAACATCTGTCAGAGCTCTCTTCTCAAATCAGCTCTGTGATAGGCGTGATCCATGAGATTGCGGAGCAAACCAATCTACTCGCATTGAATGCTGCGATTGAAGCGGCACGCGCTGGGGAACAAGGTCGTGGTTTTGCTGTGGTAGCAGACGAGGTAAGAACGCTCGCGAGTCGTACTCAATCGTCGACAGAAGAGATCTCTAGCATCATTACTTCAGTGCAGAGCCAGACTCAAGCAGTTGTGTCGACCATGAAAGGCTGTCGTACCAAAGGCACCGTGAGTGTTGAGTCATCACAAGTGGCTTACCAACAAATCGAAGCGGTAATGGATGAGATGCAGAAAATCTTGGACAGCAGTACCCAGATTGCAGCGGCTGTAGAAGAGCAGAGTATGGTGTGTAATGAAGTCGCCCAGAACATTGTGGTGATCCGAGATACAACCACTACCAATGTCGAAGGCGTGTCAGACAATACTCGCTCAACAGAGGTTGTGAGCCAGCAAACCACAGATCTTCAAACAGCGATCGAGCTGTTTAAAGTCCATCGATAATACAAACCATTATTGAATTGTGCTGAGCCTAGTCAGAAATTGGTCAAACTTCATGTCGCGGACAACAAGTTTACAGATTTCATGCTAGGCTCATGTTTTTGTTCAATAAAGGTAAAGTTATGTCAGAAATGTATACCAAGCATGCAAGCAAGTATGCGGAAGTGGTTAAGGACAATATCTATAACGCGCTGTTAGAGCGCCCGTCTACTTTATCGTTATTGGATGATGTAAAAGGTCTAAAGGTACTCGATCTCGGTTGTGGTCCGGGTGAATACGCTCAGTGGTTTCTGGAGCAGTCAGTCGCAGAGTTGACCTGTACAGATTTGTCTGAAGAGATGGTTAGCTTGGTTACTGAGCGTTTCGGCTCAAAGCTAAAGGCGTATTCTCAAGACCTTGCTATTGGGCTTCCTAATGAACTTGACCAGAGCATGGATGTCATTGTGTGCCCGCTAGTGCTGCATTACATTGAAGACCTCACCCTAGTGTTTAAAGAGGTGCAAAGGGTTCTTAAGCCTGGCGGTTACATGGTCTTTTCTACCCATCACCCATTTGCTGACTTTGAATGTTCTATCAATGGTAACTATTTTAGTCGTGAGTTTATTCAAGAAGAGTGGAATACCATAGGCGACCCTGTGCAAGTGAGCTTTTATCGTCGTTCACTTACTGAGATCTGCAATGCGATTGCTGCATCTGGGTTAGTGATTTCAAGAATCACCGAAGGTGAAGTGGATGAGCGGGTACGAGATATAGATGAAGATAGATATAACCATCTGAAAAATAATCCAAACTTCATTTTTGTTCGTTGTGATAACCCTGCTTAAATAGAAATACTGGTTCTCAGCGCACTCACTGGTTCAACGCCCAAAGCGAATTTTGTTTTGGGCGTTTTTGTATCTTATTTTGCGATTAACGAATAGAACGGACGCTGGTCGTCATTAACCAAAATGCGGTAAGTAGCTGTGTCGCAAAGCATCCGACGAACAACCACTCGATACCAATCAATGATGTTAGATAGCCTGAACCAGCAAGACCAAATGGCATCAGGAGTTTGAACAGCGAACCTGTTATTCCGTTTACTCGGCCGAGAACGCTGACATCAAAGGCTTCTTGGCGGTAACTCCAGATACAGATGCTGCTATATAAACCCACAGCGGACACCCAAAAGAACCCAGCAATTAGCGCTGTTTGATTCTCCATGATCAACGGAATAACAAACCCGATGGATTCGAGTGCGATAGAGATAATGAGAAGCCATCCTAGCCCCCATTTCTTGCGTAATTTGTCGGCGCTGAATGCACCAATAAGACCACCAAGGCCAGAAGCGACGATGAGGTAACTGACGCCCACCGCATTCAATCCTAAATCTGCTTTGGCATAGTAGATAGCCTGAATCCAGAATACGGCACCTGTTGTGTTGATGACCATTACAGCAAGAGTAATCAACCACATGTTCTGCTCATTACGTAGTGCTTTCCATCCCTCTTTTATGGCACTGAAAGTGCTTTGTTTGTCTCTGTTGATGGGTGTTTTTACGTCGAGCCTTTTGAGCTGCCAAAAAGCCAATAGCATCAAAAGTGCTACGCCGATAAAGACGTTATGAATCGTCGCCAGTAACATGATGGCTCCAGAGAGCACAGGTCCAACGGTTTCCATAAAGCTGCCCAAGGAGCTCATTCGAGCTGTCGCCACATTTTGAGTTTCATGTGAAAGTGCGCTTTTCTGAATCGACATACGCGCATTGTGGTAGCCGTAGTTAAATGCCATCATCAAGAACGCACATGGGAACAATACCCATAATGGCTCAGCTAGGAACTCAACCGCCAGGAACGAGATAAACACCGTTATAGCCTGACCAAGCAACATGGCCAGCGACCACTGCTTTTTATCACTGCGATCAACCCACACGCCAATAAACAACGCCAGTAATAGATTGGGCAGAAACTCAACGGCCCTCATCCAACCCATCCACTCGGATGATTGGGTCAATTCATACACCAACAATGGTAATGCAAGTGTGTAGATCTGGCTTGCAAAGCTCACAAATAGAGCACTGCTAAACAACGTAACGAAGGTTCTATTCTTCCAGATGGAGCCATGAGACTCAGCTAACGTATTCATCTAAATATCCTTTTTATTTTTGGTAACACGGCTATTATTTGAAAATAAAAGATGAAGAAAAATAGAAATATAATTTTAGGATTTCACCTTTATGCGTTATTGGTTAGCTTTGGTATTTTTGCGAGACTTTGGATTCGAAATAGGTCGATGGACACCGATTTCATTAGATGACGTAACGAAAGCATTGAACTGCACGCGTCGTAACGCTCAGCTGGTCATCAAAAGGCTGGTGGAAGAGTCGATCATCGATTGGAAGTCGGGGGTTGGCAGAGGTAATTTGCCTCAGCTTCTGCTTAAAGAGTCGGTAAACACCACATTAATCGAACAAGCTAAGTTCTGGATGAACGAGGGGAAAGCCGATCAAGCGTTGAACCTTATCAGAAGCAAAGATCGTGATCAGTTTATTGCCGAGTTTGTTAGTCAATATCAACAGCAAGATAACGATCAAGACATCCTCCAAATCCCATTTTATCGAGCGACACACAGCTTGATCCCCTATGAAATATCTAGGCGTACTGAACGGCACATCGCTGATTACCTCTATGCGAACCTGTTACGTTTCAACAGAGATACAGGCCAGTTGGAAGGCGATTTAGCGCAAACTTGGGTGCATACAGGCGATATGCTAGAGGTTCGACTGCGTAAGTCACTTAAGTTCTGGGATGGCTCTGCACTTACTGCATTTGATGTGAAGGCAGCCTATGAGTCGATCATCTCGTCAGACTCGGTGAGCCGAGGTTTGTTCTTACTCATTGATGAGTTTTCTGTGGTCGACGAGTACACCTTACGAATTCGCTCCAAACGTTTGTCTCATTATCTGCCAAGGCTGATGGCGCATGGTGCGCTATCGGTTTGCAAATTGAACAGCGACGGTACGATAGTCGGAAGTGGAGCGTTTCGATTGGCAGAGCAAACCGATTACCGAACGCTACTTACTGCGTCTCCTCATTATCACGGCTATCGACCTTGGCTAGATGGCGTAGAAATCTGGAACATGGGCTTATCTGCAAATGACTTTCAAATGCATTGTGATATTGTGCACGGCAGCTCTGCCCCAGATATTGCTGATGAATTCACACAGGTACAACAGTGGGAAGAGGGCTGTATCTACGCTTGTTTAAACAGTGCAAACAACGCGTGGATGAAGTTGGCAAAACATCGTCGATACATCCAACAGTTGCTGCAATCCTTGCCGATGAATGGTGTGAGAGACACTATGATTTATCGACGAGCGTCAGGGATGACAAGCCTTGCCCCCTTAACACTTGGCAAAGCGGTGGATTTGTCTTCCATAAATCAGGTACCGCTTGAGGTCTTAACTTATCAGCTGCCTGGACATATTGAAGCGGCTGAAAACATCACTGAGTTGCTGTGTCAGCATGGTTTAGATTCAAATCTTACTGTGCTGCCATACCCTGAATTTGACCAAGTAGAACGACAATCGAAAGCAGATATTATTGTTTCTGGTGAGGTGTTTGGTGAACATAAAGAGAGTTCTTGGCTTGGATGGTTGTTGTGTACTAACACCGTGACGGCAAGCCTGAATAAGCAATCCAAGCCTTGGTTCGAACAGCAAGTGTTTGATAATTTGGCTCAATCAGATGAAAGTAAGCGGGTTCAAGGTTATCAGCGAATTGAGCGCGAGTTGATTCGAAAAGCGATTTATATCCCTCTGTTTCAATGCGCACAAGATATGAGAATCTCTCATAAAGTGAATGCGATGGATCTTCTGACTAATGGCTGGATCGACTTCAATCAGGTTGTTTTTGAAGGCCGCTAAATGTGTCTCTGTGGTTAAATAGAATTGAAAACAAAGGTGGTGGGTTTTGTCTATTCCTCAAGTTGGTTTTAGCCATCGACAATCGAATCAAGCTGAGCTTCAAATTCTGGAGTTATCTGATTTATACGAGCAAAATCGGCTCGACCATAGCCCTGAAAGTGCTCATCGTATAAATTTTTTCGGGATCATATATATAGAGCAGGGCACCGGAAGCCACATGGTGGACTTTGAAGAGTATCCATTTCAACAAGGCTCGGTTCTTTTCGTGCAAAGAGAACAGGTTCATAGCTTTGATTTTTCTAATCGCCCGAAGGGAAAAATCTTACTCTTTACCCAAGCGTTTCTCGATCAAGTTCATGCCAATATGAAGCTGCCAAACTACACGCCGACTCACCTCAATGAAAAGCACTCACCATTGCTACAGTTGGAGAGGCAAGACCAAGAACCAACACTGGTCTTTATTCGACAAATGATCGAGGAAATCAACAGAGCAGCCAGCGAGCCTTTAATAGTGATGTATCTGTTCTCGGCTTTCGCGCTCTCTTTACATCGATTAAGACCTGAAATAAGGCAAGGCAAATTGACTCAAGAGCAGAGCATCAGATTCGCGCGTTTCTTCGAATTAATGCAAAGTCACTTTCACCAAATAAGAGACGCAAATTGGTACGCTCAACAGATCAACACCACTTATAAGACGTTGAATATTGTCTGCAAGTTGGCAACGGGATTGACTGCGAAACAGATGATCGATGCGTTTACTATCATCGAGATTAAGCGTCGTTTGGTGGTGAGCCACACTTCATCACAACAAATGGCGTACGACTTTGGATTTGAGGATGCCAGTAACTTTGTTAAGTATTTTAAGAATTTAACTGGATTAACGCCGAGCCAGTTTAGTCAAAAATACAAGAATCCGACGCTTTAGGTTCGATATTCACCATAATTTAACCCATTTTCACTCTGACGAAATCATGGTTGCCCGATTAAGCTGTTAATAACAAAAACGAGAGGGCAACAAAATGATTACATCTCCACTTTCTTCTTTCTTTTCTCGCACAATTCTTGCTGCGAGTGTGCTGAGCCTTGCTGCATGCGCTAATGATTCTATGGTGAAAAACGATGAGCTTTCCAACAAAGATAAAGCCGTTGCGGTGATATCTAGCATTGAAACCGGTGATGCTAACGCAATTAGTTATATCAACCCGACCCAATACACGCAGCACAATTTAGCGGTTGGCGATGGTTTAGAAGGCTTTGGTGAAGTGATGAAGGCACTTCCTGCAGGTAGCGCAAAAGCTGATGTAAAACGCGCTTATCAAGACGGCGATTATGTTTTTCTACATACGGAATATAATTTCTTTGGTCCTAAAGTCGGTTTTGACGTGTTCCGTTTCGAAGAGGGAAAGATAGTTGAACATTGGGACAATCTAGCCGAGCTAGCGACCCAACCAAATCCAAGCGGTCGCACCCAGCTTGATGGGCCAATAAAGGTGACCGACCTTGATAAAACAGAAGACAATAAAGCCATTGTTGCAGACTTTGTAAATACCATTTTAATGCAAGGCGATATGTCTAAAATCAACCAGTTTATCGACAACGAAGATGACGCTTATCTTCAACACAACACTATGGTAGCAGATGGCCTAAGTGGCTTAGGCAAAGCGCTTGGAGAGTTGGCAAAAGCTGGTATGCCAATGGTTTACAAAGAGAATCACAAGATCTTGGGTGAAGGTAACTTTGTGCTCGCTATTAGCGAAGGCGTATTTATGAATAAAGACGTCGCCTTCTATGACTTATTCCGTCTTGATAACGGCAAAATCGTTGAGCATTGGGACGTGATCGAGAATATTCCGCCTCGTGAAGAGTGGAAAAACGATAACGGCAAATTTGGTTTCGAGCATGATTACGTGGTGGAAGTGGCTTCATTCAAGCTTAAAGATGGTGTTGAACCACAAGAATTCGCAAAACTGGATAAAGCCGTTGCCGATAGCTATGTTTCAAAACAACCAGGATTTATTCAGCGTGAATCTGGATTAGTGGATGGCGATACATGGCGCGTGATTGTGCATTGGGAATCGCTGGATGATGCGGATGCATCGATGGAGAGCTTCATGAGTGCTTCTGCCGCGCAAGGTTTCCTAGCTGGCGCAGATACCTCAACAATGAAGATGCAGCGTTACGAAAACTAGCCGTAATAAACTAAAAAAGACCTTTTATCTCGAACAAAACTTAACCACGAAAGGTCAACACGCCCTAGTTATAGGATATAAGGTCTTTTTTGGGTCCAGAACTCGCAATGTATGAACATTAGTTATTCAGCGAGGCTACATAGAATGTTATTTTTGAAAACAGTTAGGTGTTCGTTTACGAGTTCACCAAACATTGCCCCATAATGAAAAACGAACTTCCTATCGCAACCGCCCAACATACTGAGCGCATAACACCAATATTGACCAAATACAGAATGTGGTAAGCCACTCGAAAGCCGATATGGAGAATTGCAAACAACTGTACGCTCTCGTTGACAGAGTCAGTTGCTATGGCAAGGAGTATCGCGGCTGAAAATACGATGAGAGACTCAAACGCATTTTGGTGCGCGGCAAGTGCACGAGCTCCAAACCCTTGCAATTTCGCCTGTTGATCACGTGGATGATTATTGTCGTAGCCACCCAGTTTGTTCATGGCGATAGCCACGGGAATTTTCGCCAGATAGGGAAGTAGGGCCGCTGCAATTAAGCAATAGATTAGGGTATTCAACGTATCATCCTTGTATCAAATTATTTAGTCATTCCCCTCATCATATCAGTCAGTGTCATATAATGTTAACTGGGTTGCACCAGAGGAATAGATTATGAGACCAGTGAAAATCATTTCATTAGCAAGTGTTCTAGTACTAATGTCCCCTGCTACTTTTGCGGAAAAACCAGAATGGGCGGGTAAAGGAAAACCAAACTTAGAAGAGATTAAGTCGTCTTCTGACATTGAAGACATTGAAAAGCGAATTGAAGATCGCGACGAAGAGCTTGATGAGTTAATAGAAGAGAAGAAAGAAAAAGCGAAGAAAGCCAAAAATAAAAAGGACAAGAAAAAGTTAGAGCGTGAAATAGAGGACCTTGAGGATGAGCAGGATGAAGTCGATGATCTTAAGGAGAAACTAAAAGATAAGAAATCCGGGCTCGAGAAGCAAAAAGAAAAGAAAGCGGACCAAGTTCGCAATGAAGTAGACAAAGGCTCTGAGCAAGGCCAAACGAAAAGAGAAGAGAATAGCCAAAAATGGTGGAAGTTCTGGGAGTAAACCTTAGGCATACTCGAAAACCGCTCATCTGCGTTTATAGAGAGTTTGTAAACGCAGATGGGTGCACGAAAAAAGCTAGGTGCTCACGAACCTTACTTTGTGACTATTGCTATTTTTTGCGTAAAAGTCTGCCACTTGTGTAGCAGAGCCAAATGACAAAGATTGAGAGTATGTTGACGGAGATTGTTATTTGATCGAAATTTACGCTTATCGGAAGTTTAATACCTGAAGATAAGGCCCAGGAAAAGTTGGGCGTATCTATATCTACCAATTGGATAAATTGCAGTACAGCTATCCACTTCAGAGCCCATAGTCTTTTCTTAAATAGTCCATAAGTAGCAAATAAGTTTGCAGCCCATATTGTCAAGATTAATGAAGATACTAGATATTGTTGAGTAAGATGTAGTTGAGTACTCTGCGAGAGTAAAATAAATAGAAAAAAAGAAGCGACTAGTATCGTTATTATCTGAATAACTAATAGAAATTTAGTTCTTTTTAAATGATTTTCGAACAATTCATACTCCATTAAATTGGTTAATATTAAGGTGTCTAAGTTACGTTTTTTATCTGATGTATCACATATAGTTGATATTAAGCTTAATTTCCCGAAGCTCAGATGCTGTCTTCTTGTTTTCGGGCAAAGGAAAGGCTTCTATTTGACTGATAGCGTTTTTACTCGCTTGGCATAAATTTTCGTCACCAGATGAGTCAACTGACTCTATTTGGCCGCTGGCTGTCAATATAATATTGAGCTTACATTTTTTTCCTTGAAAAGCATCCGGGCTATCTAGTCTACTTTGAATGAGTTGTGCATAGACCTGCCCGTATTTTGTTAGCTCAGAAGCCCTAGGTTTTTCAGTCTGGTTTACGCATCCATATAAAGTAATCATAGAAAGGAGTACTAGGAGTGCTTTGGCAAATGGATTATTCATTGAAGCCCTTGTAGTTGTGGGAGTAAGGAAAAATTGGTTCATGAATCTGAAAAGAACTCGCATATTCTGCTCTGTAATAGGCACTGGATTTAGACTAAACCAGGTATAAGCCCAACTTTATGGAATCGCTTGTCTTTATATTCTTCTGTATCAAATACACCCAATAGCTTCAGTTTTTTATATGGACTTTCATAGTTTTTGATTTCATTGAAATCTAGTTCGGAGTTAAACATAAATGTTGTTATCTTGCTTGAATTAAAACCGCCGAATTTATTCTGACTATACTCTTGAATAAGTGCAAACTTTTTGAACTTCATTTTATCTGCTTGTTGAGCAGCATAATAGACATAATCACGTAGCAGCAACTCCTTGGTTTTTGGTGTTTCTACTGTTTGATATGTGTAAGCTTTGGCACTATTTAATACAGAAGGCTTCTGCTTAAAATCAGAGGTGGTGCTACTGCAGGCAGTTAAAACTATTGATAGGAAACCGACTGTTAACTTATCTATCTTCATTGTTCTTTATACTAATCGCGTTTGGGGTGTTCCAGTAGCCTAGACTGGTTGTGAGACGTCGTATTGCAAGTACTAATTTTGGCTTATGATTGCAGTCCATGTCATAAATTTCAATGATTTACTGTATGTCCAATGTGATCTAAGAATCAGATTTATAAATTAATTACCTAGATAGTAAGTAAAAAACTGAACTCTATGCTTATAGTGAGTTAATCGTACCTAATGTTAGCCTTTAACATGCTGGAAAGTGTGTTTCCTTAGAAGCGGTATTCGTTTACATCGAAGTACCAAAATTATTCACTCTCTCATTTTCAATCTCCAAAGTCTGATGAAATTATGGACGAAAACGCTTTCGTTCACGCTTTGGTAAATAATAATCTGCAAAATTATTACCTCACTCTCAAGAGTGCTGTTAGTATGGATGCAAATAGTCGGGGGGCAATTACACCGTGTTGTATTTGCTGAGATCGAATTTCGAGACCCGTTGAACCTGATTCAGTTAGTACTGGCGTAGGGAACTATTGATACTAAAACCTGTGCGGTACCGATTTTCATTCCATCGATCCTTCGATCTCGGGTGCCTGTCTTTTCGGTTTTAGTTCAGTTCTCCTACGTCTTTTAGATGGTAGGAGCGACCATGACACAGCATTCCAGCACGCAAATCGACACTCAGTCCATTTCTTCAAGCACTCCAATTGTGTTAACCATTGCGGGTTCAGACAGTGGCGGCGGCGCAGGTATTCAAGCCGATATCAAAGCCATGTCTGCGACAGGTAGTTTTGCGTGTTCCGTGATCACCGCGATCACGTCGCAAAATACACAAGGCGTTTCAGCCATCTTTCCAATTCCATTAGATCATGTTGCAAGCCAGCTTGATGCAGTATTCAGTGACCTGAACGTCGTTGCGGTCAAAGTCGGCATGTTGGCAGATTCAAACATCATCAAGGTTGTAGCGGATAAGATTAAGCAGTATCAACCCAAACATCTTGTTATTGACCCAGTAATGGTTGCGACCAGTGGTGATTTGTTGCTTGAGCAGTCAGCCATCAGCACCTTGAAAGAAGCACTTATTCCACTTGCGGACATCATTACACCTAACTTGCCGGAAGGCGCTGCATTGACAGGGAAACCTGTTCCTGCAAGCGAAGCCGACATGCAAGACATGGTTGAAGAGCTTCGTGCGTTGGGTGCGAAAGCTGTGCTGTTAAAAGGTGGACACTTAGAGCAAGATGAAAACAGCAATGACCTTTTGATTTTGCCAGCAAGCACTGCACTTATCAGTGCAAAACGCTTCCCAACTAAGAACACTCACGGCACGGGCTGCACGCTTTCTTCTTCTATCGCCTCTTACCTTGCGCAAGGGAATGAGCTGACTCAATCCGTCGAGCTTGGTAAGCGCTATATCTCGGAAGCGATTGCCCACGCAGATCAATTAAATGTCGGTCAAGGGCACGGACCTGTGAATCACTTCTACGCAGGTCATGCTGATGTCCGCTAAACCTCTTGGCGTTGAAATCAGCAACGCCAGCATTCGTTATCTCGATAACCAACAGTCGACGTTGCAAGGTCTGAGCTTATCGATTCCTGCATCTCAATGGACCGTTTTATTGGGTAGAAGTGGCTGCGGAAAAACCACCATTTTACGTTATCTCGCTGGTCTATTGGGTGAGAACATTGAGTGGCAAGGTGTCGTGAAGACGAGTGATGGCCATTCGCTAGAGGGCAAGGTTGCCTACATGGCACAGCAAGATCTACTGCTGCCTTGGTTATCGGTGATTGATAACGTATGTCTAAGCCAGCGCTTTGCTGGGAAAGGCACCCAAAGCTTGGAAAGTGCTTCGAGCGATGCAGACCACCAAACACGAGCTTTGTCTTTGCTGAAATCGGTTGGGCTTGCTGATTATGCTCGCGCTATGCCACAACAACTGTCTGGTGGCATGCGTCAACGTGTGGCTTTAGCGCGAACGCTTATGCAAGACAAACCTATCGTATTGATGGATGAACCTTTCTCCGCGTTAGATGCGGTAACAAGGCACAAACTGCAAACCTTAGCTGCTCACTTACTGCAAGATAAAACCGTGGTCTTAATTACTCATGATCCACAAGAAGCGGTGCGCTTGGCACACAACCTTTACGTGTTGCAAGGCTCACCCGCATCTGCTCAATCACTGCAAGTTCCGACAACATTGCCTCCAAGAACCATAGATGGTCAGTGCGCGAGCATTCAGCAGAAAATATTAGAGCAGTTGGAGCAAGACTATGCATAGTTCCCAAGCGCTAACCAAGCCTCAATCGGTATCGAACCATAAGAATCACTCTATGAGCCCATTACTGCGTGTCGTGATAAGTACTGCAATTATTCTGGGTCTGTGGCAGTTGGTGGTTGTGGTGTTTGAAATGCCTAGCTTTATTCTGCCGGCTCCGATGGAAGTGTTTAACAAGCTGATTGAACGCTATGACGTGTTGTTGAAGCACACGTGGGTTACCGCTCAAGAGATCCTGCTGGGGCTGCTACTTGGCTTATCGATGGGATTGTTCTTCGCACTTCAAATGTTGCTATTCGAACCGCTTAAACGTTGGTTGCTACCTATTCTTATCGCAAGTCAGGCTGTTCCTGTCTTTGCAATTGCGCCGGTTCTGATGCTGTGGCTTGGCTACGGTATCGCTTCGAAGGTTGTGATGGCAGCGATCATTATTTTCTTCCCGGTGACTACGTGCTGCTACGACGGTTTGCGTAATACCCCGCGTGGCTATCTCGATTTGGCTCAAACCATGGGCGCCACCAAATGGCAAAGGTTACGTCATATTCAGCTGCCAGCGGCACTGCCGACTTTGGCATCAGGTATACGTGTGGCTGTAGTGATTGCACCAATTGGTGCGGTTGTCGGTGAATGGGTGGGTTCAAGTGAAGGGCTTGGCTACCTGATGCTACAAGCTAACGCACGAATGATTATTGATGAGATGTTTGCTGCGCTATTTATCTTAGCTGTGCTCTCTATCTCACTCTACTTTGTCACAGACAAATTACTCAAAAAGGCGATCCCTTGGGAAAGCCACAACTAAACAAAATCTATAAAAAATAGAAAGCTCAAAAGGAAAGGTTAATCGTGAAAAACAGTAAATTTATGAGCGCTGCTGCTCTAATGGCTTCGTTGGTTTCAGGTCATGTTATGGCAGACGAAACTAAAGTAACGCTAATGCTAGATTGGTTTGTAAACCCGAACCATGGTCCGATCGTGATTGCACACGAGCGTGGCTACTTTGAAGAGCACGGGCTAGAGGTAGAAATTCAGGAGCCAGCAGACCCAAGTACACCAGCCAAACTAGTTGCCGCAGGGCGCGTTGATCTTGCTGTGACTTACCAGCCGAGTCTAACGATCGACGTAGCAGCAGGTCTTCCATTAGTGAGAGCCTCTACGCTTATCGCAACACCGTTAAACACGCTAATGGTTCTGGACAATGGCAAGAATGATTCTCTGGCCGATCTTAAAGGTAAGAAGATCGGTATCGCGATCGCAGGGAACGAAGAAGCGACGATCGGCACTATGCTAGCGCAAGAAAATGTTGCGTTTACTGACGTTCAAACCATCAATGTGGGTTGGGCACTCTCTTCTTCTCTGGCTTCTGGCAAAGTAGATGCAATTTGGGGTGGCCTGCGTAACTTTGAAACAAACCAACTGGCGCTTGAAGGTTACAAAGCAAAAGCCTTCTTCCCAGAAGAGCACGGTGTACCTGCTTACGACGAGCTGATCTTTGTTGCTAACGCGAACAAACGTGATGAAGTGGCGATCAAAGCCTTCAATAAAGCGCTAGAGCAAGCAACGACCTACATCGTGAACCACCCAACTGAATCTTGGAAACAGTTTGTAGCTTACTCGCCAGACACTCTCAATAACGAGCTGAACCAGCGCGCATGGAACGACACTCTAACGCGTTTTGCACTTCGCCCATCGGCAGTCGATCATAAGCGTTACGATGATTACGCACAGTTCATGTACGACAAAGGCATCATCAAATCACTGCCAAAAGCGGCTGACTACGTACCGACGTTCGAATAAGGAACATCATGAAATATCAAGATTTAATCACAGCTTGTCAGCAAGATTGGCAGGGCTACACCGAGCATGATTTTGTGCAAACGCTGGCGCAAGGTACTCTGCCTCAGCCGTGTTTTCTCCATTATCTAAAACAAGATTTTCTGTTTCTAAAGCAGTATGCCCGTGCTTATGCATTAGCGATCTACAAAGCCAATACGCTGGCGGATATGCGTCGTGCATTGCCGAGTGTACATGCATTGTTGGATTCTGAAATTGGTCATCACGTGACTTACTGCGAACAGTGGGGGCTGACTGAATCGGACCTAGAAAATGAGCCGGAAGACTTTGGTACTGTCGCATATACACGCTATGTACTGGATGCTGGTATGACGGGTGATTTGGTTGATCTCTACGCGGCACTGGCACCATGCTCTATCGGTTATGCTGTGATTGGTAAAGCACTGCTGGAAGACCCTAAAACAGTCTTGGAAGGTAATCCATACCGCAGCTGGATTGATTTATACGGTGGCGAAGAGTTCCAAAGTGGCGTAGCGGCAGGGGCTGAGTATTTCGACCAACTATTGGCGGAAATTGATATCAATAGCCAACGTGGACAGAACTTGATTCACATCTTTAAGACGGCGACACGCATGGAAGTGGCATTTTGGCAGCAAGGACTTGATGCAAGCGATGCTGTATTACCAAACATTAACTAGAGGTCTTTATGCTTATTGAACAGATCACAAACGCTCTGCAAGCGGTTCGAGAACAGAAACCATTGGTGGTTAATATCACCAACTATGTGGTTATGAATAACAGTGCGAACGCTCTGCTGGCACTGGGTGCGTCACCCATCATGGCACACTCAAAGCAGGAAATGGCTGAGATGATGTCTTTTGCAGGCGCATTGGTGATCAATATTGGTACCTTAGACAGTGTTTGGACGCCGCGCATGGACTTTGCTGTTGAGCAAGCAAATGCGAATGGAAAAACCGTGGTGCTTGACCCTGTCGGCTGTGGTGCGAGCCAGCTTAGAACCGACACTTCGCGTCGTATTGCTCAACAGGCAGACCGCTTAATCATTCGCGCTAATGCTTCAGAGATCATTGCACTGGCGGGTGAACAAGCTCAAAGCAAAGGTGTTGATGCTCTAGATAGCAGTGAGGCAGCATTAGGCGCTGCCAAGTTCCTTGTGGCTGAATACAACGCCAGCGTGGTGATTTCTGGCGAGACTGACTATATCGTAACTGCGGACTCGGTGACGCAACTGAACAACGGTCACGCCATGATGCCTTACGTAACGGGAATGGGTTGCACGCTGTCTGCTCTCACTGGGGCATTTGTTGCGGTTGGTGATAACAGCGGTTTGGCTGCTGCGGCGGTACTTGGCGTTGCTGGCGAAATCGCAGCAGAGCAATCGCAAGGACCAGGTAGCCTGCAATTGAATATCCTCGACGCCCTGTATCAATTAGACGAAGAGACGCTTACTGCTCGTCTAAAGCTGACGGCTTAGCTTACAGTTTGACTCGCAGCTTAAAAGCTCTCTGAAGCCAAAAACAATAACCCCGAGTCTTATCAACTCGGGGTTATTTTTATTGGCATATATCCAATTGGCGGTGGCTGCGGCGTAAGTTAGGTGCTCTTAAAGCGGTCAACTTGGCTCTTAAGGTGGTGTGCAACCTCAGTAAGCTCGCTCGCCGCTTCCGAAATTTTAGCCACAGATTCTTGGTTACTCTGGGCGATGGTATTCGCGCCTTGAGCATTGTCACCTAGAGAGCGAGTTAGGCTATCTTGCTCATCAACCGAAACTGCAATCTGGCTATTTGCTTGGTTAAGGTCTTGAATGTGTTGATTGATCACATGTAGGTTTTGAGAGGCCTGCTGTGCCTGTGTCGAAGCTTGAGATACTGTGCCATGGCTCTCTTTGATCGACTCGAGAGCGTCTTTGGCACCGCGCTGCAACGAGGTGATCAAATCATTTATCTGGCTAGCAGACTCTTGAGTACGTTTCGCTAGAGTACGTACTTCATCTGCAACCACGGCAAAGCCACGGCCTTGTTCACCAGCTCGCGCAGCTTCAATCGCAGCATTCAGTGCGAGCAGGTTTGTTTGCTCAGTTACGCCCTGAATCACCTCTAAAATTGCGCCAATGTTCATCGACTCAGCATGTAGGTCGCTCACTTTCTGGCTGCTAAGTTGCATCTGCTCGTCAGCTTGACCAATCTCTTGCAGGGTTTTGTCTACTTCTGTTAAACCCATCGCAACGTTTGAAGTCGCTTGGCTTGCTACTTCAGAGGCGTGATTAGCGCTAGATGCGATTTCTGATGTGCTTGATGCGAGCTGAGACACAGCTGATGAGATGTTGATGATTTCGTCATTGAGTCGCGACGCGTTGTTTGAACCCGTTGTGGTCACGCTGTCGAGTGACTCTGACATTTCACCAATGCGCAAGCTGGAAGTATTTACTTGCTGAACGATATCGCGCAGCGACTCTATGGTGGTTTTCATGTTCTCCAGTAACTGACCAATTTCGTTCTGGTCAGTTACTTTGACGTCAACACTCAAATTACCTTGTGCCAGCTCATTGGTGATCTCTTTAACCTGAGCGATCCCCTTGCTGATAGAGCGAGTCACAAGAATCGCACTCGTTGTCCCAACCAATAATGCAATGCCTGTGAGTAACACGATGATCTGAATCGAACGCTCTTCGCTGAGTTCGAGCTCTGGGATAAGTGCGTTTTTCTGCTGCTCGATGATAGATTGTGCATCTAATACGGCAATGGCGAGGGTATCACCTAAGCTGGTCAGCTGGGTTTGAAGTTGAGCGTTCTCAAGTTTCTGTTGGTGGACTTGCTCAAAACCTGTTGCGTAGGCTTCGCGCTGAGCGGTGAAGCTATCGATCAATTCTGCTTGGTAATCTGATGACTCTAGAGAGCGGATATCACCCTCAATGCCGGGTAGGGCATATTCAAACAGATCTTGGCCTGTTTCGTAGGTCTTTGGATTACCGTCGTTTGAGTAGCTTAGCACTGCGATTTTCGCGGCTAAGAAGTTCTCCATCAGCATCCCTGCGTATAGGCTCGCGTTGGAGTCGTCGTTATTATAAGACTCGTAAAGTAGGCTCTGAGCCGCTTTGAGAGCGTTCTCTTCTCTTTTCACCATCTCAACTGTGACTAGCTGGTGGATTAATTGCTGGCTCTGACTCATCAACTGGTAAGCTTGGTCAAAGGCAGTAATGCTCTGTTGAACCTGAGAAAGGCGTTCTAGGCTATCGGAGTGTTGAGTTTGGCTGAGTAAAGATTGCAGTTGTTGGTCGATGTCGCTTTTATTGGCGAGATAAGCTTGCTGATATTGGTCATCAAGCGTTGCTAGGTAGCGCTCAGAGGTGAGGCGCATTTGTAGAAAGTGGGTTTCAATATTGCTGGACTCTTCAGCTTGCCCACTCAATAGACTGTAGTGTTTAAAACCGTTAGACAGGGTTTGGATCCCTTGAAAGCTAACAAAGCCCGAGATGATGAAAAAGAGTAAGCAGATCGCATAACCCAGTTTCACTCTTAAAGAGATAGATAGTTGACGCATATACATCCTTATAATCCGCGTTTCACTGTATTCTTGCCTGTAAGTACTCGTAGAGTATTTCACATTTAAGATGTAAGAGCATGCAAAATGTAACATTAATGTGTCACTTGTAGGTGTTTTGTTGTCTTTGAGTGCTTGTTTCAGAGTTTTTGAGTGGTTTCATGTGTGCCTAGTAACATATTGTCATGGTGTAAGAAGTGACAACTCATTAGGAATTGCGAGTGAGGGAAGATGGCGCGAGTAATTGATGTCTCTAGTGCGATCAATCGGTAAACTAGGCACTTAAAAATAACAAAGCATACAGTGCTCCAAAGTGTAGTACGTGCATTAATAAGGACTCCAAATCAATGAGCAATCCATACAAGTTGTATCTTGTCACCGACGATCAGCAAGATCTCGCCACATTAGAACATGTTGTTGAACAGGGTGTCGCTGGGGGCGTGACCATGGTTCAGGTACGAGAAAAGCATGGTGATGTGAGAGCCTTCATTGAGAGAGCACAACGTGTAAAAGCGATTCTCAGTGGAACAGGTGTTCCTTTGATTATTAATGATCGTGTTGATGTTGCATTGGCGGTAGACGCTGGTGGGCTTCATCTTGGTCAGTCAGATATGCCTGCGGAGATAGCGCGACAGCTGATTGGTGAAGATAAAATACTTGGTCTTTCGATTGAGAATGAACAGCAGCTGAAAGAAGCGGAACACCTTCCAATTGACTACATCGGTTTAAGTGCGATTTTTGCTACACCAACCAAAACCAATACTAAAAAGCACTGGGGTGTAGAAGGTTTAAAGAGTGCGCTTGAAACAACGAAACTGCCGATCGTTGGTATTGGTGGAATTAACGAGAGTAATATCCCCGAGTTGATGGCGACTGGTGTACATGGTTTAGCTTTAGTTTCAGCTATCTGTCAGGCCGATGATCCCAAAGCTGCTGCTCAGCATCTGCTCTCTTTGATGGGGTAATTTAGAAATAGAATAGTTCAGAAATGGAGTAGCTCAGATTTCAATTGACTAGAAAACAACGGCTCAAAACGAGTAACTTGTTTTCTAGTCATATTTTGGTGAATTTTGTATGAGCTGAACTCAGCCTACTGCATACAAAGAGCGATGGTTCCTGCAATCGTTAAAGCGATAGCAATGTACCAACCGATTTGCACCTTGTTATCCGCAACGAATATCTTGATGTAATTCACTTCTTCATGCGCCATAGCAATAAAATCGGTGTAGTTAATCGATAACTCGCGGCTGGTCTCTTTCAGTTCATTTTGAAGCTTGTTGAAAGCCTCATCCATAAACCCTTTCATTTCACTTGCAGCTGGTTTACCCATCAACAGAGTATCCCAAATTGCCATGCGTGAAGCGTATTCACTATCACTAACACGATTCAGTACTCGCAAATCATACTCGCGCTTGTCACGCTCTTTCCCCATTTTAAGTGGGCAAATATTCTTTAAAACGTTCACAAATAATTCCAAAGGTTCATTCAGGTAGAAACGAGCACCAAATGGGCTCATAAACTGGGGACGAATCGAAATTCAAAAATGACCTGTTTCATGACCATGGATTAACCGACGCTTCTAAGTATTTGAAGATTCGTTGTTAAAACTGATGTTGCGCATAGTAAATTTGTGTCTGCACGACATCAACTAGGGTGTTTTGTCTAGACGACAAAGATAATTGGTAGAAAAGCATCAATAAGTCTATTTAATGAGCGCTTAATCAGTATTGGAGCTATATTTGTCTAAAGAGCCATTGACCTTACCCTTGGGGTAACCTTTATAGTGACGGTTCAAAATATATGGATTGGTTATGACGCATTCACTTAAGACATTTTGGATTACGATCTTCAGCATCTTTGCGATGTTGATGTCGACGTCTGTCTCCAGTGCGTCAACCATGGAAATGCAGATGATGGATAAAGAGACGATGTCTTGCCATCACGCGAGTATGATGACTCATGCAATGTCTTCAATGTGTGATGTTTCTAGTGATGATCAATCTATGCATGATATGGGACAACATGAGACATCTCATTGCTCACACGGTGGGGATATGGGCGCCAATTGCTGTGTGTCTATCTGCCTGAGCTGGTCTTACCCAATCCAATCTATCAGTTCCTTATCCAGTTTTGCTTACTCGCTTGCTCCTTATCACTCTGTGATTATTGGCAGTAAAGTTGCGCGCATTCAGTCTATTCTAAGACCGCCTTCCGCTTAATTCACAATTCCCAAATCTCATTACCTAAGACCGACCTACCAGGTTGAGCCTAGGTGCGATCTATGCGTTTTTTAACGCCACAAAATGGATTTATTCTTGTGAATATTGAATCGAGATGGTTGGTGCTGCCAATATGCACCAGCTTGATAGCGATGCCTGCATTTGTGATGGCAGCATCGTCAAATGAGGCAGTGACCTCTGCCAACGGAAGTCGTGCTGTTGTTACTGGTGAACTAGAGACTCTACAAGCCCAAGAGCGCCAGTTAGCACTGCTTATTGACCAAGCCTTGCAGCGTGATAGCGGTCGTCAGCAGCTCATCGCTCAATCTCAAGCGACTCGTCATGCGGGTATCGCTTCAGCCACCCTCAGTGATCCAAAGCTAAAAGTGGGTTTTGGTGGCCTTCCTGTCGATAGTTTTAAGTTCGACGAAGATCCTATGACCAATATTTCTGTTGGGTTAATGCAGCAGTTTGAACGTGGTTCGACGTTGGATTTAAAGGAGCGCCAGTCAAGCCAGCAAGCAGATGGTATTGACTTGCAAGTTGCTGTCCGAGAAAGAGAAATCACCAACACCATTACCACACTATGGTTGGAGCTGGGTTATCAGCAAGCTGCACGTTCAACCTTGTTAGAAACGCGTCGTTTAATGGTAGAGCTTGAGCGTTTTATTGAGACCAATTATGGAATCGGTAACAGCGAAGCTCAGGACCTGCTCAATGCTCAACTGAATGTCGCTAAGTTTGATGAAAAGCTGCAAGCTAATCAGCAGCAACAGCGTCGAATTATTGCTCAGCTTTCTGAGTGGCTAGGTTCAGATTGGTTGAATTCATCACAGGCAAATTTTGCTATAGATGCGTCACAACCAGGCGCACAACCTCAATCTATTCAGGCCAGTAACGCCTTGAGTTGGCAAGCTTTAGAAGGCCAATTAAAGCCTTACGTTGGTCAATCCCAATACTACGCTTTATTGCAGTCACACCCTATGGTTCGTGCTGCGGATACGGCTATCACCGTCAACGAAACGCAAGTAGAGATTGCAGAGCAAGCGTATCTACCTCAGTTCGGCGTCGAGGTGATGTACGCCTATCGACAAGCGAATAATATGCAAGGTAATCCGGCGTCAGATCTGGTCAGTGCTTATGTGACTATGGATATCCCATTGTTTACGGGCAATCGTCAAGACAAGAGTGTTGAAGCTGCTCAGTACCAAGTGGGTTCTGCACGTGCTCAGAAAGAGACGCTTCTTAGTCAAATGAACGCCAAAGTAAACGCGCTTTTGGTGGATAGAGACAACCTATCTCAGCGTATCGAACGTTATCAAAACAGCTTTATTCCTCAAGCTGATGCAACCACAAAGGCCGTTGAACGCGGTTATCAAAATAACACTGCGCAATTTAATGACGTGATCACTGCTATGACTAACGCGCTCAATATCGAGCTAGAACAGCAGAGATTAATCACGGATTTAAACATAGTTAACAGTCAATTGGCTGCGCTTGTTGGTGGCTCATATCACCAGCCTTCTCAATCATCAAAGACAACGCCACAAGCGCAATAAGGAAACATCATGAAATCATTTACAGTCGCAAGTATCGCTCTTGTCGTTGGTGCAGCAATCGGTGTTGGTGCGAGTCAATTTTTCCCGATGAACCACGCTGCTATGAGTGGAGAAATGTCAGAAAAAAGCGCAGATGAGCCGCTTTATTGGGTTGCCCCGATGGACCCGAACTATCAACGAGACCAGCCGGGTAAGTCACCTATGGGGATGGACTTAGTTCCTGTTTATGCTGATGACTTGGCAGGAAAAAAAGATAAACCGGGGACGGTCACCATTGACCCTTCAGTGGAGAACAACCTTGGGGTAAAAACCGAATCTGTGATGTTAGAACCTTTGACGCCAAAAATAGAGACGGTGGGCTACGTTGCCTTTGATGAAAGTCGTCTGTGGCAGACCAACGTCCGTGCGGCGGGGTGGGTTCAAGACCTATTTATTAATGCGGTAGGTGAAACTGTATCCAAGGGTGAAGTGCTGTTTACACTCTATTCTCCAGAGTTAGTTAAGGCACAAGAAGAGCTGTTGAGCGCTTATAAAACGGGTCGTAAAGGTATGATCTCAGGTGCTAAGGAACGATTGATCTCTTTGGGAGTTGATAAACAGCAAATCAATCAAATCGTGAGACGTGGCAAAGCATCGCAAACCATTGAAATAAAAGCGCCAGCCGATGGGGTTATCGCAACCTTAAATATTCGAGAGGGTGGTTATCTTTCTCCTGCTCAAGCAGTCATTAGCGCCGGCCCGCTGGAAGAAGTTTGGGTTGATGCCGAGGTGTTTGAACGTCAAGCACACTGGATTTCACAAGGCACTGCAGCTTCGATGACGTTAGACGCGGTTCCGGGGGGCGAATGGAGCGGTCGTGTGGATTACGTTTACCCAATCCTAGATCCAACCACTCGAACACTGCGAGTGCGTCTTAAGTTTCCCAATCCTGATGGTGAACTGAAGCCGAATATGTTCTCGAACATCACGCTCAAACCAGAAAGTGACGATCAAGTCCTAACAGTAGCACGCTCATCGGTGATTCACTCGGGTGGCATGACGCGAGTGGTGTTGTCTGAAGGTGAAGGTAAATATCGCTCACATCGTATACGTGTAGGGCGTGAAGCGGGCGATCGTGTCGAAGTGCTTGAAGGTCTCGAACAGGGTGTGAGCGTCGTAACTTCTGCTCACTTCATGTTGGATTCGGAGTCTAGCCAAACGGCGGATTTGTCTCGAATCTCTTCTATCGATGAAGAGCCAATGCAGATGAGCGATTCCGTGTGGGCAAAAGGCAGTATCACCAATCTGATGGTGGGACACCGCATGGCAACCATTGAGCATCAACCGGTTCCCGAGTGGGATTGGCCGGGAATGGTGATGGACTTTACCTTCTCTGATGAGGTTGATTTATCTGGCTTAGCGAACGGTCAGGCGATCGATTTTAAAATGGAGAAGACCGATTCAGGCCAATTCCAAGTCACCGAAGTGAGCCAAAGTGATAACACAATGGCGCCGGAAGTCTGGGTCGAAGGCGATATCACTATGCTGATGGCAGATTTTGGCATGATCACAGTGAATCACCAAGCCGTTGATGAGTGGCAGTGGCAAGCCGGAGAGATGAATTTCACCGCTAGCGATGATATTCCACTTGATGATTACAAAGAGGGACAAAAAGTGCGTTTCCTCGTGGTGAAATCTGGCACGGACTATGTGTTGAAGAAAATTGAGTCGGCTGAGGAGTAGTGATGATTAATGCAATTATTCGCTGGTCGATCAGCAATCGATTCTTGGTGCTTGTCGCCACTATCGCTCTGACTTTAGGTGGCCTCTACAGTGTGAAGAATACGCCTGTCGATGCCATTCCGGATCTTTCTGATGTGCAAGTTATCATCAAAACCAGCTATCCGGGACAAGCACCGCAAGTGGTAGAAGATCAGGTGACCTATCCGCTTACTACAGCAATGCTCGCAGTACCCGGTGCGGAAACCGTTAGAGGCTATTCGTTCTTTGGTGATTCGTACGTTTATATCATCTTCAACGATGACACCGACATGTATTGGGCACGTTCAAGGGTATTGGAATATCTCAGCCAAGTCGCTCCTAAGCTGCCAGCCAGTGCTAAACCAACACTTGGCCCAGATGCGACCGGTGTGGGCTGGATCTACAGTTACGTTCTACAAGACAAAACTGGTCAGCATGATCTGGCGGAACTTCGTAGCCTGCAAGACTGGTTCTTAAAGTATGAGCTGCAAACCGTCAATGGTGTGTCTGAAGTGGCGACGGTCGGTGGCATGGTTAAGCAGTATCAAGTGCAAATTGATCCCGCTAAATTGCGTGCCTACGACCTCACACTGAAGCAGGTCAACAATGCTATTCAAAGCGGTAACCAAGAAACAGGCGCATCGGTTATTGAAGTGGCAGAAGCTGAGCATATGGTGCGCACGTCGGGCTATTTGAGTGGCATTGACGATCTCAAAGCACTTCCTTTGAAAGTGACCGCTAAAGGTACACCGTTATTACTTGGTGATATTGCTGACGTGAATCTTGGCCCTCAAATGCGTCGTGGTATCTCAGAGCTAAACGGTGAAGGTGAAGCCGTTGGCGGAGTTATCGTCATGCGCTTTGGTGAGAACGCCAGTGAGGTAATCGCTGAAGTAAAAACCAAGCTTGATGAGTTACAACGCAGCTTGCCGGATGGGGTTGAGATTGTTGCGACCTATGACCGCTCAACCTTGATTAACTCGGCAGTAGAAAACCTTTGGCAGAAGCTTGCTGAAGAGTTCTTGGTGGTCGCGATTGTGTGCGCGTTATTTCTATTCCATATTCGCTCATCATTAGTCATCGCACTGAGCCTTCCAGTTGGCATTTTGTCGGCGTTTATCGTGATGCACTGGCAAGGAATCAACGCCAACATCATGTCTCTAGGCGGGATCGCAATTGCTATCGGCGCTATGGTTGATGGCGCGATCGTGATGATTGAGAACGTGCATAAACACATTGAGCGCACACCGCTGAATGATAACAATCGTTGGCAAGTGATAGGTAAAGCTGCTGAAGAAGTGGGGGCACCGCTTTTCTTCTCGCTTCTTATTATTACGTTGAGCTTCGTGCCTGTGTTCGCATTGGAAGGGCAAGAAGGCAAGATGTTCTCACCGTTGGCGTTCACTAAAACGTATGCAATGGCGGCGTCTGCGGGCTTAGCGATTACCTTAGTTCCTGTGCTTATGGGTTACTTCATTCGTGGCAAGGTCCTCCCTGAGCATAAGAATCCAATCAATAAAGGCTTGGTTGGACTGTATCGCCCATTGCTTAACCTAAGCTTGCGTTTCCCGAAAACGATCATCATGGTCGCACTGGCCTTGATGGCATCTGCGTATTACCCAACCAGTAAGCTAGGCAGCGAGTTCATTCCACCGCTGGATGAAGGAGATTTGATGTACATGCCGACGACCTATCCGGGTATCTCGATAGGTAAAGCGCGTGAATTACTCCAACAAACCAATAAGTTGATTAAAACCATTCCTGAAGTAGAAACGGTGTGGGGCAAGATCGGCCGAGCAGAAACAGCGACCGATCCCGCGCCACTAACCATGATTGAGACGGTGATTCAGTTTAAACCTAAAGATACTTGGCGTGACGGTGTCACACCGGAGTCGCTGCGTGATGAACTCAATAACCTGATTCAGTTCCCGGGCCTAACCAATGCTTGGGTTATGCCAATCAAAACTCGTATCGATATGTTGGCGACGGGGATTAAGACTCCGATCGGGATCAAGATTGCAGGACCTGATCTGAAAGTGATCGAGAAGATAGGGGCAGATATTGAACCTATCCTTAATGACTTACCGGGAACTGCGTCTGTCTATGCGGAGCGTGTAGCCGGTGGTCGTTATGTCACTATCGACATTGATCGCCGAGCTGCTGCGCGTTATGGCCTAAACATCGCTGAGATACAGCAAGTGATATCAACAGCGGTAGGCGGAATGAATGTCGGTGAGACGGTAGAAGGTTTAGAGCGTTATCCGATTAATGTTCGTTACCCGCAAGAGTATCGTGATTCGGTGATCAAGCTGCAAAACCTGCCTCTGATAACGGCGAATGGTGCGCGCATCGCGTTAGCCGATGTCGCTGACGTGCGTTACGAAGATGGTCCGCCAATGATCAAGACGGAAAATGCGCGTCCAAACGGTTGGGTATTTGTTGATATTGAAGGGCGTGACTTAGGAACTTATGTCGAAAACGCCAAGAGTGCGGTGGCAGAACATCTAGAGCTTCCTGCTGGTTACTCGTTGGCTTGGTCTGGCCAATACGAATACATGGAGCGAGCTAAGGAGCGCTTGAGCATTGTTGTGCCAATCACCATTGCAATCATCATGCTCTTACTTTACTTGAGCTTCCGACGTGTTGGAGAAGTCATGGTGATCATGCTGACTTTGCCGCTTGCGATGGTTGGCGGGGTGTGGTTGATGCATTATCTCGGTTACAACTTCTCGATTGCCGTAGGCGTTGGCTTTATTGCCTTGGCTGGCGTTGCTGTGGAAATCGGAGTGATTATGTTGGTGTATCTCAACCAAGCGTGGAACTTCAAGAAACAAGACCACGAGAATGCGCACACACCGCTGCAGCACAAGGATCTGCTGGATGCGATTCGTGAAGGCGCTGGCTTAAGAGTTCGCCCGGTGATGATGACGGTTCTGACGGTAATCATCGGTTTGATTCCAATTATGTACGGGCAGGGTACAGGCTCAGAAGTCATGCAGAGAATTGCAGCCCCAATGATAGGAGGCATGGCCTCAGCGTTACTTCTGACTCTGCTGGTGATCCCCGCCATTTTTGTTTTGTGGAAACAGCGAGATCTGAAATAGGTTCTCTCTAGATTATTGAATTAAATGGCCCGGTGAGACTTTCGCTGGGTCAAAACAACATTAGGAATTATTATGAAAAAGACAACTATCGCTTTGAGTCTAGCTCTATTCACTTCTTCTTCTTTTGCACAGATGGACCACCCTAAAATGGACCATGGAAAGATGGATCACAGCTCGATGAATCATGAAATGATGGACCATTCCACTATGGATCACTCGAATATGATGGGAATGCAACGTACATCTAGTGTAGGGATGCCAGCTAATGGCGCTAAACCAGACAAAGTGGTTCATGTGATCCTCAATGACGACAAAACCATTACTTTCAAGAAAGAAGTTAAGATCGAGGCAAATGATGTGGTGCAGTTTGTGGTAATGAATGCAGGCAATGAGCCTCATGAATTCTCGATTGGTAGCAAAGAAGAACTAGAGAGTCACCGCAAAATGATGGCAGCAATGGCGGGCATGGAACATGACACCAAGAACTCTATAGTCGTAGAACCCAAAAAGGCCCGTCAGTTTATGTGGCACTTCCACGGTGACAATAACGTTGAATTCGCGTGTAACTTTAAAGGGCACGCTGAAGCCGGCATGACGAAATCAATTAAGCTATAAATTGAGATTCGTCAGGCAGAAATGGATTGGGTCGCATATAGCGGCCCTTTTTTTGATTAGAATAATATAGAACCCATTGTGAAAGGACCCATTAATGGCGGAGCAGAGTAATTCGATTGCCATCGTCAATGCCGATGATGTGGAGTGGTTTGTTGAACTGCTGCAGCAGTTTGACCAAGACATTTATTTCTTACTGCGGGAAGCGAAGATCCCTAACGATATTTTTACTCATGAACGGGACTATCAGCACCTTCCTGAAACCGCATTTAAGAACGTGCTTGAGTTGATGGAGCAGTCTGCATCCAGAGAAGAATTAACGCTCTTGTTATGGAGTTTCTGTAAGCAAGTTTATGTCCCTAAGTTTTTAGCTCAATTATCTGAACGGACTTCGCTGAAAGCCGTTTTAGATGAGTTCGCTGAGTTGCTTAAAGCTCGTTCCACGGGGGCCATTATTTACACTAAGCAGTCTGGCGGGAAATGGTGGTTGGTGCGCGAAAAACCTCTTTCCGACGCGCCATGGTTTAAACTGTCAGAGTTATTCTCGGTCATATTCATTAATGAGTTACTTCTGAGTCTGACTCAAGGTAAGTGGCGTGCAACTGAGGTAGGGATCCAAAGCAGTGATTTAGAGTATTTCCAATCACTACCTGAGATGGCAGAGGCTCAGTTTTTTATTGGTCGTCCGGTCACGGCATTTGAAATTCCTGACTCACTTATGCAATCGCCTATCGTCTTAGCTCGCAATTTGAGTATGAAGGCTGAGAATTTTCAACAACCCATTAAGCAAATCAGTGGCGTTCACTCATTTGTTAGCTCGTTTCAGTTAGCGATTAAGCCCTATTTGTCTATGGGTAAACTGCCGATTAGTCTTGCCTCTGAGATCCTCAACATCAACGTGAGGACAATCCAACGCCGTTTGGAAAAAGAGGGAGTGATTTACAAAGCCTTGATAGAAGAGATGGTGCTAGAGCAGACACTATTTTTACTTGAGCACTCTGATTTATCAATTACAGATATCGGCGCCAAAATGGGTTACTCAGACTCTTCACACTTCACTCGCGCCTTTAAACGTCAAATGAAGATGACACCTAAGCAGTATCGTAAAGAGCGCAAGGTCTAGAAGGCACAGTCTGTCTTTATCGGCGTTTACCGCAGTCTTATCTTAAATCGGTGGCATAAAATGGTAAGTAAGTGGTATGGGAATCCGCCAAGATGGAATTTCATTCATTATTTGAAATCCTATCAACGACGGAGGACTGGCCATGATCATTCACTATCGAGTACAAGATGTTGCGGAGCTTTATGGGGCAATCGATCTTGCGAGTTTTTTACAGCTCGCTTTGCGAGGTGCTCGATTCCCAACTTTAACCCTCTGATTGGAATAGTGAATCTCCTTGTTACCCGACATTTAAGTTCGAGTGTGGCGTGAAATGGTAAAAGTCATTGTGAAAAATAGTCACAATAGCCCAATGCACTCAACGGTTTAGTTCTTCTATCGAGTAGATGAAATAGACCGTTGGTAAATTTTAGGCGTTAGCCCTGATACACGTTTAAAGGCTCTCGAAAAGTGCGAAATATTGGTGTAGCCAAGTTGGCTGGAAATGTAGGTTAGCGTATGGCCTTCTTCCATCAGTTCACATGCTACCGAAAACATTAGATTCTCTTTTATTTTGCGAAAAGAGGTGTTCTCTTGCTTGAGTTTTCTCTGGAAAGTTCGCACCGAAAAGTTAAGCAATTGAGCGGCATCTTCGATCGATAGATCTTGCTCTTTCATATACGGCTTAAGTAGCTCGTAGATACTATCAGTAAAGCTGGTGTGCCATTCCACAAGGGCAGGCTTGGGGCTAAGGTCTTTACTGGTAAGCTGAATCGGCAATATCAAGATATCACTGGGGATCATCACCGCTGTCATGCCTTGTTCTATAAAGAGTTGGCAACGGCTAGTAGTGATAGTACTGATGACGTCTGTTTCTCTACCTTGAAGTCGGATTTTATTGGGCTGCCACTGACTGTTGGAGAGAATCGTAATGAGTTCAATGATGTAGATGATGGCAAAAGCCTCGCCCCATTGAAACATCGTTGAATCATCGTCCGGTGCCTGACGGCAGAACCAAACTTGGCCATGTTCTTGGACTAAAGAAACGCGGCTCCCTGGCGAGTCGTTAGAGAAAATTTGATTGATGTGTTGAAGCGCGTCGCCAATGGTTTGGTAATCGACAAACTGATGCAAGACATGTGGGATGATGCGGCGTCGAAATGCTAGCCCAAGCAGATCAGTAAACTTTGAAACCCCAAGTTGAGCAGAAGTTAGGTAAATCAAGCGTTTAATGGACTCTGAGGGCACAAAATCACTGTCGGACTGGATTAGATCGGGAGGAAGACCAGAGTCTTTCAGCAATTGATGCAAGTCGAGTCCATAGTCGCTAAACATCTGCACCAAGATCTTTGCATAATTGGTTTGTATTACAGGAACTTGATACTTGGTTTCTGCCATCACGAAACAATCCTTTGTGTGTTTTTTCAATAGACATGCGTGTATTGGCATTAAATTAGACGCATCTATCAGTTACAGAGTGCCATCAGATAAATTTAACTGCAATTTCTTGAGTTTTCCACGAGTACGCTTATTTTTAAAGTATTAATTTTGTTGATGTTACCTAGATGAAAGGGAGTGGTATGTCTGAAACTAAAGAGTCGGAATCATCTGCAAACAGTGAATCCACACCTCAAGTAAATAAAAAAGATAAAGTCAGGAAGGTGACCAACTATTTGTTGTTGTCTGTTGCTGCGATGCTGATTTTTAGTGTTATCTCAGATCGTGTGATTCCAATTACTGACAACGCCCGCGTTAAAGGTTACATCGTTCCCATAAAACCAGAAGTCTCTGGCAAAGTCCTGGATATCCGAGTTCAACCCAACCAATTGGTGGAGCAGGGTGACGTGCTAGCAGTATTGGATGATTCTGATTATCGGATTGCTGTGGCGCAAGCAGAGCAAAACCTAGAAATTGCTGGACAGAACGTGGGTGCTCAAACCGCCAATATTGCTTCTGCACAGGCCAAACTGACTTCAGCGATTGTCGAAAGACAGAATACAGATCTACAAGCGAAACGCGTACTGGCAATGGCGGACAAAGGCGTTGTGTCTAAGTCGGATGCAGATAAGGCACGAGCAGCGGTTGCCACAGCGCGTGCAGCGGTATCCAATGCAGAGGCGGATTTAGAGCGCGCCAAGCAACAGATGGGTAAAGAGGGTGAAGAGAATAGCCAAGTTAAAGCGGCCTTATTAGCGCTTGAGCAAGCACAACTCAATCTAGAGAGAACCGTTATCACGGCACCAACCCAAGGTGGTGTTTCAAATTTCAGTTTGTCCGAGGGTTTCTATGCCTCTTCTGGTCAGCCAATCATGACCTTTGTTTCAACTCAGGATATCTGGATAGAAGCGTATTATCGTGAAAACAGCTTGGGCAATGTCACGGTCGGAGATGAAGTCGAAGTGGCTTTAGACTTTGCGCCGGGCAAGGTCATTAAAGGAAAAGTGACGAGCATCGACTGGGGTGTTGATTGGGGGCAAAACGATCAAGCGGGTAAGCTCGCTCAAGCGAATCAGCAGACAGGCTGGTTACGACAAACTCAGATGTTACCTATCACCATCGAGTTTGAACGAGATGATGTGTTGGGTTTACTTCGAGTGGGCGGCCAAGCGGATGTGATTGTCTACAGCGGTGATAACTTCATCTTTAATGCGATTGGCAAACTCTGGATTCGTTTCATCAGCGTGCTTTCTTATGTCAGATAACGTCATCCTAGATGAACAGGTACAGCGACGAATTTTGCGTTTCACAGTGGGCGTAACCATATCGGTTTTTATTGCCGCCTGGATCAATTGGCCCTTGGCATTCGTTGCGCCTGTGTTTACTGCAAAGTTCTTGATTGATAAGCCAAATCTACATAAAGAGACGGTTTACGAGCTTCTACTTGCATTGGTCGCAACCATGGTATTGGGCTTGTTGCTCTCAAGAGGGATTACCCAGTACCCGGTCCCGTTGTTGGTGTTGGTTGGTTTGATGATGCTTTGGGGTTACTACTTGTTTGTCGACCCCAAGTGGAATTTATTCGCGACCATTTTGCTGATCGCCGTACTGATGCTGCCGTTTATGGCGATATCTAATCCGGGAGTTTCTGTACTTTTAGCATCAGGATTAGCGACGTCTGGTGTGGTATCGGTGCTGATCTTTGCGTTGGTTCATATCTATTTCCCTGAACCAGAATCCGACTTCTCAGGCTTTGCGGCACCGCCTCTTGATCGCCAACAGCGTTGGTATGCTGCGTTTAGAGCGATGATCATCTCTTATCCAGTGGTTTGTTTCTTCTTCATTTTTCAAATCTCTGAAGCATTGTTGACTATGATGTTTATTGCGCTTCTCTCTTTGATGATCACGGCAGAGAAGTCAGTGAAACTGAGCGCCTTCTTGGTGATCAGTAATGGCATCGGCGGGCTGCTGGCTATTGCGGCGTTCTCTATTCTTGCCATCGTGCCTAATATTGTTTTTTACTCGCTGTTTATTGGTTTAGTAGCGATCTTTATGGCTCGGAAAATCTATACCGTGCCAGAGAAAGCCCCGATATTTGCGACGGCGTTTAGTACCTTACTTGTTCTTATTGGCAGTACCTTGATGAGCTCAGGTGACATTGATAGCAACACACTGATACGCATTGTTCAATTGGTGATGATCGGTGTTTATATGATTTTAGCTTCCCTGTTCCTTGAGACTCGGAATTGGAAGTTTCTGCAAAACCAGCCTTAATTTTTAATGAACAAGGATGTTTTATGAAGTTAACTGACGACTTTTCTAAACAAGCGATTGATGCTGCGATCAAAATTGCCGCTGTAGCGATCCTTGTGTATTGGTGTTTCTCAATTCTACGTCCCTTTATTCTGCTGGTGGTGTGGGGAGCGATTATAGCGACAGCGCTTTATCCAGTGGCGTTTGCTATCTCAAATAAGACCGGAATGTCCAAAGGCAAAGCCAGTGGTTTGTTGAGTTTTGTTGGTGTGTTGCTGCTTCTGATCCCTCTTATCGCGTTGTCCTCAGGAATCTATACCAGTGCATCTGACCTAATGGCTGGCCTGCAAGATGGCACATTATCCGTCCCTAAGCCTAAACAGTCTCTGCAAGAAATCCCTCTTGTGGGGGAGAAGATCTATGGTGCGTTGGTGTACGCATCAACCAACATTGAAGGCGCCTTTGTTAAATATGCGGATGAGATAAAACAGTTCGCTGCAAAAGCTGCATCTATTCTGGGCTCGCTAGGGGGAGGTTTTGTTCAGTTTATTATCTCTACCATCATTGCGGGTGTATTTATGAATAATGCCGATAAGTGCCAAATCGGCTTAACGCATTTGGTCGCGCGGCTGACGGGTGGCCGTGGCGAAGAGTTAGTGAAACTATCCAAGGTGACGGTGCGCAGCGTGGTTCAGGGGGTAATTGGGGTTGCTTTGATTCAGTCAGTGATGTCTGCAATTGGTTTAGTGATTGCTGGTGTTCCTGCCGCTGCTTTCTGGGCGTTAGCGGTGCTGTTAGTTGCGATTATCCAACTACCACCGATTCTGGCGCTACTCCCTGCGATTATCTACATGTTCAGTGTTGAGTCGACACTCGCGGCCAGCTTGTTTTTAATCTGGTGTTTGCTAGTGAGTGGCAGCGACGCGATTCTAAAGCCTGTTCTATTAAGCCGTGGCTCTCACATTCCTATGCTGGTTATCCTTCTCGGTGCACTAGGGGGAATGGCGATGTCAGGTATTGTTGGCTTGTTTGTAGGGGCAGTGGTACTGAGCTTAACTTATGAGCTGATGATGGTCTGGCTCAACTTAGATCAAGATAAACAGGTTGACCAACAAGACCAGAAAGAAAAAGAGGCGAGTTAGATGAAGTCAGTGTCGAAGGATGACAATTTTTACTTTCTGTTTTTTGCCTTGCTAGTGCTGTTCTTCGGTTGTGCGGTAATGCAGCAGTTCTACCCTCAAGGGCAAAAGACAATTTTGTTCCTGATAATCATGACATTGGCGGTTTCTATTGCAGGGATACATCAAGAGCGAGCACTGTATCGTTCATGGTATGGCTTACTTTTGCTCACGGCAGGGGTATCTGGGGTATTCTCATTCTTTGAGGATTATAACCTCTCTATTGTCACTCTATTAGCACTCGCGGCGTTTCTGTTCTCTCATATTTACTCGGCACTTAAACAGGTGATGCAGGCATCTAATGTTACTAAGAACCACATTATTGGCTCCATCTGTATCTACCTTTTAATCGGTTTGGCTTGGGCAACCATCTATCTGTTGATCTTGGAGGTTCTCCCCAACGCGTTTAACGGGTTAGAAGAGCGAGAGTGGCTGAGTAATTTATTTAACGCGATGTACTTTAGCTTTATTACGCTTACGACGGTGGGTTATGGCGATATTTCTCCGGTACTTCCCGTTGCTCAGTTCTTCGTATTTATGGAATCAATCATCGGAAGCTTCTATCTTGCTATCATGGTGGCCAGCTTGGTGAGCATTCGATTGAATCAAGGGCAAGATAGCCAAAATTAGCTAGCACTGGAAATAAACGAGAAAGGCCGTTGAGAGTGATGTGACTCTCAACGGCCTTTCTATTAATGTCTAATTAAACGTTTAAACCGGTTTATGCGTTACCGTTCTTTAGGGCCTCTAGCTCGCTAATGGTCGTTTGAGAAACAAGCTCACCATTCATGTAGTAACTGACTTCTTCACCCTCTCTAATACCCGTTAAGGTTGCACTTTCGCCTGTGTTGTACACGATATCTATCTGGATAGTGTTTTCATCAATCTGAATCATTTCGCCTGTTTCGATGGTGCGATTGTTAGACAGGGGTGCAACCGGAGCTTCTTTCAGGCTTGGGTCGAGTTCATCATTCACTTTGAAGTGTGTGTCTGCTTCCGTATCAAAGACGTGTGGCGCGCCACTGATAGGGTTTTTGCCAGTCCAGAACTCTAGTGAGTTGAACACCACGTAGTCGGCGGCGGTAGTGATACCGTAGACGGGGGCAAGTAAGAAGTTCACGCCTGCTCGAGCGTAGCGGTTATCTACAACTTCTACGTTGAATTTCATCACTTTCCCTGTGACAGCATTACTACCGATACAACCCGTTAGCGCCGAAGCTAAAACCGTGAGTCCTACAATCTTTAGTGCCATCTTTTTCATCTTAGTACCTGTATTATTTAATAAGTCTGTTTCGTTGGAACAGGTGTAGTATCGACGATTTGTTTTGATGAGTTTTACCATTTAACGCCACCGATTGGATAAACTTTCATCGCTTTAGGTTCTATGAGACTGTTAACCTGAAATGTGAAAAACGAAAAAGCGCTACCTTTTATTAGGTAGCGCTTTTTGAAATTTTGGTTGGGGTGCTTAACGCGTTAAAGTCTATTTCATGACATATCGATAAGCCTTAATAGCGACCCAACGAAAACACTTAAATAGAGTGGTGCTGGCTTTGATAGCAAACTTGGCTGTCGATGTGAGTAACTCGCCCGTAACGATAACGCATTTGTGTAGGTCGGATTCTTTGTAGTCTGAGTATGTCATGGTGTTCTCTTATTTAGTTGGGAGACTCCTGTCTGCGATACAACCCTTGTGTACGTAATGTACAGAATTCAGAAGTTCAGGATTTACCATTTAATGCCACGAGTGCCTATTATCTCGTCACTTAAAGAGATATTTGGGCTCATAAGAGGGACTCGTTCCTACAGCAAGAGTGAATGATGTTATGCTCGGCAGTCCGTTGAGAGTTAGAAGAGATTAAAAGGACAGAGAATGAGTAACCTTACACCTGAACAAGAGGCGGCTTTGGCGACATTTAAAGAGAACCTGCATTTACCAAATGGTGGTTTTCACACATTGATCACTGAGCTAGGTAAGGAGTACCAACTTCCTTTTCAAAAAGTCCGTTCTGTCGTTAAGCAAGCGCAAAAGAATGTTGAGCGTCGCATCAAGTCTGATTTTGAGACAATTGACGCTGACGCACTTACCCAAGCGAGTTGGATCGCTGCAATAAGGCTAGAGCTTGAAGAGCTAGCTAAAGAGACAGAGTCTGTTATGGACAAGCTCAAGACCAACCCAAAGTACCTAAACGTTATTGCAGCGATTGAAGGTGCTATTTCAACCGAAGACGAACGGGACGAGTGGATTGAACAGCTAATTCAAGTATATGAAAAAGAGGTGCTGAAGCCGTTACTGGCGATGTTACGCACCACTAAGTTGTATTGGACGCTAATGCTAGTAGATGAAACTTGTAAGATGACGCCAGAGCAGCGCGAGAAATTTGCGGATTATCCTCAACATATGGAAGCTGCTGAACACCTATACGAGCTAGACCAAACGCTCAGAGCGAAGGCATTGACGGATTAGAGCTCTGAACATAAATGTCTGTCACTTCGTGGCAAAGAAACTTTCTCCATAGCTAAGAAACTCTTTTTATAGCAAACAAGCTCTCTTCATCGTAAAGGAACTATAAAAAACGCCCAAGCATCTCTGCTTGGGCGTTTTGATTTCAAGGTAATGTTTACCTAGGAATAATGCTATTTCATTGCCGCTGGTTCATCGAGCTTTTTTACACCACCTCGAGAGGCGTTAACCAGTAGGACACCGACTGACAGTACAATCGAACCACATAGTAGGAACAGTGCTCGACCTGTAATCTCGTTTGGAATCAGTGCCATCGCTAGGATACCGAAACCCGCAGTACAGATTAGCTTACCAAGCATTGAACGCTGTTTTGTGTCTAGGTTTTGCTGCTCTTGAGACTCGGCCACTACTGGTGTGTTCCAGTTCTCGAATAGCTTCTCAACTTCCGCTTCACGCTCCGGTGTACGACCCTTGTAAACCAGTGTTGTTGCTAGGAAGAAGCCACCAGTGAACACAACGTGTGCTGCCAAGCTCAGTGCTACTTTCAAGTCAGACCATTCGCGACCTGTTAGTGCGTGCTCTAGGTTAAACCAGTTCTGTACGTCTTCAGCTTGTAGAGAGATACCGAAGATGTAAGAAACGAAACCACCAACAATCAGTGTTGCCCAACCAGCCCAGTCTGGAGTCTTACGAACCCACATACCTAGAAGTACAGGGATAAGCATTGGGAAGCCAATCAATGCACCAACGTTTAGTACGATATCGAACAGGCTTAGGTGACGCAGTGAGTTGATGAACAAGCCAATACCGATGATGATGAAGCCCATCATTACTGTCGTTGCTTTACTTACTACAACCAGCTCTTTCTGTGTCGCTTGTGGGCGAACAATTGGGCTGTAGAAGTTCATCACGAAGATACCTGCGTTACGGTTTAGACCAGAGTCCATAGAAGACATGGTAGCTGCGAACATTGCTGACATTAGAAGACCAACCATACCTGCTGGCATTACGTTTTGTACGAATGCTAGGTAAGCAGCGTCTGCACCCACTGAACCGTATTGTTCTGCGAAGTCAGGCATGAATGCACTTACGTACCAAGCAGGTAAGAACCAAATCAGTGGACCAACAATCATTAGTACACATGCAAGGCCAGCCGCTTTACGCGCATTTTCACTGTCTTTTGCACACAGGTAGCGGTAAGCGTTGATGCTGTTGTTCATTACACCGAATTGTTTGATGAAGATGAATACAACCCAAAGGATGAAGATGCTCATGTAGTTCAGGTTGTTACCAACCATGAAGTCGCCATCGAAGTTTGCAACGATGTTGCCTAGACCGCCACCGTGGAAGTATGCCGCAACTGCACAAGTAATCGTCACAGCCATGATAACAAGCATTTGCATGAAGTCAGATGCAACAACGGCCCAAGAACCACCGGTTACCGCCATCAACATGAGTACTAGACCTGTTACAACGATGGTTGCTTCCATTGGAATGTTGAATACAGCAGCAACGAAAATTGCAAGACCGTTCAACCAGATACCCGCTGAAATCAAGCTGTCAGGCATACCAGCCCAAGTGAAAAACTGCTCTGAAGTTTTACCAAAACGCTGACGAATTGCTTCGATTGCTGTTACAACACGAAGCTGGCGGAATTTTGGAGCAAAATAGATGTAGTTCATGAAGTAGCCAAATGCATTGGCTAAGAATAGGATTACAACGACGAAACCGTCGCTGAACGCGCGTCCTGCGGCACCTGTAAACGTCCATGCTGAAAACTGTGTCATGAAGGCGGTTGCACCAACCATCCACCACAACATTTTGCCGCCCCCTCTAAAGTAATCACTTGTCGACGTTGTGAACTTACGGAACATCCAACCAATGGCTACAAGAAAGAAGAAGTAGGCAAGAACAACAAGAGTATCAATAGTCATTTTTTCAGCCTTTTAAGTGTGATCATTAACTGACTCCTAGATTACTCTTTTACAGGTATATTTGTACTACAATATGCTTTTATTGTGATCCAAACCAAGAGCTTTTTGATATATGAAAATTCTGACAAAGCTATGACATATGGGGCTTTAAAGCACTTTTTAAAATCTAATCCGTAACATTAATTGCTTTTAAATGTAACTATTTGTAATACTATTAACTCCTTTTAAAATCAGGAGGTTAGATGCTAAGGGTGTGACTCTGTTGTTTAGACGAAATAACTAGCATCTATTTTTGTTTCCAGAACTCTTCCTAAAACAGTAAGTATAGGCGGTTCTAAGATTGGGCTAACGATGAGCGTCTTACTCATCTTTGCGTCATTATCATCATACTATTGAAGTCCGAATCTATCGCAAAAGCAGCTTAAACGAAAAAAGCGAGCCAAGAGGCTCGCTTTCAACATCATCTGTCGCTAGATGAATTATTTTGCGACGTGATTCACTGCATCACGTACGAGAGCACCTAGCTCGTCCCACTTACCTTCGTCGATAAGTTTTGTTGGAACCATCCACGTACCACCACATGCAAGAACAGAAGGGATAGACAGGTATTCATCAACGTTCTTTAAACTTACGCCACCAGTTGGCATGAATTTTACTGGGTACACGGCTGTCAGTGCTTTAAGCATGCTTGTGCCGCCTGAAGGCTCAGCAGGGAAGAACTTAAGTGTGCGTAGGCCCATTTCCATTGCTTGCTCAACTAGGCTTGGGTTGTTTACACCAGGAACGATAGCAACGCCTTTGTCGATACAGTATTGAACAGTGCGTGGGTTAAAGCCTGGGCTCACGATGAAGTCCACGCCCGCTTCGATAGATGCGTCCACTTGCTCGTTAGTCAGTACCGTACCAGAACCAATTAGCATATCTGGGAACTCTTTACGCATGATGCGAATCGCTTCGATTGCACATTCAGTACGTAGTGTGATTTCCGCACATGGCATGCCGTTTTCAACAAGCGCTTTACCTAGAGGGATAGCGTCTTCTGCACGGTTGATTGCGATTACAGGGATAACTTTCAGGTTAGCCAGTTGTTCATTTAATGTCGTCATGGATAATATCTCACGTCTAAATTGACTGATAATTAACGAATTATCAGCGCTTTAAAATCTATTGGTTCGTCTCGTCTACTATTTTTATTGAGCATAGCATGACGCAGATAATGACGTCATGCTTACATCAGATTAAGAAGAGAGAGACAGTGTTGGCATTGCTTCTTTAGGAATAATTGCACCTTGGTGTTGAATCACTGCGCCAGCGACACAGTGGCCTGCAAACGCAGCATCACGGGCATTACCACCACAGAATCGCTTCGCTAGGAAACCTGCACTGAATGAGTCGCCTGCGGCAGTGGTATCAATAACCTTGTCTACCGGGTTTGGCGCCACATAATGCGCGGCATCCGCTTCAACCACTAGGCAGTCTTTGCTACCACGTTTAATGATGATCTCTTTAACACCGCTTTTTGTCGTGCGCTCAATACATTGTTCAATGCATGTGTCACTATAAAGCTCTTGCTCATCGTCAAAGGTCAGTAGTGCGATGTCAGTGAATTTGAGTAGTTGCAAATACCAAGATTGCGCTTCGTCTTGGCTTTTCCAAAGCTTAGGTCGGAAGTTATTGTCAAAAATAACTTGGCCACCTTGTTTCTTGTACTCTTCCAAGAACGCCAGTAGGGCAGTGCGACCTTTCTCTGTCAGAATCGCTAATGTGATACCACTTAGGTAAAGTGCATCGTACGAGAACAGTTTGTCTAGCACTAATGATGCATCGTCACCATCAAGCAAGTATTTTGCTGCTGCATCATTGCGCCAGTAGTGGAAGCTACGCTCGCCCGTTTCATCAGTTTCAATGTAGTAGAGGCCAGGTTGCTTGTCATCGATTTGCTTTACCAAGCTAGTGTCGATGCCTTCTGCATTCCACTTATCCAGCATATCTAGGCTGAACGGATCATTGCCTAATGCGGTTACATAGCTTGTTTTGATGTTGTGCTCTTGGGTTAAGCGAGACAGGTACAAAGCCGTATTAAGTGTATCACCACCAAATGTTTGCTTAAGCCCATCATCTTTTTTCTGTAGCTCAACCATACATTCGCCAATGACCGCGATATTAAATGATTTCATGTGCTTACCTTAGCAACTGAGGTTGCGCTATATATTATTTTAGGAAGTCTTCGCGAGCTGGGTTGAAGATATCAAGAAGAATGCTGTCTTGCTCAAGAGCAACTGCACCGTGCATCATGTGCTTACGTGCAAAGTACGCGTCACCTTCTTTTAGAACTTTTTTCTCGCCTTCGATTTCAGCTTCAAAGCTACCGCGAACCACATAACCAATTTGATCATGAATTTCGTGAGTATGAGGATGACCAATCGCGCCTTTGTCAAAAGATAGGTGTACAGCCATTAGATCGTCAGTGTACGCCACGATCTTACGCTTAATACCGCCGCCCAATTCTTCCCAAGGTTGCTCGTTATTGATAAAGAATGCGTTCATTGTGTCTCTCCAAAGCGTGTAAATTTTTTATGTGTTCATTAAGTTGTATCCATCATAAGTGATTAGGTTTAATTGTAATACAATATATCCAGAAATGTGTGATATTGATCAAGTGCTACTTTTTATTGTGTCGTAAAATCAAAGACTTAACACAACTCTGATAATTGTCATTGGCTTTTTAGATCAAGGGGTTAGCGAGATTTATGTGATTCTGCTCATCATTTAGCGATGAATTGGTGGGATTAAAGCTCATATTGTATTACTTTATGTGGAGCTTAAGAATTAGATTGAAATTCAAATATAGAAACTCTTCATCGAGGGTGATAAAGAACATGACTACACAACCAATACTACTAACGGACGCGGAAATTGAAGCACTTCATTTAGAAGTTGGCCGTTCAAGTTTAATGGGTAAGACGATCGCAGCGAATCAAAAAGAGCTGGAAGCCTTCATGCGCTTGCCTATTGACGTGCCAGGGCATGGCGAGGCTGGTGGTTACGAGCACAACCGTCACAAACAAAACTACACATACATGAACCTAGCTGGCCGTTTATTCCTTATCACTAAAGAGCAGAAGTACGCTGATTTCGTTACTGAACTATTGGAAGTATACGCAGACAAGTACCTGACGTTCGATTTCCATGTTCAAAAGAACACAAACCCAACGGGTCGTCTTTTCCACCAAATTCTAAACGAACATTGCTGGTTAATGTTCACCAGTTTGGCGTATTCGTGCGTTAAGTCTACTTTGACACAAGAACAACGCGACAATATCGAATCTCGTATCTTCGAACCTATGCTTGAGATGTTCACGGTGAAGTACGCACACGACTTCGACCGCATCCATAACCATGGTATCTGGGCTGTAGCAGCTGTCGGTATTTGTGGCCTAGCACTGGGTAAACGCGAGTACCTGGAGATGTCGGTATACGGTCTTGATCGTAACGACACAGGCGGTTTCCTAGCGCAAATCTCTCAACTGTTTGCACCTTCTGGCTACTACATGGAAGGTCCTTATTACCACCGTTACGCGATTCGCCCAACGTGTGTTTTCGCAGAGGTGATTCACCGTCATATGCCAGAAGTAGACATCTACAACTACAAAGACGGCGTGATTGGTAACACAGTACAAGCGATGCTTTCAACGGCTTACCCTAATGGTGAATTCCCAGCACTGAACGATGCGTCTCGCACTATGGGCATCACTGACATGGGTGTTCAAGTTGCGGTGAGTGTTTACAGCAAGCACTACGCAGTGGATGGCAAGGTTGATGAAAACATCCTTGGTATGGCGAAGATTCAAGACGCAGTATGGATGCATGCTTGTGGACTAGAGCTTTCAAAGGCATACGAAGCAGCAACTGCTGAGAAAGAGATCGGTATGCCTTTCTGGCCAAGTGTTGAATTGAACGAAGGCCCAGAGGGCCATAACGGTGCTCAAGGCTTCATCCGTATGCAAGACAGCAAAGGCGATGTGTCTCAGCTAGTGATGAACTACGGCCAACACGGCATGGGTCACGGCAACTTCGATACACTAGGTATTACCTTCTTCAATCGTGGTCAAGAAGTGCTGCGTGAATACGGCTTCTGTCGTTGGGTGAACGTTGAGCCAAAATTCGGTGGTCGTTATCTAGACGAAAACAAGTCTTACGCACGTCAAACTATCGCTCACAATGCGGTAACGATTGATGAGAAATGTCAGAACAACTTTGATGTTGAGCGCGCAGACTCTGTTCACGGCTTGCCTCACTTCTTCAAAGTAGAAGACCAAAAAATCAATGGTATGAGTGCATTCGCGAACGATCACTACGAAGGTTTTGACATGCAACGCAGTGTGTTCATGCTAAATCTTGAAGGTCTGGAATCTCCGCTACTATTAGACCTGTACCGCCTAGATTCAGAGAAAGGCGAACACCAATACGACTACTCTCATCAGTATGAAGGTCAGATTGTTCGTACTAACTTCGATTACCAAACAAACAAAGAGTTACACACGCTAGGCAGCGACTTCGGTTACCAGCACCTATGGAATGTAGCAAGCGGTGAAGCGAACGAGACGGCATTAGTGAGCTGGCTACAAAACAACACCTACTACACATGGTTAGGTACAAGCTCGAACGACAACGGTGAAGTTATCTTTACTCGCTCTGGTGCGAATGACCCAAGCTTCAACCTGCGTTCTGAGCCTGCGTTTATTCTGCGTAGCAAAGGCGAAACAACATTGTTTGCTTCAGTTCTTGAGACGCACGGTTACTTCAACGAAGAGTTTGAGCAATCAGTGAACGCTCGTGGCCAAGTACAAGACATCAAGGTACTGGCGCACAACAACATCGGTTCTGTTGTTGAAATTGAAACGAATACATCTCGTGTCACAGTAATGATCAGCAACCAACTGGGTGCGACTGATGCTACTGAACACAAAGTCGAATTAAATGGCAAAACGTACAGCTGGACAGGTTTCTACTCTCTAGAAGAGAACCTAATTGACTCAACTTCAGCTGGTCAGGAGAAATAAGAATGAGCTATCAACCACTTTTACTGAACTTTGAAGAAGCGGCAGAGCTTCGTAAAGAACTTGGCAAGGATAGCCTATTAGGAAAAGCACTCACTCGCGACATCAACCAAACTGACGCTTACATGGCAGAAGTGGGTATCGAAGTTCCGGGGCACGGCGAGGGCGGCGGCTACGAACATAACCGTCATAAGCAGAACTACATCCATATGGATCTAGCGGGTCGTCTATTCCTTATCACAGAAGAGACAAAATACCGTGATTACATCGTAGATATGCTAACGGCTTACGCGAAGGTGTACCCATCGCTAGAGAGCAACACTAGCCGTGATTCAAACCCACCGGGTAAGATTTTCCACCAAACACTGAATGAAAACATGTGGATGCTATACGCTTCATGCGCATACAGCTGTGTTTACCACACGATTTCTGAAGATGAAAAAACGCTGATTGAAAACGACCTATTCAAGCAGATGATCGAGTTGTTCGTTGTAACATACGGCCATGACTTCGACATCGTACACAACCACGGTCTGTGGGCAGTAGCAGCGGTAGGTATCTGTGGCTACGCAATCAACGATCAAGAATCGGTAGATAAAGCGCTTTACGGCCTTAAGCTAGACAAAGTGAGCGGTGGTTTCCTAGCACAGCTAGACCAACTGTTCTCGCCAGACGGCTACTACATGGAAGGTCCGTATTACCACCGTTTCTCACTGCGCCCAATCTACTTGTTCGCAGAGGCAATCGAGCGTCGTCAACCTGAGCTTGGTATTTACGAATTCAACGATTCAGTTATCAAGACAACGTCTTACGCGGTATTTAAGACGGCATTCCCAGACGGTACGCTACCAGCACTGAACGATTCATCGAAGACGATTTCTATCAACGATGAAGGCGTGATCATGGCGACATCTGTGTGTTACCACCGCTACGAGCAAACTGAAACGCTACTAGGCATGGCTGATCACCAGCAAGATGTATGGGTTCATATCTCAGGCAAAACACTATCAAACGCGGTTGAAGCGGCTGACGAAATCAAGCCATTCAACTGGGGCAGCCTGTTCGTGACTGACGGCCCTGAAGGTGAGAAAGGCGGCGTGAGCATCCTTCGTCACCGTGATGAGCAAGATGACGACACAATGGCGTTGATCTGGTTTGGTCAACACGGTTCAGACCACCAGTATCACTCTGCATTAGATCACGGTCACTACGACGGTCTACACCTAAGCGTATTCAACCGCGGTCATGAAGTACTGCACGACTACGGCTTTGGTCGCTGGGTAAACGTTGAGCCTAAATTTGGCGGTCGTTACATCCCGGAGAACAAGTCTTACTGCAAGCAGACTGTGGCACACAATACAGTAACAGTTGACCAAAAAACTCAAAACAACTTCGACACGGCCCTGGCTGAATCTAAGTTTGGTCAGAAGCACTTCTTTGTGGCAGACGATCAGTCTCTACAAGGCATGAGCGGCACAATCTCTGAATACTACACAGGTGTTGATATGCAGCGCAGTGTGATTCTTGCTGAGCTTCCTGAGTTTGAGAAACCGCTAGTGATTGATGTGTACCGCATTGAAGCAGATGCTGAGCACCAGTACGACCTACCAGTTCACCACTCTGGTCAAATCATCCGTACTGACTTTGATTACAAGGTTGAAAGCACGCTTAAGCCACTTGGCGAAGACAACGGTTACCAACACCTTTGGAACGTGGCTTCAGGTAAAGTGAACGGCAGTTCATTGGTTAGCTGGCTGCACGACAGCAGCTACTACAGCCTAGTAACAAGTGCTAACGAAGGCAGTGAAGTGATTTTTGCTCGTACTGGCGCGAACGACCCAGACTTCAACCTGAAGAGCGAGCCAGCACTTATCTTGCGTCAATCTGGTCAAAACCACGTGTTCGCTTCTGTACTAGAAACGCACGGTTACTTTAACGAGTCTATCGAAGCCTCTGTTGGCGCTCGTGGCCTTGTAGAATCTGTGTCTGTTGTGGGCCATAACAGTGTCGGGACTGTTGTTCGCATTCAGACCACCTCTGGTAATACTTACCACTACGGTATCTCTAACCAAGCTGAAGATGTTCAGCAAGCAACTCATACGGTTGAGTTCGCAGGTGAGACTTACTCATGGGAAGGTGCATTCGCTAAACTTTAATTGTTTAAAAAGCGAATAACGATGAATCGGGTGTCTTCGGATGCCCGTTTTTTTTGTTCGGATTTTTGGGTTAGTCGATGGTTTATGACTCTAGAGAAATCAGAGTCTATATAAAGATAGTAGTGAGAGTACTGGCAATAACAACCTAGTTAGCGGAAAGCCGCGATGTGAAATGCAAATGACTAGGTCTGTCTTGGTGTTGCTGCTACGAATGAAACGTGGCGATGTTTCTAGTGGAGGATAGAGCGATTTTGCTCTAGAGGACTGTGAAATGTCCTAGCTTCTGTCCACTGTTCGAGATAATGGTTCCGATACTCTCTCTTTCATCAAATTCGAAGTCGATGAGATAACTTGTGTGTTGCAGCCTTGGTAATATGTGGCGATGCAAAATGTCACTGTTTAATTGTCGGATCTCCGTGACCCAAGAGATGTTTTCTTTCAATAAGTCTATTTTGATTTTGAGCATTTATGGCCTTTAAATTTATTGAGCGATTTCTCGCGAGTTAGTTGGTACCAATGGATTTGTCGTGTTGTTCTTCTAGACATAACTGTGCCTTGTGTTTATTACATTAATATTGAGATTAACCAGATAGTTTTATTGACGATCGAGTATTTGCTACAGCAAAAACTAACTGGAGTGTTGGAACAAAAATGACGCTATTGAATGACTATCGAAGTAAAGCTGACGCAGAGGCGGTGTAACGAGGTATCGCGAACTGTCTTTGTGGGAACTTGGACTGGGATGTTGCATTAACAGCTCATGTTTTGAGCCAGGTGGCGTAATATACGCCTAGTTTTTTATATTTCAAGCATTATTTCGATTATTTTCAAAATAAATGCTCAGGTTTTTCCTATGCAAGTACGTTGAGTGCACGCTTCGCATAAATATTGTTTGTTATCTGCAGCAAAGTCTACAGTAATTTCTATACTGATCATTAGGTTACCGAAAAAGTAAACTCGATTGAGTATTTAAGGATGATTTAATGAAATGGATTGGCGCACTTGTAGCCGCAAGTTGTTCTGTCAGTGCTTGGGCTAATGTCGAACAGTTTGTACGTTACGAATATCAAGAGCAGATACGCTATGGTCAGCTCAAAGGCGACACAATAACTCCAATCGTTGGGGATATTTTCTCAGAATATCGTGTGGCAGACAAAAGTATATCACTTGCGGATGTGGAGATATTGCTCCCGACACAACCAGAGAAAGTATTCGCAGTTGGGATGAATTTCCGCAGTCACGCAGCTTCTCATCCTGATCTTCCTCCTCCCATGTTTCTTAAACTTCCTTCCTCTTTGATCCTTTCAGGACAACCGGTGCACGCGCCTTTTGATGCTCGCAACGTGCACTTTGAAGGGGAGTTGGTATTGGTGATTGGCAAAACACTTCATAAAGCTGATCAGGAAGAGGCGGAAGCGGGGATCTTTGGGGTTACTGTCGGTAACGATCTCACAGAACGTTCGTGGCAGGGGAGTGATCTTCAATGGTTAAGAGCCAAAGCGTCTGACGGGTTTGGACCAATCGCCAAAACCATATCGCGAGGGGTTGATTACAACAATGTTGAATTGACTACCAAGCTCAACGGCACCATTGTCCAACAAGAGAACACGACTTTTATGATCCATAGCCCGAAGAAAGTCGTCAGTTATTTGAGCCACTATTTCACTTTGAAGCCGGGTGATTTGGTCTTTATGGGAACGCCAGGGAAAACCAAAGCATTAAAAGATGGCGATATGATCTCTGTAAGTATCAAAGGCGTAGGTGAAGTGAACAACACGATCTATTTTTAACCACAATTAATCAGATAGTTAGGTTCAATTTACATTGTAAACTGATCAACAGATAAACTTGTTTGTGTGATTCGTTTTCATGTTATTTGAGCCGAAATCAGCCAGTTTTATTGAAGCTGACTCAGATTCTTTTTGAGTTAGCTTCTGTTCTTTAAGTATGCCTCGTTCGAGTAAAAGTACGATCAAGAGACGCATTATTCTCTTTTGTAATACTCATATTTACATTTCTAAATGACAAAGTTGTTGTAGACCTAATTTTGCGAGAATATAATTGATAATAATTCTCAGTTGCGTTACAAATTTGTTGTCAAGTTAATGACATACTTTAAATAATCGTTATCTCGCAGTTGTACGGTTTATTACACGGCAATCGCTTTCGTGTGTTTGATAGAAAACCGTCATAACAGCAAAGGAATAGAAATGAACAAAATACTTAACTCAGCTCGCAAGCTAGTGACTGGTTTAACTCTGGTTTTAGCGTCGTCTGTATTCATGACAGCTCATGCAAAAACAGTGACGGTAGAACACATTAAAGGCTCTACGGAAGTCTCTGGCGTACCTCAACGTGTTGTTGTTCTTGGCCATGGTAGCTTAGATGTTTTGGATCAAATCGGTGTGGCTCCAGTGGGTGCATCACACATGTTATTGCCTGACTACTTAAAGTCTTACGCAAAGACGACGAAAAATACTGGTTCTCTGAGTGAGCCAGATTTCGAAGCAATCTACATGCTTAAGCCTGACCTGATCATTGCTGAAAACCGCATGCTGAAGGTGTACGACCAGCTTGCTCAAATAGCTCCAACGATCATGTTCTATGTTGAAGGTGACAAGTACTGGTCTGATACGCAGAAAAACTGGCGCACGTTAGGTGATATCTTCGAGAAGCAATCTGAAGTAGAAGCGCTGATTGAGAAGACTCAAAAGCAAATTACTGCGGTAAATCAGAAAGTAACCAAAGATGAAACGACAGCAATGATGCTAATGAATAATGGTAGCAACATTGCTATGTTCAACAAAGGTAGCCGTTTCTCTATCATCTTTGACGACTTTGGTTTTGTTGAATCTAAGAGCGCAAAAGTTGCACCAATCAAAGGTAGCCACGGCAATCTTATCTCTTTCGAATACATCGCTGATGCGAAACCAGAAGTGATTTACGTACTTGACCGTGAACAAGCGATTGGTCGCTCAGAGGGTCGCGCGAAACAGTTATTCGATAACGCGTTAGTGGCAGAGACTCCAGCGGCGAAGCTAGACAACATTGTATTTATTGATTCTAGTGCGTGGTACCTAGCTGGTGGCGGTGTAACAGCAACTCAACGTATGCTGAATGACATCGACCGCACTGTTAAACAGTAAGTCGTCACCTTAGCTATCGGGCTTATAAGTACTGTCTTATAGGCCCTTTTTGAATTTTGTATCGGGTCAGTCCCAACCTTCCTTAGTATTACTTTTTATGTTTAAACCCATTGCTGCCGCCATTTTTCTGGTCGTGCTATGCGTTGCTTCTTTGATGATTGGTGTGGCTGAAATCAGCTTCAGTGATTTTTTCAACGGAAATGACCACGCTAACTCTATTTATGTCGTAAGCCGAATTCCTCGTTTGCTCGCTATTATTCTCGCTGGCGCTGGATTGAGTGTCTCAGGTCTCATCATGCAGCAGATTGTGCAGAACAAGTTTGCTGCACCATCGACTATGGGCACCATTGATTGTGCGATGCTTGGCTATATTGTCGGTTTAGTTTTCTTAGGCAGCGCAGCGCAATGGCACTACTTAGGGTTCATTTTCACGTTCGCTGTTCTGGGCACTATGCTGTTGGTGCGCTTCTTACAGCATCTGAAGTTTAAAAATGCGGTTTTGGTGCCGTTGATCGGCATCATGTATGGCAATGTTGTTTCGTCTCTTACCACCTTCATTGCATACAAGTATGACCTTGTACAAACGATGTCTGCGTGGACCATGGCGAACTTTGCGACCGTACTACAAGGAACTTATGAGATTTTATACCTCGCAGTACCGGCCTGTATTTTAGCTTATATTTTTGCAAGTCAATTCAGTGCAGCCAGCATCGGCGAAAGCTTTGCTCGCAATATCGGTTTGAATTACCAAAAAATTGTCTTCATTGGCGTTGCGCTGGTGGCAGTTTGCGCTTCGTCAGTTGTGATGATCGTTGGCGTAATCCCTTTCCTCGGCTTGATTGTGCCGAACATCGTTTCTCTGATGATGGGCGATAACATGAAGAAGATCTTACCTTGGACTGCGTACTGGGGTGTGATTCTAGTGTTAGCGTGTGACTTGCTCGCAAGGGTGATTATTTTCCCTTATGAAATTCCGATCTCTATGGTTATCAGCATCTTTGGTGGCTTGATCTTCATTTATCTAATCTTGAGAGACAAGTCCAATGCGTGATTCTATCAAAATGGCTCTATTGGCTGTTGTCTGCATCGTGATGATCGGGGTGTTTATCGGACAGGGTCTTACTTGGGATAACTACGAGTTTTTTCTAAAGTTACGTACACCAAAGATCTTGTCAATCGTGTTGGCTGCGATTGCCATTTCAACGTCTTCTTTGGTTTTTCAAACGATCACCAATAATCGTATTCTGACACCGTCCATTCTAGGCTTTGATAACCTGTACATGTTAGTGCAAGTCTCGTTGTTGTTTGTATTTGGGAGCCTGAGTTTTTGGGTAGTTGATGCAGTTGCGAACTTTACACTTTCCGTGTGCATTATGGTGCTCTTCTCATTTGGTTTGTTCCATTTCTATTTCAAAAGTAAACGTAACAATGTCTTCACGCTGCTTCTCATCGGTATTGTTTGCGGCAGTGTTTTTGGTAGCTTATCGAACTTCCTAGGAATGCTTATCGATCCGAATGAATTTGCGGTATTGCAGAATGTGATGTTTGCGAGCTTCAACAATGTAAAAGGGGAGTTGGTTTACTTAAGCATTGTGCCTTTGGGCGCGTGTTTGCTGGCGCTATGGTGGATGTCTCCGAAGCTTGACGTGTTGTGGCTTGGCGTTGATAACGCAACCAGTTTGGGTATAAATACTAAGCGCTTAACACAGTACATCTTGGTGATTGTGTCGATTATGGTGGCTGTTTCTACGGCATTAGTTGGCCCAGTTCTCTTCTTTGGATTGATTACCGTGAGCTTGGCTCGTCAGATGTTTAAATCTTATCAACACCGAGTGCTCATTGTTGCGAGTAGCCTGCTCGCTGTCGCGCTGTTGGTTTCAGGGCAGTGGTTCGTAGAAAAAGTGATGAACTTTGAGACCACAGTCAGCGTGATTATCAACCTAGTCGGCGGTTTGTATTTTATGTTCTTGTTGTTACGCACCAGAATTCAGTAAAGGTAGTGAGAAGTGATTAAGTTAACAGGTTTAAGTAAGAAGTATGGCAAGACAATGGTTGTTGATGACGCCAGTGCACTGTTTCCGAAAGGGGAAGTAACTTCCATTATTGGCCCAAATGGTGCGGGTAAAAGTACGCTGCTTTCAATGGCGAGCCGCCTTACCGATAGTGATGCGGGTGAAGTTCTAATTGGCGACAAACTCCTTGCTGAGTGGGATACCAAAGAGCTTGCAAAGCACCTTGCGGTTTTGAGGCAGTCGAATAACATCAACATGCGCTTTACTGTGCGTGAACTTGTCTGCTTCGGACGTTTCCCTCATTCTCAAGGTAGAATGCAAGATAATGACCACAAGGTGGTAGATACGGCTTTAGAGCACTTGGGTATTACCGATATCCAAGATAAGTATCTCGACCAATTGAGTGGTGGTCAGCGTCAAATGGCGTTTATCGCCATGGTTGTCGCACAAGACACGGACTACGTTTTCCTTGATGAGCCACTTAACAACCTCGATATTAAGCACTCAGTCGAAATCATGCAGACTCTGCGCCGTTTAGCTCATGAGTTTAATAAAGCTGTGGTGATTGTTATTCACGATATCAACTTCGCTTCGAGCTATTCGGATAACATCGTTGCGATGAAATGCGGGCAGGTGATTAAAGCTGGCAAAGTGGATGAGGTTGTCGACAAGGAAATCATGGAGTCTATCTATGAAATTCCGTTTGAGATCCGTGAATTCGATGGCGTGAAGATCTGTATGTACTACTCAGGCCGATAACGTCAGCTATTGAATGATTTGATAATTAATAAGAGCGCCAATGTCTGGCGCTCTTTTTGTTGGGGGCATATCACGATAGCTATAAGCCTATAACTGAGAGGTAAGTCTTTCTAGCAGTTTGCATTCCAAAGATTGAAGCGCTTTAATGGAGTGAGTGTGCAACTGGTTTTATTTCTTCCGCTATGGAAATGAATCAGAAATAGCAAATTCAGGATGGGTTTGAGAACTATCAATGGACTTAAAAAAGTTTGATCAATTTTTAGAATTGTTAGATACCGATGAGCGAGTCATTATTCAGGCGCATGATTTTCCCGATCATGATGCTATAGCATCGGCATTTGCTATGGCTTATTTACTGAGTCAAAAAGGCTTTAAACCTTTTCTTTCATATCAGGGCTTTATTGACCGAGTTTCACTTCATAATTTGATTGGTTGGTTAGATATCCCAATCGTTAAGTCACACCAATTAGATTTAAAACCCAGCGACAAGATTATTGTGATTGATGGTTGTATCGGGGAAGAGAACGTGACTGACCTGCCCGGTTTGGAAGTGGCAGTGATTGATCACCACGACGTTAAAGTGCCGAGCTATGTTTGGTATTCGGATGTACGAACTGACTATGGGTCGACTGCGACAATCATGGTGGAGTACTTTAATTACTATAAAATGCCGATCCCTAAAAAGATCGCTACTGCACTGCTAGTCGGTTTGACGTTTGACACGGGAAGCTTTACTAAATCCATAGGTGAGGCGGATATCAAGGCTCTGTTTCAGTTGCAAAGGCGCGCCGATATGGTGACGGTGAACGGAATCTGTCGAAACCAAATCGAGTATCAGGAGCTCGAATACTTTGATTCCATGTTAGCTTCAATGAAGCGTGACAAAAACAGCGCTTTTGCGACGTTGCCGGAAGGGTGCCCTGAGAACATGCTTGGAGTTCTAGGCGATTTTCTCTTAACGGTCGATGAGATTGATGTCGTGGTGCTGAGCGCAAGATCTTATCAAAGAACGTACGTCTCCCTTCGGTCTGAATGTCAGGATAACGATGTTGCCGAGGTAGTGCGAGCGGCATTAAATGATAATGGCATTGGTTTTGGAGGAGGGCATCCACATATGGCGGGAGGCGTTATTAATCGTCGCTTTAATATCCCAGATGAGCTTGCTTATCTGTATAACCTGATCAGACCAAGCCTAAACCTGGCGTAAATAAAAAGCCCTATCTGTGCGTGATAGGGCCATTGTTTACCAAGATTTATTCTTTGTTTAGTCGTACATCAACTCTTTCACTTTTTCCTTATCGAATTCATTCAATGATTTTCTTGCTAAGTGTCTAAATGGCAGCGCTTTGACGATCTCTTCAAAAGGCTGAATGGCGAATGCCCAGAAGATCGAGCCATCAAAGCCGAAGATGATCAACGCGCATAATGGAATCGATATGATCCACTGGCCCGTGAAATTGATTTTGAATACTGCTGTTGTTTTTCCAAGAGCCCTCAATACATGGCCGTGAACCGTGTTGTAGCCACGCACGAAAGGCAAAAATATGTAGAGTGGGGCGATCACAGTCAAAGCGTCATAAGTCGCGCTGTCTAAATCGGGGTAAATGTCACCAATAAAGAAACTCAGCACCGCAAAAAAGAGCATCGATAGAATAGAGATTATGACAGCGATATCGATACTGGCGTCGACGTTCTTTCTTAAGTCAGCCATTTGTTTAGAACCAATGGCTTGGCTAATGGTAATGGCGGAAGAGTGCGCCCAAGCAGTAATGAATTGTGTACCAGCTCGTATCCAAGGCATCACTAAGGTGATTGCTACATAGGCATTGATATTGAGTTGGGTGTAGAGAAGCTGATATATAGTTGCGCCAATTGATAACATGGTGACATTCGCTGCAACTGGGAAAATCTCTTTGAAATGGTTGAGTACATTGCGTGAAAAGTTAGAACCAAACGAATTGAATGAGAGTTCAACACAGTTTTCAAAACGAATGCATAGGTAGAGATAGACAGTACGAATGATGATCGCTACTAGGCTGCCAATGGCGGCACCTTGAACACCGAGACCTTCAAAGTTAGACCAACCATGAATGAATATGTAGCTGACCAGTGCGTTGATTGGTAGCTCAATTAGATAGCCTCTAAATGGCACTTTGGTTTTGCCTAACCCGTTAAACAGCGCAATGATTACTTGGGTCACCGCGGTGAATAGAACGATGTATTTGGAAAAACTTAGGTAGACGGCAATTTCGCTGTGTAGAGATGTATCTTCCGTCAGTGAGTTTATCAACGAGTCATCAAAAAAGGTTAGAGCTAAGAAGAAGAGTAAAGCGGCGCCAAAGTTGATGAGCATCCCCGCCAAAAAAGACCGAGATAATGTAGCTTGAACGCCGGAGCCTACGGCACGACTCAACACCAGTTGCGTACCGTTAGCGAGCGCCATTTGGATACCAAGAATGAATGCGATAACCGTGGTCGCAATTCCCATTGCAGCAAGAGAGACTTCACCGAGTGGTGATACCAGGAGCGTGTCTATCATCAGCATGGACTGCATTAACAGGGCATTAAGGGCTAATGGCCAAGCGAGAGAAAGGTTCTTTTTGACGTAAGATTGAGAAAGCACAGTGACCTCGTAAGGAGCAAACTCATGATACAAGCGGGTTATATCATGAGTGTTTCAAGCCAGATGTATAGATTGCGATTGAAGTCGCTATCGTTATGCTATCGCAACTTGCTTTAAAGGCACTTTGGATAGCTTTTGATTGTCGTCGTTTAGTAGGCTTTGAGAGGCTATCCGTGCTCCCTCGCTATTCCCAGACATAATAGAGTCATAAATCGCTTTGTGTTCTGCTAAACAGAAGCGTCCACCTTCTGCCGAATGATCAATAAATTGTCGAAAAATCGCTGACAAAATATTGCCAAATGGAATATAGAACTGGTTGCCTGTTGAGAGGAAGATTGTTCGATGGAACAGGTGATCGTTAACGGTCCAACTTCCGTAATCAAAGCTCTCTGCTGCGAGCGTCATTTTTTGGAAGAGTATTGAGAGTTCTTTACGCTGTTCTACCGATGCATTTCTAGCTGCAAGCGCACAAGCTTCCGGTTCTATTGCTTTGCGAAGGCCTAAGAATTGAGCCAGGAATGGCTTGGTGTCTTCAAGATCTTGAATCCAATCCAGGAGTTGAGGGTCCAAGAAGTGCCAGTTAGAACGAGGCATAATACGTGTGCCGACTTTGGGCTTCGACTCGATCAGACCTTTGGCTGATAATAGTTTGGTTGATTCTCTCAACGCAGTACGGCTTACACCGAAGATTTCGCATAGCTCCATTTCGCTGGGTAGTTTCTCTTCTTCTTTCAACTCTCCAGATAGGATCTTACGGGCGACTTGTCTTGCAACTTGGACATGAATGCGGCGGTTAGAATCTTCCACCAGCGTGAATACGGACATGTAAACCACCTATATTAAAGGGTCAAAGCCAGAATCAACTGGCTTTGGGTTGTCAGTGTTACGTCGTTTAGATTAGAAAAGGCCGTCAGTGTAAGATGTGATAAAGAGAGTTAGCTCAACCAAATTCACCATTTCAAAATGCTGATGACCATATTTATATCTCAACGCGAGTGTTCAGACGTACTACTGCAAATTAATGAGATGTAATAAAGACACCTCGTTGTTTGGCCCATAAATGGGACCGACGTTGTTATTTATATGACTTTCAATGAGACAACGGACTCGTGATCGACGCGATTTCCGATTAAGGGGATTGATAATATTGAAAATCAACACCCAATTAATAATACAATAGCATCTATTTGAATCAAGCAGTACATCGCGAAAATCTGCCATATGCGGCTATAAATAGTCAGAAAGGTAAATATATGTGACATTAGTCGTACAAAATAATGCGCTAAATAGAAGTGAGAATTATTATTAAGCTATTAGTTGATAGGCAATTTTGAGCGTATTATTTGCGTAATCTAATTTATATCATTTGTTTTGTTTAAATCTGGGACGGAGCGCAGTAAGGATATTTGGTAGTTGAATATATAAGTGATATAGTAAGGATTAAATAATACATAAATAACAACAAGTGAACTTATGGTCGGAACATTCAATTCAATCTCAGGCTCCAAGCGCAGCCTGCACGTGCAAGTTGCTCGTGAAATCGCTCGCAGCATTTTATCAGGTGAGCTTGCTCAAGGCTCTATTATCCCTGGTGAGATGGCGCTTTGTGAGCAATTTGGTATTAGCCGTACTGCACTGCGTGAAGCGGTTAAACTGCTAACATCAAAAGGTCTATTAGAGTCTCGTCCAAAAGTTGGTACTCGTGTTGTTGATCGTGCTTACTGGAACTTCCTTGATCCGCAATTGATTGGTTGGATGGATGGCCTAGCGGATACAGATGAGTTCTGTTTCCAGTTCTTGGGTTTACGTCGTGCAATTGAGCCTGAGGCGTGTGCACTAGCTGCGAAAAATGCATCAGCTGAACAGCGTATCGAGCTATCAGAGACCTTCCAAGAAATGGTAGAAGTATCAGAAGCTGAAGTATTTGACCAAGAGCGTTGGACAGATGTGGATATGCGATTCCACAGCCTTATCTTTAACGCAACAGGTAACGATTTCTATCTTCCGTTCGGCAACATCTTAACAACGATGTTCGTTAACTTTATTGTTCACTCTTCGGAAGAGGGTAGCACTTGTATCAATGAACACCGCCAGATCTATGATGCGATCATGGCTGGTAATAGTGAAAAAGCACGTGCTGCTTCTGCTAACCACTTACAAGCGTCTAACCACAGATTGCCAGCAGCAAGCTAACCTGCGCTTTCTGCCTAAATTAGATACAAAAAAAATAAAGCCAGCAAATATGCTGGCTTTTGTGTTTTTAATCTTTGTGCAGACTAAAAGCTTTGTAAAGATTAAAGCTGGGTATTGATTAGAAGCTGTAGGTAATACCAACACGGCTACGTAGTTGACGATCACGACTGTCTTGTACGTTACCGAACTCTACATACGGACGCCAGTTCCAGTCAGACTCTTTGTAACCTACTTTAAGGTTGTAATCCCATTCATAGTCAGCACCGCCACCGCCAGTCCATTCATTATTTGCAAAATCTTCCGCGTAGTTTGCTTCAAAGCCGAACTGGAACGCGTTCCAGTTGTAATCTAGGTTACCAGTGATTTTACTACGGTTGCGGTTATCATTTGAGGAATCCGATGTGTAGTCGCGGAACTCATGACGGTAGCGTAGTTTCGCCTTTAAACCCGATTCGAACGAGTACTGCACGCGAACCTGAGGTTTATAAGTCACGCTATCAGAACCAAAAGTCACTGGCATACTTGGCTGGATCATCCATTGATCATTCAATTTGAAACGGTAACCATATTCAAACTCATTGTCTGCTGCTTCCCACTCTGAGAATGGTTTACCTTTTTGCTTCATCTCAGCGCCAAAAAAGTGGTTGTCGACTGAACCGCTCATTTTTATACGGCTTGCCCACTCTTCGGAGCCATGTTTGTACTCTTGGCGCGCATCAAGCGATGCAGCAGAAACACTGCCAGCAAAAAGAGATGCCGTAATAGCTAAAGCAATTTTATTTTTAGAAATCATAATGTTGTTCCACTGTAATTAAAGTCATAAAGGGTGGGCGTTAATGCACCCACCAGTAGGGGATTTATAGTTTTGGGTAGAGCAGCTCGATATCACGTTGTGCCCAAACCTCCGCCAAGTTCTTCTTCACGGTGAACTCGCTAAAGTCTGTTTCGGTTGCCAGTTTGACCCACTCAGGTTTGTCCATTGCTACACCGGCTTTTAGGTAAAGTGGTGTCATGCGTTCAATGCGACGACGTTTGTCTTTTTGGGTATATGGCCACTCTTTATCTAGGTCGTGATAGTTAGCCATAAGCTGGATACCAGTCTCTAAAGAGCCGCCTTTCTTGTTGGTGTAGTTCCAAAGGTCGACGTCTACCTTTTCGCCAATCTGCGCCATGCCAACCAATGGATCTAAACTGAAGTAGTGGTAGTGATAAGCTCGAGTACGCTCAATTTCATGCGGTTGAGAGCCATCCTTTTCGAACTGAGTATCGATGCGCATTTTGCCTTTCTGAACCATCTGTTTTGCCAGTGGTTCGTTACCAATAAAGTAGGCAATACTTGCGACTTGATAGTCATACCAAGTACCGTGGTTGTTCTCAGCGTAAGCCTCACCTTTAGGACCTCCTGACAGGTCATCGACAATCAGCCAATCTAGGTAGTCGCTGTACCATTGCTTGATCTGTTCTTCGTCTTTTTCTGTCCAAGAAGGTGATTGAGAAAGCATGGCGATTGAATCAAGCATGCGATCAGCCAAGGTACGAGTATCAATGATTCCACCACGACGTCCTTCGGCAACACCTGGAACGCCTTGGCCATAATTCACATTAGGATTCATCTTCGTCTCTTCATTGATGAACCAAGTTCTAATGTAATCAATACCTTGCTGCGCATACTTTTCGTCTTGACTAAAGTAATAAGCGATAGCTAATGCGCGAACTGAGCGGGTGAAGTGGCCAATTCGCTTAGAATCAGTTTCGTCTGTTTTAGACGCTGGATTTGTTTTTCCATCGTGGCGAACCCAAGGCAGCCCGTCATCTTTAGATTCATCTGGCCACCAATATGGGCTAATACTCATGTAATCATTTTTGTTACCGCTCGGTGGGGTCATGCCTTTATCAGCGACACTGAATGGCCCGTCTTGCATTGCAAGCTCTGCTTCTTCGAGTAGTCGCTCATAAGTGACCTTCATTGTTGAAGGTGCTTTCTCAGATTGAAGTAGAGTTCGGTTTGTTTCTAATGTTGCTTCATCTAAGAAGACGAAATCTGCTGCCATAACATTGGAACCAAAAGTGATGGCTCCAATACAAGCCGCAAGGTGTAGGGGACGTAGGGCTTTCATAAAATGCCTTTTATTATTGAGTTAAGATAATACAAATATGCTATCCCAATATTTTCACGTTGATCTGTGAATTGGATCTACTTGTGATGACAAAATCGACGGTAACAAACCGTTACACTCTGAAATAAATATGCTAAGAGACTGTTTTATATGGTATTGGTGTATTTATAAGAAGTTTGGTTGGAAAATAGACATTAGAGAATTGTGCGTTCAATCATGTAATCGCGAATAATCGCTTTATTTTTATTTGTAATACATTAAGATTATTTCGGCTATCACGGAGAAGCATTTGGCAACGGTATGTTGCAGTTTGATTGATTCGTTTTGGCTATCGGACCTTAGGCATTGATTGAAATGCCTTACACCGGTATTTCTATTCTTGCTCCCAACTATACTAATGACGACTTCTGTTGAACGATGTTGAGATAAAAGAAGGTGGTGGCAATACTGCCTTTGCGCCCATGTTGATACAGGCAACATGGGCGTTTTTTTTTGCCTGATTGAAAATGGTCCTCCTCCTCCTAGTTGAATTGTCCACTCCCCAAACTCAGTATTTTATTATTTGCATAGTCAGAAAAATTTAGGTGTCGATTAGGTATTTATAAGTTGATTAGTATTACTTAATTTCATTGGTGAATGGAGGGACTGGTAAAGAAACGATTCAATTAGGCTGTTTTAGATGAGTAACCTTGCTTAATAAATGAAATTAAAAACCCAATCTAGATGTATAATATCTAAGATTTATATGATTATTTCGCGTCCATTTGTGCTTTTTATCTCCTCTTTTCTGCTTTTATAGTTTTTTGCTTACTCGAACAATCGATGACTTTGAACTCGATCACTCCCCGCGTTGTTACAAGTCCAAATTTAAGATTTGAATCACGCAATTGAATTATTGTAGTACAAATATTCTCTATCGATATTTATAGTCGAGGCAACAAAAAAACAAATAAAAGGTCTCTACAATGGAACTCAATACACTAATAGTAGGTATCTACTTTCTATTCTTAATTGCAATAGGGTGGATGTTTAGAACGTTTACTAGTACGACAAGTGACTACTTCCGAGGAGGAGGTAGCATGCTTTGGTGGATGGTTGGTGCGACCGCCTTTATGACTCAGTTTAGTGCGTGGACATTTACTGGTGCGGCTGGTAAAGCGTTTACCGATGGCTTTGCTGTTGCGATCATCTTTATCGCCAATGCGTTCGGCTACTTGATGAACTACCTATACTTTGCACCAAAATTCAGACAGTTACGCGTGGTGACGGTTATTGAAGCGATTCGTATGCGTTTTGGTAAGGTCAATGAGCAAGTATTTACTTGGTCTGGTATGCCAAACAGCGTTATCTCTGCGGGTATCTGGTTGAATGGCCTTGCAATCATTGCATCAGGCATCTTCGGTTTCGATATGACGACAACCATCATTCTGACAGGCCTAGTTGTATTGGTAATGTCAGTAACGGGTGGCTCTTGGGCTGTTATCGCATCTGACTTCATGCAGATGGTCATCATTATGGCAGTAACGGTTACCTGTGCTGTGGTTGCTATGTACCACGGTGGTGGTGTAACCAATATCGTCAACAACTTCCCGACAGACTCGTTCATTACAGGTGACAACCTTAACTACCTGAGCATCTTTAGCATTTGGGCGGTGTTCATCTTCCTAAAACAGTTCAGCATCACCAATAACATGTTGAACTCTTACCGTTACTTAGCGGCAAAAGACTCGAACAATGCGCGTAAAGCGGCACTATTGGCTTGTGTTCTGATGACGCTTGGCCCAATCATTTGGTTCATGCCTTCTTGGTTCATTGCTGGTCAAGGTGTCGATCTGGCTTCTCAATACCCAGAAGCGGGCAGTAAAGCGGCGGACTTCGCTTACCTTTACTTTGTGCAAGAGTACATGCCGGTAGGTATGGTAGGTTTATTGATTGCAGCGATGTTTGCCGCGACGATGTCTTCTATGGACTCAGGGCTAAACCGTAACTCAGGTATCTTTGTTAAGAACTTCTACGAGCCGATTTTACGTCCAAATGCCAACGAGAAAGAGCTGGTTATCGTTTCTAAGCTAACGTCTACCTTCTTTGGTATTTCCATCATCCTAGTTGCTCTGTTCATTAACTCACTTAAGGGACTAAGCCTATTTGATACCATGATGTATGTGGGTGCCTTGATTGGCTTCCCGATGACAATCCCAGCGTTCTGTGGCTTTTTCATCCGTAAGACTCCAGACTGGGCAGGTTGGGGTACGCTAGTTGTCGGTGGCTTTGTATCATACTTTGTAGGTTTCGTTATCACTGCTGAAATGATTGAAGGTTGGTTTGGTCTGAATGAACTGACTGGTCGTGAATGGGCTGATCTGAAAGTTGCCATTGGTCTAATTGGACACATCGTATTTACTGCTGGCTTCTTCGTACTTTCAACGTTGTTCTACAAGCCGCTTCCTGAACATCGTGAGAAAGACGTTGATACCTTCTTCGGTAACTTGGCAACACCACTTGTTGCAGAAAGCACAGAACAGAAGAAGTTAGATAACAAACAACGTCGCATGTTGGGTTCACTTATTGCTGTCGCAGGTGTTGGTGTTATGACGATGTTCGTCTTACCAAACCCAATGTGGGGACGTTTAGTATTCGTATTGTGTGGATTGATTGTGTTCTCGGTGGGCTTACTCTTAGTTAAGGCCGTTGACGACAAAGTCGAAGGTGCTCAACAAGAAACCACGGCCTAAGACAAGCCGATAAATTCATAAAGCCGCTCCGTTGAGCGGTTTTTTTTTGCCTAGAAAACGGGTTTGTTGTGGCGTAAATACCACCTATTGTGAGCACGTAGAGGGTTTAGCAAAATTTTTACATAGTTCTGTTGATGACCCAAAATTGCGACCTACACTTGGTAAATAACTAATTGATTTATATATGGGGTTGTAATGAGTAGTAAACCGACCGTTTTAGTGATAGACGATACGCCCAGTAACTTAGATGTGCTTACCGGAATACTCAAAGATACCTACCAAGTTAAAGTCGCGATCAATGGTCATATTGGTATAAAAATCGCTAAGACTGTACCACAACCCGACCTGATCCTACTTGATATTATGATGCCAGATATTGATGGTTTTGAAGTATGTCGTCAGTTGAAGTCTCAACCTAATACCGCTCATATCCCCATTATATTCGTGACCGCAAAAATAGATCCTGAAGATGAAGTGAAAGGACTTTCATTAGGCGCTGTTGATTACCTGACTAAGCCGATCACTCCACAGATTGCTCTTCAACGGGTGAAGACTCATATCGCATTATATGATCAGCAGCGTGCGCTATTCGGCCAAGTGAAAGAGAAAACTCGAGAGATCAACTTAGGGAAATTGGAAACCCTTAATATTCTTGGAAGAGCTGCTGAGTTTAAAGATAACGAAACGGGTATGCACGTTATACGGATGAGTCACTATTGTGAAGTGTTGGCTAAGGCGTTGGGAATGACTGACGAAGATGCTGAGACTTTGCGAGACGCAGCACCAATGCACGACATTGGTAAGATTGGCATCCCTGACAGTGTATTGTTAAAACCGGGTAAATTGGATGCTGATGAATGGACTACTATGCAGAAGCACGTTGAATACGGTGTTGAAATTCTCGGTAGACAAAGTGACTCCAAGTTGATGCAAATGGCTATTCAAGTCGCGCAGTACCACCATGAAAAATGGGATGGCACTGGCTACCCAAACCAGATATCTGGTGAGCAGATCCCTTTGGTTGGTCGCATTGCAGCAGTTGCGGATGTGTTTGATGCGCTAACAGCAGAAAGGCCGTATAAAAGAGCATGGAGTGTTGATGAAGCCTTGAACCTGTTCAAAGAGCAGAAGGGTAAGCATTTCGACCCTAGGATTGTTGAGCTGCTCTTTGAAAACTTACCTGAAATTTTAGCGATTAAAGAAAGATTTAAAGATGAGTGATCTCTTTATTCGATCCCGTGCATTTGTAATGAGACTGCGCGGTTTTTCCATTTCATTCACGTTATGGTTACTGACAGGCTTGCTATGCTTCGGCTCTGTTAGTGCTGCTGAAGTGTCGGAGGTCGAGTTGGAACGATGGTTGGCTGACAAACCAACTCTGACTTTTATTGCGCTTACAAACCACTACCCTTATTCCTTTCTCGATGACAACGGAAAGGTTTCTGGGATCATCAAAGATTGGACACAAGATCTTGAAGAGAGGTTTGGCGTTCATGTGAAATTTATTAGTGTTAGCTCGCGCAGTGAAGCGAAAGCTGCGTTACTTGATGGTCGAGGAGATGTTTTCCCATTCCAACAATTTGACCCGAGTGACGGCGGACGTTTTTTAGCAAGTGAACCGTATATACCGTATCAGGTTGCTGTAATAGTCCCTACTGACAACAGAATAGATGGAAACTTAGACCAGAATACTAAACGACGTATTGCAATGGTTAATGAGAACATTGACTTGCAAAGAGCAGGCGTGCAGTTAAGTTCTATTGAACGGGTCGATTTCGAAAATGTGGCTGATGCAGTACGCGCATTAGGAGAGGGGAGTGTTGATGGCATTGTTGGAGAGCCGATTACCACAATGGATTTGGCAAGCAAAGTGGGCGTTCATGATCTTACCGTTAACTACGTATTGGAGCATTGGAAAAAATTAGAAGCTTCAATGGTAGTGAGAACTGGTGAAGTAGAAATTCTGAAGCTATTAAACAAACAGATTCAAACATTCTCCATAAGTAAAAAGAACAAAATTCTTTCGAAGTGGTTAGACAGTTCGCCTTATCGACCACCTTTAAAAGGTGTGTTTGGTTTCGGTAATCCTCCTTACATGTATCCCGGTAGCACTGCTGTGGGTTTAGAGCACGACATAATACAGCGCGCTTTAAATGATATGGGTTACAAGTTAGGTGATGTTGTTACTTTGCCACCCAGTGCAGCTCGTAAAGCCATTGACAATAATAATTCAATCTCTTTTGTATCGGGTGTTCAACCCGATGATCCAGATGCACACTTCTTAAGTGATAGTGTGATTGATGTTGAGTTTGTGCCGGTTTCATTGATGCGACGCAGCCTGAACCTACAATCCAAAAGTGATCTCTCATTAGGGGCTCTCTTATTCGACGATACCTCTCCAATTAAAAATTCAGTTGAAGTTCTGACTAGCCAGTTAAACATTGAGCGGGTTGAAGACTATGAGAGCCTTGAGTCAGCATTTGCGCAATTGAGAGCACAAAATGTCGACCTTTTAATGGTCGAGAAACGTGTTTTGAAATGGTTCATCACTAACACTCGTTTCATTGAAATGGCGGAATTACGGCTGCACGAGACTTATAAGGTCACATACCCTATTTATGTAGATTTTAAGACTCAAGAATTGAGGGATAGTTTTAATACGGCGATCTCAAACCTAAAACAGACAGATGATTTGCGTCAAATTATCGAGAACCACGTCCAAAGTGACCTCAGCCAAATACTAAAAAAGGCGAGTATAATCGCGCAAATTTCAGCGTACTTTATCGTAAATGATCGTTTTGATGACCTGTCGGAGCTCTTCGAAGTATTTGATACGGATAGCACTTTTCAAGTGATTACCGCTCAAGCCGATAACAACAATCGACCAATTAAGTCTTGGTATATCGGCAACTTAGTGGATGATCTCGGCGAGAAAAAAAATACTTCTCATTTTGCGTCGGTAACTAAGACTGCAAATTATAGAACTAAAGCTGGCGCGATTAATTCTGGCTCAATGACCTTCTATTTTGATACCCAGTCTCCCGTGCGTAAACACGTTTACTTTCCCAACGTAGAACAGTTTAGCCAGTTCGGCGATGCTGCGAAGCGTTACATTGCTGATGTGTATCAAGCGAATAACTTAATTGGGGAAATATTGGATTTAAGCCCAGAGGAAAGGTTGTGGGTCAAACAAAGCCCTAACGTTAAGATCGGTATTGATCCTAATTCACTTCCTTATGAAGCTGTTTCGAGTGCCGGTGAGTATATTGGAATGATTGACGATTACTTGAAACTCATCGAACAAAAAACAGGGCTAAATATTGAGCACGTTGATGTGGCGAGTTGGTCAGAAACCAGGGGTTTAGTCGACCACCAGCAGGTCGAGCTAGTCTCTGCAGCTAAAGAGAACAAATCGCTAGGTGAAAACGTTAGAGCAGCGAAAAGCTTGTTTTCGAGTCGCTTAGCCATAGCGTCCAGACGAGATGTAAGTAGTTTGGTATTAGAAGAAGCTTCGGGTTGGAAGGTTGGTATCTTAAAAAATGCCGCAAATACCGATGCGATAGTTAAGAAATACCCTAATGTGGAATGGGTGTTGGTTGAATCAACAGCCGATGGCCTCAATAAACTTGATGATCAAACCTTAGATGGGGTGATAGATACTGTTGATGTTCTTAACTATCTTATCGACTCATTTGGCCATCGTGAAGTGGGAATTATTGGTCGACTCGACTTTTATCTCTCCCCCACACTACATGTAACTAAAGCAGAGCCTCATCTTTATTCAATCATTAATAAGGCTATCGAAAGTATTTCCGCAGAAGAACACCAACAGATATCTGCAAAATGGGCGGCACCTAAAGCGATAGAAAGAGTCGATTACCAATTAGTTTATACGATCTCAATTTTTTCTCTGGTAATTGTTCTGCTTATCATTTTTTGGAATCGAAAGCTCGCCAAACAGATTAGTATTGCTAACGAAGCAACGAACGCGCTTAAGAAAGCTCAAGCGGAGCTTTATAACATGCTGAATAGTTCGCCAATAGCAGCTGCTGTTGTTTTTGAGGAACAAGTTCGTTACGCGAACGACACAGCGAAGCAGTTGTTTGGAGTTGAGGATATGGAACTGAACTCGATAGATATTGCGTCTATTCATGTTTCATTGGATGTTCGCGATGATATCCACAATGAGCTCGGCGTGTATGGCAAGGTTGAAAACAAAGAGTTGGTACTCAAAAAACTTGATGGAACGCAATTTGTAGCCCTAGTCAGTTATTATTTGTTTGAGCTGGATGGGGGAATTGCCACGCTGTTTTGGGCTTTCGATATATCTGAGATGAAACGTCTTAACGAACAATTGGAGGAAGAGAAAGAGAGGGCAGACCTAGCAAGCCAAGCCAAATCTGAATTCTTGGCAAATATGAGCCATGAAATTAGGACGCCAATGAACGCCATTATTGGTTTGTCTTATTTGGCTCTTGACGAGATAACTAATCCTGTCGCTAAAAACTATATTGAGAAAGTTCATCGTTCAGGTCAGTCGCTACTCACTATTATTAACGACATTCTGGATTTTTCTAAGATAGAGGCTGGTGAGCTTGGTATCGATAGTATTCCGTTTAATCCGTTTCAGCCTTTGAATGAAGTGGCAGAGTTGATGGAATCGAAAGCGATCGAGAAGCGGCTTGTTTTGCGAACAGATTTCAATATCCCAGAGCAACTTGCACTTGTTGGCGACCCGTTGAGGCTTTTCCAAGTCCTACTCAACTTAGTCGGTAATGCGATTAAGTTTACCGAGCAAGGGAGTGTCACCATTCAATGTCACGTGGTAAGAGAGTCTTTAGACACAGTAACGTTAGACATTTCAGTCATCGACACCGGAATCGGCATCTCAAGCGAACATAAGAAACACCTCTTTGAAGCGTTCAAACAAGCGGATAGCACAACGACGAGACGTTTTGGCGGTACTGGGCTTGGTCTCAATATTAGTCAAAAGTTCATTCAGGCTATGGGCAGCGAGATACATATCGACAGTGAGTTAGGAAAGGGTAGCCGCTTCTATTTCGAACTTGAGCTGCCTAAGACGTCACAAGCCGAAGTCGCTAAATTTAGAACAGAAGAAGCCGCCAAAACGCAAACTGTGTTATTCAACGGAGAGCGCGTGCTATTAGCTGAAGATAACGAATTGAACCAAGATCTAGCGATGGCGTTTCTTAAAAGAATGAACTTAACGGTTGATTTGGCAGAAAATGGCCAGCAAGCGATAGATTACGTTAAAAACAATGACTACAAGCTTATCTTGATGGACCTGCAAATGCCGGTCATGGATGGCTATGCGGCAACTCGCCACATCAAGAAACTTAAGGGCGAGGTCCCAGTTATCGCTATGTCTGCGAACGCATTTTCTGAGGCGAAAAAACGTGCGGTTGAAGCTGGCATAGATGACTTCATTGATAAACCTATTGTGCTTGATAAAGCGATGTCGACGATTGCACATTATTTAGGAACTGGTGTTGTGAGTGACACGCCAAAAGAGAGTGAATCGCAAATAATAAGTCAACGTCCAATGACTGCGTCAGTCGAGGGTAATGACATACTGTCATTGAATATTCTAGATCGATCTACACAAGGTGATGAATCGTTAAAACAGAAGCTACTTGCCCGTTTCAACGACCAAGCTCAACCTATGCTCGATAAGGCGCAAGGTTATCTGGACAATGGAGAGTGGGAGGTTTTAGAGCGTGAACTTCACACGCTGAAAAGCATGTGTGGAGCCATTGGAGGAACGAAGGCTCAGAGTGCATTGGTTGATTTTGAAGGTAAAGCGCGAGATAAGACTTTAACTGATGCCGACTTAAAGGTTGCTAAGAAAAGAGTCATTGAGCTAGTGGAAGCTCTTCAACCCTTAACCACAAAGGGGTTACAAAATAATGATAGCTTGCCTGATGAAACGCTCGATAATGAGCAAATGGCGGTTTCTCAAGAGCAGATACAGAAGTTGACCGAGCTAATCTCAAATTACGACAGCGAAGCGCTCGACTTAACCAATCTATTACTGACGAGCAGCGCGGAACCTTGGTTAAAAGAAGTGCAGCAAGCCCTTGAACAGTATGATTTTGATACGGCGTTGGAGCGTATTACTGACACGAAATCATAACTGATCTAGGGCTAGAATATTTTTATAGGCTGTTAGCGAAAGTCTGTTTTATCAGGTCAATCACAGTGTCGTATCGACGTGGTAGGGTACGGTTTCTCTTCTGTACTAAGTAGAGTGCCTCTTCCACTTTGACCTTGGGGGGAACTACGTGCAGTTGGTCTTTGTTTGGGAAGTTATCAACTGCACCTTCAGGCAGCACCGTAAATCCAAGTCCTTTGGAGACGGGCAATAGAATTTGATGGAGTTGGTTAATGTATCCCGTCTTAGGAAGCTCGTTGATATTGAGCTTTTTCAGCGCGTCATCACCACATAAATCGAAATACAGAGAAAGATAATGGGTTGAGTCAGGGTGAGCGATTAGACCCAACTCGTGGAGCTTCTCAGGAGTAATCTCGATGTTTTCCAAGCTCTTGTGAGTGATCAGACACAAGGCTTCCTTACCAATCATTTCTGTTTGATAGACTCGGTCATTCGGTAGTTGAGTCACGATGCCTACATCAATCGTTCCTTGTAACACATCATTGAATATTCGTTGGTTGGGTGAAGCCTCGACGTGAATACTGAGCTCTGGATGCTCGGCTTGCAGTTCGAGAAAATCGGGGTACAGCTGAAGAGCAAGGGTACCAGAGCACGACAGGTTACATTGACCTGCAAAAGGGTTGTCAAACCGCAGAGATTCAAACAGCTCTTCTTGCTCTTTGTTTAGCTTAAGCGCGTAGCGATAGATAATTCGACCTTGCTCGGTTAGCTCGAAGGTTTTGTTTTCTCGTGAGAGCAGGGAGCAGTTACAAGCTTGCTCTAGTTTCTTTATGTGTTGGCTGACTCCGGGTTGAGTCATATAGAGTTTTTCTGCCGTTTGAGTGAAGTGACCCACTTCCACAAGTGTTTTAAAAGTATTAAGCCAAAGCGGATTAATCATTACGCGCCCTATATAACAAATCATTATCACAATCTCTAATTAGCATAACCCATAGTAGTCAGAATGGATAAAGATATCGTTATAAATGTCAGTAATTAAAGGGTTGCAAGTTTGTTGTTGATTTGTTGTAGTTGCCACCTAGTGCATAAAAGGTGTCAAAATGAACAGGAACGTTTGGATACTCTCTCTCTGTCAGGCTCTATTGATGACGGGCAACATTCTTCTTATTTCGGTGATTGGTTTGATCGGTAAACAGATCGCGCCGAGCCAAAGTATGATTACTTTGCCTGTTGCACTTCAGTTTCTTGGTTTAATGGCGGCGACTATTCCTGCGTCTCTCATCTCTGGAAAGCTTGGCCGTAAGCGTGGCTTTAGTATCGGTAATATCGTGGGTATATCAGGGGCGAGTTTGGCGACGTTCGCTCTCTCAACTCAACACTTTTACCTGTTCTGCTTTGCGACCTTTTTACTCGGCGTTGGTATCGGCTTTGGTACTTTGTATCGATTTGCTGCGATTGAAGTGTGTAGCGAAGATGCGCGTCATCGAGCGATATCGATTTCAATGGCAGGTGGTGTTCTGGCAGCCGTATTAGGGCCAAACTTGGCGGTAATGTCTCAGCAGTGGTCACAAGATGGTCTTTATATCGGCGCTTTCGCATCTCTAATCGGGCTGAACGTACTGGCACTGCTTATTCTCCAGACTGTTCAATTCCCTAAATTCAGTCTAACAACCCAACAAGTCAAGCCAGACCCTGTGCGTACCATGATCAAAGCGCCCAATTTCGTCGGTGCGGTGTTTGCCGCTATGGTCGCTTATGCCGTGATGAACATTCTAATGACAGCAACGCCGCTTGCGATGATCGGATGTGGCTTTGATTTCACCAAAGCAGCCGGTGTGATTGAGTGGCATGTATTGGGGATGTTCGTTCCTGCATTCTTCACGGGTGGACTCATCGAGAAGTTTGGCGCAAAACGTATGATTCTAGCTGGAGCAGTACTGTTCTTGTTGTGTATCGCTATCAATATTCACGGTGAGTCAATTTGGCACTTTAGATCGGCGCTTGTGTTGCTTGGGGTAGGTTGGAACTTTATGTTCATTGCGGCCACAGGGTTATTTAGCCAATCTTACCAAGCGAAAAACAAGTCTAAGGCGCAGGCTCTGAATGAGTTTGTGGTATTTAGCTGCGTTAGTGTCACTGCTCTTCTCTCTGGGTGGCTTGAATCTACGGTTGGTTGGCAAATGCTTAACATCTACGTATTACCGTTTGTTCTTTTGGTGATCATGGTGTTTGCGTTTAGTGCTAAGAAAGCGAGCCGCCCATCATTGACTCAGTAATTCAATCAACATCAGCTTCTATAACCTCAATTTAATTGAAGTGCTCGCCCTGTTTAGGTGAGCACTTTTTTTGAATGTTGTATTGTTAAATATTTGATAAATAATTAAAAAGTTCAAACTTTATCCATCTTTTATTGGGATTGTGGATTGTAATCCCATAATCGACAGATTTTATGCATAGCTTTATTCGATATTTACTTTTTTTTCATGAATCATATGTATAATTGCGCCGCTTTTATTCTAGGAGGCGTAATGAAAGTAGTAGAACGTCCAAAGTTAACGTTGTCTTTGTTGTTGCCAAAATATTGGTGTGTCTGGTTTGGTTTTGGCTTTTTAGCTTTATTAGTAAATCTTCTACCTTATCGAGTATTGGTTTTTGTCGGAGAGGGCGTTGGTCAGCTTGCGAAGTTGATTATTAGTAAACGCGCGAAGGTGGCTCGACGTAACTTTGAGTTAGCATTTCCTAATTTATCCGAGCAAGAAGTTGAGAAGTTAGTTCGACGAAATTTTGATTACGCGGGCATGGCTCTGATTGAAACAGGTATGGCTTGGTTCTGGCCAGATTGGCGAGTAAAGCGCCATATGCGTGTTGTGGGTAAAGATCTTATTCTTGAGCAAGAAAAGAATGGACGAGGCGTGCTGGTGGCATGTGGCCATTTTCTAAACTTAGAAATGACAGCAAGAATTTTTAGTCTATTTGCGCCGGGTTACGGTGTGTATCGACCGCATAGTAACGCTGCCTACGAGTTTATTCAGCATCATGGCAGAACGCGTAAAGGGCATAAAATGATTGATCGCTCTGATCTAAAAGGCATGCTCAAGGTACTTAAATCTGGCAATCGTCTATGGTATCTACCTGACCATGATTACGGAGCAAATGCTTCTGTTTTCGTACCATTCTTTGGTGTCGATAAAGCTTCAACGACAGCGGGTACAGGCTTCCTAATTGATGCAACCAAGTGTGCAGTGATGTCAGGAGTCAGTGTCAGAAAAGGTGGTGTTTATGAGCTGCAGATCAGCGAGGACTTTAGTGATAAGTTCCCACGGAAGCAGCCAGAAGTTGCAGCGCAAGTTATGAACCAAGAAATTGAGCGGTTAATCTTAAAAGACATCAGTGCTTGGATGTGGTTACACAGAAGGTATAAGACCCTGCCTGAAGATCATATCGGCCCTTGTCGCTATGCATAATCTATTTGTACAAAAGATTACATAACAGAATTCTGTTCATAATTTCCATTAAGCCTTGGGTGTCAATCCGAGGCTTTGTTGTATTTGTGACCTATTACGATAAGAAACGAACAAAGTACCGTCATTTGCGTAAAATGTGAGGTTCATATTTTGTCATAATTTCAATTATTGTATATATTCGCCTGCTAAAACTATAAATACCAATAAGCAACGAATAATGACTGCCAGCCTATCTTCTCAACGACGTGAAACACTTTTAAACGATACCGATCAGCTGGTATCGACGACCGATCTAAAAGGCGTGATTACCTACAGTAATGAGGCGTTTTGTCGCATTGCAGAATATGAACAAGATGAACTATTGGGTCAGAACCACAATATTGTTCGTCATGATGAAATGCCTAAAGCTGCGTTTGCCGACATGTGGGTTAACCTCAAGCAAGGTAAGGCTTGGCGTGGCATTGTTAAGAATAAAACCAAGTCTGGTGGCTATTACTGGGTGGATGCCTATGTAACGCCAATTTACGACAATGGTGCAATCAGTGGCTATCAGTCGGTTCGTGTGAAGCCTAAAGCTCAATGGGTACAAATCGCAGATAAAGCGTATCAAGGTTTGTTGAAGGCAGAGAAGAATGGTCGTCAATGGTCGTTGCAGATCAGTGATAGTGTTCGCTACGCTATTCTTCTCGGATCACTATCAGCGCCGGTTCTGTCGAACATGATGGATCTAGGTCAGGCAGCGCAATGGCTATGCAGCTTACTGCCTGTTTCTGCACTGGCACTGCTATTTAGACAGGAGCTTATCGACACACCGCGCGAGCTTAAAAAGCTTCAATCTAAGTTTGATAGTGTTAGTCGCTTAGTTTACTCGGGCAATAGTCAGTTTTCGGTTGCAGACTTCCACCTTAAGTTGGCTTCGGCTCGTATTCGTACTGTATTAGGTCGAATGACCGATTCAGCGAAGCCAATTCAAGATTTGGCAGATAACTTGAGCGCGACTTCTTACCAAGTAACGGAAGCGCTTGATCAACAAACCAAGGACATCCTTGAAGTGCGTGAAGCGACGGCTGAAGTAGAAGTAACGGCGAATGAAGTGTCATCGACAACTCAAGAAGCGCACCAGATCGTTGATATCACCTTCAAGACATGTGCGAGTGCAAAAGAGAGCATCGACCAAACGCACAGCAACCTTGATAATTTGAATGTTCAGGCTGAAAAGGCGACTCAAACGACTTATCAGTTAAGCGATCAAGCTCAGAACGTTAGTAAAATGATGGAAGAGATTGGTGGCATCGCCGAACAAACTAATTTGCTGGCTCTGAACGCTGCGATTGAAGCGGCACGTGCTGGTGAACAAGGTCGTGGTTTTGCTGTCGTAGCGGATGAAGTTCGTGCACTGTCAGGCCGTACTTCGAAAGCGACAGTACAGATCAAAGAGAGCATTGAAACCATGCTGCATACCATTGAAGGGTGGCAGCGTGATATCTTGGATAACCAAGCTCAGACAGCAAAGTGTGGTGAATCTGCACAAGTAAGTTCAGAACGCCTATCAGAGGTTGAGACGCTAATGGGACAGATGAATCAATTGATGCAATCTGTTGAGAGCGCAGCTAACCAACAGCGTCAGCTTACTAGCGATGTGAACCTGCACATTCAGTCGATTGCTTCTACGGCGGAACAAAACCAAGCGGCGACGCATTCAGTCAAAGAAAACTCGGACGATCTAAAGAATCAAGTCGGCGAGTTCCATATGCTTGCGCAGCGTTTTGAAGAGAAGTAACGATAGCAATTTGTAAGCATAGAATATTAAGCCCCGCATTCGCGGGGCTTTTCTTTTTTAGTTTCTTAGTTCTTGCCTAGCCATTAAGACTCTTATAGAGATACTTTTCACACGTGACGTCACTGATGCGTTTGAGCGCGTGGGAGATCAGTGCAACCACGATTAAGCCAAACAACAATCGGCCCCAGAAGATAGTGATGAAATCCGCGCCAATTAGCATAATAAGAATGGTGTCTTCGATCATACTGTGGACCAGATTCAACAGCATGATTGCCGTAAAGATATCTCGCGCGGGGATATGTCCTTTATTTGCTTCATTGATCAATAAGCCTCCACCAAAAGAGATTCCTAGCGTCATGCCGACGATAGTCATATTGGTCGCTTCAGGGCTTATACCCAACACTCGAAGAACAGGACGCAGTGCAATGGCGATCAGCTTTTCAACGCCTAACATCTTTAGCACTTTGAGTGTAAACAGCAGCACAGCGATGATGATGAAAATCATAAATAGGCTTTCGACTTGGCTCCAAGCCCACTCAAGATAAGTCTGCTCGCTGTTTAAGTCTGGTGCCCATATTACTTGTGCCGTTTGTTCTAGTAGACCACCCCATGTATAGGTTTGGTGAAGTATCCAAGCAAACAATAAGCCGCCACCGAGCCTCAATACCATAGTCGCTAAGACACTCACACCCGCTCGTTTAGCGACGGCAGCTTCAATCGGCAGTGAGTGTGCAATCAACATTAATGAACCTAGTACCGATACTTGTGCGACGCTGAGTTCAGCATTGGTGTTCATGAAGACCAATAAGCCTGCATAGATGTTCGTTAGAAGGGTTGTAGCCCATACCAACCCCATCTCACTGGGTAAACCGACAAAGCTCATTAAGGGGCTTAGCCATTCGCTCAGTAGCGTGATGCCGCCCATCTCTTCAACGATTTTGATGACAATGATGATTGGGATCATCAACTTGTATAGTGTCCAGGTTACATCAAATATTTCGCGCCAAAGCTCGGAGAAGAAATTTTGGAACTTTCTCATTGTTTCATCCTTTTCATTACAACTGATAGGATGAATGGTAAGGTATTCATAAGAAATATGATTAACCAGTTTAGAGTTGAATTGAGTTAATTATTTTTTATTTATTGATAAGTGATATATTTATTTCGTAAATTCTGGTTGTGGAGAAATATATGGAAATAGATCGAATTGATAGAAGTATCTTGAGCCTTTTGCAAAAGAATAATCGAATTGCCAATATCGATCTGGCAGAAGCTGTTGGGCTGTCTCCACCCGCTTGCTTGAAGCGTGTTAAAAGGCTTAGAGAAGGCAAAATCATTGTTGGTGACGTCGCTCTGATTAATCCAGCACTGGCAGGAAACAAAATGACGCTGATAGTATCCGTTGAGATGGAGCGTGATAGGGGGGATATCTACAGTGTGTTTAGTCGTTCAATTGAGCAGGCTCCTGAAGTCACACAGTGTTATCAGATCACCGGAAGCTATGACTTTTTGATCATTGTTTCAGTACCCGACATTCAAGCCTATGAGCGCTTTATTGAAAGGGTGCTGCATCAGGATAAGAATATTAGAAAGTTTCACACTTCAGTGTCGACCAAAACCGTTAAGTTCAGCACCGAAGTCAATGTTGAAGAGATCCAATAAAAAATGCCCCGCTCAATGAGCGGGGCATTTTAGTTTCGAGATGCAGAGATTAAGCGAGAAGCTCTTTCGCTGTGTTTACTACGTTTTCAGTAGTGAAACCGAACATCTTGAATAGTTCACCTGCAGGTGCAGATTCGCCGAATGTTGTCATACCAATGATCTTGCCACCGAAGCCAACGTACTTGTACCAGAAGTCAGCGATGCCAGCTTCTACAGCGATACGAGCTGTTACGTCAGATGGAAGTACAGATTCACGGTATTCAGCGTCTTGCTTGTCGAATGCATCAGTTGCAGGCATAGATACTACACGAACCTTCTTACCTTCAGCTGTCAGTTCAGCTGCAGCGTTAACCGCTAGCTCAACTTCAGAACCTGTAGCGATAAGGATTAGCTCTGGCTTACCTTCACAATCTTTTAGGATGTAACCACCCTTCGCGATGTTTGCCACTTGCTCTTCGCTACGCTCTTGCTGTGCAAGGTTTTGACGAGAGAAGATCAGAGACGTTGGGCCATCTTTACGCTCGATAGCCAGTTTCCAAGCCACTGCAGACTCAACTTGGTCACATGGACGCCATGTACTCATGTTTGGCGTTAGGCGTAGAGAAGCCATTTGCTCAACTGGTTGGTGAGTTGGGCCATCTTCGCCAAGACCGATAGAGTCGTGCGTGTAAACTTGAATGTTCTGAACTTTCATCAGAGCAGCCATACGCATTGCGTTACGAGCGTATTCCATGAACATTAGGAACGTTGCGCCGTATGGTACGAAACCACCGTGCAGAGCGATACCGTTCATGATCGCTGTCATACCGAATTCACGTACACCGTAGTGGATGTAGTTACCCGCTGGATCTTCAGCAGAAACAGACTTAGAACCAGACCACATAGTTAGGTTAGAAGGCGCAAGGTCAGCAGAGCCGCCTAGGAATTCAGGTAGCATAGCACCGAACGCTTCTAGTGCGTTTTGAGACGCTTTACGTGATGCAATGTTTGCTGGGTTAGCTTGAAGATCAGCAATGATTTGGTTTGCTTTCTCTTCCCACTGTGCAGGAAGCTCACCGTTTACGCGGCGTTTGAATTCAGCTGCCAACTCAGGGTGTGCTGCTTCATAAGCTGCAAGTTTCTCGTTCCACGCTGCTTCCTTAGCTGCGCCTGCTTCTTTCGCATCCCACTCTGCGTAGACTTCCGACGGAATTTCAAAAGGACCGTGCTCCCAACCAAGTTCTTTACGTGTAGCTGCAATTTCTTCAGCGCCTAGTGGTGCACCGTGACAGTCGTGTGAACCAGATTTGTTTGGAGAACCAAAACCGATGATAGTCTTAGTACAGATTAGAGTAGGGCGTGGGTCTGCTTTTGCTGCTTCAATTGCTGCGTTGATCGCTTCAGCGTTGTGACCGTCTACCGCTGGGATTACGTGCCAGCCGTAAGCTTCAAAACGCTTAGGAGTATCGTCAGAGAACCAACCTTCAACTTCACCATCGATAGAGATGCCGTTGTCATCCCAGAAAGCGATAAGCTTACCAAGACCTAGCGTGCCTGCTAGAGAACATGCTTCGTGAGAGATACCTTCCATCAGACAGCCGTCACCCATGAATGCATAAGTGAAGTGATCAACGATGTCGTGGCCTTCTTTGTTGAATTGTGCCGCTAGAGTTTTCTCAGCAAGCGCCATACCAACAGCGTTAGTGATACCTTGGCCTAGTGGACCAGTTGTAGTTTCGATACCCGGTGCGTAACCGTACTCTGGGTGACCTGGAGTCTTAGAGTGCAGTTGACGGAAGTTCTTAAGATCTTCGATTGATAGCTCGTAGCCTGCTAGGTGAAGCAGAGAGTAAATCAGCATAGAGCCGTGGCCGTTTGAAAGAACGAAACGGTCGCGGTCAGCCCACTCTGGGTTTGACGGGTTGTGGTTTAGGTGATCACGCCAAAGAACTTCGGCGATGTCAGCCATACCCATAGGTGCGCCTGGGTGGCCAGAGTTTGCTTGTTGTACGCCGTCCATGCTTAGAGCACGAATAGCATTAGCTAGATGTTTACGGTCCATAATAACTACCAGTGTTTAAATATTGGAATTGGAAATTGAAAGGGGAACGCAAACGTTCCCCTTTTTTAATTCTGTGTGATTACAGCTTAGCTGCGATCATGTCTTCTAGTTTGCCTTGGTCAACTGCGAAGTTGCGGATACCTTCTGCAACTTTCTCAACTGCCATAGCGTCTAGGTTGTGCTCCCATAGGAACTCAGCGTGAGTCATTGGAGCAGGGCGCTCTTTAGAGCCTTTAGAGTCAACTAGCTTCTCTACAACTTCACCTTCAGCGGCTTCTAGTTCAGCTAGAAGAGCAGGAGCGATAGTTAGACGGTCACAACCAGCAAGTTCTAGAATCTCGCCGATGTTACGGAAGCTTGCGCCCATAACTACAGTGTTGTAGCCGTGCTCTTTGTAGTAGTTGTAGATGTCAGTTACTGAGATTACGCCTGGATCTTCAGATGCTTCGAAGTCGCGACCTTCTTTCGCTTTGTACCAGTCCATGATACGACCAACGAATGGAGAGATTAGGAATACGCCAGCTTCAGCACATGCACGAGCTTGTGCGAAAGAGAATAGAAGCGTTAGGTTACAGTTGATGCCTTCTTTCTCTAGGATTTCTGCAGCACGGATACCTTCCCAAGTAGAAGCTAGTTTGATTAGGATGCGATCGTTAGTGATGCCAGCATCGTTGTACATTTTTACTAGCTGACGAGCTTTAGCTACGCTGCCTTCAGTGTCGTAAGAAAGACGAGCATCAACTTCTGTAGAGATACGGCCTGGGATTGTTTTCAGGATTTCTTTACCGATGTTTACTGCAAGCATGTCACAAGTGTCTTGTACTTGTTGTGCTTTATCAGCGCTTTGTGCTTTAGCGTATTCGATTGAAGCATCGATAAGTGGCGCATACTCTTCGATTTGAGCCGCTTTAAGAATCAGAGATGGGTTAGTTGTTGCGTCTTCTGGCTGGTACTTTTTGATTGCATCAATTTCACCAGTGTCTGCTACTACTGTCGTTAGTTTACGAAGTTGCTCTAATTTGTTGCTCATTTTGATCATCCTATCTATCGCATAACATCTCGTGTGAAGAGAGATGTGGGCATTTGCAAGCTAGCTAATAAACTTCTCATCACCAAATCATTGGTTCAGTTGTTCATTAATTTTAAAATTTCGAGCTGACGAACATTTGCTTCGAACATATGTTCGTTGGCTGAGTAAATGATGAAGCCATATTTATCCGATCTCACGGCAAAGTCAATGGCAAATAGTGCAGTAAAGTGACTTTAATCAAATATAATTTACTCCAATAAACACGGGGTCTGAAAGCAAACGTTTAATGGTTGTGTATTGAGCAGTTCAATTACACTTTGGTGATATTGATTGCTTTGAGCATTTGTTTTCTATCATTACAAATGCTCATGGTGTAAACTGATGCGACAGTTGCTTTGCTATCGCGCATTTGCTGCTTATTTAGGTGAATAAATTGTTAAATACTTGTTGGGTGGTATATGAGTAAGAATATTCAAGATGTGTCGGAAGAAAATACTGATCTTCTCACTGAAGTGGCGGTTGCCTACTATCAAGACGGTGCGACACAAGAAGAGATATCGAAAAAGTTCTCAATCTCTCGTGCAAAGGTTGGTCGAATGCTCAAGCAAGCTAGAGACGAAGGTATCGTAGAAATTACAGTAAAGTACCACCCAGTATTTAGCGCTAAAATAGAACAACGCTTAATTGAGCGCTTTGGTGTTAAACGCGCACTTGTTGCTCTGGATCAGCCGAACGAAGAGCAGCAACGTCTTCAAGTAGCTGGCTTAGTATCTAACTATCTAACCAGTACCTTAAAAAACGGCATGGTAGTGACAGTAGGTCAAGGCCGTAACGTATCGTCTGTTGCACACCACACTGGGGTAATTACTCCTCGCGATTGTAAGTTCGTGTGTGGTATCGGAGGCATTCACCCAAGAGGTGGTATGTTCAATGCCGACCATATTTGTCGTCAGCTGGCGAAAAAGTACGGCGGTTCGTCGGAAACCTTGTATGCGCCTGCTTATGCGGAGAACAAGGCTCAAAAAACCGCATTTATGGAAAACAGCACAGTTAAACAAACACTCGATCTCGCTCGAAAGGCCGATGTGGCATTAGTGGGTATCGGTGACATGAGTGAAAACAGCTACATGGTTGACCTAGGCTGGTTTACCGCAGGCGAGGTAGTTCAATCTCGTTTACTACAAGGTGTCGTCGGTGACTTCGCAGGCTACGACTTTTTTGACGTACATGGTAAAGCGGCAAACACAGTAATGAGTGACCGTGTTATCGGCTTGGGATTGGAAGAGTTTCGCCCGATTGCAGAGGTAATTGCCATTGCTGCAGAGAACAGCAAACCGCTTGCACTACTCGGTGCACTTCGTACCGGTGTTGTTGATGTGATTGCGACCAGCGTAAGCAACGCATTGACCGTTCTTAACTTGGATGAGCAAATGAAATATGCCGAAAAAGGTGAGAGTACCAAATAACTGATTCGCCGATGAGTTTAGTTAATTAGTGACACTCGGTTGGATTTGCTGGGTAATGAGATTAAAAAATGGAAGCACACGCTTCCATTTTTTATGCTTCACACTCTTCTTTTGTTGAAAATGAATAGTGCTTCAGATATTGGCTAAGTTCTTCGTACGGTAATGGACGAGAGAAGTAATATCCCTGCATTAAATCACAGTGACAAGCTTTTAGGACATCGAAGTGCTCTTTGGTCTCGACGCCTTCTGCCAATACCACCATGCCAAAGTTTTTACCGATGGCTATGATGTTTTGAACCATCGTCAAAGATTGAGCATCGCAGTTAATGTTCTCGATAAAGCTCTTATCAATCTTCAGTTCGTAGATTGGTAATGCCTTAAGCATACTCAAAGAAGAGTATCCTGTACCGAAATCATCCAGTGAGATCTTAATGCCTATATCGTTGAGCGATTCAAAGATAGGGCGCACATGTTGTACGTCTTCTATGAATAAGTTTTCGGTGATCTCCAGCGTTAGGTAGTCACTCGGGAATTGATACTTTTCAAGTGTCGCCAAGAGATGCTCTGCAAATGCAGCATGCATAAATTGACGAACAGAGATGTTGATAGACAAACCTAGTTTAAACATCTCAATTCGGTGCAGGTGCGCAATCTGTTGGACACTGGATTCAATGATGAACGCACCTAATCTCGGCATTAGCCCGGTTTTTTCTGCCACAGGGATGAATACGTCTGGTGGTACAAAACCTAGTTCATCGTCAATCCAGCGCACCAGAGCTTCCACACCATGAACACTGCCATCTGCACACAGGAGAGGCTGGAACACCATAAAGAGTGTCTGTTTCTCAACGGCCACTCTTAGCTTTTGTTCCACCTTCATCTTATACAAGTGAGTTTCCTGCATCTCAGCAGTGAACATGCTGTACGAGTTCTGCTGTTGTTTTGCTTTGTACATTGATATGTCGGCTGAACGCAGAAGGCTATCGAGGTCCGTACCGTGTTGAGGGAATTGTGCAATACCGATACTACAGCTTAATAAGAACTGTGATTCGTCTACGTCGTAAGGTTTCGATAGCACTTCGATAATTCTTTCCGCCAAACGGTGCAATTCGCTCTCATTGGTCAGAGGCGTCAAGAATAAGAACTCATCACTTGAGTCCCTGATGACAAGGCTCAAGCGTGACTGGAAACGGCTTAGGCGAAGTGCAATTTGCTTGAGGATTTTATCGCCAAAGTCATGGCCATGAGTGTCGTTCACACTCTTAAAGTTGTCGATATCAATAAACAACAAGGTAAACGGATGTTTCTCATCATCAAGCCATTTACTGATGTTTTGGCGCATATAGAATCGATTCGGTAGCGAGGTCAATGGGTCGTGATTCGCTTGATAAATCAGCTGCTTTCGAGTGCGAAGTTCACTCTTGGAAATCGATTTAACCAGTGCGTAAAAGCAAGCATGTAGCAGCAAGAACACAGCAATGTAGATGCTAAACTCTTCCCAGAAAACGTTATCTACATACGCAAGCTCTGTTGTGCCGATAACCCAAAGCTTGTAATCGTTCAGGTACGTAGTGGTAACAATGCTGTTATTGCCTTCTTGCTCAACGATTGCTGAGTAGATCTTTCCACTCTCTTTAGCGTCTTGAATTTTGATGTTGTACGACTTGGCGAAGCTTTTGGCGATATGCTCGACCATATTGGCGTCAACGGGAGTAGAGTAGGCTCGCAGTGAAACCACATCTTTTGAATAGAACTGACGATAAAGGTCGTCGCGCAGTAGGCTCAAGCTGTTGTGCTCAGCCGTGTTAACGTTCTTTTTAAATAGGATAGTACTGTTAAGTTTTAACCCAGCCGTCATTACCGCGGCGACATCAGTGCCGTTGGTGGAAATCGATTTACGAATAGGGATGATCAGTGTGCCAAGGGAGTCTTGGAAGTAGGTGCGACCTAACACCATTTTTTGGCTTTCAATCGCTTCTAAAAATGAGTCACGGGTGTAGTCATAGTCGAGAAGATTGCGCTGCTCAGTCAGCATCAAATTTGAGCTAACGGCTAAGTATTCACCTTTAGGGTTGATCAAGCCAAAGGCGGCGATCGCCGGGTGAGTGTCGAGCAGTTTGTCCAAGATAGGGCGAATTTGGATTGCTGCAGTACGAGTAAAATCGGATTGTTGGAGCAATTGATGGCCGACGACTTCTAGTAGCGCTTCTTGGCTAGTTAGAAGCGATTCAATAGAGTTCGAAAACAGTTCCAACTGCATATGCTGTTGGCGGGTGAAGTCGTCGCGGTTAGTTTGCCATTTGATAAGCCCAAACGCAGAAAAAAGTATCAAAGTCAGCAGCACGATCAATACGTACAACGTCCAGATATTTTTTTTGAATACAGCCATACAACGCCTTTGGGTCTAGATAACACTCATGTAACGGCCAATTTTGAGAAACCTTGAATCGAAATTGTAAAAAAGAACGCCGTATTTATTCTGTTGTATAGTAACAAAACACATAGCAACTCAGTATTGTTTCGATCAAAATTATTTGTCATCTAGACCAATTAATGTGATATGCCTGCAGTTATTTTTACGACTTGGTCACTTCGATCGGTAGGTCTTCGTTTGCTCCCCATTCAGTCCATGAACCATCATAAACACTCATTGGGTTGTTGTGCCCTGCAATTTTTGCAGCCAGAAGAATGATACAAGCCGTAACACCAGAGCCGCAGCTGAAAACCATAGGCAGTTGTTGTATCTCTAATCCGCTGAAGATTGTTTTCAGTTCTTGCTCTGACTTTAAGCGCCCATTTTCCATAACTTGTGCGAAAGGTAGGCAAACAGAGTATGGAATGTGGCCGCTTCTCAACCCAGGTCGAGGCTCTGGTACTTTAGAGTCGAAACGTGCTTGAGAGCGTGCATCGAGGATATTAGCTTGTTGCGTTTTCGAGTAGTCATTGACTTGAGCTGCATCGATAAAGTAATCCTTATCTAGCACGCCTTCAAAGTCCCCAAGGGCATCAACGGTGCTGTAACTTGGAACTGTCTCAAAGCCACTTTCGACCCACGCTGGTAAACCACCATCCAGAATCAGAGTATTGGTATGCCCCATAGCTAAGAACATCCACCAAGCGCGTGGTGAAGCAAAAGTGCCTGCGTTGTCATACACCACGACGGTACTCTTATTGTTTATGCCAAGCGCTTGAGCACGTTCATTGAAGTGTTTCTCGGTCGGGAACATATGAGGAAGCAAGGTATGCTTATCACAGAAATCTTTGTCGTAGTCGAATTTTACTGAGCCAGGGATGTATTGGTCAGTAATCTTTTCTGCTTCGCCCGGAATTTGAAATTCGATACTGGCATCGAGAAGGATAACGTCTTGCTGTTTTAACAGCTCGTTCAACTGAGCGGGTGTGATCAGAGGTTGAGTCATAGTACTCCACTTCCTGTGTTGTTATTGTTTGAATTGATATATCTACAAAGGTGAACTTTGGGCAAGCTATTGGGTGGTGTCTGCGGCAATACAGCGCTGATATTTATAACTTTGTTGCCCGGTTGATTGATTCAATAATGCATCAACAATCACTATAGAATCAATGGGGCATTCAATAGTTGCTGGGACTGACAATCGAAAGCTTGGCTCATCATCAAGTTTTAAAGTCAGATAGCGACGATGGCCATCAAGCGATTGGGTAAGGGTATTCGCTATGACGGTCGCCCGCTTTTCTACAGTGTTGGAGGAAGGGGTGGTTAATTGAATCAACGCCACTAAAACTACAACCCCCAAACCTAGAATAACAAACGCCAACTTTAGCTGTTTCATAGAGTTGTTTGAGCTCCTAGACTATGTGTAGTTAGTTTTAAGATACGCCAGTTATAACGAATTGAGTATAAAGATGCGCGAGTTCGTGAGGCAACTAACAACAAAAAGCGAGCCCAAATAGGCTCGCTTGTATTTACTCAAATATCTACCACGTCACTTGCATCACATCGGATGAAACAATTTGCTGAAGCGGCGCTTGACCATCATAGAACCAGATCTCAATCAGGATGTTCTCCTCGCTGATTGGAGCGGTAAATGAAGAATTAAACTGCCCGTTGTTCAAAGAGCCAGCCAGCAATCTGCTTGAATAGTCTGGCTTAAAAGTCGCGTCACTGCGTTCAGAATAGCGGCTATACACAGATACGAATGAACGGTTCGTCGATATATGACTGATATCGATATTAAGGTCGTGCTGTTCTACCGGGTTGTAGTCAAAACCATCGGGTACGGTTAAGTCGGACATCGTGCTTGCCACTGCTGGTGCGGGTGCAGCCGTTGAACCGCCACCTCCGCCGCCACCACAACCAAAGATCAAAGTAGTACTAGCGAGCAGTGAAATTAACGAAGCTTGTTTAACCATGGCTCTGCATCCTTTTGTTGGTGTTTCCTGTAGTGCTGATGACTCAGTGTTACTGCCGTTAGTATATGGTTTTGAGGATTTCATTTGCGTATTCATCATGATTACTCCTCTGAGCTCAAGTCATAACATTGGCCAGCTTCAGGTGACTGGAACCAGGTTGTCGCATCTTCGCCGCCAGATTCTGCAAACGTCTTGAATTGTGGGTATGCCGTTACGATGTCTACACGTTCTTGTGGCCATTCCCATTCAGCCGTTGATGTAATCATTAGTGCCCAAGGGTGGTTCTCCGCTGTTTTGAAGTACTTGCCTTCACTTGGACTACTGTCATCAACACCTAGGCCAGTTTCGAATAGGTTTGCACTGTCGAAGGCTTCAGTTGGTGCTTGATCAGCCATGTGGACTTCCCAACTACGACCTGGGTGTAACGGTAAGTTTGGACCGTGGTAGTGACCAGGGGTCGCAAAGATGAATGGGTCGTACGGCATATCTGTCCAAGCACTAGTGTCAACGCCTTCACCGTCTAATGAAATACCAATTTGGAAAGCAAATTGTTCATCGTCTTTACAACCATTCTGTGTACGATAGAAATCACAACTGGTAGCGATTTTTTCAGTCAGGTTCTCTGCGACAACAAAAATGGCTTCACTGCGACCGCTTTCCATATTGAGAGACGTGAACACCCCATTCTCTTTCATGTAAGAGTTACCAGTGTTGACAGAGCTTGGCGCTAAGTTCGGAAGGCGAACCGCAAAGCCATTAAGGTAATCCGCGCCGACAGCCACCAGACGACCATCAATCGTTGATTTGACGACTTTGCCATCTTTTAAGATCTCCGTGATTCGGTAACGAAGTACGGCATCATTCATGTCGTAGTCAGCTTTGTAAGGCCAGTTATCTTCATATGCGAGAGTGGCGTAACCCGATGCGCTTGGGAAGTAACGAGCGGTAGCACCGTCATTTAGTACATCGACTTGAATATCAACAACTTCGCCGGACGTTGAGCCGCCGTAATACTCTAGGTTGGTCTGTTGGCTAAAACGGAACCGAGCCCACGTCGTACCGGTTAAGGCGTTAACATCGACGTTGAGGAAAAGCTCGTTTTCACCAGCAGATAGTTGATAGTCAGCGAACACTTTTTCGTTCTCACCATCAAAGCTACCATCTTGGTTCCAATCTATCCAAGCAGACAGATAACCTGTGGTTGACGCTTCAACCATCACTTTAGAATCAAGCCCAGCCTCAAGCGCAGTAACGAAGCCGATACCGCCGTTGGTCCACTCATCATCTCCACCGGTTGTCTCATCGGATTGTGGAGATACAAAACCGTCTTGCTCGCCATCTGGGGCTTCGCTACCGAGCCAAGTCACACCATCAAGTTCATGACGAGGACCGTTGCTATTAAGCAGTGTTAGATAGCTGTCTGGTGCATCACCAAAATCGATATTCGAATCTTCGTCAATAACTGGAGCGTTTGCACAGCGAGCACCATCATTCTGACCAGAACTAGGGCCGTTAGATACAAACTCAACGGCAGGAACGATGCCTGCAGCAATATTGGCTGCGTTATCAGGAGATAGGTTCACGCGGTAGATTTTACCGTCTTGGTTACGTGATACGTAGTAGTTACCGTTAACATCGAAATAGCCCGCACCAAACGTACCCGTTTCCCCGGTATCACCAATTGAGGTTGTTGCGCCTGTGTTTGGGTCGAAGGAGTAGAGCACTCCTGAATTGTTATCGATTCCGTAAAGCTTTCCATCACTTGGGTGGAATGCGAAGTCAGTGAGCCTGACCGTGGCAATATCAGACACTTTTACAACAGGTAGCACTGCGTTGGGATCTGACGCGAGCGGCGTTAAGTCGATGGTGAACAGTCCTTTGCCAGTGCGGTATAGATAGTAAGTACTATTATAAACATCGCCAACATAAAAGGTGTGGTCGGTCGGTAAACCGCTGGTATTAACGACTTCAGCTTGGAAATTCGACCCTAGCCTTACGATACGTTTGTTAGTCGTGTCGTAGCCGTAGATATAGCGGTCATCAAAGCTAAAACCGACACCATTAATATTGGCGTTCATGCCTGTGTCCGATTGCAACAGCGTTGTAGAGCCTGTGACTAGATTGACGCCATATACTTGAACTGGCGTTGATTGGAATAGGTATGCCTTGCTTGGGCAAGTGTCGAATGGCGCGGCTTGGGCTAGGAGCGGTGCACCGAGTAGCAAACTTAACGTTGGGATTCTCATATCAACATCCTTGTAATGGAAGATATTTTATGAGTATCAAGTCTTATGCCATTTTTAAGTGATTGTATTTATTGGTTTTATATTTTTGTTTTTTAATTTTCTCAAAATGAGAATTGAATTGAAGTCGAAGTAAACTAAGTAGCGTAGAGAGTTTTCAAAATGAAAATGAGTGGAAGCGGATAGAAAAAGAGCCTCAATCCAAGGAGTGAGGCTCTAAAAAGTAAACGTGTTTTAGAACGAGACAGCACAGTGCGATGTTTACTTAGATTCACCACACACTGTGCAAGTTGGCATTTTCATTAATTTCATTTCACGCCAGCTGTGTGACATCGCATCTAAGATAAGAAGTTTACCTTCTTTCGGAGAGCCAAATTGCGCTATCACTTTAATGGCTTCTAGAGCCTGTGCAGCGCCGACCATACCCACAACAGGTGCCATAACGCCAGCCTCAACGCAGCTAAGAGCAGCCGAACCGAATAGAGCACTTAAGCATTGATAGCACGGAGCGTTCTCATCTTGGTAGGTAAATACACTGATTTGACCTTCCATACGAATTGCTGCTCCAGAGACTAATGGAACCTTCGCTTGGTAGCATAATCGATTGAGTTGATTACGTGTCTCTACGTTATCACACGCATCCAGCACCAATGTGTGTGATCTAATCAGACTATCTAGTTCATCGTCTGACAGACGTCGGTCTACTGTTTCTACCTTCAAATGAGGGTTCAGCATTCCAAGGGATTCCGCTGCCGACTCGACCTTTTTTTTTCCGATGTCAGCATCGGTATGTAACACTTGCCTTTGCAAGTTAGATAGCTCTACTAAGTCATCATCAATGAGCGTGAGCTTGCCAATACCCGCTGTAGCCAGATATTGGGACGCTGCACAGCCTAAGCCGCCTGCGCCCAACACAAGAATGGAGCTTTGCTTGAGGGCTTCTTGTCCCTCAAAGTCGAACTGTTTAAGAATGATCTGGCGGTTGTAGCGAAGCATCTCCGCATCAGACAGAATTTCCATTAACAAGCCTCGTTAGTAGAGTGTTGAATTAAACAGTTGGATTTGAACAGTTTCACCTGCTTCGACACGACCGCGTTCACGTTCAAGTACCACAAAGCAGTTCGCAAGGCTCATTGAGCGGAACGCGCCTGAGCTTTGGTTACCGGTTGTTTCGACCACAAACTGACCATTTTCGATGGTGTAGATACCACGTTGATAGTCGGTACGGCCCGGTGCTTTTTTAAATGCTGAACGTGTTGTCGCTGGAATAGATTCAGGTGCCTTCCACGCTGTGTTGCCGGCTAGCTTCGCAAGCATAGGTTGCACAAGTACGTACATGGTTAGGACTGCAGATACTGGATTGCCCGGAAGACCACAGAACCAAGCGTTCTCTAGTTCGCCAAACGCAAAAGGTTTACCCGGTTTGATTGCGAGTTTCCAAAAACCAATCTGACCAAGCTCTTCAAGAATGTCTTTGGTGTAGTCCGCTTCACCAACACTCACGCCACCAGAAGTTACGACAACGTCTGCGAGCTCTTGTGCTTTTTCGAATGTTTGCTTAAGCGTAGCAGGGCAATCAGGAATGATGCCTAAATCAATGGCTTCACAGCCGAATGCTTCAATCAGTGGTTTAATGCCGTAGCGGTTGCTGTCGTAGATCTGGCCATCTTCTAGTGGTTGACCTAAAGGCTTAAGCTCGTCACCAGTAGAGAAGAAAGCAACCTTAGGTTTGCGCAGCACTTGAATGTGGCTAATACCCAGAGACGCGATCATTGGAATGTCACGAGGTGTCAGACGTTCGCCTTTACTCAGCACAACGTCTCCTTGCTTGATGTCGTCACCCGTTGGACGAATGTTGTTGTTCGGCTTGATGTCAGTTTGCTGAATCTCGATGCCGTTTTCGGTTTCACGCGTATTCTCTTGCATGATGACCGCATCGCAACCTTCTGGAATTTTAGCGCCAGTCATGATGCGCACACAGGTGTTTTGTGGCCATTCGCCTTCAAAAGGCTGACCCGCGAATGATTTACCTGCGAGTGGGAGTGTATTGCCATTTTCTAGGTCTGCTAGACGAAGGGCATAACCATCCATTGCTGAGTTATCAAAAGGAGGAACAAAAATAGGTGAGAGAATATCTTCAGCAAGAACGTAACCTAAAGCATCCGCCAATGGCAGTGATAGTGTGTCTTGAATTGGTGAAATTGGTGATAGCAGCTTATCAAGTGCTTCTTCAATTGGCATTAAGCCCGGAGCGTCGCAACAGCCCATAATTGAATTCCTTTGATCGTTATTATTTTGATTTGTTTGTTGGTACATCGGTATCAACGAAATTGATGCCACTTTAGCATAGTTTGAGGCCCGTAAATAATGACCTCCCTTAAAATATGGGTGTAATTATTCAAAATTCCGAGTATCCTTGTCTGCCATCCAAAAGGGGTAATAGAAGAGGAAGTTCAATGTCAGGTCTTAGCGAATCAGCGAAGTTGGTTAAAGATGCGCTAGCGAGCCGCGGGTTAGAAACACCAATGAGCCCGAATCAGGTAAGCCGTGAAGAGAAAAAGGAACGAATCGAACACCATATGCGTGAGATTCTGACTCTTCTAGAACTTGATTTAACCGATGACAGCTTGGAAGAAACACCGCATCGTATTGCTAAAATGTATGTCGATGAAATCTTCTCTGGTTTGGATTACGCCAACTTCCCTAAAATCACCGTGATCGAAAACAAGATGGGCGTTCGTGAAATGGTACGCGTGAAAGACATCACGGTAACCAGTACATGTGAGCACCACCTAGTAACTATCGATGGCAAAACGGCGGTTGCTTATATTCCTCGTGGTAAAATCATTGGTCTTTCTAAGATCAACCGTATTGTTCGCTTCTTTGCTCAGCGCCCTCAAGTTCAGGAGCGTATGACTCAGCAAATACTAGTTGCACTTCAAATTCTGCTTGAGACCGATGATGTTGCGGTAACAATGGATGCCGTTCACTACTGCGTGAAGTCTCGTGGTGTTATGGATGCAACCAGTGAAACGACCACAACGGCACTGGGCGGTATTTTCAAGTCGAACCCAGCAACTCGTCATGAGTTCTTACACGGTTTACGCTGATCTACGATTGATTAGATAAGTTCGATTTCACTACTTAAATCGACAAGAAGTATTCTAAGCCTCGCAGTCTGCGGGGCTTTTTTGTATCTGATTCGAACCATTGCCTAACGCGACAGCAAGCGTTACGGGGAGTTTCTTTATGCAAATGTGGTTTTGTGCTGGCGATAGATCCCCGACTCAGTCGTCCCTCCTTCTCGGGGATGACGGATTAGAGCTCCCTGAGATTGATTGGCAAATGGTTACGTCTAAATAACTTTGGTCATTCTCTAGCGTGAAGAATTAGCGAGTAAAGAATCAGTACGGTTTCAGAATTAGTATGAGTTCCCCAATTCAGTCGTTCCTCCTTCTCGAGGATGACGGATTAGAGTTTCAGTTGTCGAACGGTATGCAGCCTCGAATTAATAACTTTTGTCATTCCCTAGAGCGAGGGACGAGCGTAGTAGGGAATCTTTTACGAAGGCATGGTTTAAAATGAATGCGCTCAACAGGCAGTAAAGCGCATTTTAATTTGAGTTTGAAGCGATTAAGACAGGTTAAACAAACGCTTAAGGCTATGAAGCAAACCAGATGGCTTATTCTGATCTTGATAGATACTCAAGCCATCGTAGAAGCTACCCATAAACGAGACACGAATCTCATCCTCTGTTTGTCTTACGATTCGACAAAGTAGGGCAGCCGTCGCGGCGGCGTGATCGTTCGCTAGGCTATAATCCATGCCCATGCGGCCTTGAACAAATAGCCAAAGGTGAGTGATGAATTGCAGCTTCTTTGAACTTGAGTGGCTGAATTTTTGACTATGCTCTTGGCCAATGGTCTCTTCCAGCACCTGCTGCATCGCTTCGCTGGCATCTTTATCAGAACTAAATTCATAGCTCGCATCGATATGTGTCTTAGTCAGCAAGCCAAGCAAAGTTTGAATACTGGAATTGTCAGGTTTGTTTTCACAAGCGTGCTTGAACAATGACTGATTACTCTGGATAAAGTCTTTCAATTCCTGCTCAAACCCAATTTTTAGGGCTTGGATCTGTTCACAACCTGCCTCTGATAAACAGTGTTCGAGTTTACTCATTGTACTGGTGCTATTCGTTGCTTTGTAGTTCTTCCCAAGTCACTTCAGCTGACTTGGTATCACTGTTCACAAAGGCCGAATTGCCGGTTAGCATCACTGACAGGTCCATCGTACGTTCTGTCATTTCCGCCATTTGCTCGATGCCTTCATTGCTCAGGCGAACAATTTGAGCGTCCAAGTAACCAAACTTACCGCGATTCTGTTCCCACCAAACATTTGATTTGGTGTTAAAGCTAAATACTTTGACTGACTTTGCTAAGCGAGTGGCTTTTTTAACGCGCTCTGGATCCGGTTCACCGACATCGATCCACTCTAAGATCTGATCATCAAGAGACTTTTGCCAAAGGTCTGGTTCTTCAATGGTCGACAAACCTTTGGTGAATTGAAGTTCTGGTGATGCATTGATACAAAACGCCATGATACGCGCCATCATGCGTTGCTCTGTCTCAGAAGGATGTTGTGCGATAGTGAGGTTGAACGAGTCGTAGTAGTCTCGATTCATGTCAGTGAGTGAGATACGAAATTTGTAGATTGTAGGTTTAAGAGCCATTAGCGCAGTCTTGTATTATAAATTGACCTCTATCTTACCTTAACTGAATGAATTTTGGGTAAAAAAATAGCCAGCGTCGGCTGGCTATTTTAGGAATGCGTTAAGCGATCAATTAGATTACTTTGATGCTGTCTGCTTGAGGACCTTTTTGACCTTGAGATACTACGAACTCAACTTTTTGGCCTTCAGCAAGAGTTTTGAAGCCGTCACCAACGATTGCAGAGAAGTGTGCGAATACGTCTGGACCATTCTCTTGTTGGATGAAGCCGAAACCTTTAGTTTCGTTGAACCATTTTACTGTACCAGTAACTGTGTTAGACATGATGATATCCTAAATTATTTTTTATTTGAGCCTATTGCGGCACCGATAGCGTGGAAAAGTTTATTGCTATTGCGTACAACACAACGGGGGGTTACTAGTAATCCGACGATATGTTTATATACAAAGAACTTTCTTTCTAGCCGAAATCGAGTCTAAATCAAACAGGGTAGGTGTCAATGGGATATTGTGCTAAAGGTTGCAGAACTTTGGGGACAGTCAAACTTTCCATTCCTTAGATATCATGTAGTTACAATGGTATGGTGTTTTGTTGTACTTTTTGTGACAGATAGGTGTGATTTTTGGCAAAAAACTGGAGTCAAAGCACTAATTCAACAATTATTAATATCAATAATGGATGTGAAATGTGAGGCGTAAAACAAATATGGAAACGAGACTCATTCGAATAATTGGTTGATTACCACCCCTTATTTAAACGGGTTTTCAAGGCAGGTATCATACCCAAATGACTGTAATACCCAACCTTGGGAGTCTCTGCTTAATGGGTTATGCGATATAGATTCCCGTTGTCGGTACTAAAGTAGATATCACCCTCTGGCGTGACTTCAATATCACGGACTCTCTCTCCCATATCTTCAAACAATCGCTCTTCAGCGACGGCTTGGTTTTTCTTGTTCAGAGTGACAACATTAATATGAGAGAGCTTCAACGCCCCCGATAGTAGCTTGCCATCAAGCTCAGGGAATTTCTCTCCTCTATAAAGCACTAAACTGCCCGGAGCGATAGAGGGAATATAAACCTTTACAGGTGACTCAATACCTTTCTTTGTCTCTGCTTCGCCAACTTTAATTGGTCCCCAATACTCTTTACCATGGGAAGTCACAGGCCAACCGTAGTTTGCGCCTTTCTTAATCAGATTGATCTCGTCACCGCCACGTGGCCCATGCTCAATCGACCAAAGCTTCTTGGTTTTTTGATCATAAAAAAGACCTTGTGGGTTTCGATGGCCGTAACTCCAAATCTCGTTAAGCACGCTTTTGTTTTTCACAAAAGGATTGTTTTTGGGTACCTGTCCGCCAGGCGTTAGTCGCAAAATAGAACCGGCGTGGGTTTGCGTGTCTTGGCCGTTGTCTCGCTCACCGCGATCACCAATAGAAAAATAGAGACTGTTGCTATCGAAAGTAATGCGGCTGCCAAAGTGACGACCTGTATCTGTTAGGGATTGAGAGACGAAGACATCTTGCCAGTCGGTAATCTGCGTTCCGTTATAGGTCGCACTTGCGAGAGCAGTGACGGCATCACCTTGTTGTTTTTTACTGTAGGTGACGTAAATTTTGTTTTGTTCAAATGGCGATAGGGCGATATCTAAGGCGCCACCTTGACCTTTAGCCCAAACATCAGGCAGACGAAAAAGAGTCTCTTGTTCGCCAGTTTTGAGATTAACCTGTTTGATCACGCCTTCTCGTTCAGTCACTAACATTGTATTGTCATCAACGTACGCAAGCCCCCAAGGAATCAATAATCCATCGGTGATCTTCTCAACTTGAAGTGCTTGGCTCGGTAACGCAACAGCTAGGCTTAAAGCAGCGGTAATACAATGACTTAATCTCATACAGTCTCTCCAAATAATCCCTTGTCTTTTAGTGTAGCGTTACTATTGCTCATGAAAAGTGACTATTTCGAAAATAAATGTAAATAGTATTGTATGAATAAACCATGTGGCGTATGTTATCTCGTCTTTCCTCACGATGCTTAACAAGCATGCTGATACGGTGGCTTGTTATGCAAGCATTGTTTCTATCGCTCTAGTAACACTCATCAAAATTAGGTTGTGCAACCATGAAGTCCAGTTTTGAATTTAAAACTATCTTGCTCGCTTGTCTGATCATCAGTGTTGGGCAACTTAGCATGGGCTTGGTGTTTCCATCACTACCTTGGATTGCCAAAGACTTTGATGTTTCACTGGAGCAGGCTCAGCTTTTGGTGAGTATCTATCTACTTGGCTTTGGACCCTCGCAGTTCTTATATGGTCCTATCTCCGATGCGTTAGGGCGCAAAAAAGTGTTATTGACCGGTCTTTTGATTGCCTTGATGGGACTACTAGTGATCATTTTCCTGAGTCACTCATTCTCGAATATGGTGCTTGGTCGCTTCCTGCAAGGTCTGGGTACGGGTTGTTGTGCTGTATTAGCTAGAGCGACAACACGAGATAGATATTCGGGTTCAGAGCTACCCATCGCAATGTCTTATATTGCGATGGTGGCATCAATTACACCTCTAATTGCGCCAGTAATCGGCGGTTTTATTAACTTCCACTTTGGCTGGAGTATGGTGTTCATCTCGCTGCTTGGTTACGTGAGCTTGGTGTGGTTTGTGATTGCTTTTCGTTTCAAGGAGACGGTTAGCCAGTTTTCGAAGATTCCTTCACCAAAACGAATGGCCATTCAATACAAAGAGTTACTGAGTTCGCGATATTTCATCAGTTTTGCCAGCATAGGTTGGCTTAACTTCAGTTTGATGATCACAACCGTTTCAGTGATGCCGTTTATCATGCAGAACCAAATTGGCATGACATCGGATCAATACGCAATGTGGGCGGTGATACCGGCATTGGGTATGTTAGGCGGCACTAGTCTGTGTAGTCGGATTCGACCTGTTTCAGGTAGTAAGAAAACTCTGCTGATCACGCCTGTTCTTCATATCTGCGCGGCTGTCTGGCTGTTTGTGTGTCCGCTCGAACCGTTGTACCTAATGCTCGGACAGTTATTGATGATCCTTGGGAACGGTATTGCATTGCCGTGCGCTCAAGCCCTAGTGATGCTTCCATACAAAAAGAATGCAGGTGCGGCTGCAGCTATGTCTGGAGGAGGGCAGATGGTGGTGTCGTCACTGGTTAGTATGGGATTGGTTAAACTGGGTTTAGGAGAAGCTTGGCATCTGTCGATTGTGATCGCTGTGTTTACGTTAATTACACTGTTTAATATCACTCGTGGTTTTAGTAGCCCAGAAGCGCAGCAGGCAAATACTTAGCCTGCTACAAAGCTGGTCTCGTTCGATTATTCACACACAACGGCTACTTTTTGACTCGCCAATGTATCTGCTGGAACAGGATGATCGATCAGTTTGATTGGTGATTCATACAACTCTGAGAGTGTTTTCTCACTCAATAAGGTATCGGTGCCACCTTCAAAGGCAATCTCTCCCCGCTTTAGAGCGATAATGTGAGTTGCATAACGCAGTGCTAAATTCAGATCATGAAGGATAACTATGATACCCACACTTTCATTTCGATTGAGCTCTGCAAGTAAACTCATTAATTGAAATTGATGATGAACGTCCAGTGCTGATGTCGGCTCATCGAGAATCAATAGTGGGGATTGTTGCGCAAGTAACATCGATACCCAAGCTCGCTGACGTTCACCTCCAGATAGCTCATCGGCCAACGCACTTGAAAACTGATCTACGCCAGTGCGTTTCATCGCTTGTTCAATGATCGCGGTATCTTCTTGATTCCATCGTCCAAAGGCACCACGCCAAGGGAATCGTCCTAATCGAACTAATTCAGAAACTGTTAGGCCAGCTGAAGTCGGAAGCTTTTGTGGTAAATAAGCGATGCGTTTGGCGAGATCTTTACTTTTGAGCGAGCTCAACGAGGTGTTGTCGAGCTTCACTTCTCCCTGTTCTGCTTGCATCTGACCGGACAATAAATTTACCAACGTTGATTTTCCCGAGCCATTATGACCGAGTACCACTGTGAGTTTATCGGTGGGGATCGTTAAGTTAGGCATTTTTAAAATGGTTCGCTCATCACGAATCACTTCAATATTAGAGAGCTGGAACATAAATAACCTTTGTTAGGGTAGATACTCAACGTCAACGTCGTCTTTTATTTTGCAGGTTTAGTTGTTTGGCGTTTGTTGTCTGGGTGTCGAGGACAATCATCACACAGTTTACGAGAATCACATTTATAGACCAGACAACAACTGGTTCTAACCAACTTTAGCATGTCCGTTTCAGGATCCGTTTTGAGGCTGGTTAAGTGGCGGAGTGGGAGTTCACATGCTTCTAACCATAGTTTCGCTTGCTCAAGAATATACTCATTACTGAATTCATTATGGTGACGTTGAACCTTGATGAGTGCTGCCAGAAGGTGGTCAGCTAACAAATGCTGAGTAAAGCCCGGGCGAATGCGTGTCCAAGTATTAATTTGCTCTCGATAGAACTCGGCTAAGGCCAGCAGTGCTTTTCCTGCTTCTGGAATTAGCTCTTCCGGCGTTCCATGCTTGTGCGCATCAGTGCCGAAGCGGTAGCCAGTGATAAATCCTTTTAAACGCGACTGACCAATATTTTGAATATCAGGTAGTGAGTGCAGCGCATAAATGGAAATAAAGCTGACGTATATCGGTTGCCAGTTGAGCAAATCCCAAGTGCGAGTTAACCAATATGGATTTCCTGCTTCCGGATGGTTTTTTGCCAAGCTATCATAAACACGTTTGATCTCAATATGGCTACCTGGATTGCTGATCACAATGCTTTTGCCGTAGATGGGCCCGAAGCTACCTTTTAAGAAAGGAGTAACTTCTTTTGAAAGCGAAAATACTTTTTGATGAAGAGGCGGGGCTTTTTTACGGGTGACAATGTCGTGAATCTGGGCCAGCATAAGATTGGTATAAATGATAATCAATTTCGTTATCATAACTAAACGATGCACACTTCACCATACAAATTGGTGCATTGACGTCGTTGGAAATGGATTTTTTAGGCTGAACAACAAACGATACGTGACCAGAATAGAGTTAAATGATACTAATATTTGTAAAGTGAATGTTATTTATCGATCTATCACCCACTCAAGACGAAGAAGTATAAACGTTGAATAAGAATACCCCTGCATTTGAGCGAATTAGTAAGGTTCTAGGTTTTATTCACACTAACCTTAGTAGCCAGCTTTCTTTAGAAGAGATAGCGACCCAGAGCTGTTGGTCTCGTTGGCAGTTGCAGCGCGTTTTTCAGTCGGAGACGGGGATGACAGTGGCGAACTATGTCCGAGAGCTCAAATTAAGCAGAGCCGCTGAACTGCTGTTAGATGATGATCAAAGAGTGATTGATATTGCTATTGCTCTGGGATTCAACTCAGAAATTAGCTTTAGTCGAGCGTTTAAGCAAATGTTTGAGATTAGCCCTAGCCAATATCGAAAAAGTGGTAAAAGGGTTGGCTTGAAGAAGCCTATCGAGGTTTCGGATTTCTCTACTGCTCTAGAAGAAGAGAGTGGTGCTCGTTTTGTTGAGGTAAAAATTGATGAGCGTGATGCCTTTTTGATTAAAGGCATGAGCACAGAAATCAGCGGCTTGTTTTCTCTTACGCAGGACTTTGCTCAAAAAGTTCCACAGCTGTGGGCGCATCTTGAGCAAGAAGTGGTGTTACCAAAAGAACAAGACCTGCGCTTTATTGGGGTTGTAGATATCACTCAAGCGAATTTTGATGGTACTAACCTTCAATATTGGGCTGGTGTCGTATTGGATGAACAAGTCTCTATGCCAACTCTTCCTAGCGTGGTTTCAGAAAAACTAGAAGTGCTTACTGTGCCGAAACAGACCTATGCAGTAGTCAAACATAAAGGGCCTATCCAAGGTTTACCTAAAACACTGTCATGGTTTGTTCTAAATTGGCTTCCAGCTTCAGGTTATCGAGGGATTGATGGTTATGAATTGGAAGTGTATCCAAAGGACTATCAATCACAGTCACAAGACGCTGAGATGGAGTATTGGGTTCCAATAGTAAGAGCATAAGCAACCTTAGCTTGTGTAGGGTAATTCATAATTTGACCATATTTATAGAAGGGTCAATTGCTTTTTTCGTAAGCAATTGACCCTTTTTTATAAATATTTGCACCAAATTGTTAATTATCACGCTGCTAGATACATACAATGCAAATGAGATTTATTACTATTTAACTTAAGCATTGGTATCTGAGGGACTCATGAACACCCACACTCATTTCAAGTATTCCGCAATAACTGTAGCGCTCGTTAGTGCTTTATCTGCCACAGCATATGCAGAAGAGTCGAAAACAAACTCTGAGCAAGATGTAGAAACAGTAACGATCCTAGGTAAGGCGTATCGTAATACGGCGACTAAGACCGTTTTGGCTCCAGAAGAGACGCCGCAAACTTTAAATGTGATAGAAGGCGAGCAGTTAGAGCAGCGTGGTGTGAAGTCTGTAATGCAGGCACTACGTTATGCACCAGGTGTTTCTACCGAAACGAAAGGTGGTGCGGTTGTTCTAACGGATTGGGTGAACATTCGTGGTTTTAGTTCTTCAGACAACTACTACGATGGCATGATGCTTCCAACTCTTCCAGGATGGAACGTGAAACCGCAGATCGATGCTATTGCAATGGAGCGTTTAGAGATCTTCAAAGGACCTACATCGGTTCTTTACGGCACAATGCCTCCCGGCGGTATGGTTAATATCATTGCCAAGTCACCTCAATTTGAAGAGTCGACAACTATAGGTTTAGCGACAGGTTTGAACAACCTTGTTGAAGCATCAATTGATACAACTGGCGCATTGAGTGACAACGTGGCCTATCGTTTGGTTGCGCTTGGCCGCAAGCAAGATACGCAAGTCGATGGTGTGGAAGAAGAACGTTACCTGATTGCGCCTTCTATTGACTGGTATCTATCTGATAAAACCTTTATTAACTTCAATCTTTATTATCAGAACGATCCGGCGCTTGGACAAAACGTAACGGTTCCTCTAGCTGCGATAAAGTCAGGCAAGATTTCACCTTCAACGTTCGCTGGTGATGTTAATTACAACACTATCGAAAGAGACTTTTTTATCGCTGGTTATAAGTTTAACCACGACTTCAACTCAAACTGGGCATTCTTGCAGAACTTCCGTTATATGCAGGCTGATTTTTATCAAGAAAGCACCAGTAGCGACGCATTTGATGCCACAACTGGTACTCTTAGCCGTTCTGCTTTTAGTACTGACGAAAGCTCAAAAGGTATTTCGGTTGATAACCAACTTTCTGGTTTGGTAACTACGGGTTCATTAGATCATTACTTACTATTTGGTGTCGATTACCGAACTGTTGAAGGCGATGTCGCTTATGACTATTTCGTCGGCGTTGACAGCCTTAATCTCTACAACCCAAATAACGACAAGTTAAATCCGGATGACTTCACTAAGGCATATTACGAAAACAGCGACATCGAGATGAGCCAACTTGGATTCTACTTCCAAGACCAAATGTTGATTAACAACTGGGTATTTATCGCTGGCGGCCGTTTCGACAAAGTAGAGACGACGACTAAGAAATCTGTGATGGGAGGTGCTGCGACCAAAAGTGACACCGACGATACAAATTTCTCGTACCGATTGGGTGCGCTATACCAGTTTGAAAATGGCCTCTCTCCATTTGCCAACTTTGGTACTAGCTTTGAGCCAAGCGTAAAACTGGACGCTGCAGGTAATAATTTAGAACCGGAAACAGGTGAACAAGTCGAGCTAGGGATTAAATATGATTCCTACGAGACTATGTTGTCGGGTTCTGCTTCTCTGTTCCAGATTAAGAAGAAAAATGTTGGTGTTCGTCCTGATGGAGCGTCCCCTTGGACCGCTGTAGGTGAGATTCGCTCACAAGGCTTGGAACTAGAAGGCCGTGCTGAGGTTACCGACAACTTAGACGTTATTGCAAACTACACATACACCGATATGGAGATCACTGAAGACAAAGACACTTCAAACATTGGTCAAACACCAGTATTTGTTCCAGACCATACGGCTAATTTGTGGGCGAATTACTTCTTCCGCCAAGGTGCAATGTCGGGTCTAAGAGTCGGTGGTGGCGTTCGTTATGTCGGTGAAACGGTGTTGAATGACACATCAGATAAGAACGCAGGTAAAGTGCCTTCGTACACTCTAGTCGACCTATCTTTGGGGTACGATCTTGGCGAAATGAATAGCTCATTGAAGAATGCAACGGCAAACATTATTGCTAACAACCTTTTCAATGAAGAGTACTACACCTGTTGGAACGAAAGTTACTGTTGGTACGGTCAAGAGCAAACCGTAGAGTTCAATGTTAAGTATGAATTCTAACTAAACAAAAACAATTTTATGAGCAGCCCAATGTGGCTGCTTTTGTCGTTTAAAAGAAACTACTAAAACCGATAGGGAATAATATGGATCTAATAAATAAAGGCTTACGATTTTCCAAGGTAGGAATTGGTTTATCAATCATGGTTTGCATGTGGTCAGGCCAAGCATTGGCTGAGTTTAAAGTACAAGACAGTGAAGGTACAAAAACCTTACCTGCAGAGCCTGCGCGAATTGCAGCACTCAACTGGGATATTGCAGAACAGGTTATTGAGCTAGGAGTGACACCTATCGCGGTGCCTGATATCGCCGGATATAATGAATGGGTTGTTCAGCCTCCGATCCCAGAAGGGGCGCAAGATGTTGGGACACGCACAGAACCCAATTTCTCCGTTCTTAAGCAGCTAAAGCCAGATGTTATTTTGATCGCTTCACCGCAGAAAGATCTCGAATCCCGTTTGTCTGAAATTGCGCCAGTTCTCTACTATCAGACATACAGTGAAACACATAATAACGCGCACGCTGCGATCGATAATTTCAAGAAAATCAGTCATGTCCTTGGTAAAGAAGAAGTGGCTGATCAAAAACTGCAAGCGATGAATGAACGAATCGCTGAACTTAAAGACCTGCTCGATAAAGCATACCCGGCAGACAAACCGAAAGTAACGTCGTTTCGTTTTGCAAGCACCAACTCGGTGTTCATTTACGGTGATAACTCGATTCCTCAATACGCGCTGGAACAGCTTGGCTTTGAAAATGCGATTCAATTGCCAGCGAGCCAATGGGGTATCACTCAGAAACGAATTACAGAGCTTAAGCACGTAAAAGATGGAGTTGCACTGTACTTCGAACCTTTCCCTTACACGGCCAAACTAAATCGTTCACCAGTATGGAAGAGCATGCCGTTTGTGAAGAATAACCAAGTAGGGTCTGTTGCGCCGAGTTGGAGTTATGGCGGTGCGATGTCAATTCTATACAACGCAGAAGCGATAGCTGAATCAATGCTGGAGCTCGCTGAGAAGTAATGAAATATAACGGGTTAATTGTTGTGGCTGTATTGTTGTTAGCAGCCACCATTCATTTGTGGCTAGGGCAGAGCGATTTTGGGCACGTATCTTTATTAATGAATGAGGTAGCGGCAGCAGGAAGTTGGTCGGCTCTGCAAACCTTATACTCAGAATCGTTCGAGCTGATGGGGTTTATTGATGTCAATTTACCGCGTTTGGTGATGGCGATATTAGTGGGTGGGGCTCTGGGTACCATTGGTAGCCTTTTCCAGCAATTAACTCAAAACAGAATGATGTCACCATTGACGCTGGGTACATCAGCAGGTGCTTGGCTTGGACTTGTGTTGCTCAATGTCTTTGCGCCAATGTTAGTCGGGCAGTTTTCGGTCTTTTTTGCTCTATTAGGTGCTTTGGCTTCGATGGGGCTGATTGTCACGATTGTTGGTCTGAAAAACATGAGCGGCTTGCCGATAGTATTAGCCGGTATGGCCGTCAACTTGCTACTTGGCGCATTTGCGACGGCGATTATTCTGCTCAACGATCAATATGCACAGAATCTATTTATTTGGGGTGCGGGAGATCTCGGCCAGAATGGTTGGGAACAAGTTGAATGGCTGCTTCCAAAGCTTCTACCTATTATCGCTATATTCCTGTTTGCACCGCGAGTATTGACGTTGCTATCGATTGGAACCGAAGGTGCTGCAGCTCGTGGTTTAAACATTGGTGCCACATTCTTTATTATGATGTTTATCGGTGTTTGGCTGGTTTCTGTATCAATTACCACAGTCGGGGTGATCAGTTTTATCGGTTTGATTGCGCCCAACATTGCTCGCTACCTTGGTGCTATTAAGGCGAAGCACGAGTTGTACGCGAGTGGGTTGTTGGGAGCCTTACTTCTATGTGCAACGGATAGTCTTGCTATCTTTATGGGGCAATGGTCATTAGATATCATCCCGACAGGTACAGCGACGGCAGTTATTGGTGCTCCCGCGCTGATTTTAATTGCAAGAAAACAGTTAACCGCACAAGACCAGATGTTCTTTTCGATGCCGAAAGGAGCAAAGCAAACTGGTGCTAAAGTCTATCTTGCGATAGGTTCGATAATGCTAGTGTTGCTTGGATTGAGTTCTTTTTCACATCCATTATCTAGCGAGCACTATTTTCAGATTCCTGATGCGTTTGAATGGTCAATTCGCTGGCCACGTATGTTAACGGCTATTTTCGCTGGTGGTGGCTTGGCGGTGGCTGGGGTGATCCTTCAACGATTGGTTTACAACCCGCTTGCGAGCCCAGATATTCTGGGGGTATCGTCGGGGGCGGTATTAGCGTTGATTCTGAGCAGTTTATTGTTTGGTCATTCAATCCATACATTAAGCCCTTGGGTCGCTTTCTCGGGTAGTTTAGGCGCTCTTGCTCTTTTACTTTTTCTCGGAAAGAAACATCAATACGCGCCTTCGATCTTGATCTTAACTGGGATCTCGTTGACCGCTGTATTAGAAGCGCTAGTGCAGTTTTCATTAACACGAGTGGGTGAGGGTAAGTACACTCTGTTGGCGTGGCTCGCTGGTTCGACTTATCGTGTTAAGCCAGAGTCTGCGTTAATTCTTGCTCTGACCATCTCAATGGCCGTTATCATCGCTTTGTCGTTGAGCCGTTGGGTCACCCTTATTGGTTCAGGACGTCAATTCGCATCCGCTCGTGGCCTAAATATTTCAACTGCTTACTTAGTGTTATTGTGTTTGGTTGCGGTGTTGTGTGGTGTAGTAACGACAACGATGGGGCCAGTTGCATTCGTTGGCCTATTAGGTCCGCATATCGCCGCTATTGTTGGTGCTCGAACGGTCAAAGAGCAAATCTTGCTCTCAATGTTAATTGGCGCAACGCTTATGTTGTTTGCCGACTGGCTAGGGCAAATTGTGGTATTTCCTGCTCAACTGGCGGCAGGGACTCTGGTCTCGGTCATCGGTGGTAGTTACTTTATCTTCCTCTTGTTAAAAGCAAGGCGCGATTGATGACCCACGTGGTTATGTTGACTTAATACTAGGCAGTACTTCGGTACTGCTTTTTTATGTGAATCCACATGAATACATCGACTACGTATCAAATTTACCGATAGATATTTGAGTATGTTAATAAAATGTTTACTCTAAAAGTAAGCCCATGACATCGGATGTCTTACATTATGCCTAATCGAGATCGTGTAACTTGCACTATAGATGACAACAATATCGCGACAGTAACCCTCAATCGACCAGATAAATTGAACGCCATTGACATGGACATGTTTATGGCAGTGAACCAGCTCACTCGAGAACTAAAGAAAAATAAAACTCTTCGAGCAGTGATTGTGACTGCCAACGGAAGTGACTTTTGCTCTGGCCTTGATGTTAAATCACTACTCACCAGTAAAGTAGGTGCATTAAAGCTGCTGTTCAAATGGTGGCCTACCCAGGCGAACGCAGCACAACGCTTTTCAACCGGATGGCGAGAGATTCCATGCCCCGTCATTTTCGCAATTCACGGTAAGTGTTGGGGAGGTGGTTTGCAGTTAGCCTGTGGTGGGGACTTCCGTATTGCGAGCTATGATTCAAACTTTTCGATAATGGAAGGTAAGTGGGGATTGATCCCAGACATGGGAGGCTCGCTTGCTTTTCGAGAAGTGATGCGCCAAGACCATACATTGGAAATGGCAATGACAGCGAAGGTGATCGATAGCCAGACAGCGAAAAGCTACGGTTTGGTTACTCACCTCTCTTCAGATCCTTACATGGAAGCATACAATTTGGCACTTGAGTGCGTTAACCGAAGTCCAGATGCTATTGCTGCAAACAAAAAGTTGTACCAAAAAACGTGGTGGACGAGCCCCGGTAAAGCGCTCATGTTAGAGACTTGGTATCAGATAAAAGTTGGGATGGGCAAGAACATGATTATTGCTGGTCAGCGAGAGAGAAACAGAGAAGAACCGAGAGCTTTTGAGGCAAGGCAGTTTAAGTAGGCCTTGGCTAGTAATACGCGTTATTCCATTTGTTTATAGAGGTTTGAGATACCCTATAGCTAGTTAAATTATTCACTAGCTAGATGAGCCTCCTTTAATGAAAAACGGTTTAAAAATCTCAGTAGCTGCAGCCGCGATTATGGCAAGCCTTAACGTTTCTGCTAGCGGTATCTTTCTCCAAGAAGCAGTGATAGCAAATGCAGGTACCGCAGGTGCGGGTGATGGTGTCTACACTCGTTCTGCTGCTGCCATGTGGACTAACCCTGCCACTATGTCTTATATGGGCGAGAGTAAAACGACCATCAATACCATGGTGTTCGATCTGGAGATGGAATACACAGACAACAGTGATCCGGCAGATGATGGGCGCGGTCACTCTGTCTTACCTTCTGCGGGTGCGTTCCATGCCCACCAAGTCACCGACAAGCTTCATTTAGGTATTGCATTGGGTGCAGCAGGGGGCTCAAGTTTAGATTACGGCAGTAATTGGGCGGGTGCTAACTTGCTCGAAGATATTACGCTTACTGCGATGCAAATCAATCCTGCCTTAAGCTATCAAGTGAACGAACAAATTTCTCTTGGCGCAGGTGTTCAGTTGGATTGGGCGGCGTTTCAACAAACGACATCAATGATGACGGCTAAGCAAGATACAGATTGGGCTTATGGTTACAACTTGGGTGTGATGTACACGCCAACCGAGCAACTTAAGCTGGGGATGAGCTATCGCTCTAAGTTAGAACATGAGTTTAACAATGATGTGAAGGGACTTGCAGGAGGCGATCGTTCTCTATCAACTGGTATCGCTCTACCAGAGATCGTTGATGTCAGTGCAAGCTATTCTGTGAGCGAACGTCTAGATCTGTTAACTAGCGTCCAGCTACATCGTTGGAGTGCGTGGGATGAAACGGTATTGGATTTTGGTTCAGCAGCCTTACCAATCAAACGAGATTGGGACGATGTTTGGAAGTTAGCTGTTGGTGCTGATTATCAGCTGAACTCTGATTGGCGATTGAAGGCTGGTTTCTCTTACGAAAGTTCTCCGCAAGACGATCCTTCGATGCAGTGGGTCGATGTGCCTGTTGGCGAACAATATCGCTATTCAGTCGGGGCTTCTACCTACTGGGATGATATCCTAATTGATGTCTTCTACGAGTATGCAGACTTTGGTTCTGTTGAAATGGATCGCTCACTCGTTGGTCCATTTGGTGGTGTGGATGGCACATTTGATGGCCGCATCCACTTTGTTGGGATTAGTGCGACGTTCTAATGAGATCCAAAAGCAGACTATTCGCAGCGCTTCTTGTACTCGTTGGCTCAGCAGGGTTGCACGCTGAGGAAAAGCATCATGAAGACCCGACGAAGATCGTCACCAAAGCAGGGCTGGCATATAACGAAGAGCTGAAATTTTCGGGTTCGATAGGGCTGGATGAAGCTCGAATGATTAACGCTCGCATCAATGCCGATGGCGATGAGTGGCGTTTAGGTGGGTCGTGGTTGCTCCCTTTGGGAATCGTTAACTTCAACTTCAGTCGCTCTGAATACGACAACGATGCATACAAGAATAACTACAGTATCGGTACGTTTGTTCCATTGAGTTATTTTGGTTTTGAACCTCATGGCTGGCAGCTATTCCCTATGGCGGGATACAGTTACAATGATGGTGAAGTTGCGTACTTTGACGACTCTAGCGTTGAAAACGACTATGTCTTGATGCCAACGTCGACTCATGGTGGCTATCTGGGAGCGTTTGGTCTAAAACCAATCAATGAGCAATGGTCGCTGTTAGCGTTTGGTGGCGGTTCTATGGGGTCTGATGACTATTCTGGTTATTGGGCTGGGATTGGAGCTAGCTACAAGATTTCAGATGCGCAATCGTTCAACCTTTTCAGTATCTTTGCTGAAGACGATTTTGGGGAAAACAACAGTGTTGGTGTCTCTTATACCTATGAGTTTAATTAAATCCGTTTAGTTTTTATCTGATTGAGATAAGGCTGGCTTTTATAGTCAGCCTTTTGCTTTTCTGGTTGGCACGCTGGAGTACAGGTATGAAAATACGAATGATTTTCATTTTATTGATCTGTATGTAAGAAACTGCAATGGAAAATAGATAGTATCACCGTATATTCAACTGTTTAGAGGTCTGTATGAAAACTGTCGCAATCTGGGGTGCAGCAAGTGGTTTAGGTGCTGCTATGGTCGAACAATTTCACCAAAGTGGTTTTAATGTTATCGCTATAGCACGAAATCCGAGTAAGAACCCACGTTTGGGCGAGCTTAAAGTGCAAACCTTAAGCTGTGATGCAACTCAACAAGACCAAGTTGAAGCCACAGTGGAAGCGTTACCTCAAGACTGTTTGGTTGTGTCTAGCATGGGGAGTTTTAGAGCTGAGGTTCCTGTTGACTATATCGGGCATCGTTACTTGATTGATGCTCTACAGAAGCGTGAGATTAAGCGATTTTTATTAGTGACATCATTAGGATGCGGTGATTCATGGCAATATTTATCGGAACGTGCGAGACAAGGGTTCGGCGCTGCAGTAAGAGAGAAGAGCCTTGCTGAAGCTTGGCTTGTATCAAGTGATCTGGACTTTACGATTTTAAGACCGGGTGGACTTATGGATGGCGAAATCACTAACCGAGGTGAAGTATCTCAATCGGGCGAAATCCATGGCGTGATTTACCGTCAAGAGGTGGCGCGTATCGTAGAGAGTTTGGTGACAGATAACGCGTGTATTGGTGAGATATACCAATGCGTCGACTCAACGGTTAAATATGGTTAGTTGTAAGTATTAGCATCCTAAAAGCTGACTATCAATTGGCTAGGTGTCCGTTTCTCAATAAAGGATGCATCAACCTTAATCTAGATTAAGTTTTGGCTTGTCATTAGTCGTTACTATTCGCGTCATTCACGACATCGTTCGTTTTGAACAGTGAAGAGCAATCCCCGATATTGTATTGATGGTTGCTCTTTTTCATTTGTCGATATCGAAAACAGATCTAGAGGGTTTCACTTGAGTACTTTGTTCACCGAAAATCGCCTTGGCAACATGGTTCTAAAGAATCGATTCATGCGTAGCGCGACCTGGGAAAATATGGCGACAGAAGATGGTCATATGACGGATAAGCTCTATGTGATTTATGAAGAGCTTGCTCAAGGACAAGTTGGGTTGATCGTTACAGGTTATGCAAACATTGTCGAAGAAGAAAAACCAAATGCGGGAATGATGGGGATCTACAATGATTCATTCATCGAAGAGTATCAGAAGCTTACCCAACTGGTTCAAGGCTATGGTTCGAAAATCGTTATGCAGCTTGCCTATGGTGGCACCAAAACCACGTATAATGTTGGTGAACGTGTCATTTTTGCACCGAGTGATGTTCCTGAAATGGGCACTAAAACTCAAGGTAAAGCGATGTCGAAGAAAGATATTGACTACATTGTTGACGCTTTCGCTAAAGCGAGCCTTAGAGCAAAACAATCTGGCTTTGATGGCGTAGAAATCCATGCTGCTCATACCTACCTTATTAACCAGTTTCTCAGTCCTTACTACAATCAGCGTCAAGATGAGTACGGTGGCTGCTTAGAAAATCGTATGCGTTTTTTGATAGAAATTTTCAATAAGACACGTGAGCTGGTGGGAGAGGATTACCCAATCTTCGTTAAACTAACTGCTACTGAGTTTTTTGAGGGTGGTTTAACCTTCGAAGAGACTCGACAAATCTGCCAACGTCTTGATCAACTGGGTGTAGACGGCATCATCATGTCGGGTAACATACATGGTAAAGCCAATACTATGGTGGGTGATTGCTACGATGGCTACACCGTGCAAGAAGAGGGCTACTTTCATGAGTATGGTGATATTGTCAGCCGTGAGATCACAGCGCCGGTTATTACAGTGGGCGGACTTACCGATATCGCTGCGATTGAAGATATCGCAAACAATACCGGTATTGAGTATTTTGCTTTGTCGCGTCCTTTGCTTTCGGAACCACAACTTATCAAGCGTTGGCAAGAAGGCGACCGCGCTCCAGTAGAGTGCGAACGCTGCTCTAAGTGCCGAACCAAACGTGGTAATTTCTGTGTCGTCAATAAAGACAGGAAAGCCCAGCTAGCACAAATGTAGAAATAAGATACTGTGTAAGTAACAGCACAGGTGCTCTAACCATCTGAAAAACAGTCCAATTGGGCTGCTTTTCTGTATTCTTGTCGCCCTACTCACAAAACACCTCAATCTTCGGGTTAATAGGTTTTCTAATGTGCGTTGTTTGTTAATTTATAAACTGAGTCCATCAGCAATGAATTAAGAAAACGATATGTCAGGAACGCAATCCATAATCAAAGAGCTCAAAAAGCAGCTCAAACTTCACGATGTTCATTATCAAGATATCGCGACAAAGTTGGACTTGAGTGAAGGTTCGGTGAAAAGGCTACTTGCAGACGGCAATAACATAAGCTTGGCGAGACTTAGCGCGATATGCGAACTCATCAGCATGGATATATGTGAGTTGGTAAAGTTAGCTGCGAACGCAGAGAAAAATCTCCAGAGCTTAACGTTCGAACAGGAACAACAGATTGTTTCAGACAAGGCTTTGTTAATGGTCTCAGTATGTGTGCTGAATGGGTTTCAATTTAACGAAATCATCGAACGTTACAACATCAATAAACAGCTGTTGATGCAAAAGTTGATTGAGCTAGATAGGTTAGGGGTATTGGAGCTGATGCCTGACAATCGAATTCGATTACTGTTGTCACCCAATTTTGATTGGATAGCGGGCGGCCCTATTCAAACCTTTTTTTTAACTCAAGTGCTACCAGAGTTCTTTAGTAGTCACTTTAGTCGACAAGATGAAAAGTTATTGATGTCGACTGGGTTAATGTCACCGCATACCAATCAGAAGTTCCAGTTGCGTTTGCAGAAGTTAGTTGAGGAGTTCTATAGCGCTTGTAATGGTGATAATGAGCTTGATATGAGTGATAGAAATGGAACGTCTTTGGTTATTGCCTTAAGGCGTTGGCACTTTGATATGTTTGATAATATTGATTATATCAATGCTAAGTAACATTTTATAAGACTTGGAGTGTCACCATAAGTTACTTGATTGGTTTTGGTTTCAATATCTGATTGATGAATGCATTCTTGAATCCAGTGGTACGAGGAGTGGTTGTCAGTGTTATCCCCTCGAGAATATCGGACTCAGATTTAAGGACAAAACAATGAAAATCAAAAACAAACTTCTAGTGGCTATAGTTGGTCTTATCTCAATGACGGGATGTACTGCGACACAACAACTGTCCAGAGTAAAAGTACCTGTTCCTACAAAAAGCATCAACATTGCTCCCACAATGATTACATTAGCAAGAGTCACCAAAGCATTGACACCAGTAGTGTTGACTCTTGCTCAGCCCGTTGTGATTTCTCCTAGAATCGTAATCAGTCAATAATAATAAAAAGCCCAGCAAATTAGCTGGGCTTTATCAATCTAGCGGTTTTGTGTACGACGTTGAGTTTGCTCGTTACAACAGGATAGAGGCCTCAAGGACATGGTGTGCTTCGCCGCTAAGATCAGGCATATCGGTCATGATCTTTTTCAGCTTATCGTCTATCGAATCCGCTTCGCTCAGTGCTTGGAAGTTGAGGATAGCCTGTGTAGGCTGCTGCTCAATGTAACCTTTCAGCATACTAAGCTCAACCTTGTTCGCATTTTCTACTTTAGTTAGCGCCACTGTAATGGCTTCTATGCTTAAATCTTTGTTTTTTAACATTTTAATTATTACAACATTGCTTTTAATGCGCGAACACTAACACAAAGGAAAAATTGCTATATTGATTGAGATTATGAAATGGTTTTGAGCGGTTAAATATTTCTAAGTATGTGAGTGTGTACTCATATGAATAGAATTTTGCTGATATAAAACTAAATTAGTAATTTCAGTTTGCAATACTAAGATGTTTACATGGACAGGAGAGTATTGGAGCGTGCAGCGGGAATCGAACCCGCATCATCAGCTTGGAAGGCTGAGGTAATAGCCATTATACGATGCACGCTTATCGTCTTATTGAGAAAGACTAAGCAGGTTGAAGAGTTGGAGCGTGCAGCGGGAATCGAACCCGCATCATCAGCTTGGAAGGCTGAGGTAATAGCCATTATACGATGCACGCACATCGTCTTAACGAGATCGATAATGCCACATCTAACTGAAAACGAAACCTTTTTTTCCTGATTTTTATGCTAAGTGGTCGCATAATCACCGTTGCGCTATTTTTTTGTACGTTATGGTCTTATCACCGCGTATTCTGCGTGAGCAAAGTCTCACTTGTGGTTGGAGTTGGTTTGTGAATGATTCAGTTGCCTATATGGCATTGATATGATTGATAACTACAAAGTAGTATGATGTGCGCTATTATTTTTGTACAACGAAAAAAAGTATAAAAATGAGGAACTAATTACTCCAAATTGCTCGTCAAGCAGCCCTACGTTTGTTACATTTGCCGCATATTTTTTCACCTCTATAACGTCCATGCCTTCCCAGTATCGAATTAACAAAATTGTTGAAATCGGCGACACTCTGCATCGCAGTGGCTGTGCTCCATACAAGCTCGAAAAATACACACAGCACTATGCGAAAAAGCACGGTGTGGATGTGATGATCCAAGCGACTCCAACGGCAATTAATTACCAATTCCCTGATGACAATAATGCGGTTATTTTGAAGCGCCTTAAACCTGCTTCAATTAACTTGAGTCTGTTAGCAAACACGATCATTCGTATTAACCAACCAAGCAGCGAGCCCGTTCCTGAGCCTGTAGGTTACTCAAAGTTTGTCACGGCTCTAGCGAATATGGGCATTCCACCGGCGTACTTAATGTTGGTTGGTAGCACTTTGGAAGCGGTTGGTTTTTCTGTTCTGCTGGGACTTATGGTGTGGCTGTGTCAACAAGTTTGTCATGGGCGACGTGCTATTGCAGTAGAGTTCATTGCCGCTTTGATCACAGGTATTTTCGTTGCCTTCCTTGCTAGCACTGGCTTACCAGTTCCTGTATGGGCCTTGTGTATTGCTTCGATTGTTTTGTTTGTGCCCGGATTGTCGATTGCTAACTCTTTAGAGTGTTTGGCATTTAATGATTTGGTTTCGGGCACGAGTTTATTAGGGCAGAGCGCGTTAACCTTGATTAAATTGTTTGTCGGCATTGTCATGGGGCTGAATATTGGTGAGGCGTTATGGGGACAGGCAGCGTCTATCTCATACACCAATGAAGTACCGACCTGGATGCACATATCCGGCCTGGTATTAATCTCAGTATCGATTGGTGTGATGTTTAATGCTCGCCCAACAGATATCTTGCTGGGTCTGCCAGTCGCTGTGTTGGGTATGTGGGGGCCGTTCTACTTGGGCTTTGATAGCGGCTGGGTTGTGGGTACTTGGGTGACTACGGTATTAATCACGCTATACGGTACTTGGATTGCAAAGAAGATGGATCTCACTGGGTCAATCTATATTGTCCAAGGTATTATTATTCTAGTTCCCGGTAGTCGTGTATTGGTAAGTGCTAGCCAATCGGTATTTGAGCAATCTATTTTGCCGATTCCGAGCATTGGTCTGTCAGCGCTATTTATGTTCTCGGCTATTGTCGCGGGGCAGATCACCGCATATTCAATCTACTCTCCAAAAGTAGAAAGATAATCTTCTATGTTAATGGTGCCTGTTTTACTCGGGCACCATTGAACAATTCTTGGCTTTTGTTTTCATTTTTCAACTTCTGACTAATAGCCGTGTTACGACTAACGCTCATTAGCGTTATTTGAACGCCAACCAACTTGTTTTTTCCTCTCATACTTCACTGTGACATACAGTGTGCTTTTCCGCTCTCCTCCCAACTGAAGATGCTTATAACTAGATCAAATTTGTAAAGTGGGTCTTAAGTTATTAAATTTATTCATTTATTGTTTGAATTCTGATAATGTTCGCGGATTATTAAACACAGATACATACAGGCTTAATATGAAACGAATGATGGCGGTGGCTCTAGTAGCTACTTTAGCAGGATGTCAGGTGACATTACCTAATACGTCTACGGAAACACTATCTGAACCTCATGGTAAGGGCGCATTAGCAATCGCGACGGCAATTAGTAAACAGCAAGTTCGATACCCTTGTGAGACCTTCTCGTTTGATTTATACGAAAAGGTAGATGGTGAGATATCTGATTCAGAACCACAAACGCTACGATTTTTTGTGTACGAAGATTCAAATTACGCATTATTCGATGGCATTGCGCCAGGCGAATATGTTTTAAAAGAAGCACGTTGCAATATACGTCGCGGATTTGTGGTTGATGGCAAGTCGTTTTTGACTGTAGAGATGAACTCTGAGCACATAATTAAGCCTAACACTGTGACAATCTCACCGAACTTTATTTATGCAACTCAAGATAAAAACGGCTATTTTAGTATCCAAATTTCTGAATTTGAACCTAAACATGCAGCTCAATTTCAGAAATTTTTAGGTGACGAAATTAAAAACGACAGTTGGTCTCTAGGTTACTTTAAGGGCTAATAAAGCTGATAATGACTATGGCTATCACGGTTAGCCATAGTCATCATTGAGCTACGCGCGTTACGACTTCAACGCTAGCGCCGACCCAAACAACACCAAACCAGCACCACATACCTGATTTAAGCGTTGTTTGAAGCGATTTAACCAACCTCGCAACAACGGTGATGTAAAGAGAATCGCTACTAGCGCAAACCATGCCATATGCAGTGCCATCATATAGATACCGTAAGCCAGTGCGAATGCATTGTCGGCTGAATTATTGGTGATCAACTGACTAAAAATACTTAAGAAAAACAGCATTGTCTTTGGGTTAAGAACGTTGCAGAAGAAACCTTGTGCAAAGTAGCGCTGTCCCTTTTCTTGAGTTACCTCCGCTTTATTTGATACTTGCTCTTTTGACAAGATACCTTTCAATCCTAGATAGACTAAATATCCCGCGCCTAAATATCGAATAGTCTGAAAAGTTAATTCATTTTGTGAGATTAAGTAACTTACCCCAAACATTGAATAACTGATGTGGACGCCAATTGCGAGGCTAATTCCCACCGCAGTTAGAATACCAGCCCTGCGTCCGAAGTTGATGCTGTTCTTTAATACCAGAACAAAGTCGGCCCCCGGACTGATAACGATTAAAATACCTAAGATGGCTAAACTGATGAATTCCATATTATATGACTCTGATGTGAAACGAGCCGCTATTGTATGGACCATCGTGCAGAACTATAATCGAAAAGAATTCTGATGATATGTGAGTAAAATTCACCAATGAGGCATCTAAAAGCTTTTCAAGTATTTAACGTCGCTGCCAGTGTCGAGAGTTACAGTGAGGCCGCTAAACAGCTCAATATTACTCATGGTGCTGTGAGCAAACAGATTCGAGTATTGGAAGAACATTTAGCCTGTTCGCTGTTTTACAAACAAGGACGTGGGGTTCGTTTAACCTCGGAGGGGGAGTTGCTTAAGGGCTATACTGAACAAGCATTTTCGGCACTTCAGGCAGGTGTTAACGTGTTGAGCATGCAAAATAACAATGTTCTCGAAGTATCCTGTGAGCCAACATTGACCATGCGTTGGTTAATGCCGAGAATATCTGAATTCTTTGCTAAGTTTGGTATCGATGTGCGTTTATCGACAGCTGGTGGTCCTGTTAGGTTAGGCGCTTCGGGGCTTTCGCTAGCCATTCGCCGTGATGACTTTGAAGCAGGAACAGACTACCAAAAACTGTTTTTAGTGGAAGAGTGGGTTGGGCCAGTTTTCTCTTCACAATATTGGGAAGAGATCTCTCGCAAAAATACTGATGTGACATGTTTACACAGCGAGACTCGGCCCGAGGCTTGGAAAAACTGGTTGTCCCATTTTGACATCGCTAATTCAGCTCAAAAACAACCAGAGCGTAATCAATGCTTGAACCAATTTAAGAGTGCACTGAATACATCACCCAAGAACCACACCATGGGTCACTTCTATTTCTGCTTACAAGCGGCGGTCGATGGGTTAGGGGGCGCGATTGGTTCTTACCCTCTAATACAGGACGATTTGACTCGAGGTAATTTGATAGCGCCGTTCGGCTTTGTAAAATCTGGTTTTAACTATGTATTACTCGCTGAACAAGATCAACTATCTTATAACGAAGAGCAGTTTAGCGATTGGCTTAAAGCGGAACTCGCAAAGTCGGTACCTCAATAGCTCAAGCTGTTAGTGATTTGAGCTGGAGTCTACGACGCCCTTACAGCAATATCATGAGGTGGCATTCCAAAAGTTTTCTTGAAGGCGTTGGTAAAGTTAGAGGGATGTTGGTAGCCCGCTTCGTAAGCGGCTTCAGTAATGGATACTAAGCCTCTCTCCAAATGTTGTCGCGCGATTTCAAGGCGTCTGAAACGAATGTATCCGTTGATCGTCATGTTATAAGACTGCTTGAATCGTCTTTGAATATTAGAAACACTCATCGAGAACTGCTTGGCTAGAGTTTCTAAGCTGAGCTCTTGATCCAAATGAATTTCAATATAGCTGATCATCGCCTCAATACGTTCATCGTTACTTTTGTTTTGTATTGCACTCGAACTTTTGGCCAGGCCTAGTTTCTTAGGACTACTTTGACAAATTTGGCAACAGGCTAGGGGAAGTTGTGAAAGTGAGCTCGCTAACAACTGTTGTGTTAAGGCTTCTATATACAGCTTTTGGTGGAAATCATCCGGAGTAGAACTTGTTGTTAGTTTTTGGGCAAGCTCTAAGATTTGGTCGGTGATTTCTAGATGGTAGTTAGCGGTATGCGATTTAATAAAGCTGCGACTGGTGCAATCTTCGTTCATACGTGCTTCGAGCCATTGCGGCTTTACTAAGATATTGATTTTATTTAAGTGGTTGTGGGCGACCATCGCACGACGAAAATTCGCAGGCTTAGCGAGATTGACGACAACACCTTGTGGCTTTTCTGATGCATCAAGGTTGAACTCAAGATCATCATAACCAAATGATAATTTACCCTCTAAGAGTATAGTGACCAGCACCGCGGCATGCGCGGTTGAGACAATCTTGGTATCGACGAGCTCGACACAGCGTCCTCCATGAACAAAAATCTGGTCATTGTACTGATAAGAGAGAAAGGTGCCTTCTGCAAGCGAAGTCTGTTTAGGTTGGCCTTGTGTGACAATAATCTGCTTTTCTGTCTGCTCTAGCTTTTTTGTTAAAGTGACTTTGCCAATTCTAGCTCGTTTTGATGCTACTTCACCCATTTGACCTTTCCTCATAACACCTATGCGATTTTGCATAAGTGAATCGCCTGTCCATTTATAAACTCGACCCATATTATACATGAGAATTATTATCATTTATATCTAGGAACAGAATTTATGGAAAGCCCAATCCATTTGACCATTAAGCGCTCAACATTATGCCTCGCAATTGGCGCGGCTATCGCTAGCCCAGCCTTTGCCGACGATACAACATCAAACTTTGAAGAAGTGGTTGTGTGGGGTACTAAGGTATCGAGTAACTCTGAGTCTGTGGTGTCTGAGGACATGTCACTCAAACAGGCGGACCATATGTCTGATCTACTGCGCGATATTCCTGGTGTTGATGTCGGGGGAACGCACTCTGTTAACCAACGTATCACTATTCGTGGCTTAAGCGAAACGGATCTCGATATTCGTTTAGATGGCGCGTCTCAACATGCGAACATGTTCCACCACATCGGTAACCTGACTTTGAACCCAGATATTCTAAAGTCTGCTGACATTCAGGTGGGTAACAACTCAGTGACTCAAAATGGTTTAGGTGGTGCGGTTTATTTTGAAACGAAAGATGCGAAAGACTTACTGCGTTACGATGAAACCTTCGGTGCTCGCGTCTATGGTGGTTATGCGACGAATGACAGCCAACAAGGCTCGTTAACGGTTTATGGCACACCGACTGATACTATTGATCTAATGGTGTACGGCAACTTTGTAACTCGTGATGATTTTGAAGATGGAGATGGTAATAAGACCTTCGGTGCGTCAGGTGATGTTTATAACATTCTAGGTAAAATTGGCTACGAGCCGAGTGACCTGCATCGTTTTGAATTAGCTTATGATCTTTACAGAGATAGTGGCGACTATAGCCCACGTCCTGATATGTCTGGTGGTGCGAATGAAGGTTTGTCGAGTGATAAGCTTATTCCAACGGATTATGATCGTGACACGGTCACGTTAAGTTATGAGATGCGCGGTGATACTCATCAAGCTGACGTAACACTGTATAACACCATGACTGAGATTATTCGTGATGAATCTGTTATGGCTCCAGCATGGCCGGGTAATCGTCAATCAAAAAACAAGGCGAAAAACCAAAACCTTGGCCTGACTGCAAAAATTCAATCTGACTTCAGTATCGCAAGCTTTGACAATACTGCGACCTATGGTTTTGATTACATGGATAAGACATCAAGTTCGTACTACGGAAGCCGTAAGTTCATGGATGAATCTGCAATTTCAACGGCCTTGTTTGCGGAAGACCAATTCTATTTTACAGACAATTTCTCTGTGACAGCGGGTCTACGTTTTGATGACTATAAACGCAAAGCTGAAACCGGTACTGACAATTTTGATGATGTCACATGGGCTTTGGCTACCGAGTGGGGTGTAACACAAGATTGGACTCTGTTCGCCAGTGCACGCTCGCTATTTAAAGGCCCAGAGCTGCTAGAAAGTTTTATCGCTTATCAAGATGTGGCGTATTTAGCTGATGACATCAAAGCTGAAACAGGTCTAAACACGCAGGGTGGAGTTCGATTCAACAAATACATTGAAGATCATTTCCTAGGCGCAAATGTAACGGTCTTCCAAACTGACATTGATGATTACATTGTTGAAGCGTACCAAGGTGCTACATCATCTTATTTAATCTATAACTTGGGTGATGTTGAAATCAAAGGTTTCGAAGCGAGCGTAACTTACGGCTACGATATGTTTAACAGTAAGCTGTCTTACTCGCGTTCAGACACCAAAAACAAAGAGACGGGTGGCTATGTACCGGGTGGTAACGGCAGAAGCATTGATATGGGTGACAGCATAGCGCTGACGTTGGATTATCAAGCGGACTCTCTAGAGACAATCTTTGGTTGGACGTCGATCCTTGTTAAGGATGAAACAAATGTAGCTGATGGTGCGCCAATCAAAGAAGGTTACGATGTTCACAACCTTTATGCTCAATGGGTGCCAAATAGTGTTGAGGGTTTATCGGTTACGTTCGGTATAGATAATGTATTCGATGAGTTGTACACCTCTCATGCGTCACGTTCAGGTACAGCTCGTGGTTTTGTATTAGACGATTACGAACCAGGTCGTAACTACAAACTGTCTGCAGCATACCAGTTCTAACGGCGTAGGGTTTTGAAACAGCGCGACCATAATGAGTCGCGCATACTCAGAAGAATACATGCAAGCAGGTTAACGTTCACTCAATATGATTTATCTCCATAGGTATCACTATTGAGTTGGCTTGGGCGCTAAACGAACGTTAATTTTATTGTGGCAAAATGGCCTCGGGCAATCAGCTTGAGGCCATTTTTTTCTAGCGATTGAGATAGGCGCGAGAGCGTATTTCAATCCACTTAAACAGGCGAGATAGGGCGAAGCACAAGGCGAAGTAAACTGCGCCAACAATCAGCCATATCTCAAAGATAAGCCCCGATGAATTAGCCATCTCTGTGCCTACAAATGTCATCTCTTGAATAGAAATCAACGAGACAATAGAGGTGTCTTTGACTAGAGATATAGCCTGCCCTGCCAAAGGCGGGGTAATTGCTGTGAGTACTTGTGGACCAATCACGAAACGGTATTTAGAAAAGCTTGATAACCCTAATGAATCCGCTGCTTCCCATTGTCCTTTCGGGACACTCTCTAATCCAGCACGAATCACCTCTGCAATATAGGCAGAAGAGAGCAAGCCAATACAGATAACGCCAGAGGCTAGATTTTCCCATAGGTTAGAAGGGCCAAATAGGAAACTCTGCAGACCGTTAACATCTCCGTTATGTTCGCGCAAGAGACTCTCAAGCCCGAGTAAAGGGATGAGCTGATTAGAAATAAAAAAGTAGAAGATGAACACAAACACCAAGGGTGGAATATTACGAACCAGTTGAATGAACAACAATGCAGGCGTTCGAAACACGGCTATGGATGAATGACGTGCAACGCCGAGAACAAAACCCACAGAGAGTGCTAATACCATACTCCATAGACTCAAGCGCAATGTCGCGATTAAACCCTGAAAGAAATACGGAATGCTTCCTTCAGAAGGTGGAATAAAGATGAGATTAAACGCATCTTCCCAGCGCCAGTGATAATTGATCCCAACCGAAGAACGATAATATAGCCAACCAGAAAAAAGGCCGGCAAGGAGAAGTAGCACGCCATCGAGAAGAGTAAGGCGTTGGTACCAAGCTTTGCTTTGGGGGCTAGGTTTGGTTGCTATGAGAGGGCTTGTATCCGTCACTGATAACCTATGTGTAGATTCATACATAATAATTTTCGTTTCAAAGTAGGCTCATAGAACCCACTTTGAAACTCAATTATAAAGCGGCCAGCCAATTCAGCGGCCGCTGTGTTTGTCTTTTTAGAGCTTAGAGCTTAGAGCTTACTCAGAGCGCTGATTCTGATTACTGACCTTGAGCAATCTGATCTTGCCAGTCTAGAGTCGAGAACCAGTACTCGTAACGCTCTTGTAGCCAGCCATCTTCAGTACGTGCTTGAATCCATTTGTTGAAGAACTCTGCTTTATCGGTTTCACCTAGGCGTACCGCAAAAGCTTCGTTACCTTTTGATAAGCGCTCTGTGAACGGAATGAACAGAGTATCAGAGTTTTTAATGCTCTCGTGCTCAGGTTTAGGGCTCGAAGCAATCACAGCGTGCGCGTTACCGTTAAGCACCTCTTGGAATGCTTGAGCATCGTCATCAAACTGTAGAACTTTTGCTTTCGGGAAGGTCTCGCGAGCGACTTGAACGGTGAATGCGCCGCGGCGAGCAGCTATTTTCACGCGACGAGAGTCGAAGTCAGAGATTTCAGTGAAACCTTTCGCCAGTTCTTTGTTCGCTGCAAGCTGAACGCCAGAGTGAGAATAAGGTTCAGTGAAAAGAACACTCTTAGCACGAGCTTCAGTGATCGACATACCACCGATAATCACATCAAATTTCTTAGAAAGCAGAGAAGGAATAATGCCGTCCCAAGCTGTTGGAACAAACTCTACTTTCCAGCCTGAATCTTCTGCTAGGCGTTTCGCAACATCAATCTCAAAACCAACAAGGTCGCCTTGCTTGTTACGCATTGCCCAAGGAACAAAGGTAGACATACCAACACGAAGCGAACCACGTTCGTTAATCTTGTCTAGGTTAGGTGTTTCGGAGGCCAAAGTCGGTAAGCTGACGGCTAACGCTAAAAGCGCAGTGATGGCAGATTTAAATAGCTTCATGCTGATATTTCCTTATTGTGTGCGCCAATTAGCGCCGAGCTTGTGCTCGAGCCAGGCAGCGATGGCAGAAAGTGAAAGAGTTAATGCAAGATAAATAAGTGCCACAGAGAACCAAATCTCAAACGGCATTGCGGTTTCAGAGACGATGTTACGCGCCTCTGTTGTGAGATCGAAAATGGCCATCACACTTACGATAGAAGAGTTCTTGATTAAAGAAATCACCTCGTTGGTTAGTGGTGGTAAGGTTCTTTGTATGACTTGAGGTAGCACAATATCCCAGAAGGTAAACGTTCTTGAGAGCCCCAATGATTGTGCTGCTTCAAATTGGCCTTTGGCGATACTGTTCAGGCCCGCACGGAAGATTTCTGCGGTATAAGCGCCCTGAAACAAAGCGAGTGCAAGTACTGCTGTACTAAAACGCTCTAAACCAAGTACCGGTCCAAAGACAAAGTAGAGTAGATAAATCTGCACTAGCAGTGGTGTGTTACGGATAAGTTCTACATAGCTACTCGCGATGGTACGGCCAACGATGGAATTTGAGTTACGCAGTAGTGCTGTCGTTAAACCAATCAATAGCGTCGCGACTAAAGCGAGTAAAGATATCTTAATGGTGACGAATAGCCCTTCAATGAGCTCGGCAGGCCACCATTCACCATCTTCGTAGAATGCTATGTAGTCAGGCACACGGTCCCATTGCCAACGATAGCCCATGGCTTGTGCGCCGGAGTCTAGAATCCAGCTTACCGCAGCAACGAGCACAACGATTTGCAACAAGGCTGAAAGGGTTGGCTTTAAAATTCGGATGATCATCAATAACTCAGTATTTGATTCAAGAAGGCTTGAGTTCGTTGATGTTTTGGGTTTTCAAAAAGCTCAATCGGCGTGTTGGATTCCACAATTTCACCCTGATCCATAAAGATGACTCTATCAGCCACTTTCTTAGCAAAACCCATCTCATGAGTCACACACACCATAGTGATGCCTTCTTCAGCAAGTTCAACCATTACATCAAGCACCTCGTTGATCATCTCAGGGTCGAGCGCTGATGTCGGTTCATCAAACAGAAGTAAGTCGGGTTTCATGCACAGCGAACGAGCAATTGCTACTCGTTGCTGTTGACCGCCTGAAAGCTGAACAGGGTATTTGTGTGCTTGCTCAGCAATGTGTACGCGTTCCAAGTAGTGCATAGCCAAGGCTTCTGCATCGATTTTACTCATTTTGAGTGTGCGGATTGGCGACAAGGTGAGGTTTTCGAGCACTGTGAGATGTGGAAACAGATGAAAGTGTTGGAAAACCATGCCCACTTGGCCTGGAGTGTTGAATTTACAAGGCAGAGTTTGATTAACGACACTGAGCTCACCAGAGTCAAAAGGCTCTAATTGGTTAATGCAGCGAATCAAAGTGGATTTACCCGAGCCAGAAGGGCCGCAAACCACCACGATTTCACCCTGTTGGATACTCAAATCAATGTCTTTCAGGGCATGATAATCACCATACCACTTGTTAAGTGACGTAAACTTAACCATCTTAGAAGTTGCGTTCAAATTGCAGTACATCTGTAGTTACGGAATGAATTACCTTAACAATATAGAAATATGATTGCACATAAAATTAAGAGCTTATGAGAATTTCGTTATATCGTTTGGACAAATAAAAAGCAGCGCCCAAATTGGGAGCTGCTTTTGTATTTACGTAAGAACTCTGCGTTTGGTTCAATTTGATTGAAAAAACGTTGTAGTGCCTTGTATCAACAAACTCGGTTTTATGAATCAACCAATCGCGAGCGCAAAAATAACAGACTACGCAATCGCTGATTCTAGGATTTCACGCGTTCTCTCAGGAGTAATCGCTTGGTTTTCACCTAGTTTTACATAACCGTGAGACTCTAGTTGAGCGATAACGTTATCAATTGCGTTTTCTTTGCTTGCTTCATAGCCGTCGAACTGAGTTGCGACGTCTAAGCTGTGGTAGAAGGCTTCGATTGCATCAATGGTACGCTCTGCTAGATCTGCGCCAGATTCAAGGCCAAACACGTTGCGACCCATTTGTTCTAGCTTGCCACGTTTCACTTCGATTTGGTTACGTAGAAGTGAAGGCTGAACAATCGCCAATGAGCGTGCGTGGTCTACATGCCAAAGCGCTGTGAACTCGTGGCCAATCATGTGTGTTGCCCAGTCTTGAGGAACGCCAGTACCGATCAGACCGTTCAACGCTTGGTTTGCCGTCCACATTAGGTTTGCACGCCATGAGTCGTTATCGCGCTCATCGTATTGCTTACCAAGAACAAGCAGATTCTTTAGAAGTGTTTCGGCATAGCCGTCTTGAACCATCGCCTCTGTTGGCATAGTGATGTATTGCTCACATACGTGTACCCATGCATCCACTAACCCGTTGATAAGTTGGCGTTCTGGAAGAGACTTCATTACATCTGGGTCCATAACTGCAAACTTAGGCTGAACAGCAGGGTTCATGAATGCCAGCTTCTCTTGAGTCTCTTTACGAGTGATTACCGCACCCATGTTCGATTCAGAGCCCGTCGCAGGCAGTGTCAGTACTGCACCGATTGGCGTCGCTTCTGTTACTTGGTGTTTGCCTGCTAGGATATCCCAACCGTCACCATCATATTTTGCTGCTGCAGCAACGTATTTCGAACCATCGATTACTGAGCCACCACCGACAGCGATAATGAATTCAACGTTTTGCTCTTTAACGATAGCCACCGCTTTGTCTAGCGTTTCTTTGGTTGGGTTGGCTTCAACGCCAGAAAACTCGATCCAAGAGTGATTTTTCAGGGATTCTACAACTTGGTCGTAAACACCGTTCTTCTTAATTGAACCGCCACCGTAGATGACCAATACTTTCTTAGCGGTATCCACTGCTTGGCTGATAGCGTTGATTTGGCCTTTACCAAAATGAATCACGGTTGGGTTAACGTATGTAAATTGCATCATTGTATCCTTGTGTAAAGCGGAACTTGTTATTCTGATTGATTGCTCAATTTCTATATTTGCATATTAGTACAGTAATTTTGGGTCATGAAGAGCTGATCCTCCAAATAAATTGCCTATTTCTACAATCTTGTTATTCTCTAATGGCTTTCGACTCTCAATCAGCACGGAAAATGACCGCCAATGAAGACACTCGCACAGTTACTACAATCCTACGTTGAACATAAAGGTTGGGATGATCTAGAAGGGATCCGAGAAACCGGTATTGACGGTGTCTGGCTGTACAGAAGCAGTCGTGGTAACCATCGTCAGCCGTTTACCTATCAGTCTGGCATCATCATGCTCGGTCAAGGTAAGAAGAATATTTATATTGGTGACAGGCCAGTCACTTATGCAGCAGGCGATTATCTGGTTGTTGGTGTACCTATGCCATTGGAGTGCGAAGCATTGCCTGTCGATGATGAACCTTTGTTAGGTTTATCAATTAATATCGATTCCCAACGATTGCATAGCTTAGTGAAAAAGCTAGAAGACCAAGGCTTTTTGGAAAGCTATTGCAATAAGCACAAACAGAACGCAAGTGGCTTAGAGTCAACACCGATGGAAGAGGCGATGTTAGAGAGCTTTAAGCGATTGGTGAAAATGCTGCATTGCGACATAGAAGCCAACATTCTTGGAGATTCCATTGTTACCGAGATTGTTTACCGCGCGCTCACTGGCTCAGAAGGGCGTGTTCTGTTTGATCTTGCCCATCACGATGGACATTACGCGCGCGTAGCAAAAGCCTTATCAAAGGTGCATGAAGAATACGACCAAACCATTACGGTTCAATCACTGGCTGAAGAAGCAAACATGAGCGTGTCTGCTTTCCATAGCGCTTTTCGTAGTGTTACTTTTGAGTCGCCTCTTCAATACCTAAAGAAAGTGCGACTCAACAAAGCCAAAGAGTTGATTCAACTTGAAGGGTTGCGAATCAGTGATGCCGCGCGTCGAGTAGGCTATTCAAGTCCATCTCAATTCAGCCGTGAGTTCAAACGTCATTTCAATACAACACCAAGAGCGGTGTAAATCGTCGCATAATTCCATTTTCCATTGCGCTTGCTTCCATCTCATGAAGCTCGGCTGGATAGTGAATGCCTGCTGTGACAAGGCACCCACATTTGTAGTACAAAATTATCAGGAAAAGGGATTTCTTCAGATAGCATTGAGGCAGTTTGTTTACCGGCTTGTCTTTACTACTTCCTCTCAATTTATGAGTGAGTAATGAACTTTGGTTTGATTGCTTTCTGATCTGACTTTTCACTACTCCAACTTCTCTCAAGTATTGGTATAACTTAGTCTAAATGTAAGGAAGTGTTTATCGATGAGCGTAATTATTGAGATTTTGCATATCAAATCATCCATTCAGTTAGCCGGTTTCTGTTGCCAATAAATCAACTCTAAAACTGCAAGATCATCGTCACGCATTTAAGTTATTGTAGTACAAATTGCCCCGTCATCTATCTATATTGTTCTTAAAAAGAAGCAGCAATAAATAGCCATAAAAGCAGTGTAAATAGAACAACCACCCATTTAGGTGGCGGTTAATTTGATAATCCATTATTTAATGTGAGAAGTAAGATGAAGAAAAAACTAATTTCGGTAAGCATTGTTAGCGCGTTTACCTTGGCTTTCGCTACGGGTTGTACAACGCAAGACAATTCAGCACCAGAGGTTACAGCGGTTGAGCAAGCGACTCCTGCAATTAATGACATCGATCGCAGCTACCTTTTGAGCAGCGACCGTTTAACTATGGTTGATGGCGACACGTTAGCGGTTGCTTCTGAAGAGCAAGTCGCTGCCCTTAAAGCGCAATTTGAAAACCTACAAGATGGCGACGAAGTGGTTATCCCTAACGGCAAATACGCCAACTTGGGTCAAGTGACGATCACAGCAAATGACATCACTATTAGATCGGAGCAAGCGGGTTCGGCGTGGCTGACAGGTTTGATTCAATTCGAGTTAAAGGGTGACGACATTACACTCGATGGCTTAGTGTTTACCGAAGGTGGTCCAAACGAGCGCTTCGGTGCAGTTCGTATGATGGGTAACGGTAATACGCTTCAAAACTCGACTTTCTACTACTTCAACCACGACTACACTTACGAACCTGATGAACGCCGCTCTGAGTACCCTAAGTACTTATGGGTTTCACTGTGGGGCAAAGACGGCAAAGTGATCAACAACCGTTTCGAAGGTAAGCAAAAGCGCGGTACCTTGATCGGTGTCCAAAAAGACGATACGTCAGATAACCACTTGATCGCGAGCAACATCTTTATGGATCAAAAGCCAAATCAGTTTAATGAGTTCGACATCAAAGAAGCGATTCGCTACAACGGCAACAGCTGGGAAGCGATCCGTATTGGTGATTCTAAATCTTCACAGTGGGATTCAAGCTCGAAATTTGTCGATAACCTGATGATCGATATGGATGGTGAGCGTGAGCTTATCTCGATCAAATCGGGTGATAACACAATTGCTGGCAATACTATCTTCCAAAGCGCAGCGCTGATTTCATTGCGCCACGGCAAAGGCAATACGGTTGAGAACAACATGATTTTGGGTAACGAGAAGCGCCTAACGGGCGGTGTTCGTATCTACGATGAAGATCATGTGATTCGTAACAACTACATTACCAACACGCGTGGCCGTGATGGTGTGATTGAAGGAAACGCAGATTTGCGAGGTGGTATCGTGATTAACACGGGTATCATTGATGTTGCGAACGGTGAACAACTTGATCAATCGGTGAAGGGCAAAGAGCTTAACAAGCAGTGGACTCCAAAAAATATCACAATTGAAAACAACTCTCTGGTCGACACTGAGTGGGGTATTGTTTATGGCAACCAAAGTCACCGTGTGAGCCTATTTAACAACGCAGAAGTCGAAGGCATCTATGCTGGTGTTGATATCGCATTCAATAACAACGTGGTAGATAACTCGAAAACGCCTGAGTTTGTGAGTGTTCGAGCAACCCAAGACTTCCCACTAATCGGCGCAACATACAGCGATGAAACCTATGTCGGCCAAGTCACTGAATCTGAACTGGTAGGAAGCTACTCGGTTGAGCTACCACAAGCAACGATTGAGAACGGTATTAATTCTTACCAAGGTGAAGGCGCGGATGTGTCTAAGCTTGCGATTGTGACAGCAGAAACAGCAGGTCCGGACTATGTTCTTGAGAACACGACTAAGTAACCTTTCTTTTGAAGGCGTGAACGTTTAATTAACGTAGCGTTAGTTGCCCCAAGACTAAAAACTTAAAAAGCCTCAGCAAGGTCAACTTGTTGAGGCTTTCTCGATCTAATGGCGTATTTAAAGTATCTATTAACATAATCTCATAAAACCGACGCCCAAGCATTGTAAATCCGTTCAGGTGAACAAACATATAGTAAGAGCGCTAATGCGATTGTATGAATCGTGGCGCCATGTCCTCAATCTCAGTACCAAGTGAGAATTAGCCTAATTATGTTTGAGCAGATTAAAGACTTCATTAACCCGAGCAAGAACCCTGACCTTACTCAGGCACACGAATATCAACGAAAACATTTGCCAACCTTGTGGCTGCTCGGCAAAACGGGTGCAGGTAAATCATCGTTTATTCAAGCGGTCACGGGTGATTCCTCTGTAGAAGTCGGCAATGGATTTGCACCGTGTACCATGACAGCAATGTCGTACGTGTTTCCTCAAGACAAGCCGATAATGCGTTTTCTTGATACTCGAGGTTTGGGGGAAGCGGACTATGACCCTACAGAGGATCTGAAAGAAATCGGTCAAGCGGGGAATGCGTTAGTAGTCGTGATGAAAGCGGATGAGCCTGAACAATCGGCTGCGCTGTCTGCTCTGAAACAGATCAAGAAGCAAAACAAGATTAAGCACTTGCTGCTTGTTCATACGGCGGTGTTGTCTTCTCAAGAACCAGACCGCGCAAGGCAAGTTCAATTTAACACTCAACAAATAGAGAAGGTTTGGGGTAAGGGTTTTGAATCTGTGGCAGTTGATTTCGAGACTGGTAACGATGATGTCTATAACCACGACATCTTGTTAGAAAAACTGACCAGCATTCTTCCGGTAATTGGAATGATGGTGCAAAACAAAGAGCATTCAACCCAAGAAGAAGCGAATTTTGAGCAAGTTGAGAATGAGGTACTTTGGTACTCGGGAAGTGCAGCGGCCAGCGATCTGATTCCGGGTGTGGGGTTAGTGTCGGTACCTGCCATTCAAGCGAAAATGCTTCACAGTTTGGCTAACCAATATGGGGTTGAGTGGAATAAGCGAGTCTTTAGTGAACTCATTGGTACTTTGGGAAGTAGCTTTGCGGTGCAATATGGAATGAAGCTTGGCACTCGGCAACTGGTTAAGTTGATACCTGTGTATGGGCAAACGATTGGTGCCGTCGCCGCTGCGGCTATGAGTTTTGGTACCAGCTATGGTCTTGGCCGAGCGGCGTGCTACTACTTCTATCATAAGAACAGAGGCGAAGACGTCTCTGAACAAGAGATGCAAGCAATCTATAAAGAATCCCTGAAAAAAGGTAAGGCAGCGTCGGGCTATGAAGAAAATTAGAACCTTATTTCGACTGCTTTCTGCTTTGTCGAGTGGTCGTTGGGGCATAGCTCTCATTTCTGCGATCTTCCCAAGCCTTATTATGATGGGCTTTGGCCTATTTTTGGCGATCAAGTATGGCTACCTACTGGAAATGTCGATAGCCATTGCTGTGAGTACCTTGCTGTTCACGATTCCGTTATATATCTCCAGTCGTTCTTCACGTAATTCGACCAATAGTGATGCGGAAGTAAATACAAGAGATGAAGTAAAAACTGAGTCATCGAATCACAACATCGACGATGCGTTGGTCAAAGCGTCGAATGAATGGTCTCAAGCTGAGCTGTCGATCTGGAACGGCTCTAAACATTACGTTCGCCAACAATTAGTCGACGATATTGAGTGGGGAAATCTAGACCAAACTGGTTTGCAGGTACTAGAGTTCGTCGCCAAAAAGTTTGGTAAGAAGTCTCTCGATTTTTCAATTCCTGAAGGGCTCAAGCTGTTTGAAGAGGTAAGCCGTCGTTACAAAGTGGTGGTAAAAGAGCACATACCGGGCATTGAGTACCTTAAGGTTTCTTACATCAAGGCTGGCTACGAAGCCTATGACAAATATGGTGAGTTGGGGCAAAAGATTTTCAAAGCGGCGATTTGGGGGAATCACCTTAAAAACCTGTATTTGAACCCATTGAAGGTTATTTCTGACTTAGGTCGTGAGCAAGCGACGGCCTCTATGACAAAGGGCGTTGTCGATGATATGCAATATGCTGCGAAACAAGCCTTGCTCGATGAAGTGGCAGCTGTTGCGATTGATTTATACAGCGGACGTTTCAGCATCGAAGACGAAGCATTAAAAGTGTCTGATGTTTCAGAAGTCGACGAGAAACGTTTCGCTGCTGAATTAGAGCCTGTGAGAATTGTACTGGTAGGGCAAACCAGCTCTGGTAAATCATCGATTATCAATGCTCTCAAGCAGGAAATGGTTGCTGAGGTGGATGTTCTACCATCAACGGACACCTCTACGGTTTACAACGCATTTGTTGATGACAACGATGTGAGAGTGGTTGATCTTCAAGGGCTGGATGGAAACGCTAAAACCGAAGCTGTGATGCTTAAAGAGATGACTCAAGCCGATGTGGTGTTGTGGGTACTTAAAGCGAATCAGTCTGCTCGTGAACTGGATAAGCAGCTTAAAGATAAGTTTGATGCATTTTATGATGATCCTAAGAATATCTCGCGCAAGCAGCCCATTGTGATCACTGTCGTCAACCAAGTCGATCGGTTAAAGCCGGTGGACGAGTGGCAGCCACCTTATGATTTAGATAATCCAACGTCGGCAAAGGCAAAGATCATTGCTCAGGCCCTTGAATACAACCACACACTTCTGAAGCCTGATATTGCTTTACCGCTAGCGATTGCACCAGAAAAAGTACAGTTTGGTTTAGAGGCTTTGAAACAGACGCTGATAGAACACATCGCAGACGCCAATAACGTGCAGAGAAATCGTCAGCGCCTTGAAGCAATCAACAGAGGAACCTCGGTAAAAGGGCAGCTTAATAAAGCCATGAAGGCAGGGAAGAAGGTTGCTCCGAGCGCATTGAAAGCCGCGACGCCTAAGTTGGCTGAGATGGCGATAAAACAAGTCACTAAGAAAAAATAAGCAACAACATCTAAGCGATATTCGTCAATTCGCAATATCGCTTGGATAGCTAATTTTTATTTTTCGGATCTTACAGGTTAGTTATATTTATAACTTAACAAACTAGTATAATAGTTCGCTAGGTCGATATTCTGATGGATTTTATATGATGTTAATCACTGCAAATACATCAACGTAAATATTGATCACATTTATGATTGTTAGCCCTTTATTTATAAGATTACTGCACTATATTTAAATTTCTGTTCATTTTGATTTCAACATAGGGATATATTGTGAACATGTATCTGAAATGGCAATCAACAACATGGCTAACCTTGTTAGCTTGGTATACTTTAGATCATCAGATCTCGTTCCACCTTTCTTCAGAGTAGTTCCTTTTGGGCGTCACGCGCCAGCAGAGCTCCTGTGCTTTGCCAATCCTGTTAATTTTGGTTTAAGAAATTCCGTAACCTATGCGTAATCCAATAATGTATTTATGCATGGCACTCTTTATCTCTTAGCCAATTATTAATAGGACCTCAATCAATATCTTCTTGATTCAATAATCTATTTCTCGCTATTTAGTTTTATCGTAATTATCACGCATGTGATGGTGAAACAAATGAAATTAATAGTGATGATTTGTGACATCTGAAAAAATGAGCTTAGACTTTTCCTTAATGTTTCTTCATTAGGAAATACTGGGTTCGTTGAAAGGTACTATTATGGAAAACTTCAAACATCTACCTGAACCGTTTCGTATCCGCGTTGTAGAGCCAGTAAAAAGAACCACCTACGCTTACCGTGAACAAGCTATTGTCGAAGCGGGCATGAACCCATTTCTACTCGACAGTGATGACGTGTTCATCGACTTGCTGACAGACAGCGGTACCGGTTCTATCACCCAACGTATGCAAGCGGCGATGTTAATGGGCGATGAAGCTTACAGCGGCAGCCGCAGCTACTATGCACTGTCGAATGCAGTGAAAGACATCTTCGGTTATGACCTAACGATTCCGACTCACCAAGGTCGTGGCGCAGAGCAGATTTACATCCCGGTACTGATTAAAAAGCGCGAGATGGAGAAAGGGCTGGATCGCAGCAAAATGGTCGCTTTGTCGAATTACTTCTTCGATACCACGCAAGGCCATACGCAAGTGAACTGTTGCGTGGCGAAGAACGTCTACACCAAAGAAGCGTTCGATACGTCAGTGAATGCTGATTTTAAAGGTAACTTCGATATCGAAAAGCTAGAACAAGCGATTCTAGAAGCTGGCGCAGCCAACGTCCCTTACATTGTGAGTACCATTACCTGTAACTCGGCTGGTGGACAACCTGTCTCTATCGCTAACCTGAAAGCTGTGTATGAAATTGCGCAGAAGTACGATATTCCTGTCATCATGGACTCGGCTCGCTACGCTGAAAATGCTTACTTTATCCAGCAGCGTGAACCGGGTTATCAAGATTGGACTATCGAACAAATCACTCGCGAATCCTACAAATACGCAGATGGTTTGGCGATGTCCGCTAAGAAAGACGCGATGGTGCAAATGGGTGGCTTGTTGTGCTTTAAAGATGATACTTTCATGGATGTGTACACAGAGTGTCGTACCTTGTGTGTCGTACAAGAAGGCTTCCCAACCTACGGCGGATTAGAGGGGGGTGCCATGGAGCGCCTTGCAGTTGGGCTTTATGACGGTATGCGCCAAGATTGGTTGGAGTATCGCATCGGTCAGGTGCAATACCTGGTTGATGGTTTAGAAGCGGTTGGCATCGTGTGTCAGCAAGCAGGCGGTCATGCTGCGTTTGTTGATGCAGGTAAACTGCTTCCACATATTCCGGCAGTTCAGTTCCCAGCACATGCTTTAGCGTGTGAGTTGTACAAGGTAGCAGGGATCCGAGCAGTTGAGATCGGTTCATTGCTGCAAGGGCGAGACCCAGCAACAGGTGAGCAGCATCCATGTCCTGCTGAGCTATTACGCCTAACCATTCCACGCGCGACTTACACTCAAACTCATATGGACTTCATTATTGAAGCATTCGAAAAGGTCAAAGAGAACGCAAGTAAAGTGAAAGGGCTCGATTTTGTTTACGAACCACCTGTACTAAGGCACTTCACTGCACGTTTGAAAGAGGTGGAACCTTATGAGAATCAATCAGTAAAAAAGAGTGAGCCAACGCTCGAAGAAGCATTTTAAAATAATAAAACAAGCGAATAGTCACTAATGTAAAAAGCGTATAGGTTTAGGCCTATGCGCTTTTTTGTATGCTTGAATGACCAACGCGAATTACGGAAAACTAATTTAAATATCTGTTATTTATAGAAAATAATCATAGGATGTGTTGCATATAAAGAAGGAGCGGCTTACTCTGCCTAATAATCGTGATGCAATAAGGACAGTACGCAATGATTATCAACACAGATAGACTCACCATGGCTCAAATCACAAGCGAAGACTGGGCTCTTTTTCAGTCTCTAAATCGTGAGCCAGAGGTCATCCGACTGTGCTTCGATGAGCCATCACCTTCCGATATTAAAGAAGCTTTCGAATCTCGATTGCCTGCTTGGAATAAAGATTCAACACATTGGCTGTGTCTTACTATCACAAACAAAGAGACTGGCGAAAAGATTGGGGTGACGGGCTTTCGTATGGTCGATGGTGTGGCAGAAGTCGGTTATCTGATTTTACCTAAGTTTCATGGCTTCGGCTTTGGTACGGAGTCTTTAAAGGCTCTCATTTGCTGGGCAACCAAAGAGCAAGGGATCACTTCATTTCAAGCGATTGTAACAGAGGGCAATATTGGGTCTGAAAAAGTGTTGCTGAAAAGTGGCTTTTCACTCAAAGAGGTCGTTCCAGACGCTTACACCATTGGTGGCAAGCTCTACGCTGATCATATTTACACCCTTTAAAACCAATGCCTAACCCTCAAAACCGTGTTGTTTCCTTAAGCACAACGCGCCCGTTTTGAGGTTTTCACTTTCTGACAAGGATTGAAGTATATGGACGTCATGGAACATGCCGTTATTTCTGAGTTTACTACACCATCTGAATTTACCGACCTCGCCAGTATTAAGTTGGACATCAAGCAAGTGCCAAATGATGTCGAGGGAATCTGTCAGTTTGTACAAGGAAACCTTATCCATGCTTATTGGTTAGAGCATTATGGTGTAGAGATAGACATTTCTATTCAGCGCACTGAAATGCAGACGCGATATGCGAAGGATTTGCTGTCGCTAGCCATGTCGAAATCAGGGCAAGCTGCACATGTTATCAAAGCGCCGAATCATAGAGTGGTCAGTATTTGTCGAGACTTCTCCCTTTTGGTGTGTTCTATCTTCAGGATGAAAGGAGTGCCTGCTCGCATAAGAAGTGGTTTCGCAGCGTATTTAGGACCGGATCATTTCGAAGATCACTGGGTTTGCGAATATTGGAACGGTCAAGGTTGGGTATCGGTTGATGCACAGCTCGATGGCGTTCATCAACGCATTCTGAATTTTGAATTCGATCCGTGTGATGTTCCATCGTCTCAATTCTTAGTTGCGGGGCAGGCTTGGAAACTCGCTCGTGAAAATTCAGTGTCGGCCGATAAGTTCGGATTTGCTGATTTTAAAGGGCTAGCCTTTATTAAAGCGAGCCTGATTCGCGACCTATTCGCGCTGTCTAAATATGAAATGCACACTTGGGATATAGGTTGGGGGATCTTGCCTCACTTTATGGCTCCAGTTTCTAATGACGATGAACTTCACTTACTCGATGAACTTGCCAAAGTGAGTTGTTCTCGAGATGCGAAGCAGGCGCACAAGCTGGTGGACTCGTGTGAAGCGATCAGGCTTCCCGGTGATTGGAATACTGCGAAGTTTCCCACATTGAGTGAGCTTTATGCTTCTCTATAGTTTTAAGCTTAACTGCCATTGAACAAAGAGTTAGCTCAAAGGAATCTATGCAGTAGGTCTTGCCAAGAAGTTCAGGGATTGGCTTTAATGCCAAAAGGGCAATGATACTGTTTATGATTTTTAATATATGGCATCAATAATGTGAGATATGTTGATAATCTCAACTGCTGGGAAATAGTTGATATGAGTTCACGCTTAGTTTGAGAGGAATAGCGCATTGAAGTTAACAAATAAACTTGTACGTTACCCGCATATTGATGTTGATCGTGCGTTTGAAAAAGAAGATGAGCTTTTGCAGCAAATTCAGGCTGGTGAGATTGGACAAGCCTTGTTGTTGTGGCAAGCAAAAGCGCCGACACTCGTTTTGCCCTCAGGTAAAAAGTGGCCAGTAACGCTAGAGTCTAGAAAACAACTTGAGGCGCAAGGTTGGCAACTCTCTTCGCGAAAAACAGGTGGCGCTCCCGTCCCCCAGTTGCCGGGGATTATTAACCTATCGCATATTTATCATTGGCCTAGAAATGAAGCCTACGACATCAAAAAAGCGTATCTACATCTATGCAATGTCTTAACTCTGTTTTTTAAAGACTTGGGCGTCGATGTGGATGTGCATGCGACTCCCGGTTCTTATTGTGATGGCGACTACAACCTCAATATCAACAAACAGAAAATAGTAGGTACGGCTCAGCGTGTTTTGCTTAAACGCGGTGGCGGTCAAATAGTCCTTTCGCAAGCCTGTATTTTGTTAGATGTCGACTTAGAGAGCAGTGTTGCGCCCGTTAATTTTTATAATCAAATCTGCGGTAATCCAACCGTAGTAGACCCACATGTTCATACTCTGCTGTCTGAGCACGTGAAGCCTCTGCCTAGCGTAGACTCACTTTTTCAGCAGTTAACTCAAGCCTTCATTAAGTATGCTTAGTACTAGTTTCTGACGCTGAAACAATGGAACCAATACAAAAAAGCCACTCAGGTGAATCACTTGAGTGGCTTTTTTATTCGAGACAATAAGCTTAAATAAATTGGCTTCGGTATTAAGCGATGCCTTGCTCTTTTGCCATCTGTGTCGCGATCTTAGGTGCGTGCCATAGACACGGTAACAAGATGAATGACACAGGAACGGCGGTGATTACAATAAATGATTGCAGAGCTGAGATGCCGCCAGAGCCCATAGAAATTAGCGCAATAGCCACTGCACCCATGATGATGCCCCAGAAGGTGCGTACCGCTGCGTTTGGCTCGGTGGTACCTGTCATAACCACGCTGATGGTGTAGGTCATAGAGTCACCTGTCGTCACGATAAACGTGGTGGTCAGGATAAGGAACAGAATCGCAATCAGAGTCGGGAACGGCAGTTGCGCGGTAATAGCTAACAGCACTGCCGGAAGGTTGAAGCCTTCGAACGCACTAGAAATAACGCCAGGGTTTTCTAAATCAAACGCTAAACCGCTACCACCAACGATGCTGAACCAGAAACAGGTGACGAGCGGCGCAACGATGCTGATAGAAACGATCATTTGGCGAATGGTGCGACCACGTGAAATACGAGCAATAAAGATTGCCATCATTGGGCCATAGCCTAAGAACCAACCCCAGAAGAATACCGTCCAGCCACCAAGCCACGCCGTATCTTGGCGATAAAGCGCCATAGGGATGAAGTTGTCGATCATTTCGCCCATACCTTGTAGATAACCATCAACGATGAAACTTGTTGGACCTACAAGAAGGATGTAGCCGATTAGGCATACAGACAAGATAATGTTGTAACGGCTCACTAGTTGGATGCCTTTGTTGACGCCACTTAATGCCGAAAGGGTATACATCGCAATAGCAAACAGGATAACTACGCTTTGTGTCGCGAAGTTGTCGGTGATACCGAATAGTTCGCTCAGTGCGTAGCTAATTTGAAGCCCAAGGAAGCCAATAGGACCAATAGTACCCGCAGCGACAGCAACGATGCTACATGCGTCAACCACGTTACCAATCCACCCATTAATGGCCTTATCACCCAGAACTGGATAAAGCAGAGTACGAGGTTTTAGAGGCAGACCTTTGTCGTAATGTAGGTGCATCAACACGATAGAAGATAAACCGCCTAAAATTGCCCAAGCAAGAAAACCCCAGTGCATGAAAGACTGAGAAAGCGCGTTGAACGCCATTGCTTGTGGATCCGCTTCACCATACAAAGGTGGTGCAGAGACGAAGTGAGCGATAGGTTCTGCAGCAGCCCAGAATACGCCACCACCTGCAAGTAGGGTACAAAGAACAATCGACATCCATTTGAAAGTGGACATTTCTGGTAGGGCAAGCGCTCCTAAGCGAACTTGACCTGTACGGCCCAGTGCTAGCAGTAAACCGAGAATAAAGTTAAGTAACAATAGCACTTGCCAATAAGCACCGAACCATTGAGTTGAGTAGCTAAAACCGATGTTGACCAGTTCAGACAAGGCTGAAGTGTTGGTAAAAGCGAGAACGACAAAGAGCGTTAAAAAACTGCCGCTTAGCCAGAACACTGGATTTCCAAGCTCTAGTTTTTTACCCAGAGACTGGGCTTTAATGAAATTGATAGAAGTAGATTCTGCGTTGATGTTTTCGTTGGCGACTTGCGTCAAGTTAGACATTATTTGTTCGCTATATTTGGCCGTGGAGCCTGTGTATTTCCTGCACATCTCCCTTTGAAAATGTGAGGTTCGTCAAAAAAGTCGCAGATACTAACATATCTATCACCAGAAAGTCGGCGAATTGCAAAAAGAAGTCCATTCCTCCTAGAAATCTGTCCTTTTTGGTTACTTTGATTGCATCTTATCCATGCATTAGGTGTGGTTTCTGGCGATGAGGAGCGACTATTTTTTAGCTTTGCGAAATAAATTTAATATTAGTTGTCGGTGCAAAATAAGTGTCGACTCATTGCAGAGTGTAAGCAATTATTTGCGAGTCATTTTATAAATAGTGAATATTCTAAGTGCGTAATTGGCTTTGTTACCTACAGTTGTTTTGCGAAGAGATTTAAGTGGTCGTGTGATTACGACTGAAATTAAACATCTTGAAACAACAACTTAAGGGATAGCACACATGCACCTAAACCAAGGAAGAGTGGCCAATAAGGTTTTCACACTCAGTACTCTCACCGCGTCATGCTTAATGGCGTTCAACAGCTACGCGGCTGTTGATTGTTCAACGTTAGAAGCGTGGGATTCTGCCACGGTATATACCGGTGGTGATCAGGTTTCACATGACGGCAGCGCGTACTCAGCGAATTACTGGAATCAAAACAACAACCCGAGCCAATTTGAAGGTGACTATGCACAATGGAAAAAGATTGATGTGTGTAGTGGCGGCGGAGGCGGTGGCACGCCAAATGAAGCGCCAACCGCTTCGTTAACAGCACCTACCGCGTCAGATGTGATCGTTGAGGGCGAAAATGTCGTCTTAAGTGCTAGGGCACTTGATGCTGATGGTAGCGTTGCTTCAGTAGAGTTTTTTGTCGATGGTACTTCCGTCGCAGTAGTAACAGCAGCACCATTTGAAGCGACTTGGGCTGCAACGTCTGGCAACCATCAGGTTTCTGTTGTAGCAACAGACAATGAAGGTGCAGCGAGTGTAGCAAGCGCGGTATCTGTTTCTGTCGATTCACTGCAACCTGGCAATGAAGAGCCAACGGTATCAGTTGCACTTTCAGCGGCTTCTGTAGATGTAGGTGGCGTGGTAACACTCACGGCAACGGCTGCAGACAGTGATGGCACGGTTGATAAAGTCGATTTCTATGTGGCAGGTTCTTTAGTTGGAACGGCTGCAACAAGCCCGTATACGCTTGACTACACAACCACTCAAGCAGGTACTTTAGCTGTTTACGCTAAAGCTACCGACGATCAGGGTGCGACAACGGATTCAGCCTTGGCTTCTTTAAAGGTGAATGGTGCTCCAACGGTGAGTACATGTCGTCCTGATGGCTTGTATCAAACGCAAGGTGTCGATGTTCCTTACTGTACCATTTACGATGATGAAGGCCGTGAGAAAATGGGCGCGGATCACCCTCGTCGTGTGATTGGTTACTTCACGAGCTGGCGTGCAGGGGACGACCCTCAAGCGGCTTACTTAGTAAATGATATTCCTTGGGAGCAACTCACACACATTAACTATGCGTTCGTGAGCATCGGTTCAGATGGCAAAGTGAATGTTGGTGATGTAAATGATCCAAATAATGCTGCTGTCGGTAAAGAGTGGCCGGGAGTCGAGGTTGACCCTGCATTAGGCTTTAAAGGGCACTTTGGTGCGCTCGCAACAGCGAAGAAAAAACACGGTGTTAAAACACTAATCTCAATTGGTGGTTGGGCTGAGACGGGTGGTCACTTTGCCACAGACGGCAGCCGTGTCGCTGATGGTGGTTTCTACACCATGACGACCAATGCTGATGGCTCTATTAATCATCAAGGCATCGAAACATTCGCGACGTCAGCGGTTGAAATGCTGCGTAAGTATCAATTTGATGGCCTAGATATCGATTATGAGTACCCAACATCAATGGCAGGCGCGGGTAACCCATACGACAAAGACTTCATGGAATCACGTCGACAGTACCTCTGGGCTTCATACCAAGTACTGATGAAAGTATTGCGTGAGAAGCTTGATGTGGCGTCTGCTGAAGATGGCAATCACTATATGTTAACTATCGCGGCACCTTCTTCTGGCTACCTATTGCGCGGTATGGAAACATTCGATGTCACTCAATATCTTGATTACGTGAACATCATGTCTTACGACCTTCACGGTGCTTGGAACGACCACGTTGGCCACAACGCTGCATTGTTCGATACAGGTAAAGATTCAGAGCTAGCGCAGTGGAATGTATACGACACGGCGGCTTATGGCGGTATTGGCTACCTGAACACGGATTGGGCTTACCATTACTTCCGCGGTTCAATGCCAGCGGGTCGTATTAACATCGGTGTGCCTTACTACACGCGTGGTTGGCAGGGTGTAACAGGTGGTGAAAATGGTCTTTGGGGCCGAGCTGCATTACCTAATCAATCTGAATGTGCTGCTGGTACAGGTGAAGGCGAGAAGAACAACTGTGGTCACGGCGCGATTGGTATCGATAACATGTGGCACGATACCGACCCTAAAGGAAACGAAATGGGCGCAGGTTCGAACCCAATGTGGCATGCGAAGAACCTAGAGAAAGGCATTTGGGGCTCTTATGCGGATGCTTACAAGCTTGATCCTGTAAACGATCCAACGGATGTTCTAAGAGGTACTTACACGCGTAACTACGACAGCGTGGCGGTTGCACCTTGGCTATGGAATGCTGAGAAAGGCGTGTTCCTTTCTACGGAAGATAAAGAATCTATCAACGTGAAAGCGGACTACGTTATCGACAAAGAAATCGGCGGCATCATGTTCTGGGAACTGGCTGGTGACTACAACTGTTATGTACTTGATGCAAGTGGCAACCGCACAACGGTTGATACTACAGAGCAAGCGTGTAACAGCGGTAACGGTGAGTTCCACATGGGTAACACAATGACTAAAGCTATCTACGATAAGTTTAAGTCGGCAACGCCATATGGTAACAAAGTCGCGACTGGTGCAATTCCTACCGAAGCATTAGACATCGCAGTATCGGTTGGTGGCTTCAAAGTCGGTGACCAAAACTACCCAATTAACCCTAAGATCACGTTTACCAACAATACGGGTCAGGCACTGCCTGGCGGTACAGAGTTCCAGTTCGACATTCCAGTATCAGCGCCAGACAATGCGAAAGATCAATCTGGTGGTGGTTTGACCGTGATTGCTTCGGGTCATACACGTGCGGATAACATCGGTGGATTAGACGGAACTATGCACCGCGTAGCCTTCACATTACCTGCATGGAAAGAACTGCCTGCTGGTGGCGTGTACGAGCTGGACATGGTGTATTACCTACCAATTTCAGGCCCTGCAAACTATGCCGTTAACGTAGGTGGTGTCGATTATGCCTTTAGCTTTGAGCAACCAGACTTACCTTTAGGTGATATCAGTTCTGGTGGCGGTAACCCTGGCGACGGTGGTACAAACCCTGGTACTTGTGATACTGCAGGCTTAACTGTGTACCCAGATCTGCCTCAGAAAGACTGGGCCGGTAACCCAAGCCATGCTAACACGGGTGACCAAGTGGTTCACAACGGAAGCATTTATCAAGCTAATTGGTGGACAAGTTCAGAGCCAGGTAGTGATGGTAGTTGGACTGTTGTTTGTCAGTAAAATGGTGACTATGAATTCTCAATACTGAGAAAAATATTTATAAAACAAGTATTTATAAAATTATAAATTCGCCACATTGATATTATCAATGTGGCGTTTTTGGTATTGGTCACATATCAATGAATCAAACGTTTTTAAAGGCAATACCTTAATTCATACACCCTACCGTTTGTGATATAAAACTCGCTGCTTATTGAGGGCAAAAACCGGACACTGTTGTAGTGAGGGCGCATGGGGTAATTTTGAAATTCAAACGTAAATATATTCTTAACTTCTCGATAGCACTGGCCACGGTTTCTATGGTGCTGTCTGCCATCCAATTTAATCGCACCAAAGAAGCGTTATTGGAATCCAACCAAGTGTTTTTTAATACCATCGTAAATGCGAGCTATGACATTGTGGATACGACGGTTAATGAAGCGATTAAAACGTATCTAAAGGGAGTTATTGATACAGCTCACTCTTATGTAGAGAGCCATAAACAGCTACCAGAAGCTCAACAACTGGCGGATCTCGCAAATACATTAAAAGTAGGGCAATCCGGTTATCTCTATTTGCTTTCCCCTGACGGCGTTCATTTATATCACCCATTTTTGCAAGGTCAGGACAGGTCAAACGTAGAGCATATTCAGCGGCAACTGAAGTTGGAAGAAGGTGTATCGCAGTATTATCACGCCAACCCTCATGAAACAGGGATGCGGCCAAAAGTTGCGTATTCGAGAAAGTTGCCGAGCGGTAATACCTTAGTAGCAACGACTTATAAAGATGAATTGATGTTCTTGGTGGATCAGGTGCAGTTGAAGGAAAAGCTCAGTAAGTATGCCTATGGTGAGAGCGGCTACATCTATATCGTTGATCTTGATGGGAATCGGATTCTACAGAACCAGTTTGATAATAGAGCCTTTGAATCCGTGGTTGAGTCAACCTCTCAGAGTTTCATCCGACAGGTTCTTAATAATCGAGAAGGACACGTTAAGTTTGATTTAGAAAATGAGTCTGGAGTAGCGACTAAAAACATCTTCTACAAGTTTTATCCTTACCTGAACTGGGTAATTGTTGCTGGTATCTCTGAACAAGAGCTAAATAAGAATCATAGTTTGCTGTTTGTGAGCCTGATGACCCTTTTTGCCAGCTTGATAGCGATCATTTCAGTGTTAGTCCTCTATCTCAAGAATCGACACCATAAAATGTTAGAACTGGCGAGTCTTGACTATCTAACGGGAATTAACAGCCGCAGAAGTTTTATGGAACAGTTTAAAGCCAGAGTACAGAAGGATCAGACATCCGTTTCACACCTTGGGGTTATTCTGCTCGATATCGATCATTTCAAACGTGTTAACGACGATTTTGGCCATACACAAGGAGATAAAGTGATTCAGGCCGTTGCTGTTAAGTTGAAGGAGTATGAGACAGAAAATCGTTTGATAGCACGCTATGGAGGAGAAGAGTTTGTCGTTGTGACATTCGATTGTGAACAAGCTGAATTGATGGAGTTGGCAGAGACAATACGTTTGGATGTGGAGAAGACTCAGGGGTTGTGCCGACAGATCACAATCAGTGCGGGTTGTTGTTATGCACCAGTGAATCAAGGCGTCGAAAAGGTCATAGAGAAGGCTGATGCTGCGCTCTATCGAGCAAAGGAGGCCGGTAGGAACAACACCCAGTGTTACTCAAGTCCTAATTGGAAGTGTTTGCCTCATATTAAACACTGCATATGAAAAAAGCCCGAACAAGATTAATTGTTCGGGCTTTTTATCAGATTCGAATGCTAAGCTTTAGCAGCTTTTAACGCTTCCGTTTTTTTTTCCTTTTGCATTTTAGCAAGGAAATAAACGTTTACGATTGCGATGAAACCATTGGTCGCTACTACTGGCCATGCATCAATCATTACACCGTAAGCAGTGAAGAGAGCACAACCAATAAAGTTAAGAACACGTAAGCGAACGATGTCTTTCATAGTTAATGAAATCGCAACCATGATAGATGCTGCGTAACCTAAAATTTCAACCATATTAAATTCCATTGTTGGACCCTCTTAGTTTTGCCGATACAGTGTCGGTACCAATCCTTCTCTTCATGAGATTATTGAGGAAGCTCCGTGCCTCGAATGGTCTGGTTTTGTTTAACTGGTGCTGACTATAGCAAGCCTTTTTTTGTGATAAAAGCCCCAAAACGAGTGAAAGTGAAGGTTAGCGATTACGCAAACGTTTAAAAGGTTTTTAGATAATATAATTACTGAATGTGTTGGTGTTGAATCCAATTGTAGAACATATAACGAAAAGGAAGCGACGAATGAAAAATAAATGTCTAGGCGGCTTTTTAGCGAGCGTTGTCTTGGCGGTTAGCTTGATGGGATGCACAATAGAGCCTATGCCGATGAAGCATGATTTCGGTGTGGTAACCAGTGGTGATTTTACGTTTATGAATCAGGGTGTACAGACGTATTCATGGCACCCAAGTTCAGAACAAGCTTACCTTTCCAAAAACTACGATAAGACAGAAGTCACCGATATCGTTCGTTCTGCAATTGAAGACCATTTGACGCAAAAGGGTTATCGATTAGCTAATAATGGTGCCCAAGGTGACGTCGTCATTGGCTTTGGCCTAGCGCAAGAGTCAGAGCTGAGTGACCAAGCTATCTTGAATCGATTGAATCTTTCGACTGGCGTACCTTTTTATAACGAAAAGGGTAAAAAAGCAGAAAAAGGGTCGCTATATATCGTATTTTTGCTTCCAAATAGCGCAGTTATACAGTGGCAAGCACTGGCACAATCTGGCATTCAAGGTGGGCTAACTCATTCGCAGCTCGACCAACGTATATCGAGTTTTGTTGATAGGTTATTCAGAGATATACCTAACCGATAGAGTTATTAGTTGGGTCAATAATATTGACTCAATATTTGAACATAATTCAAGCTATCAATTGAAATTTGTAACTAAAGGTTCATTTGAGTAAAGCAACGTAAAGTTTCGGCGTCTTTTCTCAGTATTTAGCTATACTGAACAAAACGTTAATTCAGGTTTGATCAAATGAAATTGTTCGCTAAATATTCACTTTCCCTTGTTGGTTTATTGGCTGCGAGTAATGCTGTAATGGCAGCACCAACGATTGTTCCTTCTCCTCCTAGCCTAGGCGCAAAAGGCTATGTCTTAATGGATTTCAACTCAGGTGAAGTCTTGGTTGAAAGTAATGCGCATACGAAATTGAATCCTGCGAGCTTAACCAAGTTGATGACCAGCTACGTCGCTGGTCAAGAGATGAAGCGCGGTAACATCTCAGCGGATGATAAAGTTAGAATCAGCGAAAACGCATGGGCCAAGAACTTCCCAGACTCCTCCAAGATGTTCATCGAAGTCAATACCAATGTCGATATGATGGATCTCTACCGAGGCTTGATCATCCAATCGGGCAATGATGCTAGTGTGGCTATTGCTGAACATGTGGCTGGCTCTGAAGGTGCCTTTGTCGACCTGATGAACTCATGGGCGGCGTCTCTTAACCTAGAAAACACGCACTTCGCAAATGCTCATGGACTCGATGCCGAGGACCTTTATTCGACACCTTACGATATTGCGTTGTTAGGTCGTGCCATTATTCGCGATCTACCAGATGTTTACGGTTTATACAGCGAGCGCTCGTTCAGCTATAACGGTATCACTCAGCATAACCGTAATGGTTTGCTGCGCGATAGAAGCATGAATGTTGATGGTATGAAAACGGGCTATACCTCTGGCGCGGGCTACAGCTTGGCGAGTTCTGCAACACAAGGTGAGATGCGCCTGATTGCCGTAGTAATGGGGTCAAGTAGCATTAAAGGTCGTGAATCGGATAGCAAACAGTTGCTGAGCTACGGTTTTAGATTCTTCGATACACTGAACCCACATCAAAGCGGAGATTTGATCTCTGAAGAGAAGCTATGGTTTGGCGAGCAAGACACACTTAAGCTAGGTGTCGACCAAGATACTTACATCACGCTACCAAAAGCTGATGGCAAAAAGCTATCAGCGTCGGTTGAACTGACTTCTGATCTGAAAGCACCTATCGAAAAAGGCCAAACCTTGGGTGTGGTTCACTACACCGTTGATGGCGAAGATATTAAGACTCAACCATTGGTCGCGTTAGAGTCTGTGCAAGAGGGTAGCTTCTTCAAGCGAATTCTTGACCATATTAAGCTGTTCTTTACTAACTTGTTTTAAGCTTTGACTTCGCATTATCCTGCATGTGCTGCTATGCGAAGTTGGGCAATTAGCTGATACTTGATGACGAATGGACCTTTTGTACTCTACATCAGAGTGTAAAAGGCCCATTTTTTACTGCATCAACTCTTAGTCGATAGCATATTCTGCGAAGTAGTCTGAAAGGAAATTGATCAAGGCGCGCAAGCGAACAGGAAGGTAGTCACTGGGGTGATAGAGCAGATACATAGGGAGCTTTTGATGGCTCCATGGCTGTAACACTTCGATCAATTGACCCTGCTGTACCCACTCTTTTCCCATCCAACTTGGCAAGGCACAGATGCCCAGGCCAAGCCTACTCATATTCAGTAACGTTTCTGGACTGTCAGTCGAGAAGCTTTCATTAACTCGAATTTTTGTTTCGGTTCCTTTCGAGTCTTTGAAGCTCCAGTCGCTGGATGGCTTCATCAGCGAATATGTAAGGCATTGATGGTTAATCAAATCAGCTGGTGTCTCAGGCAAACCAAGGCGCTCCACATAATCTGGCGAAGCGTAATAATGAACATGATTTTTAAATAACAGCTTTGCTTTTAAGTTTGAGTCACTGAGCTGAGAGGCTCTAATCGCAAGATCAATCGTGTGATCATTTAAATTAACGAAGCTATCGCTGACACTCAGATTAATCCTGATCTTTGGGTGTTGAACCATAAACGCCTTGAGTGCGTGAGTGAGGACTTGGTTTGAGAAGGCCGAGGGGGCTGAGATTTTGATTTCTCCCTCAACGGATTGAGCCTCCCGAGTCAACTTAGCTTCGAAACTGCTCATCTCGTCTAATAGTCGCAAACAGTATTGTTGATAGTCTCGTCCAGCCGGGGTTAATGAGATCTTTCGGCTGTTACGCTGAAAAAGGGTGAGCTTTAAGTTGTTCTCTAGCCACGCAATTTTTTTGCTCACAGCACTTTGCGTGGTGTCGAGCTCTTCGGATGCCAACGTAAAGCTGTTGAGTCGAGCGGTAACCACAAACGCCTTAATACAGTCAATTTTATCCATTTTGCATTCCATTTGGGAATCTTAACTATCTAAATATTAGCATTTAACTAGTTGGTTAAGAATGCTCAAATGCCGTCAGTGTTTTAGAAAACAGAAATGAACAAGGTGGGTAGTATCATGAACGTAGTGAGTATTGTATTGATCGTGTTTTTTATGTTGGCGAGTTCAATTAAGACGTTAGGGTGGCAGAAAAAGGTATTTGAAACTCAGTTGGCGTTTTTTAAGAACTATGGGTTAAACAGACAAATCATGTTTGTAGTAGGGTGTTTAGAGCTTACTGGCGCGATGTCTCTGTTATTGGGCTTGGTTGGATGGGTACCTGAGTTAGTTGTGTCTTTGGGGGCGTTATTACTGGCTGTAGTGTCAATCGGCGCGATATTCTTTCATTTACGCTTTGACTCATGGCAGGCTGGGATACCTGCCATGGTGACGCTTTCGTTATCAAGTTATGTTGCTTATCCATTGATTGCGCTGTTTCATTAGGAGCAGAGTCAATAAGACGAGCCTCTTAGCTTGTTAGAACTCGCTGGGTACTTCAAATTCGACCCACTCCCCAGTTGTTGGATGCACTAGTTTCAAGTAGCCCGCATGTAAATGGAGGCGGTCGCGTTTATAGCCGTACAGGTCATCGCCCGTAATTGGAGTGCCTAGACCATCAGGGTGAGCACAATGAACACGAAGTTGATGCGTTCGCCCTGTTTTAGGGTAGAGGTGAACCTTGGTCTTGCCGTCACTTCTACGTACCACCTGCCAATGGGTTTCCGCTTTTTTCCCGTATTGATGACAAACCAACTGTCTTGGGCGGTCGGTGATATCGCCCCGTAATGGCAGGTTGATATCACCACCTTCACCTTTGATGTCCCCATCAAGTAAGGCGGTATACCGCTTCTCGACATTCCGCTCAATAAATTGCTTTTGGATATGACGGTTTGATTCCGCTGTGAGCGCAAGGATCAATAAACCCGAAGTCGACATATCTAGTCGATGTATGATGAGTGGTCCCGTTGCATCTGGGTATCGCGTTTTAATCCGAGAGTAGACTGAGTCCTCGATAAATTTCCCTGGAACAGACAGGAACTCAGCGGGCTTGTTTACTACAACAATCTCGTTGTCTTCATAAACAATATCGAACTGCTTACCAACTGCTGGGTTCACGATTAGAGGATTATCTTCTAACTCAATGCCTTCAAGTTGATGCTCCAGAATTTCGAAACTTCGGCTCTGACAAACTGGGTATAAATTGCCATGCTGACGTATTTCTTGATGCGGTGGGCGACCCCACCAGAATTCAGCAAGAGCAAGTGGTTTTAGGCTGTGTTTAAACGCGAAATTCAGAAGCTTTGGTAGGCAGCAATCGCCAGAACCCTGTAGAGCCTCTTTACCGTTCAAAAGCTCTAACAATGATTTGGTCTGATTGCTCGCATTGAGAAAGTGATAATGCGACAAGCGCTGTTCTTCTAGTTGCGCCGAAAGTTCAGAATGTTGCTGGCGTTGATCGCGCAAAGTGGTGTCGATGGAATCTATGTTTGATTGCAGCTCAGCGATCGCTTGTTTCCATTGAATTCTCAAAGCCTTGAGGTCACGCTTCTCTTGGCTACTTGCCGCACCTAACTGCTTGAGAAGGCCGCTGTTTCCAACAGTGTTCTCAGAGTTGTCTGAGCTTGACTGTATAGACGCTTCATAATTAGCACGAAGAGCATCGCGTTGTGCTTTGTTCGCTGCCATTTGCTTTTGGGAGTTGGCAATTTCCGTTGCAGCTTGTTCTTTAGATGATTCGAGTTTGGCATTTAGCTCAGCAAGGTTATGGCGTTGTTCGAAAGTCTCGATCTGTTTAGCTTGCTCTGTAACTTGGTCGATTAAACTACGGCACTCTAGTTCGTATTGGGTTTTCTCAAAAGCAGAAGGCACAAATTCAATTGAAGACAGTGAGACAACAAGGCTTTCATCAAGTGCTAACCCTCCATGCGCCGCCAAATAGCCAAGTTCACCTGTAGCTGTGTCTTGTGTAAGCAATACAGCATAGAGCTGACCAAAAGAGTCTGTGTCAACGCCAGCTACTTGTAGACGTGATTGCAAATCGAGCATCGCCAGCTCACACGTTTTATTAGGCGTGTAGTAATACGGGAACGTAAAACGATCTGGTAGTGCGTGATGGTCAGCTGAATCTGTAGGTAGTGGCGTGAAGTGCAAAAGACGCTGTGGCATGGGATGAACTCTTTGACGAACGATAGAGCTCGGTATTGTTGACGAAATGAAGTCAAATGAGAAGCCAAAGCAGCACTAAAACGTACTTTGGCTTCGAGGTAGTGGTTAACTAGCCGTGTTTTTGCTCGATCTCATCCGCTTTTTGGAAACTTGGATGAGACTTAAGGCGCTCGGTGTAAGCGACAAGGTTAGGGTAGGCGTGTGATGCACCAAAGTTTTCCATTGCTTCGACAATAAATGACATCATAAAGTCTGCACCTGTAAGAGTCTCTCCCACAAGGTAGCTCTTTCCTTCAAGCGATTGCTCTAAGTAAGCCATGATCTTACTGTTTTCGTCTTCAGCATATTGTGCCAAGAAGTTGGTTTCACAGCCGTCTTTTGCTACAAAGATCTTAAGCAGAAGCGGCAGAATGCCTGAGCTTTCAGCAAAATGAAGCCACTGATTGTATTCGAGGTGCTCTTTAGTCCCTCTTTGTGGTGCAAAACGACCATTACCGTATGTTTCAATGAGGTAATCCGTAATGGCGCCCGACTCAGTAATGATCATTCCTTGATCTTCGATTACAGGCGATTTGCCGAGAGGGTGAACAGATTTTAATTCAGGTGGCGCTAGAAACGACACGGAGTCACGCAAGTATGGCTTGATCTGGTAATCAACGCCCAGCTCTTCAAGTAACCAGATGATTCGCTTTGAGCGAGATTTATTTAGGTGGTGTAGAGTGATCATAGTTATTGCCTACTTTGCTTGATTAGTTTTGATGACGAGTTTGCCGAAGTTCTCACCTTTTAGAAGTCCCATAAAGGCTTGAGGCGTATTCTCAAATCCTTCAACCACTTGTTCTTTATATTGAATTTTGCCTTGTGCTAGCCATTCTGCCATTTGAGTTGCGAACTCGTTGTAACGATGTGCGTAGTCATCAAAAATAATGAAACCTTGCATCTTAACGCGCTTCACTAACAGCATTCCCATCAGTGCCGACATGCGATCTGGGCCATCTGGTAGTGATGTTGCGTTGTATTGAGAGATCAGGCCACAAACAGGTATGCGCGCACCTGTGTTTAGCAATGGCATAACCGCATCGAAGACTTTTCCGCCCACATTTTCGAAGTAGACATCAATACCTTTGTCGCACGCTGCGGCTAGCTGTTCTGCAAAGTCTTCTGCTTTGTGGTCGATACATTCATCAAAACCAAGTACTTCTTTAGCATGGCGACACTTTTCTTCCCCACCAGCAACACCAATAACTCGGCAGCCTTTAAGCTTACCAATCTGACCCACGGTTGCACCTACAGGCCCTGTAGCCGCCGCTACCACAAGAGTGTCGCCTTCTTTTGGCTGACCGATATCGAGCAAGCCCATGTAAGCGGTGAAACCTGGCATACCCATGATGCCGAGGGCGAAAGAAGGATGGCTCGGATCCATGCCCAGCTTTACTAAGCCTTCACCGTTCGAAACGCCGTAATCTTGCCAACCGGTATATGCCAATACCCATTCGCCAACTTGATAATCTGAATGCTGTGACTGTTCTACTTGGCAGACTGTTGCGCCAACCATCACTTCATCAATCGCTACCGGTTCTGCATAGGATTTTGCGTCATTCATTCGACCACGCATGTACGGATCAAGTGATAGGTAGATAGAACGCAGTAGAACCTCGCCATCTTGAATGCTTGGCACCGCGGTGGTTTCTAGTCGAAAGTTGTCTTGTGTAGGTGCGCCAACAGGGCGAGAGGCGAGCACGATTCTTCTGTTGTTATCAGTCATTGGATATCCTTAATGATCGCTGTTATGTATTAGACCAGTCGTCTAGTTTTGATTTCTAAAAATCCCGCCTCTTTATACGTAGACGTTAAAATACGTAGGCGGGAAAATCGTTGTTATGTTCGTGTCATTTGAGTGACTAAGCTAGCGCGATGATACGTTTTGTCTCGTCAAAAGCGCTGTCTAAAGTGTCTGGACTTTGACTCAACTTGCTTAAAAGGCTCGCACCTAACCAGAGCGAGTATAGATTCTTTGCAACTTGCTGGTGGTTTAATGAGGCGATAGAGTCTTCTTTAACCCCATTTTCTAAACACGTGGCCATTTGCTGAACCACACTGTCAGCACCTTTTTGCAAAGCGAGTCGCATTGAATCAGAAAGATCAGATACCTCTGCAGAGAGCTTCACAACCAAACATTTGTGAGCGTTGCAGACACCGTTTTGAGTATCACGCCAGCGAGAGAGGTAATCCAACAGCCGCTCCGCATGATCACCTTCTCCGTGTACCAAGATAGACTCAATTCTTGTTAAGTAACTATCGAAGTAGTGTTCAATCAAGGCCTCACCAAAAGCTTCTTTTGATTTGAAGTAGTGATAAAAGGAGCCTTTTGGTACATCAGCAGCCTTAAGCAGTTGAGATAACCCCACAGCCGTAAAACCCTGATTGACGATAAGCTCGTAGCCGACATCTAAAATGTGTAGGCGTGTGTCGTTTGTTTTCTGATTCATGGCGATACTATAAATAAAATTAGACCAGTCGTCTAGTTGGTTATTTTTGGCTGACTCTATCTATGATTGGATTAGAGACTGACTACAAAACTCGGGATGAAGGTTGATTGCTGACTGGCATAAAAAAGCCCTGCGTCATTCGGCAGGGCTGTCACTGTTTCGTTAGCAGGTTACTTGATTGATAGTAGCTCTACGTCGAAGATCAGAGTTGCTGAAGGTGGGATTGGACCTGTACCGCCTTTGCCGTAGCCAAGCGTGCTAGGAATAAAAAGGCGAACTTTTTGACCCTCAACCATATAAGTTAGACCTTCCTGCCAGCCTTTGATTACTTGCTTAAGTGCAAATGTGATCGGCTCACCGCGCTCTACTGAGCTATCGAAAACCGTACCGTCGATCAGAGTGCCGTGGTAATGAACCGTAACTTGGCTGTTCTTCGTTGGGTGTTCTGTACCAGTACCTTCTTCAAGTACTAGGTACTGCAGGCCGCTCTCTGTCGTTACAACGCCCGCTTTTTTACCATTTTCGATAAGGAATTGTTGGCCTTGTTCGAAGTTCTCAGAACCAGCTTTGTGGTTAGTCCAAGTACGGTAAATCATGAAACCAGCCATGATGAATACAATAATTGGAATGACAAATTTAGACATATTGAAACCTATTTATAAAAATATTCTGTTATTGAAAATCAACCATTAAGGCTGAGTCAAAAGGAAGTTGATGGTTTTACCGATACCTTCTAGATCTTGATGACCTGCAGTCAGTACTTGGTATTTACCGTTAACGATGAAGGTCGGTACTGAGTTGATCTGACCTTTTACAGAGATCTCTTCGGCTTTTTGCACGTACTCAAACAGTGCAACTTGCTGCTCTTTTTCTAGTTGGTATGGGCTTACTAAACCGCGAGAAGTAAACGCCGTTTCCAGAGCTTGCTGGCGAGCTTCTGGTGTTGCGTCGCCACCCATCTGTACAGCGGCAAATAGGTCTTCCATGAAGGCATGGTCTGGCGTGTCATTCAACTGCATAACGGCAGTGTAAAAGATCATTGCGCTGATTTGAGCGCTTTCATTAAAGGTAACATGTACCTTACCAATCTTTTGATTAGTCAGTGATTCGATTTCAGGAATCGCGCTCTCCATAGTGCGGCAGTGGCCACAGTTAAGCGAAAAGATTTCTGTCACTGGAGATAGATCGTATTCGGTTAGCGCAACAGGAAGCACTTCGTATTGAACGCCGGCTTGCGGCTCATTGCTTTCACTACAACCAGCTAGGGTTACTGCGGCGATAAGAGCAACAAATAATTGGGTAAAAGGCTTGAACATATAATTTACTCTAGCGTTAAAAAGTCGGTGAATTCTAACGATTTAGTGGGAATAGGAAAACAATTATAAAGTAATTAAATGCAAACAGGTCGATGTGTTGAGCAGTGAGCAACCAATTCACTGTTAACTGTGATCTATAACACTTTTTGCTTGGAGCGCTCCATATGGCGGTGAACGCGTATTACTCCAGTGGCTTACTTACGTCTTATTCAAATGGATCGTAAGTTTGGGCTAAAGTTATAGCGAAGCCGCCGATATAGTGTTTGGTAGAAGTAATACGTTTACGTGGTGGATGAATTAATGAAGTATTTAGCACTGATTTGCAGTTTGGCGTTGGTAGGATGTGAAGCCACCGACTCAATGGCAATGTTGGGCGGTAACATGTTGGAGACCGCACCACAAACTGACTACGATGTGATGTACCCAGAGTGGGGCGTTGTACAAGAGACACGTGTTGTGACCAATTACCGACAAGCACAAAACTCTTCACAGAAAACCATCACCACCAATTACGGCGTAGGCATTTCTACCGATGACCCGCTTGAAGTCTTCCTCAGACAAAATCGCATTGATTACGAAGTGCTACCGGGTAATCACGTAATGGTAAAATTGAACCATCACGTGAACTTTAAAACCGGTTCGGCAATTCCGGCTCCTGTGAATGATCACTGGTTAGATACATTAGGTAGCTACCTTTCACAGCGTTCGGATATCGATGTCGTCATTGAAGGGCATACCGATAACACGGGTAACGACCAAATTAACGATCCTCTCTCAGAGCAGCGAGCGAAAGAGGTGAAAGCGAGATTGGAGCGCAATTACGTATCGAGTCAATCTATCTATACGCGTGGCTTCGGTGAATATGTTCCAGCATGTACCAACACGTCTTCTCAGGGCAAAGCGTGTAATCGCCGAGTTGAGTTGATGCTGATAGTCGCTAAATAGTCCAGCTAATACCAACTACACACAGATATAAAAAATCCCTCAACGACGAGGGATTTTTTGATTCTGGCTTTCAAGAGCAGCTGTTACCTGGAGGGCACATGTGACTTGGAGAACGACTGCTACTTGAAGAAAGAGTTAAGCGAAGTTCTTTTCTAGGTATGCAACGATGTCTGAAGACTCGTACATCCATTCCGTTTTGCCGTCTTTCTCAATGCGAAGGCATGGTACTTTCACTCGACCACCACCGGCTTCAAGTTCAGCGCGGTGTTGATCGTTGTTTTTTGCATCACGCAGCTCAATTTTTACAGATTGACGCTTCATTGCTCGACGCACTTTTACACAGAACGGACAAGCTTCGAATTGATACAGAGCGTAGCTCTTTGCCTGTTCATCAACTTTAGATTGATCTTCAGCTGAGCGTTTAACGCCACGCGGCGTAAATACAAAGTTAAGTAGCAGAATGATGCGGCCTAGGAACCAACGGATAAACTTCATAATTATCTCTATATTTTCACAATTAGGATTACAATTCGCAGCATTATATACACAAGTCTAGAAAGATGCTCGTACCAATTGTGAAACTCTATTTCGTTCGTTCAATACTGTGCGACTTGGCGACATTAAGACCTAATCGCTTAGCAAGGCGAGTTAAGTTAGCCCTGTCGGTTTTTAATGTTCTACCGGCTTGAGCCCAGTTGAAGTTCGCTTGTTCGAGAACATCAGTAATGATCGTTCTTTGGAAATCTTCTGTTGCACCGCGCAAACCTTCCGATAGGTCAATTTCAGGCGCTGCCATTGAGCCTTGACCTTGTGTATTGGAAGCGGGTGAATTGAGCGCGAGCTCTTGATCCAACGGCCCACAATCTTCTTTAGTGATGGTCACTAAACGTTTGTTGGTGCTTCTTGCTAATGCTTTGAGTGCCGAACGGCTGATTACGTGTTCAAGCTCACGCACGTTGCCTGGCCAGTTATAACGATTCAGGAATACCAATACATCAGAGCGGAATTTGATCTGATTAATACCCAGCTTGCGTCGAGCTTGCTCTAAGAAGAATCCCGCTAGCAGGCTAGTGTCATCCCCGCGTTCACGAAGCGCTGGCACAGCGATAGGGTAAACACTCAGTCGGTGGTACAAGTCCGCTCTAAAGTTGCCATCTTCGACTTCTTGTTTTAAATCACGGTTAGTTGCAGCAAGTACACGAACATCAATGGTTTGAATGTTGTCTTGGCCGACAGGCTGAATCTCATTGTTTTGTAGCGCACGCAACAGTTTACTTTGCGCGGCTAGAGGCAGTTCGCCAATCTCATCTAAGAACAGTGTGCCGCCATCTGCCAAAGCAAACTTACCAGAGCGATTTTTGTCAGCACCAGTAAATGCGCCACGTACATGGCCGAACAGTTCACTTTCAACTAAATTTTCAGGTATAGCCGCGCAGTTTACATAGACCAACGGTTTGCGTTTACGCGCAGATTGATGATGCAACGTTCGAGCTACTAGCTCTTTACCAACACCGGTTTCACCATGGATGAGGATATTAAACTCAGAAGGAGCAACGACAGCGATGTCGTTTTTCAGAGCCATCATGGTATCGCTTTTACCAATGAGCTCTCCGCCTTCGCGTTCCCAAGCTTCTTCATTAAGCTCTTCTAACAGTTGCTTTGACTGTTTAGCTTGGCTCTCTAGTTGAGAGAAGGTGAGGGCCATCTGCATGGTTGAAGCGGCGATGGCTGCCAACACCTCTAAGTTGCGAGCGGGAATGTTAGCGAAAACATCTGGCGTAAGACTATCTAAGGTTAGAACGCCAAGCAGTTTGTCGCCAAAGAGCAGTGGCAGCCCCATACAAGCGTGCATTGGAAGGTCGCCGTCATGGTCGATCAGCAGACCGTCGAAAGGGTCAGGCAGCGTGCTATCAGAATCGAAGCGAACAGGAGTCTTAGAAGCACAAATTGCATCGAAGCGTGGATGCTCTGAAATGATGAAGCGGCGTCCGAATGTATCTCGACTGAGACCTTGCATAGCAATAGGTACCAGCGTGTCACCTTGGAGACTCAATAACGCCACACAGTCACAGGTAATCGTCTTACGAATCGCGTCAATAAGGCGATTGAAGCGGTCTTGGTCGTTAACACCACTGGCAAGGCCGATGGTCATTTCCATAAGGGTTGATGCGGAGATATCTTGCATGATTCACTCTAACTGCGTGGGTTTATGTACATGATAGAGTCTTAATGACTCAAATAAAAGGTCTTTTTGACATTTTTGTGAATGTGTATATTTGCTTGAAAGCTAATGATGACGGGAGTTGGAGAAGTTGGCACTGAATGTGCAAAAGAGACATCGAAGGCTAATTATACCAATGATTTATTGATGTATTTTTGATCTCAATCAATCGATGTTTATTAATTGGTTTTTGTGATTTTTTGAAATAAAAACAAGTCAAAATAACTTAAATCTCAGAAAGTCGAACAGTCATTCTTATTTTTTAAAGGTAGTCAAAGTGACACACATGTCACAAGGCTCAGTGTTCGGAGTAAATCCATGCTTAACAATGTACATATCGATATCATCAAGTCTACGATCCCACTACTTGAGAGTGCAGGCCCAGCGTTAACAACACACTTTTATCAACGTATGTTTTCTCACAATCCAGAGTTGAAAGACATTTTCAATATGACTCATCAACAAACTGGACGCCAAGGTGTTGCGCTGTTTGAGGCGATTGCTGCTTACGCAAAGAACATTGAAAATTTAGCGGCGCTGCAAGGTGCGGTTGAACGCATTGCTCAAAAACACACCAGCTTTAATATCCAACCAGAACATTACCAAATTGTTGGCCACCATCTCATTGAAACATTACGTGAGTTAGCCACTGAAGCATTTACACCAGAAGTTGAAGAGGCGTGGACGGCTGCGTACCTTTTCCTTGCTCAAATTTTCATTGATCGTGAAGGTGAGCTTTACCTACAGCGTAAACTGGATGTGGGTGGTTGGGAAGCCGCGAGAACCTTTGTTGTAGAGCAAAAGATTGTTGAATCTGATCTAGTTAAGAGTTTTGTATTCAAGCCTAAAGATAATGGTCCAGTGTTGGATTATGTTCCGGGTCAATACATAGGTATTGAAGTGAAACCTGAAGGTGCGTCGAATAATGAAATTCGTCAGTACTCACTTTCAGATACACCAAACGGAGAAACTTACCGTATTTCGGTTAAACGTGAAGGTGAGGGCGGTCAGTTCTCAGGTCTCGTTTCAAATCACCTACATAACTCTGTAGAAGTGGGCGATGAAGTGAAGCTTTACGCACCAGCGGGCGACTTCTTCTATCAAGAGCGTCAAAAGCCAGTAACCTTGATCTCTGCAGGTGTGGGTGTTACTCCAATGCAATCTATGCTTGAGTACCTGAGCAAGCAGCAGAAAAACGAGCCAGTTCTTTACCTTCACGCATGTGAAAAAGTAGAGCAGCATTCATTTACCCAACGTGTGTCTGACATTGTTGCTGATAAAGGTTGGTCAGCAAAAACGTGGTACATGAACAAGCCTTCAACGGACTGCGAAGACGTGTTGGAAGGCCAGATGAACTTATCTCAAGTGAGCGAAGCTGCAGGCTTCGAAGACAGCGATTTTTACATCTGTGGCCCAGTTGGCTTTATGAAGAATATCGTTGAACAGCTGGATGCGCTGAACATCGATCGCTCTCGAGTACACTACGAAGTGTTTGGACCTCACTCTCAGTTTTAGATTGAATCCAAACTTATCGCTACGAGGCCTCACGTTTGTGGGGCCTTTTTTGATCGTGAAGTGGCGGATTAGGCAGTCGCTACTGGAGATCTATTGTGAATTCAGCCACTAGAACGATAACAGTACATCAAGCGAACTTCATAAAGCGGACTTGTTTGAGTTTCAGGTGAGCTCTATTCCATATAATGATATCGATCAGAAGAGCAAAGCAATCATATTCAGGCCAAAAATACCCTTATATATCAATATTGTTAATTTGAGGGTGCGGTCTAAGTAAAGCCTCAAAAGATCAACTCTTCTATTGGTGTGCTTTACAATACTCTATATGTAAGCACGTGTAATTGCCGATATATTGCGCAATTTATAGAGCTTTAACTCTAATTTTGCGTAAGTTGTGTCCTTTTCTATTTTTTATTCCCTAAAATAAAGTTTTAGTAAATACAGGTTTTCCTAATTAGCTAATCAATTCGGTAAATCAATTGATCTGGGTAAGTTTATGTAAGAGGCGTATCCTTTGTGACGCTAATCCAATCCTATCTATGTGTCACTAGTTGCACCTTTTTGGCTGCCGTATACTGTTTTTGCCACATAAAATGAATATTGGACACATATTAATTCAAAACAACTCAATAAGTGGTTCGAATTAAAATTAGTAAATTTGCTTGCAAATAAGTAAAAATGAGGCGGAAAATGATCACTTATAACCAAGATGAACAGGTGCTTGAAATACAGATACTGGGATACAAAATACAAAGCGTTTACCAAGAAATTAAAACCGAGGAGGGGGCAATTCACGGCTACGAAGCTCTTTGTCGAGCAACTAAAAACGGTGAGGGTGTCAGTCCTAAAAAGTTGTTTAATTTTCTAGAGAAGTTGGATGACGACCTCGAGTTTAAAGTTAAATTTGCAATCAATGTAATGCACATTCGAGGCTTCATAGAGTCAGAGATTTACAACGAAGAAACCAAACTGTTTCTAAACTTTAGCCCATGTTTCTTTAGAGCTTTGTCTAAACAAGACAGTTTAATCAATGATTGCGTCAAGCATATTCTGACAACTGGCATCAAACTAGAGCAGATCGTAGTTGAGATAGTTGAGGACTATTGCCCAATCGATGAGATCACTAACTTTTACGATGGTATTAATAAAATCCGCTCTCAGGGCGTGTCACTTGCAGTTGATGACTTTGGTACAGGGTGGTCCGGTTTCTCAAGGGTTGCAGCGATCAGTCCGGACTATATCAAAGTAAGCCGAGAACTGCTGGTGGCGAGCCAGGTTGGGTTAACGGAAGAACTAGAAGAGCTGAAAGTGATTTGCGGATTAAAAAATACGATGCTGATTTATGAGGGCATTGAGTGTATTGAGCAGCTGGAATTGGCTAAGGCATACGGCTCCAATTTGTATCAAGGGTACTACTTATCTTTTCCACGTAAGCACCCATTTCAGCGCACGGTTAATCACAAAGCGAAAATCGAAAAAACGATAAGAACGAACGCATTTACTAGCATCCACCTGAAATGCTAACTGTCGATTAGAATCAATTAGCATTTGAACAACAAACACAACGCATACACCTAGGCACATGGATGTGCCACTCTCTTCCCGTTTCTAGATCTTTTCTTACTAGTTACTTCAAAAACGATAGCCGTAAGTTCGAGGCGTGATTATCCAACGATACTATGGCTTATTTCGCTTTTTTCATGAGTTGCCTGGGGTTGAACAATTCTGGCCAGTACATTTTTACGTAACCGCCTGCAACCCAAATGACTAAGATGGTTGCAATGGTGAGTTCGAAGAAACCAAATTTATGTAACCAGTACCACTGTGGATACTCGGCCCCGAAAAAAGTAGTTAACCGATGCATAGCGATCGCACTGATCACAGATGGAAAGGTTACCGCTGCAATGGAAGGTTGGAACTTCAGGCGCATGAGTCTTACGTAACACAAGTAGATCAGCAGCGTCATGGTAATGGCGATACCCGCTAAAGCGCCTGTAAGAATTGGATCTGGGTGGTCGAAATTAACTAAGTAAGCCGCTAGTGACAAGTTCACCGGAGCTGCCATGATTGCCAGTGTAGGTCTTGCTCTACGAGGCAAGTTCCCTTCAAACACCAAGCGATACAGCACCACGGGAAGTAAGAAGAAGTAGATACCGATACAGGTCGCTGCGAGTGTTTCTGAAAATACCGTGTGCCCAAATTGTGTACCCGCTAACGAGCTACTGATCAAACCTACTGGATATAAGAACCAGCTGGGAACAATGTTCGACATTTTAAAGTTGATGATCTGGAAACTAAAAAACAGCACCATCATCGTAAAGTGAAGCAACAGGGCACAGAACCAGATAGGGTAGGCGATGATCGGTGATATCTCGGCTAGATAGTCACAAAGAATCAATAGAGCCATGCTCATAGGTGCCATCAAGCTCCCACTTAACGGGTGGCGAATGTCGTTGATGAAGGTATTAAAACTTGTGAGATAACGAAGTAAAACAGGGACTAACAGCAGCGCGCCAACTGAAGCGAGGTAGGGACGAACGACTTCACCAATCCCTGGAATATATAGAGCCCATGCTTGTCCTAGCCCAATAACGCCAAGTGCTAACGACGCCTGAGATGGAGGCACATTTTTTACTTGGGTTAATCTTCTCCAGTTCAACGACTTGTTCCACCTTAAGTTACATATTAAATATTAGACTTGTTGCTCTAGTTAGAGCGTGTAGTTGTGCTCTCAATAGATGTTAAGGGGGCTCAACTAATTTTGAGTGGATGATATCAAGATTAACGTTTGCTTTTTTGATTTTGATGCGAAATCGGGATACTAAGCACGTTGAATGTGTGCTTTTGTTTCATGAGTCTTTTGTTACTAGCGTACTTCCTCTTGTTGCGGAAGATCTTGTTGTCTTAATTTCTCATTTTTTAACGTGCGGTTCAGTAGTTGGCTGTAAATCGGCTGGCCGCCCAACACCTGAGCAATGATTACGGCACCTAGGCAAGTGATGATCAACGGTAATATCAGGTAGTAGTTATTGGTCATTTCGATAACCAATAAAATCCCTGTTATCGGGGCACGTACAGTCGCCGCAAATAGTGCTCCCATACCTGCAATCGCAAACATGCCCGGATCGATATTGAGTTCAGGAAAGAGGGCCGAAGCGATAAGTCCAAATGCGTAACCAAAGAGTGTTCCAAGCGCAAGCATCGGAGCAAAGATACCGCCCGGCGCGCCAGATCCGAAACAGAGTAGTGTGGTAAGTACACGTCCTAAGAAGATAAGTAACAACACGTTGGTACTGTAATCGCCATGGGTGATATTAGGGATAATACCAATACCACCGCCAGTTAGCTCTGGAATATAGAGAAGCAATAAGCCAAAGCAACCGCCAAGCAGAGTACCCGTCGTTAAGTAACGTTTGCGGTCGTTTTTGTGTATTGCGACAAACATGTCTTGTGAAAGGGTGATCAGCTTATTGAAAATCACGCCAAATATCCCGAATAGCACACCTAGCAATAGGAATAGCCACAACGCATTTAGCTCAGGTGGTTGATATTGGGGCATGGTGATAACAGCCGACTGCCCGTTGATATAGCGAAACACGATGTTGGCTGAAACCGCAGAAATGATCACGGCCTTGATAGAAATGAGTGAGTAACGAAACTGCGGTCGCATCTCTTCAACAACGAACATGATTCCAGCTAAGGGTGCATTGAATGCAGCGGCTAAACCGCCCGCGGCACCAGAAGCAAGCAAAGAGTGGCGGCTGTCGTCATCTTTTACACGAAAGATATCAGTGACCATACGACCGATGCTGCCACCCATTTGTACTGTAGGACCTTCACGACCTAGCACCATGCCTGAACCGAGAGCGCCCATACCACCGAAGAACTTGACGGGAAGCACTCGCCACCAACGAACAGGACGCATGCCGTCCATCGCACCTTCAATTTCAGGAATACCTGATCCTGCGGCTTCTGGTGCAAAACGGTGGACAAGAAAATAACCGATGAAAGCAAAGGCCGCACTAATAAGAAACGCAGCTAGCCAAAGCGGCAAATAGCTCCCAATTTCATCTTTTAGCCAGTCGGTACGAGTTTCTGTGATGAAATGAACCGCAACTTCAAAATAGGTACCTACTAAACCTGCAAAGATACCGACGATACAAGAGAGGATTAAAACAGATGCAGGGGTTTTGTCTCTGGAGAGAAATTGGTTGATAGCATCCCTTGGCATCTTTGCTAAAAAGGATTGCTTTATTTTCTCTCGGTTGGTCATTGAAACTGGGTTCCTGAGTTGATGCAGTGGGATTGTCGTAAATTATACGCTTCCGTTACTTATCCTATAGCAGCAAAGATGCAAAGTTGAATTCCATTTATGAAAGTAGCGTGCAACATAAATAAGAACTATAGCCAATACTGTGGAATCGTCGTCACAAATTTGGTTGAATCTATAGTGGCAACTTGAATTACTGTAAAAATGAACCATAGTTAAATTGTAAAGCAACATAACGAACCGCAGGGAGAAGTGAGGTTTTACACACAATTTGGATGGATTCAAAAAAGAAATTTTCTAGTTCCTCGTTAAATGTTCAGGTCGATGACAAGACTTCCTGATTCGCGAACTCACGATTGAGTAACGAGGGTAAGGCGCGCTACCGAAGTGCGCCTTTAGTCTGTTTGGGATAGCATAAATTTTGACCTCCAACCAACTTCATTTCATCCACATTTGAAACTCTTGCAATACGCTGCCCTAAATCTACTTTTATTCCTTTCTAGTCGTCATAAATCCGATGCGGACAAACCTTTGATATTCGGTATATACTCCTAAAAAAAGGAGAATGGACTATGACGAACAGAGTTCCTACCAATATTATTACTGGCTTTCTCGGGGTGGGTAAAACGACCGCGATTTTAAACTTGCTGAAGAACAAACCAGAGAACGAAAACTGGGCGGTATTGGTTAACGAATTTGGCGAAATCGGTATCGATGGCGCACTGATGACTGATCAGGGTGCGTTGATCAAAGAGGTCCCTGGTGGATGTATGTGTTGTACGGCAGGTGTTCCTATGTCTGTTGGAATTAACGCATTACTTCGTCAAAAACCAGATCGTCTCCTAATTGAGCCAACTGGATTAGGACATCCTAAGCAGGTTATTGCGACATTAACCTCTGAACAATACACACCTTATGTTGACCTAAAGGCGACATTAGGTTTGGTTGACCCGCGCTATCTTTCAGATGAAAAGTACACATCGAATCAAAACTTTAACGATCAGTTGGATAGTGCAGATGTGATTATTGGCACTAAGGTGGATCTTGTTCACTCTGAAGATATTGATACCTTCAATGATTGGGTGACGAATCAATCTCCGGCTAAGGTATTCCATAAACTGATCCATGATGGCGAAGTGCCGCTTGAAGTGTTAGACATTGAACGTGTTCGAGGTGGTGCATCGTTTGGAATTGAAGCACATCATCATGAACATGCTGAACAAGAGCCTCAGTTTGAACTTCCACCGGGTGAAGATTTCATTCGCAAAGAGAACAAAGGGCAGGGCTACTTTAGCTGTGGTTGGTTGTTTGGGGCTGAACACAAATTTGATTTCGACCAGCTGTTTTCTATGCTCTCGGCACTGCAAGCTGAAAGGGTAAAAGCGGTAGTCAATACAGATCAAGGCTGTTTCGCATTTAACGTGGCTAACCAAGTGGTGTCGGTTAATGAAATCAGCTTAGATGGCTTTGAATCTCGCCTTGAAGTGATTGATTCGCAACTCATGCCATGGGCAGACCTTGAACAGGTATTGCTCAAACTTTGTGGCCTGAAGTAGTAAAAGATGGCACTTGTTGGGCTCCAACCTCAATAAGTGTCAATTAGAGTGATAAAATTTGCGTTATATCACGATAAATGTGAGATAAATCACTCTAATTACTTTATAGTGCTCGGCTGAAATAAAAATGTAGGCTGTCTGCTTAAGGAACTCGTAACAATGTCATTTTCCTCTCAAGGTTTTGCTCCTGAACTCGTAAAAGCGCTGACTGAGTGTGGTTATGAAAAACTCACACCTATTCAACAAAAAGCGATCCCAATGGCGCGTAAAGGCCATGATATTTTTGCTACGGCACAAACGGGTACGGGCAAAACAGCTGCGTTTTCATTACCTGTCATTCAGCACTTGTTGAACAGCGGCAACAAAGCATCTCGCGGTACAGCTCGCGCTTTGATCCTTGCACCAACACGTGAACTGGTTGCTCAAATCGCTCAGAACATCAAAGATTACGTTAAGTACACAGAGCTGAGCGTAGCGGCGGTTTATGGCGGTAATAAGATGTCATCACAGGTTCGCCAGTTAGATCTGGGTGTGGACATTCTTGTCGCAACTCCGGGTCGTCTAGAAGAGCACCTAGAAGAGGGTAATGTGTCTATCTCTAATCTTGAGTTCCTAGTTTTTGATGAAGCAGACCGTATTCTCGATATGGGCTTCATCAATGCGGTTCGTAAGATCATGATGGATGTTGAAACATCACCTCAAATTATGATGTTCTCAGCGACAACATCAACTCAGTTAAACCAACTTTCAGTTGATATTCTGCGTAAGCCAAAGCGTATTAGTGTAGAGCGTGAAAACTCAACGGCTGCGACGGTTGGTCACGTGGTTTACCCTGTAGACCAAGAGCGTAAAACTGAATTGCTTTCTGAGCTGATTGGCCGTAAAAACTGGCGCCAAGTGCTTGTGTTTGTGAACTACAAAGAGACAGCAAACGAAGTAGTTAAAGAGCTTAAGCTTGACGGTATTAAAGCTGTGTTGTGTCACGGTGATAAAGCACAGAGTGCTCGTCGTCGTGCGCTGGATGATTTCAAAGAAGGTAAAGCTCGTGTGATGGTAGCAACAGACGTTGCAGCTCGTGGTCTAGATATCGAAGACTTACCACACGTAATCAACTACGACATGCCATTCCTTGCAGAAGACTACGTTCACCGAATTGGTCGTACGGGTCGTGCAGGTAAACAAGGTCACGCTGTTTCTTTTGTTAACCGTGAAGAAGAGCTGACGGTTGTACAAGTAGAGAAACTGATTCAACAACGCATTCGTCGCGTAGAGCAACCGGGTTACGAGCCTAAAAAGCGTGATGCTTACATTGAGAAGCTAAACACCAAATCGGCTTATAAGAACCGCCAAGGTCGCAAGAACAATGCGAACGAAGAAAAGCCAGACCAAGCGAATGCTGAGCGTCGTCTAGCAATGATGAAGCGCATCAAGAACCGTCGCAAGTAAGCTAGGGTTATTGATAGAAAAGAGCCACAGTGATGTGGCTCTTTTACGTTTCAAGAGTGGCCTTATTTATAAATGAACTCAGCATATGTTAAATGACAGCTCAGCACCTGTCGCCCCGATGGCTTCAATAGCCACCACTTTCAACGTGCTGTTTCTAAATCGGAAATAGTTAGTTTTACGTAATAAAAAAGCAATAAGGTAACAATATGGATAGTGCGCTACTTTTGGCTTTCATCCCCACATTTTTCTTTGTCTCAATTACTCCCGGGATGTGTATGACCTTAGCGCTTACGCTGGGTATGAGTATTGGTTATCGTCGTACTCTATGGATGATGGTTGGCGAACTGGTCGGCGTGGGAGTTGTATCGGTAGCGGCGGTACTGGGTATTGCTTCGATCATGCTTAATTACCCTTGGTTGTTTACTGGCTTTAAGTTCGTTGGTGCAGCATATCTGTTTTATCTTGGCGTTCAAATGTGGCGCTCGAAAGGCAAACTGGCGATCAGCACTGATAATCAAAACCAAGCAACAGGCAACGATTGGGATTTGGTTGTTCAGGGCTTTGTAACGGCCATCGCGAATCCTAAAGGCTGGGCATTCATGATTTCTCTGTTGCCACCGTTCATTAATAGCTCTAAGGCATTGGTTCCTCAACTATCTATCTTAGTTTCTATTATCTTGGTGTCGGAGTTTGTGTGTATGACGCTATACGCGACAGGCGGAAAGAGTTTGAAGCACCTACTGGGCCAAGCAGACAATGTTCGTTTGATGAACCGTATTGCTGGCACCTTGATGATGGGGGTTGGTGTATGGTTGTTTGTGAGTTAATTTTGATTGACGAGAACGGGTAGAGATCCCCGACTCAGTCGTTCCTCCTTCTCGAGGATGACGAGCAATAGTAATGATAATGAGTAATGAAAGCTCGGACTCTTACTTAAACCGTAGATTGAATAGAATATAAAAAGAGCGATAGGGTATTTGGCCTTATCGCTCTTTTTGGTTTTCGCTAACTAGACAACAGTAAGGTAACTGAGCTTCGCTAGTATTGTGTATCTAAACCGCGATTTCACCACCATCTTCACGACGGATTACCACAGTTGCAGCTCTTGGGCGAACTTTGCCTTTTGTCTCAGCGGTTGCATCGTCAGACATTGGCCAGTTTGCCGGGTGCTGAATGTTTACAAACAGTGACTTGTAATCAGGGCTAATGGTAAAGCCTGTTACTTCACAGCCATTTGGACCAACGAAGAAACGCTTCAACTGGTTTTGGTTTTCCGCACTGATAACGGCATGGTCACCATTGTCATCAGTTAGCTGAGATGGAACGACAGCCAACATTTGATCGTTAGTGTACTGCGTCACTTCATCGGCACCGTTATCCGTTTGAATCCAAAGAATGCCACGGCCATCAAAGGCTAAGCCATCTGGGCTCGCGAATTGGTTGATATCGTTGAGACCAGAGCGGTTGACCTTTGGATCCGAAACCGCTGGTGAACCGAACACAAAAATATCCCATTGGAACGCATCAGCTGTTTTGCCTTCATCCCAACGGATCACATGGCCAAATTTGTTGTTAATGCGTGGGTTGGCTGAGTTCGCTTCTTTACGCTTAGTGTTGTTGGTTAGCGTTAGGTAAGCCGTGCCAGTCATTGGGTCAACTGCACACCATTCAGGGCGATCCATCGGAGTTGCACCAACAAGGTCAGCAGCGCCAGCAGTATTTACAATCAGCTCAGCTTGAGAGTTGAATGTGTCAGACAGTTTGCCACCTTTTGCAGCCATGCTGTCTAGTGTTAGTGGAAGCCAAGAGCCAGTGCCATCTTCATTGAATCGAGCCACATAGAGTGTGCCTTTGTCCATGTATTTGTCGCCAGCAACGAGGCGGTTTTCTGGCTTCGCATCTTTTGGATCCCACTTCGCGTCAGAAACGAACTTGTAAAGATATTCGAAGCGAGAATCATGACCAGAGTAGAATACAACTGGCTGACCTTCGGTTACCTTGCCAAACGTACAGCCTTCGTGACGGAAACAACCTAGTGCAGTACGTTTTTTTGCACGTGAATTAGCAGTATATGGGTCGATTTCAACGATGTAGCCGTGACCATGTGCTTCATTACGGTAGTCATCTTTTGCTGACTTGCCATTAGGAGTTACATCAAAGCGTGCGAACTCGTCTAGTCGCTCTTCAGCACTGCCAGCTAGTGTATCCCAGCCGTAACGTGTTTTATCTGTTGCAATACCGATACGCTCTTGCGCTGTGGTCGACTTGCCTTTGTTAACAAAGTAGCCTGGCCAGTTTTCCTCACATGTTAGATATGTGCCCCAAGGAGTGTAGCCATTACCACAGTTATTTAGTGTTCCTCGAGCTTGGCTACCGTCAGGAGAGTATTTGGTTTTCACCAACTCTGTGTGAGCAACAGGACCAGAAAGATCCATCGCTGTCGCACCTGTGTAGCGGCGGTTGAGCGGATCGTTGTCTACCATAACCCATTGATTGCCATCTAGCTTAACGCGAACGACACTCACACCATGTGCGTTGATCTCTTTACGCACTTCATCAATGCTGGTGCGAGCGCCATCTTGGTATGTTGGGCCATTAGGGTGCAGTGCTTTCTGGTCGATGTATTCGTGGTTGATAACCAGTAGACCATCGTTGTTGTTGCCGTCTAGCGGGAAGAAGTGCATGCCATCGTGGTGCATGCCGAGTGCGTTTGCTTGGTCATCGCCAGTGTTTTTACCATCTTCACGCCATGCATTACCTTGAGTGTTCAATGGTGTTCCCCAAGGGACAAGCACCTGTGCTACGTAACCTTTAGGTACAACGACACTGTCGGTCAGAGACCCTTTTACAGATTCAAAAGCAAGCTGTGCGCTGCTCTTTGCTGATGATGCGAGAGATGCCGCTGCAGCCGGTGCACTATGGCCTGCTAAGCCGAAAGCACCAAATGCCGTCATTGCACTGATACCTAAACCACCTTTAAGAATGCTGCGACGAGATAGGCCCGCTTCTAGCACTTCTTCAAAGGGTTTATTATCACTATTGTTAAAGCGACGGCTATCGAATGTTTCCTTGCTCATGAACTTACTTCCTATTGAGGTTGAGATGGTTATTAGAGTAATAGTTTCAATACGAGGCTAATCCTGATGGAAGTAAGTGACATATTTTTATAAATTATATTAAGGTTTTGTTGCTGTAGCACGATTCTTACGCTTTTGGGCTCAATGCCTTATAAATCTCTTTGGAATTGATGGGCAACTGTGTATAAATGCTTATATCCCCATGAGAAATGGGCGACACAATCAAGAGAGAACGCTATGAAATTAGATAAAATCGAAAACAAGAACCGTCGTCTACGTAAAAAGCTATACCTAGGTGAATTCGCCATTTTGGGTTTTGAAGTGAGCTGCACAACATCTATTACTGATTTTGACCAGTACGATGTATTCATCGATGAGTTCATTGATTTTATCGATGGTATCGGATTGTGCTTTGGTGGCGGGGGCCTTGAGCTGTTTGAAGGTTTTGTGTGTGCAACAGAGCGCTACCGTTCAGTAACAGAAGCAGAACAGTTGCAAGTAGCACAATGGCTTGAAGCTCGTGCAGAGGTGAGCAAAGTTGAAGTGAGCGAACTAGTAGACGCGAACTACCTATAACCTCATACTGCTTTAAATATTCAGTAGAATGTCTAAGCAAATCAGAACAATCAAGGCCCAGTGTTCACCCACTGGGCTTTTTTCTACGCGTTTGTTCAGACACTGTATCCTGAATGAGAGAAAACCAAGAAACTTGTGAGACTTTTATGAGAATTGAATGAAGTCGCTGATAGATCTCATTGCCATCCTATTTATCAACACCTTGGTCGACGACCATTTTTGATAAAGGCATAACTCGCTCAATGAGTGAAACTAGGATGGAATCATTATGAACAAGCAAAAAGTTTTCGGACTCACATTTTCTGCACTGGCATTATCTATGTCGGTTTCAACACTTAACGCGGCCGAGTTGGATATCTCTATTACCAATGCGACGAAAGGTATCTACTTCACACCGATTCTAGTCGCCGCGCATGACTCTAGTTTATTTATGTTTAGAACTGGTGAAACGGCCAGTGCTGAACTGGAAGCTATGGCTGAAGGTGGCGATATTTCAGGTCTATCGAATGTCATTACTAACGCTGGTGGTGTTGTATCGGAAAACCCAGCTAGCGGTATCCTAAACCCTGGAGTAACAGCGTCGCTGACTATCGATACTGGCGATTTGAAGTACCTATCTTTGAGTGCAATGCTTCTACCAACCAACGATGGCTTTGTTGGTTTAGATAGTTGGAAAATTCCAGAGCAAGCCGGTACCTACAAAGTTTCACTCAATGGCTATGATGCTGGTACAGAAGCGAATGATGAACTTGCTGGAAGCATGCCAAATCCTCCATTCATTACATTCGGTAGTGGCGGTACGGGTGTAGAGACAACCGTATCAAACAATAAAGTCCATATTCATCCGGGTAACATTGGTGATGACAACGCGACTGGTGGGATAAGTGATCTCGATAACAGCAGCCATCGTTGGTTAAACCCGGTTGCGACGATCACAATTGAAGTGAAATAGGGGGCAGTTATGAAATTACGTATTTTAGCCATTGCTGCTTCTGTGGGGGTGCTCGCAGGTTGTCCAAACGATGACAATGATCACTATTACCGCTACAACGTGACGGTAACGAATTTGACGCCAAGTCAACCAATGTCGCCGCTAGCTGTATTAAGCCACAATGGTAACTTTGAGCTGTTTGCTATTGGGTCAAGCGCGTCAACTGAACTCGAATATTTAGCGGAAGGCGGAAGTAACTCTCAGCTAATTGATCTGATGAACAGTGATAGTAATGTTTACCAAGGTGTGTCAGGTAATGGCTTGATTCTACCGGGGGAGGGTGACACCGTCACATTGACCCTTAACTATAAACAAGCTAAGTATCTCTCATTAGCCTCTATGCTAGTGAATACCAATGACGCGTTTATTGGTGAATCTGGTATCAATATCAAAACCTTGTCTGTCGGTGAGACCTTTACCATGAATATGGATGTGTGGGATTCAGGTACTGAGGCAAACAGCGAAACCGCAGCGACAATTCCTGGACCAGCAGGTGGCGGTGAAGGGTTTAATGCTGCTCGCGATGATACAGATGCAGTTTCATTTCACTCTGGTGTGATAAGCCAAGATGATGGTTTACCAGCATCGACGTTGAGCGCATCGCATCGTTTCTTGAACCCCGGCGCTCGTCTGTCTATTACTCGAATAGAGTAGATATTAGCCAATTGTATGAAATAATTCTTTCCATGTTCCGGTCGAATAGAAATGGACGCTACTGGAACATGGTTGAATTATGGAATCGACAGCAAACAAAATGACAGCGCAGATACTACTGGTTGAAGATGATAACGATCTCGCCGAATTAGTGGCAATGCACTTGCGCTTTCAGGGGCAAGAAGTGTGCAGAGTCGCCAGTATTGGAGAGGCAAAGTCTGCCTATCAAGAAAACGATTTTGATCTAGTCGTACTTGATCGCGGTTTACCCGATGGAGATGGCGTGGAGTTTTGTCGCTCTGTGAGAAAAGAGAAAGACTGGACGCCAATGCTGATGCTGACCGCTCGTGATAGTGAGATGGACAAAGTCTCAGGGTTAGAAGCCGGATTAGATGACTATATTACTAAGCCGTTCAGTGTCTTAGAGTTTCAAGCTCGAGTACGCAACGTGCTCCGAAGAATCAGTCACGAGGACCTTCCGGCTCAACCAACCTCTCAGCAAGAACATACGATGTCTTTTGGTCCACTGGTTATTGATATTGAGCTTCATCAAGTCGTGTTAGACGGAAGAGAGCTCTCTTTGACGGCTATGGAGTTTTCCTTGTTGTCATTTTTAGCAACCAAGCCTGGGCGCGTGTATAGCAAAGATCAGCTTCTAGACCATGTTTGGAACACTCACCATGCCGGATACCATCACACTGTGTGTAGCACCGTAAATCGTCTGCGCAGTAAGTTGGTTACTCAAGACGGTGAACAAAACTATATCCAGACGGTGTGGGGTGTTGGATATAAGTTTCATGCTAAGCACTGATTCGTTTAAGCTAAAATTGGATAGGGCAGATGGAGGTTGAGTTATGAGCTTCAAGTCTCGATTGATGGCATTCACTAGTATTTGGTTTTTGCTGGCGAGTGTGGCAATTGGTTTTACATATCATTGGCAAAAACAGACGATCGAGCAGAGAACCAAGCAGAGCTTACACAAGGACTTGGCGCGCCATATGCGTGATGACAATCCTCTTATGGTCGGGACTGATTATAACCCTGTAGCGCTTAAGAGCATTTTCCATACCTTAATGTTGATTGGCCCTGACTTTGAGATTTATTTTCTCGATGCTCAAGGTAAGATCACCACTCATGCGGCTCCTGAAGGCACAGAGATGATGGAGTATGTTGATTTAGAACCCATCCAACGTTTTCTCGCCAACGAAGCATATCCAATCTTAGGGGAAGACCCTCGTACGCCGACAGACCCTAAAGTGTTCTCTGTTGCAGCTATTCAAGAGTTAGGTTCAACGGTGGGCTATCTATATGTGTTGATTGGTAGTAATCGCCACGCTGTGATTGCGGATGCCCAAGTTGATTCCTCGTACATTGCACTCGCAGCTTTGGTATTGATATCGATTTTAGGTTTTGCAGTCGGCGCTTACATGCTAGTAAAACGAAGTTTGCTTAATCCTATTGAGAAAGTGACAGACAAATTGCAGCAGCAAGCAGAGCATGACTTTAGGTTAGAGCCTGATTTCACCAAGCAGGTGCCTGAATTAGTGCCTGTGGCGAGGTCTTACGAATTGATGGCCAAACATATACAGCAGCAGTTTCTGCACCTTGAATATCAATCTTCACAACGTCGCCAAACATTAATCCAATTAAGTCATGATCTAAAAACACCATTGTCTAGCGTATTGGGTTACTTGGAAACGTGGCAGTTACAGAATCCACAACCTGATCCTTTGATTGATGTTGCGTATCGAAACAGCAACAAATTATTCGAGCAACTTAACTCGCTGCTGGACACGGCGAAACAAGAGAAAGAGCTGCCGACTTATGAATACCGGACGATTGATTTCAATCGCTTACTGACGCTATGTGAGGAAACATTCAAGAATCAGCTCGATGCTAAACATATTAAACTCAACGTCAGAATCGATAGTGCTGTATCGATCGTCGGAGAACAGAAGTTGATCGAGCGATTGATGTTTAATTTGATGGAGAATGCAATTCGTCACGCTCCACACGATGGTGAGTTAAGCATTGTTGTCGAGCAAGGTACGCAAGATAAGCGAACAAGAGTAACCATTCAAAATGAGGTCGACAGCCTCGCCGCGAAAGGCTCGCTAGGTATAGGGACTCGCATCGTACAATCGATTTTGATGCTTCATCACAGTGTTCTAGAAACAACAAAGGCAGATAACACCTTTAAACAAAGTTTTTATCTGCCTTCTGCAAATGTTCTGGGGTCTTAGAGAGGGGAGCTAGGCTCACTCCAATAAGGTGTTATTGTTCGCCGTTCTGCTCGTTTACTTTTGCGTAGAAGTGAAGAAGTTCGGTGAGCTCTTTCACCCAACCGAATGCATCTTTCGGTGCATTCTTCAAAATCGATTCTACCTTTTCACAGTGAACCTCAATCGCGATCGCTTCTTCTAAATTGAATGAGATCGAGTAGAAGTGCCAAAGCAGAAGACGAGTCATACGGTCAATATTTTGCTGAGCGTTCTCTGATTCAGAAAATGCCAAATTGACTTCACCTAAAGCAATCGCCGTCATTCGTAGCATCGCGTCAAATTTAGCTGACTGCATGCGCTCTTCGCTGGTCACTTCTTCTTGCTCGAAGGTAAACAGTTCATTCATCGCATCTTCTGGAACCAGACGATGGATCATTCTTAGACTGAATTCTTCCAGCTCATGACGAGGCATGGTGATCAGGCAGTTAAGTGTGTAATCGCGTTGCATGACAATCTCTCTTTAGAAAAAGGTGCGCCAGTGTAAATGAGAAACAGCACGATAAAAAGTGAATTATCACTGTATCTTCTTTTATGCGTGGCGCTTTGGTGGCTCGTAATCGAGTGACGCATCCTTTTTAAGAAAGATGTTACTTGCGAGTAGGCTGCCACTGCAGATGAATGCAAGTGAGACCCAGCTGCTTACACTTGGTACTTCGTGGAAGATTGGGATAGCCAATAGAGTCGCGATAACAGGCGTTGAACTGCCAAAAGCGGCAGAGCGTTCAGCGCCAAGTGTTTGTACCGCGTATAAGTAAGTGGCTGCCGCAATAATCCCAGCTCCCACACCCTGAATCGCACTGTGCGTAAGTAATTCGTTGACTGGCCACTGGGTCATCGATTGTTCATATAGGTAGCTAGGAAGCACTCCTGCGACGATTAAAGCTATTAATAGGATACTCGACATCAAACTGATTAAGCCCGCTACGACAAGGGCATTCAGATTCGCAACTCGTGCTGAAATTGTGAATATCGCCCACATCAAACTGGCAAATAGAAACAGCACTTGGCCTAAAGTCTCAGAGCCAATTAATGAGTCATTAGTGTGTCCTTCATGCATAGACAAGCCAGTGAATAAAAAGATAACAATACCGATGATTACAAGCGCGAAGCCGATAATACGATGATGGCTGAGTGGTTGCTTAAAAAAGAACACTGCGATCATGGTAACGAACAGTGGCAATGTCCCCGGTACTAGCGCACTGCCTTGAGCAACAGGCACATACTGCATCGCTGAACTCGTAACCAGTAAGTAGGGCAGTCCGCAACCGATGAACATACCTATTAAGTAGATTTTAGGTACTGATGCAATTGCGTGGTGAGCTTTGTATACCAGAGGAAAAAGAACGAGTGACGGGATGAGAAATCGAGTCATTGCGATATCTGCGGGAGCTAATACCGAGTTCGCTCCTCCCTTTAAAGACAAAAAGAAACTAGCCCAAATCATTAAAGTGACAGCAATTGAGGTGTACCCGAGCAACATTGTATTTTTCCTATCCTTGGTTGATAGACATATTATGGAGCACGTGGAAAGGCAAAAATTGGCAATATTTACTTTGAATTAATGATTGCTTAACTGATATCGTTAGTTATTAGTAATTATTTGACGATTTACACCAATATGGGAGTCTGTGCGATGGATCGTATCGATAAACACTTGTTAGAACTATTGCAGCGAGATGGTCGCTTAACCATTGCAGAACTGGCGGATCTCGTCGGGTTGTCACCGTCTCCTTGTGCGAGAAGAATCAAGCGTCTAGAGCAGAATGGCATTATTGATAGCTATCGAGTGAGCCTATCCCGCAATCATGTTGGTATTGCAATGAGTGTGTTTGTGGAGGTGAGCCTAAGCAATCACCAAGAGAAATCGATCAATGAATTTGAACATGCCATTGTTGAGATGGAAGAGGTGATCAGTTGTCATGTTGTTTCTGGAGCGTACGACTACTTATTGGAAGTGGTTAGTGAAAACTTAAACGCGTACGAGTCGTTCACTAGGAAGTTACAGCGTTTAGAAAACGTCAAAGATATCCATACGCACTTAGCAATCAGGCAGGTTAAAGGGAATACACCGTTACCCATTTATAAGGGGTAAATTTGAAGCCAGTTAGCGAAGGTGTGAGCTGATGGAAAAAGTGTGGGGCTAGAAACGAAAAACGGAGCACATAAATGTACTCCGAATCCAAAATCAGTCGCTAATTTTAATGATATTTGAAATTGGAAATTGAACAATCTCCAGTTTTCGTGTCAATTCTGAATGAGAAAGCATGAGAATGGTAATCAACGCCGTCATTCCAAATTGTCTCGCCAAATATCTTGCATAGCTCTAGCTCACTTACTGAACCGAACTCTTCCATGTGTTTTACTACTGATAAAAGCTTAGCTCTTATCTCCGCAGTCCATTCCGTGTTACTCAAGCAGTTTAAAGCCATCGATTTTTGCATATTACCTAGCCAATATATTACTTGTTATTAAGTTATATGAATGGCCATCATAGCAATTTTTGAGAGTTTGTAAATATTTTTTGTGATGAGTGTCGCAGATAAATTTGGGTTTTGATGTTGTTTTAACCGATGTTGTTGAAATGGATAAAACTAACGTTACAAGTTGTTGAAAGTGTGAGTGTTTATAAAAACTACATAAATAGTCACTTCAGGTCGACGTCATCTCCCAGCGCCGCTTGTTTGGCCGAGCGTATAGAATTTGATTCATTAAGGTATCTGAGGGCGAGATTTCTGAATTTATCACTCAAACTGGCATAGTCTGAAATGAGTGTTTGTGTATGAGCAACGTGGCTCTGCGCTGTCTTATATTGATACTCTTGACTTTGTGAACGACAGCTCTCAGCGGTGCTTGTCCATCCGTCTCTTAGTTCAATGACTTGTTCGATCTCAATTTGTGTTAAATGTGCTTGTTTTAAAAGTAACTTATACGCTTGGCGTGCTGTTTCTATTTGCAAATTGAGCTGACGTTGAAAGTAAGGGTTGTTTTGCTTCCAAAACGAAATGAGCTCTTGGTGTGAAAATTGTTTTGAAAGAAAAATGTGTGATTTGAATGTTCCAAGAACAAGATTGAACTCCTTTGAGTAATCATTATACCGATTCTCTGCAGTCAATTGACTATCCAGTAACTGATCCCACTCATATTGGTTGCATTCAAAGGCATGAACTCGAAAGGTTATTGTGGCGGCTGCGAGTGCGATTAAACAGGCTGGCGCAAATCTCATACTGACCTCCATCTTCCTAACATATTGAATAGAGTATAGATGAGCATCAGAAAGAGTTGTTGTACACTGAGTTCATCTATGGAGAGTGAGTAGCATTTGTCATGAAAAAAGTAATCATAGCGTTGGTGATATTGTGTCTTCTTGGTGGAGGAGGAGCCGCCTATTACTTTTTAGTAATGAAAAAAGACGATGTGACTCCCCCTGAAGAGGAAAAGGCGCCTGTTGAACAGACGTCAGAAGATCCGCAAGAGGAGCTTAAGCCAATACTGGATCTATCTGCTTTGCCCGAACAAACCGACTATTACGTTTCTGAGCGAAAGATAGCGGTTTACGATGAACCGAATGTCGATGCTTTGATAAAGGATTATCTCTACAAAGGAGACCACATCGAGATCCTTGAAAAATCGAATGGTTGGGGACGTATCACCGACTACATCGTTTTGAGAGAGGGCGCACTAGAAATGGCAGAGTGGGTTGAGATGTCTAAGTTAAGCGAAGACGAGGTCATTATATCTGCCGATGAACATGTTGAGATCCTAGATTCATACTTGGTGAAGTCCGATGATCTAAAAACCTACCGTAAACCTTTTAGAGTTGCCGTTGACAGTTTAATCGAGAATGGCACCTGTGAGCCAGGTGATTTTGAAGAGCTTGGTGGTTGGGTCAAGTCGGTTAAGTACTCGAATCGCAATGTCTACTTCATTTATTGTGGCGGTTTAAAACTGGAAAACAAGATTTATTTAGACGCGGATACCGGTGAAATATTTTCACTTTAAAATATTAATTTAAATGAAATATATTTGAAATTAATATAGTCAATTAGACGTTAGTTTAGTGGTTAATAACAAAAAGCTCATCAGCTATGATGAGCTTTTTTTATTTTTGTATATTTATTTATTACCTTGGTTAATAACTTTTCTGTAGAGTGCTTTGGGAAGATTAATCAATGCGGTTAAAGTTGGATAACCAGTAATTATTACAGTGAATATGATAAAAATCAGACTTTGCACTTATTTTGTAATGCATGAAAAAATAATAACAATATCTACGAATTCAAACGCTTACATCTAATGTTGATAAAATTGCCAACAATAAAGTCATTGTAAATCAGAGTGTTATATCAATTTACAACCTGATAACATTTCATTGGGGTTGAGATCTAGGTCAAATTTTGGTCATTAAATATGAAATTAGTTTAGTTTGTAATAAAAGTTTTTAGTCCGAGCATGTAGGGTTTAATTAAAGCGATAGTCATGGATTTAATAAGACGCGCTAAGCATTTTTCTTAATAGTATTGTTATTTGCTTGTATCGGATGGAGTTATCAATGAAAAAACTTGCTTTAATTACAGGTTCGAAAGGTGGGATAGGTTCAGCAATTTCTTCTAAGTTGGTCGAACAAGGCTATCGTGTAATTGCGACTTACTTTACTGGTAATCACCAGTGTGCAGTAGATTGGTTTAATGAAAAACAGTTCACTTCAGAGCAAGTCAGATTGTTCGAGCTTGATGTGACTAACACTGAAGAATGTGCTCAGCGTTTAAGCAAGTTATTGGAAGAAGAAGGCACGATTGATGTGTTGGTAAACAATGCTGGCATCACACGAGACAGTGTCTTTAAGAAAATGGATGCAGCAGCGTGGCGAGACGTTATCGATACGAATTTGAACAGCTTGTTCAACGTTACCCAACCTCTTTTTGCTCCAATGTGTGAGAAGGGAAACTGTCGAGTCATTAATATTTCGTCAGTGAACGGACTTAAAGGTCAGTTTGGTCAAGCAAACTACTCGGCTGCAAAGGCTGGCATGATTGGCTTCTCTAAAGCTCTAGCGGCAGAGGGAGCGCGCAGTGGCGTAACCGTGAATGTTATCGCACCTGGTTATACCGCAACGCCTATGGTCGAGCAGATGAAATCAGAAGTACTTGAGTCCATTAAAGGCCAAATTCCAATGAAACGTTTGGCAACGCCAACTGAAATCGCAGATGCGGTTGGTTTCCTTGCAGGTGAATCGGGTGCGTACATTACAGGCGAAACGTTGTCTGTAAATGGCGGCTTGTACATGAACTAAGGACTCGTAAGGAATAAACCATGGAAAAGATATTCATTGTTGCTGCGAAACGAACGCCAATTGGTTCTTTCACTGGCGCTTTAAAAGATACATCTGCAGGTGAACTGGCTGGCGTGGCGATCAAAGGTGCTTTGGAAGCTGCGCAACTCGATCCTTCCAATGTTGATGAGGTCATCGTGGGTAACGTGATCTCAGCTGGGCAAGGAATGGGCGTTGCTCGACAAGCTTCACTGTTTGCTGGAGTTCCGCAAGAAGTCCCAGCTTACGGTGTAAACATGATTTGTGGTAGCGGAATGAAGTCGGTGATGGACGCAGCAGCCCACATTAAAGCGCAAGATGCCGATATTGTCGTTGCAGCAGGTGTCGAAGTGATGTCGCAAATCCCTTTCATTGTGCCTTCGTCAGTACGTAATGGGCACAAGATGGGCAACATCTCGATGACCGATCTCTTAATTGGTGATGGATTAACGGATGCGTTCAATCAGTACCACATGGGTGTCACGGCAGAGAACATCGCAAAAGAACTGAACATTTCTCGTTTAGCGCAAGACAACTACGCATTAGAGAGTCAGCAAAAAGCGGTTGCGGCGATTGAGGCAGGGAAGTTTGTTAATCAAATCGTTCCGGTAGAGGTGAAACAGCGCCGTCAAACCGTCGTTTTCGATACCGATGAATACCCTAAGTCAGATGCGACCTTCGAAGGTTTACAGAAACTAAGACCTGCATTCGATCGTGAAGGCAGCGTGACTGCCGGAAACGCTTCAGGCATTAACGATGGCGCAAGCGCAGTCATTGTCGCTTCAGAAAGCGCTGTGAAAAGACTAGGGCTTACGCCACTTGTGGAGCTCGAAAGCTATGCACAATCGGGGTTGGACCCGAAAGTAATGGGATTAGGGCCAGTAGAGGCAGTAACTAAAGCCTTGGCTAAAGCTGACGCTCAATTGAAAGACATTGAGTTGTTTGAGCTTAATGAAGCGTTTGCTGCTCAAGCTCTGGGGGTCATGTATCAGTTAGCTGAAGAGCATGACCTTCCGCTAGAGGCATTTAAGCACAAAGTGAACGTTAATGGTGGTGCGATCGCATTAGGTCATCCACTTGGCGCTTCTGGTAACCGAATTATTGTCTCTTTAATTCATGAAATGCTATCAACTGACGCCAAATCTGGCGTGGCTTCGCTGTGTGTCGGTGGTGGTATGGGTACGGCTGTTTTATTGAAAAACGTCAACGAGTAACTTCAGTAGTGGCGGGCGGAAATGGCTCCGCCACTGTTGGTCAACCTCTAGAAACGAACAATACGAATTGTAATTCAATCTTTGAAATCTTTAGGAGTTATGTATGTACACGGATATTTTTAAATCAATGACAGACCAAACAGAAAAGCAATTTGAACCTTACTTCAAGTTCAACAAGTTGATTGCTAAGAATGTAGAGGTTATGACTGAACTGCAAATGAACGCGATGAAGACTTATACAGATATGGGTCTAGCGCAAATGAAAGCAGTAACAGACATCAAAGACGTAAACGGTCTTGCTGCATTCAATAGCCAACAGCTTGCTGTACTTAGCCAACTGTCACAGCAAATGATGAGCGACAGCAACAAGTTCCAAGCTGCGGCGAAAGAGTTTAAAGAAGATGTGGAATCGTTGACAACGGAAAACCTAAACACAACATCTGCCTAAATTAAGTCGCCACTGGGTCATACGTGTAGTCTTTGGGATTATCTCTGTATGAAGTCAGTGGCGATTTTCCGATCATTGGAGTTAGATTATGTTCCAACACTTCTTTTCGGACTACCTTGTAAAACTTCAGCAGACAAACCAGCAATGGTGGGAGAACTTTGAACAAAGCAAGGAAGCCGCACAATCACCCCTCAATAAAGCGATGCAAGAGATCAATTTCGAAGATGCATCTAAGATCTTTGAGCAAGCCATTAACCAACCTGCAGATATATTGAAGCTTCAAACACAATGGTGGGAGCAGCAATTACGAATCTGGCAGAATACCGTTTTAATGGGTAATACCAGCAGCATCGTATCTGAAGAGCGCGACGATAAACGCTTTATCGACGACGCATGGAAGAATGACCCTTTCTATAACTTTATTAAGCAGTCCTATTTGCTGTTCAGTAAAAGCTATTTAGAGACAATTGAATCGATGGAAGGCATTGATGAGAAAACAAGAGAGCGTGTTGCTTTCTTCTCGCGTCAGGCGATCAATGCACTCTCGCCAACAAACTTCATTGCGACTAACCCTGAGTTAATGAAGATCACTTTAGAGCGCAACGGTGAAAACCTTGTCGATGGCTTAGAACAATTGCGTGCGGATATTGAGTCCAGCGCCGATATTCTCAAAATTCGTATGACTAACAACAATGCCTTTAGGTTAGGGCAAGATGTTGCGAATACGGAAGGGGACGTGGTGTTCAAAAATGAACTGTTTGAGTTGATTCAATATCACCCAAAGACAGAGCAAGTGAATGCGACGCCAATGTTGATTGTTCCGCCGTTTATCAACAAATACTACATTCTTGATCTTCGAGAAAAGAACTCAATGGTTCGCTGGTTGCTAGAGCAAGGACATAGTGTGTTTATGATGTCTTGGCGTAACCCTAGCGAAGCACAAAAAGACCTTGAGTTTGGTGACTATGTGACTGAAGGCGTTGTCAAAGCTGTCGCTGCCATCGAAGACATTACAGGTAGAGAGCAAATCAACGCGGCGGGCTACTGCATTGGTGGTACTGTGTTGGCTTCAACGGTCGCCTATTATGCGGCTAAGCGTATGAAGAAACGAATTAAGACAGCAACCTTTTTCACAACATTGCTTGATTTCTCTCAACCAGGCGAAGTGGGTGCCTACATCAACGACACCATTATCAGTGCCATTGAGAAGCAGAACGATATGAAAGGGTTCATGGACGGTCGTTCATTGAGCGTTACGTTCAGTCTGCTCAGAGAGAACAGCCTCTACTGGAATTACTACATCGACAACTATTTGAAGGGTAGTAGCCCAATGGAGTTCGACCTGCTCTACTGGAACAGTGACAGCACCAATGTTGCCGCTAAGTGCCATAACTTCCTGCTGAGAGAACTCTATTTAGAAAACAAACTCGTTCAGGATAAGGGCGTGAAAATCGGTGGCGTTTGGATTGATCTTAATAAGATTAAAATCCCAAGCTACTTTATCTCGACCAAAGATGATCATATTGCGTTATGGCAGGGCACTTATCGAGGTGCACTCAACACTGGTGGCAACAAAACCTTCGTACTTGGTGAATCTGGTCATATTGCGGGAATCGTCAATCACCCAAGCAAGAATAAGTATGGCTACTGGCTGAATGACAATCTCGATGATTCTGCACAAGAGTGGTTAGCCAATGCTAAACATAATGAAGGGTCTTGGTGGGTGCATTGGAACAAGTGGCTAGGCAGTTTTGAAAGTGATGAGCCGAGAGCGCCGTTTAACCGAGGGTCTGAGTTAAACCCTGTGATTGGAACTGCGCCGGGTGACTATGTGAAACAAGTATTGCCAATCGTGGATACTGAAAACTAACTCACTTTTCATTGTTTGATTCTGACACACGTAAATAATAAAAAAGCCACTGTAATCAGTGGCTTTTTAGTATCAACTAAATAGGCAAAAAAGTTGATGTTAATTAGTCGACTTCTTTATCTTTACCGAATGAAAGAATCCAGATAGAGATAGCAGCAACTACTGCGAAGCCTGAAAGAATGATGAATGGCATCGCGCTGTAACCAAGGATATGCCAAATTACTGATTCTAAAGTACTCATTGCTTATCCTCTTATTGCCAGCCTTCAACACCGTGCATGTCAGGCAGTTTGTGTGCGATACCTTTGTGGCAATCTACACATGTTTTTTCACCTGAAGCCAGTGCTGTTGAGTGCTGTTTAGCACTTCGTGAACTCTGCTCTGAGAAGTCCATGAACTCAAATTGGTGACAGTTACGACACTCGAGAGAATCGTTCTTTTTCAAACGAGCCCATTCACGTTCAGCAAGATGCGCTCGACGCTCTTTGAATTTTTCAGGAGTATCAATCGTTTTAGCAATAAAGTGAGCGTATAGCTCTTTTGATGCTTGAACTTTACGAACGATCTTATCAGTCCATTCATGTGGTACGTGACAGTCTGAACAGATTGCACGAACACCTGAGCGGTTTGAGTAGTGAATCGTCTCTTGGATCTCTTCAACGATAGGAGCGTGACAGCCAGAACAGAATTCTTCTGTGTTGGTTGCTTCCATCCCCGTGTTAAATGCACCCCAGAAAAGTAGACCACCTGCAAAGCCCATGAACAGTAGTACACCTGCTGCAGCTTTACTTGGCGTCGATAGCCTTTTCCAAAACGTTTTTAATAGTTTCATAAATTCGCCTCTTCTCAGGTACGGATTAGCGAAGAGATTCTACGCGCTGGTATTCATTCTCAATCAATGGTTTTGCATTTGCTTGAGGTACGTGGCACTGAAGACAGAAGTAACGACGAGGTGATACGTCTGCAAGTACAGCATCTTCACGGTTCATGTAGTGAGTAACACTGATCTTAGTTGCACCCATCTCTTTCGCGTTTTTCCAGCTGTGGCATGACAGACATTTGTTCGCGTTAAGAGACACTTCGTAGCTACGAGTTGAGTGTGGGATCAACGGTGGCTGGTAAACGAAGTCGCTTTCTAGTACTTGTTCACGAGGGAACTTTTTAAAATCATCTGCAGGACGAGTTGACTCTAGCTCGCTAGCACCACGTAGTGATTCTACACCACCGATACCACCTGGGTTTTCAAGCTCAGCTTGAGCAACACCAGCGATCATTGCACCAACAGATAACAGTGTGATGAGTAATTTTTTCATTATTTATTCTCCGCCGAATGGCTAAATTCTTATAGCGGGCTGCACAAAGGCTGCAGCCCTGACATTCTTAACTAATTAAGCGACTTTTGTGATTTTAACTGGGCACTTCTTGAAGTCTGTTTGCTTCGATAGTGGGTCAGTTGCATCTAGAATCAGCTTGTTGATTAGAATGCGCGCATCAAAGAATGGTACGAATACCAAGCCTTGTGGTGGACGGTTACGGCCGCGAGTTTCAACACGAACTCGTACTTCACCGCGCTTGTTAGAAATAAGAACTTCTTCACCACGACGAACGCCACGAGCTTTCGCATCAGCAGGGTGCATGTAACACACCGCATCTGGAACTGCTTTGTAGAGCTCAGGAACACGACGAGTCATAGTACCTGTGTGCCAGTGCTCAAGAACACGGCCAGTACATAGCCACATGTCGAACTCAGAATCTGGTGCTTCTGGTGGCGCTTCGTACGGTGCAGAGATGATCAATGCTTTACCATCTGGCTTACCGTAGAAGTCCCAACCTGAGCCTTCTTTCGCATATGGATCTGAACCTTCTTTGTAACGCCAAAGTGTCTCTTTGCCGTCAACAACAGGCCAACGTAGACCACGTACAGTGTGGTAAACATCGTATGGTGCTAAATCGTGTCCGTGGTCACGACCAAACGCAGCGTACTCTTCGAAAAGGCCTTTCTGGATGTAGAAACCAGCTGCTTTTGCATCATCGTTCAGCTCTTGAGCTTCAGATAGAGGGTACTTGTTCACTTTGCCGTTTTGGAAAAGCATGTCGTACATTGACTTGCCACGCCATTGTGGAGCTAGTGCTAGTTGCTCTTCAGTCCAGATCTCTTCCATCTTGAAGCGTTTAGTGAATTCCATGATTTGCCATAGATCCGACTTCGCGCCTTCAACTGCAGGAACTTGTTGGTACCAAGCTTGTGTACGACGCTCTGCGTTACCGTAAGCACCTTCTTTTTCGATCCACATTGCTGTAGGAAGAATCAGGTCGGCTGCTTGAGCTGTTGCTGTTGGGTATGGGTCAGAACATACAATGAAGTTCTCTGGGTTACGGTAGCCCGGTAGACGTTCGTTGTTGATGTTTGGCCCAGCTTGCATGTTGTTGTTACACATTACCCAGTAAGCGTTTAGCTTGCCGTCGTTAAGCATACGGTCCTGAAGAACCGCGTGGTAACCTGGTTTTGGTGGGATAACGCCAGTAGGGATGTCCCAAATTTTTTCTGCGTACTCACGGTGTTTAGGATTCATTACCACCATGTCTGCTGGTAGACGGTGTGCAAATGTACCTACTTCACGAGCAGTACCACATGCAGATGGTTGACCTGTTAGTGAGAATGGGCTGTTACCAGGAGTTGCGATCTTACCAACCAATAGGTGGATGTTGTACACAAGGCTGTTCATCCATACACCACGAGTATGTTGGTTCATACCCATAGTCCATAGAGACATTACTTTTGTGTTTGGATCTGCGTATTGCTTCGCTAGTTCGATTAGCTTCTCTGGTTCAACACCTGAAATTTCAGATGCTTTTTCTACTGTGTAAGGTGCAACAGACTTCTTGTACTCTTCGAAAGAGATAGATGTCATTTTGCCAGAGTTTGGATTCGCTGCAGCTTGCTGTAGTGGATCTTCATCACGTAGGCCGTAACCGATATCAGTGTCCGCTTGCTTGAAGTTCGTGTGCTTGTTCACGAAGTCCCAGTTAACCGCATCGTTTTCGATGATGTAGTTAGCGATGAAGTTTGCAATCGCAAGGTCAGATTGTGGGTTAAAGATATAACCTTGGTCTGCTAGCTCAAAAGAACGGTGGTAGTAAGTAGACAGTACGTTTACTTTAACATGTGGGTGGCTTAAGCGACGGTCAGTAATACGAGTCCATAGGATAGGGTGCATCTCTGCCATGTTAGAACCCCACAGAACGAAAGAATCTGCGTGTTCGAAGTCATCGTAACAACCCATTGGCTCATCGATACCGAAAGTACGCATAAAGCCAACTACAGCAGAAGCCATACAGTGACGAGCGTTTGGATCGATGTTGTTAGAACGGAAACCTGCTTTCATCATTTTTGCAGCAGCGTAACCTTCCATTACTGTCCATTGGCCAGAGCCGAACATACCAACAGATGTTGGACCTTTCTTAGCCAGTGCTTCTTTCCACTTTTCAGCCATTACGTCGAAAGCTTGATCCCAAGATACTGGTGCGAAATCACCATCTTTGTGGAACTTGCCATCTTTCATACGAAGTAGCGGCGTATCTAGACGATCCTTACCGTACATGATTTTTGAAAGGAAGTAGCCTTTGATACAGTTAAGACCTTTGTTTACTGGTGCTTCTGGGTCGCCTTGAGTCGCAACCACTTTACCATTTTGAGTACCTACCAGTACTGAACAACCCGTACCACAAAAACGACAAGGCGCTTTATCCCACGTGATTTTTGTTTCATCTGAGCTGGCGATCAGGTTAGCTGCTGTTGCTGGTAGAGTTACACCTGCAACGGCTGCTGCTGATGCAGCCGCGTTTGCTTTCACAAACGCACGTCTTGTCATTTTCATACTTCACCCTCGATTTGAGAATTATTGCTTCCAGTGTCTAATTCTGATTCGTCTAGGTCTGTTTCAACTTGGTGGTAAACCAAAGCGGTTCCTAGAACGTTCTGTATATTATTAATTGCTTCTATCGTGTCGGTTACAAAACCTTGGTTCTCTGTTTCCAGCACGACGATGATCTTGCCTTCAGGGCTATCACCATAAATCTCAGCATTATCGAATTTTTCGATTTCAGCTTTGATTTCGGAGAGATGCTCTGGGCTCACATGCACGACTAAACTTGAAATATGTACTTCGTTTAGCGACATAAACTGCTCTCGTTATTTTTATTTATGCATTACTCACAAGGATAGCTGAAGTCGGGCAAACTGCTACGCAAGCACCACATCCGCTACACTCATCTAAATCGATTTTTGGTAGGGCCACACCACCGGCTCTGAGTTGAAACTGTATGGCCATTGGCTCACACATATCACCGCAGCTGCGGCACTCAACGTTGTTTTGGGCTAAGCATTTGTCTGAGATAGACGCTTTAGCTTGCCAAGGTGTTTCTTGTTCACTTTTAAAAATGGGTTCGGGACAAACATCGGCACATTGGTAACAAAAAGTGCATTCATCAATTGAGAAATCGACAGTAGGGAACCCTCCGTCGCCCAACACAATGATGCTCGTTTCACATTTATCGATGCACTTTCCACAGCGAGTACAGTCATCAGTAAAATTGTCTAGCTCTTTAATCCAAGGTAACCGGATTAGGCTTAAATCCACTTTTTTACGAGAAAACAGACGCCGTTTTGATAAATCTAGCACATGCTCACCTTAAATGTTGCTAAGATGTTGTAATTGTAGACTGTTTGTTCATTAACATCTTGTAATTTATCCTCACATACAGTGTAGTTTTAGAAACATTTGCATAAATACCCCCTAAGGGCTAATTGGGGTTGTATATTGTCTTAGATCAATAAATTACGCGGCGATCGGTCACATATTGGTTGGAGCTATGAATTTCGATATGTGACAATAATCGCCGTTAAGCTACTTCGAACGATTGGGAATTTCTTTTGCTTATTAAACCTGTTTCATCTCTTACGAGCACCATCGCTAAGTCGCTGCTTTTTATCTTGCTTTTATCGGTAGCTACAACGGGGTTTGCAATCTTTACTTTAGCGTCAAGCCTTAATGACGCGGAGGCGGTCAACGTTGCTGGCTCAATGCGAATGCAGAGCTACCGTCTGGCTCATGATATTCAAGTACAATCAGTCGATTACGACGAGCATATACGAGAGTTCGAAGCATCTCTGTACTCAGAGTCGATGGCTGACCTAGTAGGTTGGGAAGTTCCGACGCATATCACAGAAGACTACTATTTGATCATTGGTCGATGGCATGAATTGAAGCAGGTACTCAATAGTTCGGACAGACAACACTACTTAGTACTCGTTGAGAATTTCGTTTCTGAAATCGATGGTTTCGTATTTAAGCTCCAAGAATTTTCTGAAAATAAACTCATCAAACTGGCGTGGGCTGGTGGTATTGGACTGGGTGGGATTCTAGTCATATCTCTTTTTGTTGTTCATTTTGTCCGTAAACAAGTTGTTAAACCACTGCATGCTCTAGTCGCGGCGAGCCATAGAATCAAAAACAGCGACTTTGAAGTCCACTTGGAAGTCACAAACAACAATGAGCTTGGGATTTTAACTAAGACCTTCAACTCGATGACGCGAGACTTAGGCGCACTTTATCGAAACTTAGAAGATGTTGTGGATGCAAAAACCAAAGAACTCCAGAGTGCGAACCAATCTTTGCAAGCTCTTTATAACTCGTCTCAAGAACTGCGTGTAACGCGAGTCTCGCCAGAAAACTTCAGAGCTATTCTTCAACATTTAGTGAGTTTGGAAGACATTGAGTCACTAAGACTAGAGATCTTAGATACCTCTGGTCGCTCTTTTGTACTTGATGAAGGGTATGACGAGAATTCTCACTACGAAAAATTTGAAATGAAGCTGGATGACAGTGAAATCACGCTTGGCTATTTGTATTGTTGCTACCACCATGGGCATTCAACAAAAGCGTTAATTGATAACTTTATTCGCCTACTTTCACGTGCGGTATACTATAACATTGCACAGAAACAGGCAGAGCAGCTGATCATCATGGAAGAGCGTGCGACGATAGCACGTGAGCTTCATGACTCGCTAGCTCAGTCACTGTCTTATTTGAAAATTCAAGTTACTCTCTTAAAGCGAGTGATAGGAAAACTCCCTGAGCATAAACACAGAGAACAATCAGAACAAATTGCTCTAGAGCTGGGGAATGGGCTCGCAGAGGCTTATACTCAACTAAGAGAGCTGTTGACGACCTTTAGGTTATCAATCAAAGAGGGTAATTTTGGAGATGCTTTAAGCACCATGCTTGAGCAACTCAGTGAAAGAACAGATGGCACGATTAATCTAACCAATAATCTGTCGTCGATTGAACTTGATGCACATAGCCAAGTTCATCTGCTTCAATTGATCCGTGAAGCAACCGTAAATGCAATAAAACACGCCAATGCCGATTTGATCGATGTATGTTGTAACGATGAAAATGGCGAAGTATTAGTCGTGATAAAGGATAACGGAGATGGTTTTGACCATAGTACCGCTAAGGTAAATCACTATGGCATGAGTATAATGCAGGAGCGCGCGGCAAGGCTGAACGGCGAACTAACGATTGAAACAGCGAAAGGCAAGGGCTGTACAGTCATTCTAAAGTATAAAAGTTTGAAGGAAGTTAATCTTGACGATTTGTAAAGTAATGTTGGTCGACGACCACCCGTTGATGCGCCGTGGTATCAGTCAGCTACTCAGTTTTGAAGATGAATTTGAAGTAGTCGGAGAAGCAAGCAACGGCACAGATGCAGTCGCAATGGCTCATGAAGAAGATCCGGACCTGATCCTATTGGATCTGAACATGAAGGGCATGTCAGGGTTAGATACCTTGAAAGCACTACGTACTGACGGCTCTAGCGCAAATATTGTGATTCTTACCGTTTCTGATAGCCCAGCAGACATTGAAGCGATCGTAAAAGCTGGCGCTGATGGCTACCTTCTAAAAGATACTGAGCCTGATGAGCTGATTGAACTTTTGAAAAAGGCGCATAGTGGAGACAAAGCGTACAGCAGCGTGGTTGCCCGTTACCTTAGCGATGCTGAAAGTCGCGAAGACATTTTTGACCAGCTGACTGAACGCGAAATGCAGATCCTCCAAGAGGTTGCGAAAGGTTACCGTAACAAACAAATTGCTGATCATCTTTTCATCTCTGAATCGACCGTTAAGGTACATATGAAGAGCTTGCTCAAGAAGCTACAGGTTGCCTCAAGAACAGCTGCAACGGTTCTGTACCTAGAGCGTTACGGTGAGATGAAGTAATTTCGTTTCTCGTTAAGCGCTTCTTATATTCAAGAGAATAAACAAAAACGCCAAACTCAGTGAGTTTGGCGTTTTTATTGGTGTTAACTAAGTTAGCGATTCATTATGCAGCCATTGGTACCAATACCAATGTACCGAAGATCACCGTTATCAGACCACAAATCACTGGTACAGAAGTACGTTTTACTACTTCAAATGGGCTGATTTTACCCATACCTGAAGTCGCCACAACTACACCAGATACTGGAGAAATTGTACGGCCTAGGTTAGATGCTTGAAGCATTGGAATGATAAGGAAAGCAGGGTTCAGACCCATCTTCGCAGCTAATGAAGGTGCAAGTTCAACGAATGCGTAGAAAGGTGCATTACCAGAACCTGTCGCGATTGCAGCTGCTACCGTCAGACCTGTTAGGATAAGCATTAGAGCGATACCGCCAGCACCAGCAGCTTCTGCGAGTCCAATTAGGTTGTCGATTGCACCGATAGACATCAGGCCTTGCGCGAACACACCTGCTGCAACCAATAGCATTACTACGCCTTTAAACGCTTCTGCCATACCTTGGTAGCAAGAGTCTAAGTCTTCCAGTGTTTTCTCGCCATCGAATTTCTTAACTACATAATCGACCAGCGCGCCTACAAAAATAGACCCTACAACAATGGTGTAGATATCAAGCTGTAAGCCAGGAATAGTACGGCCGTTGAATAGGAAAACACCGATAATTGGTAAGAACGGTAGAGCAGCATAGAAAGCTGGAGCATTCGCTTCGATCTCTGACACATCAATCTTTTCCATTGGCGTGTTTTCTTTCTGGTCTAGGTACTTATTCCAGAAGAAAGCCGCTGCAGCCATCACGATGATTGCACAGATAGAAACAGGGAGAACTGTTTGAACTGCAAACACGTCTAGCGCTAAGCCTGATTTCTCTGCAGCAATGACAACGTCACCTGATGTAGGAGAAAGAATGATTGCAGCAGGAGACGCACACACTGCTACAGCAGCAGGACGAGAGATACCCATAGCAGTCATCATTGGGAATAGGGTAGCCATCAATAGCACGCCAAGACCCGTTGCTGAGCTAACTGCTAGAGACATCAGACACGCTACGATGTAAGCCGCAACTAAAAGCGCATAAGGAGATTTGATGACAGATAGTGGCTTAGAGAACTGTTTTACAACGACATTGTTTGCGCCAATATGGGTCATATAAGATGCGAAACCACATAGAAGCATGATTTGCATACCCAAACCGCCGCCACGGTACTGAAGCATGTATTTAACAAATTCAAGTGCATCGGTAACCATGTTACCTGTAGACGCAACTTTTGCAGGTAGAACAGTATGACCAATCAACCCCGTGATAAGAAGTAACGCGATACCCGCTGTAAGTAGTACGCCCGCAGCCTTGTAGCCTTTAACAATAAAATAGCCAACGGCAATGGTTACCACTAATCCAATTAAGAGTTCTAACATAGAAATCTCCACTAAGTTTTAAAAAATATAAGAAACTGTTTCAGAATATGTCATCGAATGTACAGAAAACTGTTCTGTGGCACGAGGTCAAGTTGAAGTTCGCATGATCTAAAACAAAAAAATTTTTTGATGTTAATTTCAGCAATTAATAGTGATTAAATAGTGTTGTTTAGATGTTAATAAAAGAAATCTACGACGAGCTAGAACATCGGTCGGATCACCTTGTATTAGAGATGTTGCTTTTAGGTTGGATTTGTAACGTGCGGGAGTGAGAGTATGCTGTTTGTAGGGGTTGCAGTTTGTTCTGATGGTTAAATGAACAAAAAAGGGGCAATAGCCCCTAGATAAGTGTTGGTTGTTTGAACTTTGAACTAGCTACGCTACTCTTCTGGCTCTACGAGTTTTGGCACTTCATTTTCATAGTGGGGAAGATCCTTACATGCGACCGATTTACACAGGTGCAGCATAGAGTTCGGTGTCACCAATAAAACTTCATCTTTTCCAATTGGAATATAAGGCATGAAGTCTGACGATAAAACAGAGCCTTCACTAATCATCACCTTTTCGTAAAAATCGAGTTCACGGTTAGGAATAATTTGCTGATGTTGCTCTTCGTCTAACGAAATATGCTTACCAGTAATGCTGTAACTGCCTGATGATGTAAATCCAACTTCTCTATCGGTGACATAAAGAAGGTCATAGCTGTTGTTTTGCTTAAATTCAATATTGATTGAAGAGGCATTATAAATGATGTCATTAGGCGGCATAATAACATTAACTGGGTTAGCCAAATAATGACCTTCTAGTTTAGAACTAGTGAATATTGTCGCAAGCCAGCCTAGAGCAACACCTAAAATTGCTACGAATACAATTAGCGCGTTATTTTTACTCACACTCTACTCCTGTAAATTCGTTTGGAAAGCTAAGCGATTTACCCGTATGGTCAATAATGATGTTTCTATCTTCATATTCATACATGGTGACGTTATAAAGCTCTTTATATTTTATATGGTCACTCGTAATTCTACAGGTCAGATAATGCGATGTAGTCACGAGTTTAGAAACAGAGACTTTTTCGAAGTAGGTGAAACCTAAATAGGATAGAACAGTGCTCATGATTAAAACCAACGTGATTGGAATTAACTTTATTGGCGTCGATTTAGGTTGTTCTTCCTGCTCTTCAACTTGAACGACTTCTGGAGTTTCCTCCAGTTTGACTTCAACTTTTCCCTCAACAACTCGGCCAGAAAATCGATAGCCTTTACCACGCTCAGTAACAATCAACAGCCCCGCTTTATCTTCTAATGCTTTTCGGCAAAGAGAGATGGTTTGCATCAGACTGCCATCTTCTACATAGATGCCTTTTGATTCCCAAACTTGCTCAATGAGGGCCTGGCGAGTGATCACTTGGTTGGGATTCTTGAAGAAAAACTTGAGTAGCTCAACCTCATTTGAGCCTAAGGTAAAGGTTCGCCCAGTCTTGGGGTGGTGAATTTCGTACTCTTTTAGATCAACTTGTATTTCATCGTTGATAGTGAATTCAGCGGACATACTCTATCTCATTTAATAAACGCCTTTACTGAAATATAACAAAAGACAGCACATTTATAAACAAACCTCATTTGACACTTCTAAATCTCCAAGTTACCGATATCACGTAATATTTTTTGTGATTGATGTTCTCTGATAAATATTTTTGAACTTGTTTGAGGTTGTTTAAGGTGCCTAAAAAGGAGGCGTGTTGGATCATTTGGATGTGAAGCTGATTTAGTGGGTGTGATTGAGTGTTCAAGGCTCTTACGTAGTTTCTTCGGCGTCGCACGTTGGATGGTGATTATGTTCCTGTTGTTATCGGTTGGTTGCGTAAATGCGTAACCACCTATTAGTTATCGACTCGATTCACCATTTATTGCTGAGCACAAATAAGAGAGCTGCACTCAGCTCCAAATTCAACCATGAACCGACATATCGGCACCGAGCACGAAGATGCTCAAATGAGGAGATGCTTTGTCTAAATTTAAAAAATCACATCTATGCGGGTTAATCGCCCTGGCGCTAATCGGCTGTCAATCTGACGAGAGCACCACACAAGAACCAGTGTCTGTTTTTGTTCCATACAATGTTCAAGAGTTGCCGAAACCAAACGACGGTTATGGCTATGATAACGATGGCACGATTACAGGTAGCGGTGAAAGAAGAGAATTATTAGCTCTTAATGGTGAAGAGTATTACCAAGACTACAACAACTCATATTCTGCTTTAGATGGTTGGGGATTATGTGCCGAACCTATTTTAATTCCTCTACAGAGCATTAATTCTGATAAGCGATTCCCATTAGATGCGAATAGCTTACAAGGCAACGTAGTATTAATGGATGATTCTGGTCAAAAAGTTGATACAAAAATATCAGCAGACGGAAGCAACATTAAAATAGAGTGTGAGGCGAGCCTAAAGCCTAACGAACTATATTATGTTGTCGTGACTGATGCTGTTAAAACAGAATTTGGTGAACCGCTTCAAGCTGACGACAGTTTTAAAGATATTCTTTATGGCTTGGTGCCGCAAAATGTAAACCAGAATCAAGAACTTCAAGATCAAGTATTAAAAGCCATCTCTTTATATCAAGGGGAAGGTAATCCTGTTTATGCGGCTCAGTTTAAAACTCAAAGTGCGTATTCAACGCTAGATGCGATGCGAAATAATCATGCTCGTGCGAACACTAAATTTATTACCGAATTAAAAAATATCGAAGACAATAGAACGAAATACGACCTCTATAGTAGTAAGTTAGATATTCCGTTTTATTTGCCATTTACAGAGTCTCGTGAAGTGGAGTGTACGCTTAGCGAATTCGACCCTATTGAGTCATGTCCGCCACTGTATGAGTGGATGAAAACCAGTTCGGGTGGGTTTCCTACACAATCTGATCCTCTACCAGAAGTTGTGGAGACTCAGACAATCACGACTGATATTTATACCCCATCAGATTGGGACGGCGTTAGTCAATTACCAACAGTTATTTTCATTCACGGTGTAACCGCGACTAAGTCGGCGGCCTCTTTAATGGCTCGTGACTATACAGAAAAAGGTTACGCCGTGGTTGCTATTGATATGCCGTACCACGGTGAACGTGTTCGCTTCGATACAGAAGATAATGAAATCAGTGCCCGCGCCAACAAGTCTTTCTTTATCAATATCGATTCGCCATTGGCGTTACGTTCTAACCTGCAGCAATCAGTCTCTGATTTCTTAGGTTTGCGATATGCATTGAACGACGCCCCATGGGTCGATAAAGATCGAATCCACTTAGTAGGACAATCTCTAGGTGGGATCATGTCGGTGATGGTGAGCGAGTTCAGCCAAAATCACCCTAAGTTTGCGTTTAATACTGTGAACTTTGTTGTTCCGGGGCAAGGCTTAACCAATCTAGTCCTTTCCTCTCAGACTTTAGGTCCGGAAATGTCTGAAGCTGTGAAAAAGTCACCGGATGTACAGCGCAGCATTGCTGAAACCGTTATTCCTGATGTATGTACGCCAGAAGCAAGTAACCAAGTTTGTATTGAAGCGTTAAGAGAGTTTGTCGCTGCATCTGAAGAGAACGCGATTACGGTGAGCCAGTTAGAAGACGACATCTTTGATTTGATTGTGACTGATCTTAAACAAGGTGTACAGATGACTATCGACGGTTCAGAGCCAGCAAGCTTTACCTCAAGACAAGTCGCAAACCAACAACCAACTCTGCTCTTGGCAGCGGTAGGCACCTGTGATGAAAACTGCACAGTTGGCGTAGATTATGTCGCTGATAGCGTGATACCTAACTCTGCGCCAGACAATATTCGTACTGGTACAGATCCATTAATCAAAGCATTGGGCTTAACACAGATTACCGGCACTACAGGAGCTCCACTTAGTGGTGGCAGTTATTCCAATGATGAGACTCGTGGGGTGATTCGCGCTACAACAGGTGGACACGGTACTTATCTGTTCCCGTATGAAGGCACTATGGATGAATCAGGTTTGCCTGGGCTACCTGATGATGGCGAGCTTTCATATGTTTGGGATGCAACCAACACTCAACAAGTGGCGGTAGCATCCATGGTTGTGACAGACGGCCATGCGATTGAAATTGAAAATGTAGAGCACATCGAAACGGAGGTAGCAGACAATGAATAATCGAGTACTAATTACCTCTACGGTTGCGTTGTTGCCATGTCTTACCCAAGCGGCGGGTTTTCAATTGAACGCACAGTCCGCTACAGGCTTAGGCAGAGCGTTTGCAGGGGATGCTGTTATTGCTGACAGCGCGGCTGTTGTATCAAAAAATAGCGCAGCGATGGCATACATTGATGAGCCAATGCTATCGGTTGGCGCAGTCTATATCGACAGCGAGATTGATGTTTCTAACGTGAGTTACACGCCGATCGTTGGTGATACTGAAACACTAGACGACCAGTCTCTTGGTCAAGGCACCTTGGTTCCCAATTTTCATTACGTACATCCACTCAGTGATAGCAAGTTCACCCTTGGCGCTACTGTACATTCCAATTTCGGTACAGACGTTGAATTTGATGATTCATTTTCTGCAAGTGAGTTTGGCGGAAAAACCACGTTGACCAGTGTCAACTTAGGTCTAGCGATTGCTTATGAGCTGTCAGAGAAAATCAACATTGGTGGTGGTCTCGATGTGATTTACGGTGAAGGTGAAATTTACCGTAAGGGGCTGGTCGATATTGATGCGAACGGTGTTGGTCTCGGCGCAAACCTTGGTGTGACTTATCAGCTCAATGACAATCATCGCTTTGGTTTAGCGTATCGCTATAGCCCAGACATCGAGGTAGAAGGCACGATTACGAAAGGTGGTGTACCTGCGGACAAAATGAATGTCCCTCTACCAGACACAATCGAGTTCTCTGGATGGCACAAGCTCAACGAATCATGGGCGGCGCACTACAGTATTCAGTGGGTCAATTGGTCGGAGTTTGATGCTTTGACGTCTGATTCTTACGAAAGCTCCATCAAGGAGTACCAATGGAAAGACGCAGGGCATATTTCAGTTGGTGCAACTTACACAGCTTCGAGCAAGTTGACTCTGCGTACCGGTTACATGTACGACGCATCACCAACTGACAGCCTGACTTCTTTGTCGATTCCTGACGTAAATCGTCACTGGTTAACCGTTGGAGGTAGCTATGCAATGACACAAAACAGCAGCATCGATCTTGGTGTCGGCATTGTGATGGGTGAGACAGATTACGTCGATGAGAGCTTAACGACGATACCTGGAACTCAGAGCAACATTACTGCGGACGTTAGCGCAGACGCACTGCTAGTTGGTATGCAATACCAGTATCGCTTTTAACCTACCGTTCAAAGAACAACGGTTTCACACTTGAAATACAGCAGGGCTCAATCATGACGTTGAGCCCATTCTCCCAACAACTGGCTGTTATTAGCATTGAATTCAATAGCAGGAAGCTTGTTCAGTTAAAGATAGCTAAATTTAGCGCACTCATTATTGAGCACGCTCTATGGTTACTGGAATGAAATTGACCCTAATTAGTAAAACAATTGCCTTCACGCTTCTTACACTCGGTGCGCCTTCTGCATTCGCTGAGAATACTGATCACGTACCGGTTACCGTGGAACAGGCGACAACCCAAACCTTCACTTCTTCAATTAACGAAGTGGGTAAGATTCGTGCCACTGACTCTGCAGCACTGACGTTTAGTGCATCAGAAAAACTTCTCAAAATTCACTTTAAAGATGGTGATTTTGTAAAGAAAGGCGATGTTATCGCGCAACTTGATGACACTACGGCGAAAGCCGATCTCGATAAAGCGAAGAGCTCATTGGCATTGGCGAAATCAAAGCTCAAGCGTGTTCAAGAGCTACTTAAAAAGCAGCCAGACTCAATGTCTCAGCAAGATGTTGAAGAGCTAAAGGAGCAGGCGAATTTGGCTGCTGCAGATTTCCGTCAAAAAGAAGCGCTAATGAACAACTACGTATTGGTTGCCCCTTTTGATGGCCAGCTAACCAACTTTAGCCACTCTGTAGGAAGTCGAATTGATAGCTCTAATGTGCTGGTTAGTCTAATCAAACTTGATCCGGTTGAGGTTCAATATTCAATTGGCCAGTCCGACTTAGGCGTTGCAAAGCTCGGCCAAGATGTATCTATTGAAGTCGATTCTTTTGCTGGCGAAACGTTTAAAGGGGTGGTGGACTATATTGCACCAGCTGTAGATGAGAGCTCTGGTCGCGTAGAGATTCACGCTCATATTAAAAACCCAGAACACCGCCTTGTTCCAGGCATGTTCGCCAAACTGAGCCAAGTGACGAGCGATGAGGAGCCGGAGTTAGTGGTCTCTCAAAACGCCGTTCTTGCTAAAGACAACACCCGCTTTGTTTGGGTCGTGAATGGTGAGACGATTGAACAAAGAATCGTTGAATTGGGTGTTAACACCAACGACGGCCACGTTGTGATTGAAGACGGGCTAAAACAAGGCGAAAAGATCGTTGTAACTGGTCAACAGAACCTGAAAAAGAGCTCTTTGGTCAAAGTCATGAATCAGGGTTCACAAGAAACTCAAGAGTCGGTTGGTTTGCCGCATGAACCTACAACTGCTGAACAATCAGAGAAAAAACAAGAAGCTGATGTTCCAGCGACTGATGAAAAACAACCAGTAGGAGAAGAAACTCCTAAACCACAGAACGAAAACTCACCACAAAACAGCACGGAAGCGACAACAGTAGGAGTGAACAATGAAGCTTCCTGAGATTTGTATTAAGCACCCAGTGTTTGCATCGGTGCTTAGCATCGCCATTGTGTTGATTGGTTTACTCTCTTTTCAGAAGTTATCTATTCAATACTTCCCTGAACATAAAACGCCATCGGCCACAGTGACTGCCGCGATCAACGGTGCCAGCGCAGAGTTCATGTCACGTAACGTAGCTGACAAGCTTATTACTGCTGCAACGGGACTTGATAGCGTAAAAACCATGACGACAGACTGTCAAGAGGGCACCTGTAGCTTGAAGATCATGTTCGAAGATGACGTTGATGAGGTCGAATACACCGGCTTGATGAACAATCTACGTAGTAGTGTTGAAGCGATCGGCGATTTTCCGCCGAGCATGACCGATCAACCAACCGTGACGGACGACTCTTCTGACACTGGTACTCCGAGTAATGTGATCACCTTTGTTAACACGGGCAATATGTCTAAGCAGGAGATGTTTGATTACATCAGCCAGCAAGTTGTGCCTCAATTCAAGCACATCCAAGGTGTAGGTGGCGTATGGGGCCCATATGGCGGTAGCTCAAAGGCAGTGCGTGTTTGGTTACAACCGGATCGTATGATGGCGCTGAATATCAGTGCGTCTGATGTAGTGGGGACATTGAGCTCGTACAATGCAACCTTTACAGCGGGTACGATTAAAGGTCAGGTTCGCGATTTCTCTATTAATCCTGTGAACCAAGTTACCAGCGTTGAAGATGTCCGAGATCTTGTTATCCGAGTCGATAATGGAAAGATCATCCGTGTTGGAGATATCGCAGACGTGAAAATGGGTGAAGAGAGCCTAGCGCCAAGTATCCTTCGCGTTGATGACAAGTTAGCGATGTCTATTCAAGTACTGCCACTTAAGAGTGAGAACCCAGTTACGGTGGCAGACAGAGTGAAATTACAAATTGAAGATATTCAGTCTCAGTTGCCAGAAGGCATCGAGATGAAGATGGTCTACAATCAAGCAGATTTCATCAAAGCAGCAATCGATCAGGGCTTCATGACGTTAGTCGAGGCGGTTGTTCTAGTATCAGCGGTGGTGATCATCTTCTTGGGTTCCTTTCGAGTCGCTTCGATTCCTATTATCACGATTCCGGTGTGTGTAATCGGTGTATTTGCCGTGATGTGGGGATTGGGTTTTAGTATCAACGTTCTCACCATATTGGCGATCATTCTCGCGATTGGCTTGGTCGTGGATGATGCGATTGTGGTTGCAGAAAACTGTTATCGTCATATCGAAGAGGGCGAGACACCACTGAATGCTGCGTTGAAAGGGAGTCGTGAGATTGTATTCCCTGTGATTGCGATGACTCTGACGTTAGCCGTGGTTTATCTACCTATCGGTTTGATGGCGGGCCTGACGGCTGACTTGTTCAAACAGTTCGCTTTCACCTTAGCTGCGGCCGTGATCATCTCAGGTTTTGTGGCGTTGACACTATCGCCAATGATGAGTGCCTACCTAATGAAACCGGTGTCTACACCTGCTAAATGGTACTCAGTTGTCGATTCTAAACTGAATACATTGTCAGACCGTTACAGCGCAGAGTTGAACAAATGGTTTGAACGTAAAGTGTTGATGACCGTAATTGCGTTGGTCATGGTGGCCTTATCTGCTGTTGCTGTATGGAAAATGCCTCAGGTATTACTGCCGACTGAAGATACTGGCTTTGTTGAAGTAACATCAACACCACCAACAGGTGTGGGTCGTCAGTACCATCTAGATAACAACGAGCAACTTAATTCGGTGTTTAAAGACAATGATTCGGTTGAAGCGAACCTGTCTTACATTGAGGGCACACCAACTAACCATGTATTGTTAAAACCATGGGGTGAGCGAGACAAGTCGGCAGACGAACTACTCAACGAGTTTATTGCCGATGCTAAGAGCAATGTTTCTGCTTATGGTATGTCTTTTAAAGTGCGCACTGCGGATAGCCTAAATATCGCGACCAATATGGTGCTCGAATTGACGACGGTGAATCGAGATACCGATGCGTTATCTGAAACGGCACATAAAGTGGTTGAAGCATTAGAAAGCTACGAGGGCGTGACCAATGTGAGTAACTCAATGTTACGTGATCAGCTGCGTTATGATCTTTCCATTGATCGCAATGCGATTGTTTTGTCTGGTGTTGATTACGGCAATGTGACCAATGCACTCTCAACTTTCTTGGGTTCGGTGAAAGCGGCTGACCTGCAAGCTGACGATGGTTATACCTATCCGATTCAAGTGCAGGTTAACCTAAACGCTTTAGGTGACTTCAAGGTGTTGGATAAGCTTTATGTCGATTCAGAATCTGGCCAGCGACTGCCACTGTCTCAGTTTGTATCGATCAAACAAGTGACATCTGAATCGAGCTTTAAAACCTTTATGGGTCAAGACAGCGCGGAAATTACCGCTGACTTGATGCCAGGGTTTACTGCGAGTGATGTAAAAGCTTACGTCGACCAAGCAGTTCCAGAGCTACTTGATGATGCTCAGAGTTATGAATTCAACGGCATCGTAAAAGATCTTCTGGATTCAAGTGCTGGGGCGCAGGTGCTATTCGTGTTAGCGCTCGTGTTCATCTTCCTAATCTTAGCGGCGCAGTTCGAGAGCTTTGTTGATCCGATGATCATCTTGTTAACGGTTCCACTGTGTATTGTCGGTGCGGTATTGACCTTATCGGTATTTGGTCAGAGCTTAAACATCTACTCTAAGATTGGCTTGTTGACCTTGGTCGGTCTGGTGACCAAACACGGTATCTTGCTGGTGGAATTTGCCAACGAGCAGCGTAAGAAAGGTGCGACGGCAAAACAAGCGGCAATGGTTAGCGCACGTTCTCGACTGAGACCGATTCTGATGACGTCGTTGACGATGATCCTTGGTTCATTACCGTTGGCATTGGCGGAAGGACCGGGTTCTTTAGGCCGTATCAATATCGGATTGGTATTGGTTGGTGGTTTAACCGTGGGTACTTTCTTCTCTTTGTTCCTCGTTCCAGTGGCTTACGTTGGAATGGCAAACCTAAAGAATGCCGACATTCTTGCTAAGTTAAGAACGAAAGCAGCTTAACTTAGAAGTCTTTTAAATGATGCGCTGGCGAGATTGAGTAGAACACAATTTCATCAGCGCTTTTTTATGCCAAATTTCACGCTTTAAGCACGATCTTGTTTCACTTTTGAGATTTTTGTTAATAACTCCCTCCACATTTCATAATTATGACACCCTGTCATAAAACTGTAGCAATTGACCTGTAGTCACTGATTCTCGATCACTCTCTCATTTATTTAATTTTTGAAAATTCACAGTCTGTTAACATATAAGACTGTGTTCCAAGTCTCGTTTATGGCTGTTTCTTATTGATAGAGTGCTCATTAAAGGTCGTTATTTACATCAGATGTTTTATATGAATATTAAAAATAAACTATTTTCATTGGGTCTATTCTCAATTTTAGGGATGGTATCTCTACTATTTACCACCTCCCATTTTACAAAAACCGGTGAGCAGCTTCATGAAGCAACATTGATCACCAAAGAGTTAGAAGTTCGTTTGCTTAACTTGCGTCGAAACGAGAAAGATTTCCTTCTCCGAAGCGATATCAAGTACCTAGACAAGTTTGAAAACAACTACCGTCAGTTTCAGGACCTAGAGTCTAAGCTGGCAAGTGTGCTTGATGATTTGAATCTTGCGAATACAGCTCAGCTTAGACAGGATATCTCTGACTACCACAAGAGCTTTACTGTGGTTGTAAGCGCGTATCAAGTTTTAGGTCTATCAGATGATGAAGGTTTACTGGGTCAGTTCCACCAAGACTTGGCAATAAGCTTTGAAAGAGCTTCAGACGAGGAGAGACTTGCCATGTACCAGTTCAATGAGTTGGTTGAACAGGGCAGCCTTGATTTGAGCTTACTCGCTAATGCTCAGGCAAGCTTCTTAAACTCAGCTCAGCAGGTTGTTGATCAGAAAGTTAAAATTGGCCTAAAGCACAACGAAGGTTTACTAGGTGAGGCGCGCTCTGCTTCTCATAAGGTAGAAACGCAGTTCAAAGAGTTCTCAGCGTTGCTGAAAGACACCACCGCTGCACAACTAGCGAAACTAAACCTCATTAACAATGCTCTAAGTGGCACATTGCTCATCATCATTATCTTGTTGAGTTGGGTGATCGTTCGTTCTATTGTTGGCCGCATCGAGTCTCTGTTGTCTGTTATTCGACGTATTGTGGATTCGAACGACGTTTCTATTCGCTCAGAGTTGAAAGGACACGATGAGCTAGGCTCACTGGGTGAATACTTCAATCAGTTGTTAGATCAGCTAGAGAAGCTTATCTCGGCATCTCAGAAGAAGTCTCAGCAGCTCACTTCAAGCACATCGAATATGCATAATGAACTGGAATCAGTGATTAAGCAGTTTGATGTTCAAGCTAACCACACGGGTGAAATGACTGTATCGGTTCAAGAGATGGTATCTACGATTGGTGAAATCTCTGAAAGTACCGCAATTGCCGCAGAAGGTGTGCAGAAAGCACGTCTTAATGCAGATAAAGGTCGTGAGGTTGTCGTTGAGACAATCAACAACATTACGCAATTGTCTGAACGCCTATCGAGCAGCCAAGACTCTATCAGTTCATTGAACCACCATGTGGATCAGATTGGTGATGCGGTAAACATCATCCAAGGTATTGCTGAGCAGACGAATTTGTTAGCACTGAACGCAGCGATTGAGGCGGCACGAGCGGGTGAACAAGGTCGAGGCTTCGCTGTTGTAGCAGACGAGGTTCGAGCTCTAGCAAGCCGCACGCACCAATCAACCACAGAGATAACTAACGTGGTGTCAGCAATCCAAAGCCAAATGGAAGCTTCTATGGCGGAGATTGGAGAGTGTAACTCTCAAGGTCAACGTACATTGAGTGACTCTGAATCACTGGATTCAAGCCTACAGCTGATTCTAAGTGATATGGAAGATATTCAAGGTAACTCAGAACGCATTGCTTCTGCTATTGAAGAGCAGGGGGCGGTTATGGCGCAGGTAAGTGATTCCATTACCGAGCTAAGTGCTATCTCGAATCAGAATACGGCTTCAGCTCAACATTGCTTGGTTGAGGTTGATAAAGTAGCAGCACAGGCGAGTGAGATGGACAGTGCAGTGGCGCAGTTCAAAACATCATAAACTATGACAGTCAAAGCATTTAAGAGTTAGAGCTATTGTTTGCGAAACCTCTTTACTGCTGAAGAAAAACAAAGGCGCACAATTTAGTGCGCCTTTTTAGTTCTGCTTTGATACTACTAAGTGATGTTTCGTTAACTGACTGGCTTAGAAATCGAATCAGTAAGGAATTCCAACAAGTCTAGAAATCATAGTTAAGGTTCATAGAGCTGTAGATTTCGGTGTTGCTTTGGTCTGAGGCAACCGTTGTGTTGTAGATATACTCAGTATCGAATGTGAGGGCGAGATTCCCCATCAGGATGTTCTTTAAATACCCTTTGAAGTTGTAGTTGGTGTTTTCTTCACCGTAAGCAACACTTGCGTTCGCACCAATAGAAAAGCTCTCGGTAAACTGAACTGTCCCTTCGAGCGAGCCGCTGGCAATAAGCTCATAGTTCATTTGCGAGGGAAACTCCTCATCAAAGGATTGCCTTTCAGTTATACGATAACCTGGGCCCATAGAGCCTTGCAGAGTGACGTAGTTCGTTTCATAGAAGTGTCTACCGAGACCTGTCATCGCAATCCACTGGTCACGATAGGTACCGAACTGATCATGCTCGAATCGAATCCCGGCAACCGTATAGGTTCTTGAGTTGATGTCATAGGTGATTCCATAATTCGTTGTATATCGGTTGGTACCATCTTCACCGTTTTCCGCGTCGGTGTAGTAAGTATCAAATTGAAATCTATGCCCCCATGTATCGCCTTTGTAGCCCAAAGAGATCCCTGAGTTAATGGATAGAGACGTGCTGGTATTCTGCGAATAAATGAACCCTAATTTAGTGAGCCTTGTGTAAGGGGAATCATCGATCTCTTGTTCAACTTCAACGGAGCTAAACACTTGTGGGCTGGTGACAAGGGCAATAGTTACAATTAGTGCCGTGTAATGACGTTTATTCATGGTTGATTTACAGCTAGATCAGTAGACAAAAGCAAATAACAAGTTGGCAGCGAGCCTGACTTAGATTGAGCTTTTGATTCTACGTATTGAGGTCAATAAGCAACCTGATTTGAGACTAAATGATTTTCAACAAGGATCGTTTAGGCGATTTTAGAAAAGGAAGCAGCAGGAATTAGGCGGATGTTGCTATCTAAGCGTTAATAAAAACGAAAAGAGCTAACGAATCTATCGAGAGCTCATTATTTTCAAAGTACAGCTACAGCTTACTATGCTTGACGCTGTCTCTTCGCAACTAAAGTGAAGCGGTAGTCGTTGGAAGTAAAGTAGTTACGACTGTATTCAAATACCGTGTCATCAGCCAAATAGCCACGAGTTCGTTTTTCAATGATCGGCTGTGCTGGATCGATCCCGAGTTGTTCGGCCACATCGGCTGGTGGTAGAACCGGGACCAGCTCTTGTTCACTGCGATCGATCACCATTCCCTTTGTTTTCTCGATGAAGTCATATTTCGACTTCTGCATTACCTGATAGGTAAGGTCTGGGAATAAGTTAACTGGCAGCCAAGTTTCTTCAACAGTGATTGGGCTGTTATCCATATGACGAACACGTTTTACATAGAACACCATCTCACCTTCACCTATGTCTAAATGTTCAGACATGGCGAGCGAACATGGCTTTATCTCAAATGCGAGTACATCACTGTGAGTCACTACATCTAAGTGAGCCCACTTCTCTTGGAAGCTTGATTGTTGATAGATGTCGTAATTGATCTTGTTCTCTTTAACGTAAGTACCGCTACCTTGAACACTCTCTAATTCGTCATTCTCGATCAGCAATTTCAATGCTTGTCTTACGGTTACACGACTAACAGAAAATACTTCCCTGAGCTGCGCCTCGGTTGGCAATGCTTCGCCAACTTTGTATTCACCAGATTTGATTTTGTCTCGGATTGCATCGGCGATTTTGCGATACATCGGGAGTCTTGCCATTTTTGCCTCATTAATCGCTAGGGCGACTAGACTTAAATAATTTGTTGTTAAATGCCGTAATTTGACGGTACCCAATAACCTTGAATCACGTTAGGGTGATAATCGTATGGGTGTCTGTAGTGCTTATAATACAAATTAAATGGTACATCTCAAGCTTTCTCGTACATTTGAAAGATATCTTTAAGATACAAATTAAATACAAATTTGTATTCATGAGATCATGATCACGGATCATATGTCTCTAAGTTGTATTATTGTCATCGTCGACAGGGAGAACTGTCGCACTAATCCGTGACAATGGGACAGAAGGTTATGAAACTTACAACTCTAACTAACAAGTCGCTCGTAAATCTGCAAACTACGTTTAGCAGCCGAGAAGAAGCGATTAATGCACTAGCTGAACAACTGGATCAGCAAGGCAAACTACATGACAAGCAGCAGTACCTAGATGCTGTATTTGCGCGTGAAGCTCAAGGCCCAACAGCACTTGGTGAAGGCCTTGCAGTACCGCATGGTAAGACTGATGCGGTTAAAGAAGCAGGTTTTGCCGTTGCAACACTTAAGCAAGATATGAAATGGAAAGGCCTTGATGAAGACGAAGATGTGAATCTAATCTTCTTGATCGCGATTCCAAATGCAGAAGCGGGCTCTACCCACATGCATCTGCTTACTGAATTGACCACAACACTTGTTGATGATGATGTTCGCGAAGCCGTATTGAAAGCGACCACTGCTGAAGAGATTTTCGCGCTATTAGATGGTGAAAATCAAACGGAAGAAGAACAAGACAACTTAGATACAAATTCGCCAACAATTGTATGTGTTACTGCTTGTCCTGCGGGCATCGCTCATACCTATATGGCCGCTGAGTATTTGGAAAAAGCGGGTAAGAAGCTGGGTTACAACGTTCATGTTGAGAAGCAGGGCGCTAATGGTATCGAAGACCGCTTAACTGCTGACCAGCTGAATAATGCCGTTGCTTGTGTCTTCGCAGCCGAAGTCGCAATCAAAGAGCTTGATCGCTTTAACGGTATCCCACGAGTAGAAACTCCGGTAGCAGAGCCGATTAAACACGCTGAGCGCATTTTAAATGACGCGATTGATGAATCTAAAAATGGCAATGGCGCTGATCGCACCGTGGCAACAGATGATAAGCCGAAGAAATTGCCACTTAAAACTGAGCTCAAGCAAGCGCTTCTTTCAGGTATATCTTACGCTGTTCCCCTAATCGTTGCTGGTGGTACTGTTCTGGCAGTCGCTGTTCTTATCGCTCAAATTTTTGACCTGCAAGAGCTGTACGCAACCAAAGACTCTTGGTTATGGATGTACCGCAAATTAGGTGGTGGCTTGCTCGGTACATTAATGGTACCAGTACTAGCAGCTTACACAGCATACTCCCTAGCAGATAAACCTGCATTAGGTCCAGGTTTCGCAGCGGGTATCGCAGCTAACCTCATCGGTTCAGGTTTCCTTGGTGGTGTTGTTGGTGGTTTGATTGCCGGTTATGTTATGCGTTGGGTGAAAGAAAATGTTCGCTTAAGCCCCGCTTTCAACGGCTTCCTGACCTTCTACCTATACCCAGTGATCGGCACATTAGTGGCGGGCTCCTTGATGCTGTTTGTTATCGGTAAACCGGTAGCATTGCTTAATCAAGGTTTGACTGATTGGCTAAACGGCATGTCGGGTACTAACGCTCTACTATTAGGCGCAATCATCGGTCTATTCGTATCGTTCGACTTGGGCGGTCCAGTAAACAAAGCGGCTTACGCATTCTGTTTAGGTGCGATGGCAAACGGTGTTTATGGTCCTTATGCAATTTTCGGCTCGGTTAAGATGGTATCTGCGTTCACGGTAACAGCATCTACTCTTATTGCTCCACGTCTGTTTAAAGACTTCGAGATTGAAACGGGTAAATCAACTTGGTTACTTGGCTTAGCGGGTATCACTGAAGGTGCGATTCCAATGGCGATTGAAGATCCAATCCGTGTTATCGGCTCGTTCCTACTGGGTTCTGTCGTTACAGGTGCAATGATTGGTGCGGCAGGTATCGGTCTTTCAACTCCGGGTGCAGGTATCTTCTCTATCTTCCTACTTCATGACGCTGGTTTAGGTGCATTCTCTGCCGCAGCAATTTGGTTCGGCGCAGCACTTATCGGTACGGTTATTTCAACAATTACTCTTCTGGTATGGCGAGGCCACGCTGTAAAAAAGGGTAAGTTTGAAGTGCAAACCGCAGCATAAAACTAACTAAATTCTGAGTTAACTCCTTAACTCACTCAATAAATATAACGAACAACACTGGCTGTCCTAATTTCTGTGCTCCTAACGTTTTATTCACACAGAATCTGGGCGTGGATTCTTGCACTCTAAATTTAGTGGCAGCCAGTTTTAACCCATTGAAAATTTTAAAAATTAGCGGTTTTGAGTGTCGAATCCGCAAACTTAGGTAAATCACTATGACTACATCACGCGTTCATATTACTCCACACATGCACTGGGATCGTGAATGGTATTTCACTACTGAAGAGTCGCGTATTCTTCTTGTGAACAACATGGAAGAGATCATGCAGCGTCTTGAGAACGACCCTGAATACAAGTATTACGTTCTCGATGGACAAACAGCGGTGCTGGAAGATTACTTTGCTATCAAGCCAGAGAATAAAGCGCGCGTAAAAGCACTGGCAGAAGCAGGTAAGTTGATCGTGGGCCCTTGGTACTCTCAGACTGACACTATGCAAGTTTCAGGTGAGTCTATCGTTCGTAACATGATGTATGGACTACGTGATTGCCTAGAGCTAGGTGAGCCAATGAAGATCGGTTATCTACCGGATTCATTCTCAATGAGCTCGCAATTGCCAATGATCTACAATGGCTTTGGTATTGATACTGCTATGTTCTGGCGTGGCTGTTCTGAACGTCACGGTACCAATAAAACAGAATTTTTGTGGCAATCGAATGATGGCTCAGAAGTGATGGCGCAAGTGCTTCCTCTGGGATACGCAATTGGTAAATATCTGCCTCAAGACGAAGAAGGCCTGCGTGCTCGTCTAGACAAATACTTCCCAGTATTAGAGAAACCTTCAGTAACGAAAGACATTCTGTTACCTAATGGTCATGACCAGATGCCGATTCAGAAAGACATCTTTGAAGTGATGGATAAGCTGCGTGAAGTGTATCCAGATCGTGAATTCATGATGAGCCGCTTTGAGGAAGTGTTCGATCGTATCCGTGAAGAGCGTGACAACCTAGACACTATCAAAGGTGAATTTAACGACGGCAAATACATGCGCGTTCACCGCACGATCTCTTCTACGCGTATGGATATCAAATTGATTCACGCAGAAGTAGAAAACAAGATTGTAAACATCCTAGAGCCACTGGCATCGATCGCATGGTCTCTGGGCTTTGAATACCATCACGGTCTCATCGAGAAAATGTGGAAAGAGAGCATGAAGAACCACGCTCATGACTCTATCGGCTGCTGTTGTTCAGATAAAGTACACGCTGAGATCCTAAACCGCTACATTCTAGCGGACGACATGGCATCAAACCTAATCAACTTCTATAAACGTAAGATCGTTGACCATATGCCAGCGCGTGAAGGTTGCGACAAACTGGCGTTCTTCAACTTGTCTCCTTATGAGCGTGAAGAGGTCATCAATACAACGATTACGATTCGCGCAAACGAGTTCAACATCTTTGATGAGCACGGCAATCAAGTCGAATACTACATCCAAGATCAACGTGTGATTGACCCGGGTAAGATCGACCGTCAGATCGTGCACTACGGTAACTACGACCCGTTCATTGAATACGATATTCAAATTAAACGTGCTGTGCCAGCAATGGGTTACACCACACTGCACATTGAAACGAATGCAAAAGGCAATAACATCGTTGCTGAACAAAAAGACTACCTGTTAGAGAACGAATTCTACCGCATCAATGTCAACGACAACGGCACACTGTCAGTATTCGACAAAGAAACAGAGATGCTGTTTGACCAAGTACTTCGCGTAGAAGACGGTTCAGACGATGGTGATGAGTACGATTACTCCCCATCTCGCCAAGAATGGCTGCTTTACTCGGATGAGTTTAAGGCTGAAACCAGCATTAAACACGAAGGTTTCCAATCTGTAGCAACAATAAAGCTACGTATGAACGTGCCAGCAAGCTTACAAGAGCGTGAAGAGCGCACTGGCCAAAACGGCTTCGTCGATGTTGATTGCCAAGTAGTATTGAAACAAGGCTCGCGCCGTATTGAAGTTCGTATGGAACTAGATAACCAAGCGGATGACCACCGTGTTCGTGTTCTAGTACCAACGCCATTCGTTTCTGAAAATGTCGTTGCTGATAACCAGTTCGGCTTGATTACTCGCCCAACGAACGATCCAGCAATGGCGGTTTGGGAAGAAGAGAAGTGGAAAGAAGCGCCAGTACCGGTTTACCAACTAATGAACTTCGCTGCTGTTGAAAACACCACGGGTGGTATGGCGTTGATGACTAATGGTCTACGTGAGTTTGAAGTTATCTCAAGCAAAGGCAACGAAGAGCGCGACACATTTGCTCTAACTCTACTGCGCGGTGTTGGCGTACTGGGTAAAGAAGAACTATTGCTTCGCCCTGGTCGTCCTTCAGGTATCAAGATCCCAACGCCAGATTCACAAACACGAGGCAAGATCGTATGTGAGTTTGCACTGTTTGGTTTTGCAGGTAACCACATTGACGCAAACATCATGGCGGAAGCTCGTGACAATGTCACACCTATCGAGTGCTACAACAAGATCCCATACAACGCGATGAAGCTGAACGTCGGCGAGCAGGATAAGCCTTTGACGTACTCACTGCTAAGCAAAGAGCAAAAGGGCGCGGTGTTAAGTGTGCTTAAGAAAGCAGAGGACGAAGATGCGTTGATTCTTCGTGTCTACAACCCTGCCGAATCGGGTGAAGTAGAAGACAAGGTTCAGTTTAGTCAACCTGTGACTTCTTGGCTTGAAACGAGTATGGACGAACGAGTTCGCGATACTCAAGTGGAAGCTCAAACCTTTGGCACTCTAAAGGCGTGTCAGGCGAAATCATTCCAAGTGAAATTCTAACTTAAGGTACTCCGCCCTGATTTTGGGCGGAGTAGGTGAACGACGATGAAAATTGTTATTGCTCCTGATTCATTCAAAGAATCCCTAACAGCAAAGCAGGTATGTGAAAGCATTGAGGCTGGGTTTCGCCAAGTATTTCCTTGTGCAGAGTATGTTCACTTACCGTTAGCTGATGGTGGAGAAGGAACGGTTGATGTTCTGTTGCAAGGGCTTGAAGGTGAGTTGCACACAGCAACAGTAACGGGACCACTCGGTGAACCTGTTCAAGCAAACTGGGCGTTACTTAATGGTGACAAGTCAAACGGAGAGAAAACGGCACTGATTGAATTCGCTGCTGCTTCAGGTCTTGACCTCATTACACCACAGCAGCGAGACGTTCAGCGAGCAACCAGCTTTGGTACAGGGGAACTGATCAAACAAGCATTAGATTGTGGTGTAGATAAGATCTTACTTGGCTTAGGTGGTAGTGCCACGAACGATGCGGGGGCGGGGATCGCTCAAGCATTAGGAGCGAGATTACTGGATGCGAACGGTTGTGAATTACAACCGGGTGGTGCTGCGTTGAGTGATATCGCAAAGATAGATCTTTCAAACCTTCACCCTCGCTGTAGCACCGTTGAGTTTATTGTTGCTTGCGATGTAGATAATCCATTGACTGGCCCTAATGGAGCAAGCCACGTCTTTGGTCCGCAGAAAGGGGCAACAACGGAACTTGTCGAAACGTTGGATGCAGCCATTGAACACTTTGCTTTGGTGGTGAAATCAGAGAGTGGGCAAGATCATCGTGAGCGTATGGGGTTTGGAGCCGCTGGTGGCGCACCTCTAGGGTTATCTTTGTTGTTTGATATTGAGATCAAGCAAGGCATTGAGATGGTTTTGGATACGCTCAATGCAGATGAGATGTTAACCAATGCCGACTTAGTGATCACAGGAGAAGGCCAAATGGATAACCAAACCTTACAAGGTAAGACGCCATTTGGAATCGCCAGACGAGCGCAAAGCAAAGGCATTCCAACGATCGGTATTGCTGGTTCATTAGGTCAAGAAATTGATGAGTTATACCAAGTCATCAACAGCACCTTTGGCACTGTACGTTCACCGCAACCTTTAGAACAAGTTTTATCAGAAGCGAGTCACAACCTAACTCGCACTGCTCGCAACATCGCAGCCACGCTTAAGCTTGGCGGCCAGATTTTTAATGAGAAGTAATTATGTCTCTATTTAAACTCGACAATGTTATTCAAAACTACGAATGGGGCAGTAAAGACTCCATTAACCAATTGTTCGGTATTGTAAATCCTAATCAAGAACCACAAGCTGAGATCTGGATGGGAGCTCACCCAAATGGTTGTTCGAAGGTCGGTGACACAGGCGAAACTCTCTCTCATGTGATTGACGAGAACAAGATTGACGTTTTAGGCGGCTATACAGCGGCACGCTTTGGTGAATTACCTTTCCTATTTAAGGTGCTGGCTGCGGAAACACCCTTGTCTATTCAAGTTCACCCAAACAAACGTAAATCTGAAATAGGTTTCGAGCGCGAGAACGCAGAAGGTATTCCATTGAATGCAGCTAATCGTAACTATAAAGATCCAAACCATAAGCCCGAGCTGGTTTACGCGTTAACCTTCTACAAGGCGATGAATGGATTCAGACCGATTGAAGACATTATTGCTTTGTTTGAAGAGGCTGATATTCCGTCGTTAGCGATTGAGTTAAACGTTCTTAAAGCCAATGCCGACAGTGATTCATTGAAAGCATTTTTTACCGCGATCATGTCGTTAGAAGGCGAAAAGAAAGAAACGGCGTTACAGGAATTGTACGCGGCACATCGACGTCCGGCTAAGACGGTAATGGGCAGAGAAGCTTTGCAATACAGCCAAGACTTTAAACAGCACTACCCAGGTGACATCGGTTTGTTTGCGCCATTGATGTTAAACACGGTTGAACTCGCACCGGGAGAAGCCATGTTTTTGTTTGCGGAAACACCACACGCTTATGTTCAAGGTACTGGTTTAGAGATCATGGCGAACTCCGACAACGTTCTGCGAGCAGGTTTAACGCCAAAGTACATTGATGTTCCAGAGCTGATTGACAACACTATTTTTGAGCCTATCAAGCCGCAAGACATCCGTCTTAAGCCAGTGCTAAAAGAGGGCAAAATGAGTTATCCAATTCCAGTGGATGATTTTGGTTTTGATATCTTATCTGCTACAGATGAAAGTAAATCTCAGTATCTTCGTAGCGCGGAAATCCTGTTCTGTGTGGAAGGGGAAGCGACGGTGACTTCAGAAGGGCAAAGCATCACATTGAAGCCGGGAGAGTCGGTTTTTGTGAGTAACAATTCAAGTGTTTACCAATATCAAGGGAATGGTATCTTGGCTCGTGCTTTCAACTAATGCCCCCGTGTTAGCTAAAAAGCAAAGAGATATCAGAGCGTTATTTAGTCATAGTTAACGCTCAATATTGGTTTGATGGTTGCTATAGAGCTGTTATAAGCAGTCACAAAGTTTGACCATGCCCGCCGTAGTTGGCGGGTTTTTTCGTTATGGATAAAAAATCACAAGTCCTTAAAACGACAAAACCCCGTTTTATTAACGGGGTATTCTAAAGTCGTGAGAAGTTACTTAGGCGACGTGAGTCATTTTGTTGATAATAAACGATTCAACCGAACCTTCAGTTGCCGCAAGGTAGTCCGCGATATGTTGGCTGCCTAAATGCTTCTCTAACAGAGTTTCTGATTCCCAATTTTCATGAAAAACGAAGTGAGCAGGTTTGTCGTTGTCTTGGTGCAGATCGTAATTGATACAACCTTCCTCTACACGAGTAGGCTCGATTAATTTGATCAGTTCAGATTTAACTAGGTCGATGCGGTCTTGTTTCGCGATGATAGTTGCAATAATAGTTAGCTTGCTCATTCTTTGTTCCTTGGTATTTCACGCGGTAAGTGCAAGTAATATAGGCAGTTTATAGACGGGATTAAAGAGTGCCCAAATCCAATAACTATGGATACTTGAGTCCATAATTAAAGAGGGTTGCTTGAGTAATAATTACAAAAAGAAAATAAAAAATGCCCAACTCAAGAGTCGGGCATTATTGAAAAAGCTTAAGCGGCAATATTAGTTATGGATTTCAGCTTTGATCCAAACCATGCGATGGTCAGAAGAGATATCTTTACCGTTACCGTAGTTGCCTACACGCTCATCATTCATCAATAGACGACCATCTTCAAATGTAGCAGGCCAGTACACGCCAGAATCTGAAATAGTTAGGTTCTCTGATGGAACAACGTGATCAAGACGGAGGCCACTCGTGCTTGTTACTTGACCTGGGTATGGAGTATCCCAGTTTGCTTCTTTACATTCGCCAAGCGCTAGACATTCTGGGCCACCAAGGCTAGCTGGTGCTAATGGACCAAACGTTGCTAAACGGTTAACTTTGTCGTGATCCATTAGTGCATTGATTGCTGTTAGGTCGCCATCGCCTTTAAGAGGATCGGCATTAAGGTCGCCCATTACTACGAACTTGGCATCATCAGCTAAACCGCCTGTCACACCTTTATCATCGTACATGTAGCTTTTACCTTCGATGTAATCAACCCAGAAGTTAACTTCATCAGCATTTTGAACCTTGTTCTTACCTGTATCGAAAATCGGTGGTGTCGGGTGAGACATAAGCAGATGAATTGTGTCAGTAGTGCCATCGTTTTGCGGGATCAGGATTGGTGCGTCAACGTGGTTTTTAGAAGAAAGGCGAACTTCTGCCCATTCTTCAGCAGTATACCAATCATCACCACATTCCATACCTTCAGGGATCGGGTTCCAAGAATCATTACAGTTGGTGATCGTTGGCATGGTAGCCGAAGGCATATCGCTCCATTTGAATTTTTGGAAAGTACGAATGTTGTCGTGATCAATTTCGTACATTGACATTAGAGCGAACGCATATTGTCCGTGGTAATTACCAAAGCCCCATGCATCGCCTGGGAGCTGGCCTGCATTACCATCGTTATCTAAGTCAAAACCAAACTCGTTTAATAGACCGGTGTTGGTTGCGAAGTTAGCAAAGTATTGGAATACGATTGGCTCTAATTGAATACCGTCTTGGTCAAAACTATTCGAGTTTTGAGAAACCGCAAGGTAGTTCAAACGGAAACCAATGATAGCGTCATTGTTTTCCGCAGTACCGTCGTTGTTGAACTCTGCCATCATAATAACTGCTGGGCGCTCAGTCTGGATGATTGCAGCTACGTTGCGAATCTGGATTACTTTAAGAGCTGTTGCGTTGTCTTCATCAGACAGCGTTTTATCTTGCCAGCCTTTAATCAGTGCATCTTGCTCTGGTTTAGTCAGCTTCATTTCTGCAACAAGATCTTCGTAGGTATAACGATCGAAAGATAGGTTAAATACTGCGATGCGTCCTTTGCTGTCTACAGGAGTCGGTTGTGGAACTTCAGGCTTAGGAACTTCTGGGTAGTAATTGTTTGTTGTTTCGTCACCGCAGCCGAATAAAAGGGTAGTAGAGATTGCTAGCGCCAGTGATGTTTTTAACATTTTCATAAAATGATTCGCTTTTGTAGTCCGTGGAACAGGAGGGCGCGCATTCTATGTTACAAAATGAAATTCCGTAAGTGACTTTGATCACAACTAGAAATGTAAGCAAACGTTTTCTTACATTGTAAGTGTGATATTAGATGTTGCTTCAGATTTGATTAGAGTTTTTATTCAACCCAAATCATAAACAGGGTAATAAAAACGAAAAAGCGCCGAGGCTGTTTTAGCCTAGGCGCTTGATAAAAAACAGAATATGTTATTAAAAGGTTAAGCGTACTGTTCTATTGTTTGGGCCCAATTACGCTTCTGCTGTTCAAAATTGAGCTTGATTTGTTGGTAACGAACTTTAAGCAATGAGTGCTCATACTTCTTAACTACATCGTCTCGTTTGCTCTCAAGCAACTGCTTTTTCACCGCGTAGTATTCATTCATGTTTGCAACAAGAGAGTCGAACTCTGCTTGCAGTTTCTCCGCAATTTGAATGTTGTCTGCTCGATGCATGATTTTCTGTTGAGTACGCTTTAATAGCATCGTAGCTTCTGCTTTCTCAATTCGAGCCTGTGGCGTTTTCTTTAATTTCGATGTTAGGCCGCATAGCGACGCGCTTTTGATCAGCCATTTAGTTGGATCGTATTGCCACCAGTAAATGCCATTGCGGTAATCATTCTCAAAAATATGATGAAAGTTGTGGTAACCCTCGCCAAAAGTCAAAACCGCAAGAATGCCATTATCACGTGCTGTGTTCTTATCTGTGAAAGGTTGGCTACCCCAGATGTGAGCTAGCGAGTTAATGAAGAAAGTGGTGTGATGGTTAAGTACTAAACGAACTGCACCAACCATTAGCAACATGCCAATCACGTCACCATAGATCACGCCAAGCGCGATAGGGACACCAAAATTCATGATCAGTGCTAGCAAGATGTAATGCTTATGCTGCCACATCACAATTTTGTCTTTTTTAAGATCGCGGCAATTTTCGTAATTTTTATAAATTGAGGTGTTGTAGTTGCGAATCATCCAACCGATATGCGAGTACCAAAAACCACGTTTAGCTGAGTATGGGTCTTTGTCGTTATTATCGACATGCTTGTGATGTACTCGGTGATCTGAAGACCAGTGAAGGGCACTGTTTTGAAGTGCAAATGCGCCACCCAAAGCAAAAAGGAATCGTAAGCTAGAATGTGCTTCAAACGCCTTGTGTGACCACAAACGATGGTAACCCGTTGTTATTGATAGATTACAAAAGCTAAAACAGATCGCCAACCAAACCCAATGCTCCGCGCCATAGCCGTTGTAGTAGCCATATAGAGGGGCGGCAACTAGAGCCAAAAGCATACTAAAAGAGAAGATAAAAACGTTTAGCCAGATCAGAGGCGGCTTCTTATTTTGCGTTGTATTGGCAGTTGTCATCAGCATATTCCATTGAGCGTACAGATGTGCGCTAGAATATCAGCGTACACGTGTAAGTCAAGAATCAAAGTGTAAGTACCTATTAGCTGTCGGGTTTTAATAGTATGTTTTGCTTTAATTTTGTAGGTAAGTAGTATTAAATGTAGAAGTTATAAATAAATGGAAGTGCTAAGGGCTAATAAATGGAAATTAGAGTAGCTGAATATAAAGATTACGAGCGTATCGCACAGTTACATGCAGACAGTTGGAAAATCTACTATCGAGGTATTCTTGCTGACCAATATCTAGATCAGGACGTTCTAGAAGACAGATCGGTAATTTGGCAAACACGTCTTATCAACCCTCCTTTTAACCAACATGTTTTACTTCTTGAAGAAGGTGGGCTGCTTGTTGGGTTTGTATGTGCATTCGGAAATCACAACTTCGACCGTGGTACTTTTATTGATGCGTTGCATGTTGATAACGCCTACCGTGGTCGTGGGATTGGTAAACGCTTGTTATCAGAGCTCTCAGAGAGACTTGAGCAATACTATGCTGATAGTGGCCTTTACTTAGAGGTGATGTCTAAAAACAAGCAAGCTATCGGGTTTTATGAGTCCATCGGTGGTAAAGAAGAGCTTGAGCAAATTTGGGATGCGCCTTGCGGCAGTAAAGTAAAAGAGAAAGTCTACTCTTGGCCTTCACCTTCGACTTTAGCTCAGCAACTACAAACGCCAGCTTGATAAAGTTAGCACGATTAAAAATAGAAAGCCCCGAGGATTAGCTCGGGGCTTTTTATTTGTGCCGTGTTTAGACTGCTGCAGTTTCTACATTGGGGTAGGAGACGGTGCACCATGAAATGCAGTTACGCCCATTCTTCTTAGATTGGTAAAGCGCTCTATCAGCATCTTCAATCAATTGTTCAACCGAACCAACTGCGCGATCAATATGTTTTACGCCAACAGAAACTGTCACGTCCAAAGAAAGCTTTGAAGGTGATGTGAGCAAACTATCGGAAAGTTGTTGCGCCTGGGTGCTATTTAACCCTTGAGCAATAATCAGAAACTCTTCTCCACCATATCTGAAAAGGTTGCTCTTAACTGGCAGCTTAGCCTTAATCGCTTTCGCAAGTTCTTTGATAACCATATCGCCAGTTTGGTGACCGTATGTATCGTTGACCGACTTAAAGTGGTCGATATCGATCATAATGGTTGTCATAGATTGATTGCGATTGATGTTCGGCTCGATAACTTGATGAAGATAAAGTCTGTTGTAGCAGCCGGTTAGAGCATCTTGGTAAGAGAGTGCTTCAAACAGGTTCGATTGTTTTCTCAGCTGGATCGCCTGCTTGCGCAGTTGTTCAGATTGGGAGAAGCGTTTATGAACTTCTAAGTCTCTTCTTAAGCTTGCTGCGGCAACCAATACGTAGGTTGCTAAATAGATAGAGATAATTTCAAGCTCATGCGCAGGTTCAGCGGCATAAAGAAGTGGCGATAAACCGATAAGATAGCTAGCCAGTATGCAGGTTAGGGTAAATAAACTGTATCGAGCAGATAGGCGAGAGAAGGTACCCAGATAAATCATTACTAGAATGACGCCGCCTTGGTAATCATAATTTCCAAAGCCGATGGCTATCCTTCCAACGACAACAAGAAACAGTGCACTCGTTATCAGTAGTAAACTCTCTAACTGTTGTAGTATGTTTGGTCGATTATTTATGCAGTAATACGCGGCTCCCGCCATCAGTGCTGAAAGAATGACGCGCAGAACAATAGGCATGATGCACTGGTCACCAAAATGAATGAAGTCGGTGATGATAAAGGCTAGAAATATAGTGATCGGTAGGTAGATGAAATTGACATACGGCAGGTATATTTCATTATCAAAATAGGTTTTGAAACGCTGGTTTTGAAAACCGGGATATGAACGCATCTTAAAATTCGCTACGGGATCACAAAATAATGCGTCAGTATGTCTATGAAACTCACTAATGTAAATTTTAGATTTTATTTATGTGACAAGATATTAGTTCTATCAATGACGGGGTAATGCTGAGAAGTAACGCCCTAACGATATCATTAGGGCGCGAAAAGCCGGAAAATTCGCGTAACGAGTTTACGCGAATGTGGGCAATAATTAGCGCTTGTTCTTCAGGTAACGCTTACGACGCTCTTCTTTTTTCTTTGCTTTCTCTTCAGCTTTACGTAGTGCTTCTTGTTCTACTTCAATCAGCTCTTGTGTGATCATCTCTGGTAGCTCTAGAGTCACTTGACCTAGTGTGCCGTTGCGCAGTTCATGAAGTAGAATTTCTGAACATTTATGCAAATCGATATGACCGCCTGCACGCAGTGCACCGCGCTTGCGACCGATCTCTTCCATCAGTTCAATGTCTGACTCTGGTAGTTCTTCGATTTGGTAACGCTCTTTCAGTAGGTGAGGGTATTGCTTCGCCAAGTACTCTACTGTGTAGAAAGCTACTTCATCGTATTCCATTGCAGTATCTTTTACTGCACCAGTTGCTGCTAGGCGGAAGCCACTGTGTGGGTTTTCCACTTTTGGCCACAAGATTCCCGGAGTATCGGAAAGCACCACACCGTTTTGTAGGTTGATGCGTTGCTGGCGACGAGTAACTGCAGGTTGGTTACCTGTTACAGCGATAGTACGACCGGCTAGGCAGTTGATGATGGTTGATTTACCAACGTTTGGAATACCCATGATCATGGTACGAATGTTTTTACCGATCTCTTCACGGTGAGGAGCTAACTTACGTACCAGCTCCATGATGTGATTCACTTCTTCTTTAACGCTGGTGGTAATTGCGATCGCTTTTACACCTTGCTCTTTTTCAAAGTGCTCAATCCACATCTGTGTTAGCTCTGGATCGGCTAGGTCGCGTTTGTTTAGAACTTTAACTACCGGTTTACCTGCTTTGATCTCTGCAATCATTGGGTTTTCTGAACTAAATGGAATACGCGCATCTAGTACTTCAATGATAACGTCAACTTTAGGGATAACTTCTTCGATTTCTTTGCGGGCTTTGTGCATGTGGCCCGGAAACCATTGGATAGACATAGAGATAAACCTTGTAAAAATATTTTGAGCACATTGTAAGGGTTCGATAGGGCGTGTAAAGCTATATAGGCTTTGCACTGCGATATATCGGTAGAAAAACAACCAAGTGCTTTAGTTTATTGAGCTTAGCACAGGCTGAAGTCGGCTTATCTTGTTTTACGTCGAGGGTAGGCGGAGCTTTTTGAAGGCAAAAATAAACCCTATATTGTGATTAGCAACATAGGGTTTGGTTTTATTCAGTTATTTGGGGCGCAAGCAGTAACTAAAGAACGGCTTTAAGCTCTGTGAGGAAGCGAGCGATATCTGCGCTAGAGATATCACGGTGTGTCACAAAGCGAATAGGGTTGCTTGGAGTAATAGTGATCTCTTTTGCTGCCAGCTTATTTGCGATTGCTGCGATATCGACACTGTCATCTAGCTTGGCGAATACGATGTTAGTTTGAACAAAGTCAGGGTTCACTGAGAAGCCTGGCAATTCGCTAAGGCCAATCGCGAGATCTTTCGCGTTTTTGTGGTCGGTCTTCAGTTGTTCTACGTTTTCTGTAAGCGCCATTTTACCTGCTGCCGCCAAGATACCGGCCTGGCGCATACCGCCCCCCACCATTTTTCTTAGGCGACGTGCTTTAGCGATATACTCTTTGCTGCCTAGAAGCAGTGAACCAACCGGAGCCCCCAGACCTTTAGATAAACAGATGGTCATTGAGTCAAAGTGCTGAGCGATTTCTTTAACGGGAACATCTAATGCCGCCGCTGCGTTGTAAACACGAGCACCATCTAAATGCAGTTTTAAACCGTGCTTGTTGGTAAACTCACGAGCTTCTGCCAAGTAGGAGAGTGGTAACACTTTACCATTGATGGTGTTTTCTAAGCTCAGTAGCGTTGTGCGAGCGAAATGGCTGTCGTCAGGTTTGATTGCACTTTCGAGTTTGCCAAAGTCTAGAGTACCGTCTGGGTTATTCTCAATCGGTTGTGGCTGAATTGAACCGAGAACCGCGGCACCTCCAGCTTCATATTTATAGTTGTGAGCTTGCTGCCCACACAAGTATTCATCACCGCGACCACAATGTGCCATTAACCCCAAAAGGTTGGCTTGCGTGCCCGATGAAGTGAACATGGCGGCTTCAAAACCCGCTTCTTCGGCTGCCCACTGCTCTAAGTCGTTTACAGTCGGATCATCACCGTAGACATCGTCGCCAACCTCTGCGTTAGCCATAACTTGGCGCATAGCCTGACTTGGTTTGGTGACGGTATCAGAACGAAAGTCCATATTTCTCTCCTATAGGTAGCCGCAAAGCTGGGCTTTACTTAAACACGCGATAGTTTTGGTATCGGTAATTTGGTCGTTACGAATTTTTTGTTGAAGCTCTTCAACAGTCAGCTCAAGCACTTCAATGACTTCGTCATCATCACAGCTAAAGCGTGTGGTTAGGTTGAGTTCTGATGCAACGAATAGATGCTGGATCTCATCACAGAAGCCAGCGAGTGGAGTCACTTGCCCCAAACTTTGAAATTGACCAGCACTGTAACCAGTCTCTTCTTCGAGTTCTCGCTTGGCACAATCTAAAGGTGTTTCACCTTGTTCCATCGTGCCTGCTGGGAGTTCTAACAGCCATTTTTTTAACGAAGGTCTAAATTGATTGATAAGAATGACCTTTCCGTTAGACGTGATGGGAAGTATGACTGCTGCGCCAGGATGTTGAATCGTAGTGTGAGTTATTGAAGACCCGGTGGGTAATTTAACATCCTCTTCTATAAGTGAGATGCTTTTCCATTTGTGGATTATTGTTTTCATGGAGTGGTAGTCACTTTCCTTGCCAATTGCCGGACATATAAGACGTCGACCACCATAACGCCAATTATGTCGAAAATAAAAGAAAAATTCTGAATGCGTTCCACGAAACTCATCACACATTGTGACTCTATTCTCAAAATTGGAATCTTTGATTACACCAAAATTACCAACCTAACCATCTGATATAAATGCTACTCAACAATAAAATACACTTGTAACAAAGTGCTAACAAATGTATAAAAACATATCTACACTCTTAATTATCTTGAAAGTTTCCGGAGTTTTGCTGTGATGAATCCTTCTGTATCCTCCCATGCTGACAAAGCATTACTCTCCGAACGCATTAACAAGCTTGCTCAAGCCTTATCTGACGGTGTTTACGAACGTGAAGACACCATTAAACTTTGTTTACTTGCTGCGCTTGCAGGCGAAAGTGTTTTCTTGCTTGGTCCTCCGGGTATCGCGAAAAGTTTGATCGCGAAACGTTTAATACAAGCTTTCGATAACAGTAGCTACTTCGAATATTTGATGACGCGCTTCTCAACCCCAGAAGAAGTTTTTGGCCCGTTGAGTATTCAAGAATTGAAAGACAATGGTCGTTACGTGCGTTTAACTGAGGGTTACTTGCCAACAGCTCAGGTTGTTTTCCTTGATGAGATTTGGAAAGCCGGCCCAGCAATCCTTAATACGCTATTGACCGTTGTTAACGAAAAAACCTTTAAAAACGGCAGCGACATCGAACGTGTTCCTATGCGACTGTTGGTCTCTGCATCTAACGAGTTACCAGATGAAGACAGCGGCCTAGAGGCACTTTATGACCGTATGTTGGTGCGCGTGTTCGTAAACCGTATCCAGAATAAGCAGAACTTTAAGTCGATGCTAACCACGGGTACACCTCAAGAAGCGACCATCCCACCGGGTCTGGCTATCACTGATATTGAATATCACCAATGGCAGAAGGAGTTAGATCGTCTAGAGCTTAACGACAACGCCTTCGACAAGCTTTACGAGCTTAAAACCATGCTTGAAGAGACAGTGAAGAAGCAGGGCGGCGCAATGTCAGACTCAGATCTTTACGTGTCTGACCGTCGTTGGAAGAAAGCCGTTAAGCTGCTTAAAGCAAGTGCCTTCTTCAGTGGCCGTGATACCGTTAATCCGCTTGATATCATGTTACTTCAAGACTGTTTATGGCATAGCCCAGAGTCTCGTGACGTGGTTCGTAGTGTCGTTAACGATTTTGCGTTGAACCGAGCGTTTGACCAACAAGAATCAAAACACCAAATTGAGCTTGCACGTGAAGAGTTAGAAGAGATTCAAGACGATGTAGAGTCAACTCTATCTGTATCTCTTTCAATGGAAACGAGTAGCGGTCTACTGCGTAAAGACATTTACCAGCACGATATCAAGAACGCGAAAATGTACAGCGTTGGTAGTGCCTACAACCTAGTGAAATTGGTACTACTGCAAAGCAACATGTCAGTGTCTGAATCTGAAAAAGGCGACAGTCGCTGGGTTTACGTTGCTAAAGATGATTTCGACCGCGTGATCAAAGAAGGTCACGGTGACATCTATGGTTACGTAAATGAAAACAAGAACCTATGTCGTCTCAAGCTGGATTTAGATGCATCCAACCAACTCGTTATCAAAGACATTGCTAACCGTTCAGTGTTAGTGAGCGTCGTGACGTCTGATGGTCTGGACAAAGAACTATACGACAAATGGTTAACAGGTGCAGAAGCCGCGCTTAAACAACTTCAAGACGCAGAATTTAACCTTAAGAAAGTGCGCTCAGATTTCCATGGTGCGCTACCACATAACTTTATTGACCCTGAATTACCGAAGGCGATGGAAGCAAGCTTGCAATCCATCACTCAAGATCTTGAGACCACACAGGTTAAGAGCAGTAAGATCGTTCAGCGTATCAAGTTCATGAGCCAATACTTCGAGTAAGGGGACCCTATATGTTAGGAGCAGACGGATTAAATCTGGCTTTAATGGTGGCAGACTCTGGCATCATTGATACTGCAATGAATGACTTATTGGCCCGCTCGCAAGTGATGATGGCGGCGGAAAACAAAGGTGTTAAAACCTCTGTTAAAAACCATTTAGTTAAGTGGCGTGGCAAGGTAAAAAAACGCGTCACCAAAGTCTGCGAAACCGATCGATTTCAACAAGAAATTGCCCTCTACCAAGAAGTGATTCACTGGAATGAAGAGCAGTTTTTTGAAGAGATCGACTCGGTGATCAAAAAGCTGGAGTGGCACTCTGCGTTTTATCTACAAGCTCGCCGTCTGCTTGAACACAATAAGGGCGTGTATAACGCCATGTTCCCGCACTACTTCTGTGACCAGTGGTATCAAGCCCTGTCTGAAGCGATCAAGCAAGCTCAGGTAACCGAGCTTGAAGCAAGCAAAGAGAAAGTGCTTGCTGACCTTTACCAGCGCATGGAAACCATGAAAAACATGGACAAAGTGACGGAATCTGGTGATGAAGGCAGTGTAGGGCGTTTGTGGGATATGGCGTCAGCCAAGCTGAGCAAAACCGACCTTACGGTAATGAAGCGTCATGCAGAGTTCCTTAACAAGCACAAAGGGCTTCAAGAGATTGCCGAGAAGCTTGGTCGTATGGCTGGTTTAGAAGATGACCCGTCACTGCATAAAGCGCCAGTCGAAGAGCTTCAAATGGTCGAAGAAAAAGCCGATGAAGCGGTAGACGATATTGTCGGTATTCACGAAAGTGACGACCTTAATAAGATGCTGCCAAATGAGACCATGTTTTTGGCTTACCCAGAACTTGAAGTTATCTTCTATAAGCATTTAGCTGATAAGCGCTTATTGAGTTACCGCTCTCAAGGTAAATCTCGTACCTTAAGAAAAGTGAAAGCGCAAAAGCCAGATGCTAAGAATGTCGACATCGAGAAAGGGCCATTTATCGTCTGTGTTGACGCCTCTGGCTCAATGAGCGGATTCCCAGAACAATCAGCTAAAGCTATGGCTTATGCTCTGATGCAAATTGCATTGGCAGAAGAGCGCGATTGTTACGTAATTCTGTTCTCTTCAGAGCAAATTACTTATGAGTTAACTCGTCAGGATGGATTGCGTGAAGCGAGTGACTTCTTAAGTTACTCATTCCACGGCGGTACCGATCTAGAACCAGTCTTGATGAAGTCGATTGATCTCATGATGGGTGATAAATACAAGAACGCAGATTTGGTTGTGCTTTCTGACTTTATCGCACCTAAGCAGTCTGATGAGATGATTGCGCAGGTTGAGAAATTGAAACAACACAAGAACCGCTTCCACGCTGTGAGCCTTTCTAAGTACGGCAACCCTCAATTAATGAGTATGTTTGATCACTGTTGGTCGTACCATCCAAGCCTCGTTGGGCGTTTAATGAAAAAATGGTGATGTAAATTGCTGTACGATTTCTGTATGAATAGGTGGAAGGTGCAGCAATTTGATTTAAATGTCAGCAAACAGAATTTAAATGCACATTTTTATTTGACTATCCTTTCTCAATCCGTAAAGTAAGCACCCGAACACAGCGGGACAACATCCTAACGTGTTGAAATAAAAAGGCGCCTTGGCAGAGTGGCTATGCAGCGGATTGCAAATCCGTGGACCTCGGTTCGACTCCGGGAGGCGCCTCCATTCAAACTTTAAGTTTGAATACTATGCGCACTAGCTCAGTTGGTAGAACGCAACCTTAACAAGGTTAATGTCTCGCCTAAATCTTAAAGACAGAGAATCTCGTGTGTTGCTATAAATTTTGTAATGTTGATTAGCATCGACATTAAGATGGTGTTTACGAATCGTAACGGCATCGCAATAAAGAATTGCGTGCCCTGGTGGTGGAATTGGTAGACACAAGGGATTTAAAATCCCTCGGCGTTCGCGCTGTGCCGGTTCAAGTCCGGCCCGGGGCACCATCTATTTCTCTTCTAAAGAGACACGTAGTTACCTTAGACTACGACAATCAATTTAAGGCGCCTTGGCAGAGTGGCTATGCAGCGGATTGCAAATCCGTGGACCTCGGTTCGACTCCGGGAGGCGCCTCCATTATCCCAAAAGCCCCAGCATTTATGCTGGGGCTTTTTTGGTATGTTTTTCTTGAATTTGGTATACACGACAATAGCTCAGGAAAAATTCAACTCTGTTAAAGCAATTTACACCTTACATGAAGGCAGAATTACTTGTATGGGCTTATTGTGCTTCCAATCCATTTCTTTAGGTTGCTTTAGTTGGATAAGTAGTAGTTGAATTATCACGACTCAAATAATGCCCTTCAGACTAGTTTATTCTGATAGGTAATCAGTCACAATATATAGGCTCTATGGCAAAAAGTTGTCTAATCAACATAATATAAATTACGGTGTACGGACAAATTGTTAATGTGTGATTGAATTTAGAAATTTTGTTTTAGGAAAGTGTATTTGGTTAATGAGTCATGATTTAATTTTCCTTCACTGCTATTGATGATTTTGTTAATTCAACAGAATTGGTTTAGATAAATAGAAAACAAACTAAGGGTTAAAGTTCTTACTCTATTGTTGATTTTGAGTCAATCAGTTAATATAATTTGAAGCCTTTTAATATACTATGGTTATATAAATGAATTCAGAGCTAAGATGTAGTCTTATTCTTTTATGCAGCCTAATTTCTGCATGTTCATCTAGCATCGACTCTGATCATCAAAGTTTGGAAGTTAGCAAGAACGAATCAAAGACTTCAACAGACATTAAAACTCCTAGTATTGCGGCGACCCCGAAGCAACCTGATAACGACCAGACAACAGAAACTACAATAGAACACTTGTCCGTACCAGACTCAAAGGGGGGGGGGGGGGGGGGGGGGGGGGGGGGGGGGGGGGGGGGGGGGGGGGGGGGGGGGGGGGGGGGGGGGGGGGGGGGGGGGGGGGGGGGGGGGGGGGGGGGGCCACAATTTTTTGCCCCAGAGAAATATCAGCACCCATTACAATACTCACAAAAACTAAGTTTCATGATTGGGGAAGACGAACACGGTTATTACCTGTATGGAGAAGGCCCTATTGTACAAGGCGCTTACAATAAATTTCTTAGATATGTCGAACACTTTGAGAAGAAGGGGCTCACACTCAACCGTTTAATGCTTCATAGTCCGGGGGGAGTCTTAGATGAAGGCGTTCTTATCGGATTGTATCTGCATGAGAATAACTGGGATACTGATGCTGACAAATATATGCGTTGCTATTCTACTTGCGGATTTATATATGCAGCTGGAACTCAAAAGCGAATACAAAATGGGGCTGAGATTGGTTTCCATCGACCATATATACCAAGTAAGCCGGATACACCAGAGTTCATAGAAGCCGTGTATAAGGAATATCTCGACTATTGGAAAGTAGTTGATGGTGATATGGATTTGTACAACATGTTTATGGCTGAATATGGTCGTGATGACATGTTGATCCTTAAAACTCAAAACATACGTAGATACTTTTCCGTAGAGATGTATTAATGAATATAGAAACTTCAAAACTCCCTGAACACTTGGGATTAACCTTGATGCTTTATGTCATGGGCGGCATGATCATAATTTTCAATGTAAAAGGGTACGATGTTCTTTTTGCTGCTGACCCTTTAATCCCATTTATACCGATTTCTCCATTTGGCATTCTATTAGGCTGTGCAGAAATAGCTGTGCTAATTTGGACATCAGCAGTTATCAAAGAGTGGAGTGTATCTAGTCGAGTTCTTAAAGTTTCGATGTTCGTTCTTGTCCCATCATTTTGGTTTCTATGCTATGCGGGTGTAAATAGTTACCTGGACTCGTTAGCTACAGAAGAAATTCGCAAAGTTGAAGAAGCGAAGACACTGACTTCTAACAGTGAAGAATATTTGACTACGTTACTAACGAATATTGAAAAGTTTGAACGCCAGTTGACAGAGATTAGAACTGAACAGGTTTCAATAAATAATCAGATATCTCTTAAAAATATACAGATCCAAGAGCTTAATGATCAAGCTAGTGATCGAAGATTAAAGGCCTTAGATTGTTCTGCTGTCGCTGACTGTGCATCCTCTGTAAAGGCTTTTGAAGACCAGGCTGCACGCATTGCAAGTGATGTATCGAACTTAAATACTACTCGAGATAGTAATCAACAACGATTAACTCGTATTCAAGATAATTTGGATAAGACTCAAGCTGCAATCGATGAACGTAAGTTAGAAAATACACAGAGTAAGAATCAATTTGCAGGCACTGAGTCGGGATTTATTTTAAAGAAAGCTGCTTATGAAAAAGCTGTTGTGTCGGTATTTGCTCTGTTTAATGTTGAGGTACAAAGACCTTTTGATTTATTTATGATGCTTGTATCTGGGTTGATATACCCTGTGTATTTCTTGCTCAACTTGTTTTTGTCGCTTAACTCGGAAGAGAACAGAATTGCGAGAGAAAAACGTTTGGAGAGTAAAAAAGTCAGGCACACATTGCTTCAGAATATTGCGCGCTCTTTGAGAGCTAGAACTCTTAGAAAGAAAAAAGCGACGTTAGATAGTCTCGCCGATAGTATGAAACTGCGACGTAAAAGGAAATCTCGTCGTGAAGTTACTTACCGAAAAATGATTCGTTACATGAGAGTTTGGGTCCATCGTCGGAATAAAACTCGAGAAGTTGAAGTAGAAAAAATCAGAGAGATTCCTACAGAAGTGGAAGTAGAGAAGATCATCGAGGTTGAAGTTCCAGTCGAAGTCGAAGTTGAGAAGATAGTTGAGATTGAGAAGGTTGTTGAGAAAGAAGTTGAAGTAGAAAAGATTGTAGAGGTCGAAAAAATTGTCGAAAAAGAAGTTGCGGTAGAGGTCGACAAAATTGTCGAAGTACCAACGGAAGTTCCAGTATATGTAGATAAGATTAAACCTGTTCCTGAACCAATGTTCATTAAAGACCCTCAGGTAATCATCCATGAACGAATTATCCCAGTACCAGCAGATATTACAGGTAAAGAGCTAGAGGAATTAATTAATGCGCAGCCTCGACTTAACACAACTATACCAGATTCGGATGCGGCAAATGATTTCGCAACTGAATCAGAACAGTCAGAACACGACTCAGACCGAAACACAAAACAACCTGCATAATGAACCCCAAATAGAGCCAACGTCTACTCCATTGGGTAGTGCAGAAGAAAATGCAAAAAATACGGTTGCTAGTCATCCTGATAACTCAGAGCTAACAGCTGTAAAACAGGCAATATTCATCGAAGAGGAACGTTCAAAGCTCAATAAGCAAAAGAATCGCAATTCGCACATTGAATTACAGATCGCGAATGAGCAACGAAAAGCGGCAGAGGCTAATCGTCGAGCCGCTGAAGCCAATGCAAAGGCTCTCTCTAAAGAGGCAAGTGCAAGGAAAGAGAGTTCAGATGGTGTTTGGAATAGTAGATTAGACAGAGTGCTAAGATGGTTAAAGTTGGCTTTTTTGCTTGTGTTATTATTTGCTACCACAATTGCCGCAGCTTTGGGGCTTTACTATTTGTATCGAATGGTAACGGAAGAGCCTATTATTAAAACGGTTACAGAAACAGTAACTGAGACTATTGAAAAAGAAATTATTCCTGAAGAGTGTACTCAAGTACGTAGGAACGGTAAGGTTTACGTTAGTTGTGATGGTGTCACGGTACAAGGTGCTCCAACCATCGCTGAAAGTGGCCTGGATGAAATTCCCGAACTTATCTCGGAATAGCGTAGGTTTGGATGTGCGGTTAAAGTTTTGTACAGGATTTATGTGTTTGTATTTACTATGATTAGTGTTGGCTGGATACCAATAGATACGAGTTGATGCAGATAGTTCGTACTCTCTCATAGTTAGAGCCAAGCTCTGCAAATCAGTGGACCTCGGTTCGACTCCGGGAGGCGCCTCCATTATTCAATCAAACCAGTCCTAGTGACTGGTTTTTTTGTATCTGAATTTTGGCTCTTGTTTTAAACACTTCTATTGTCAGTTTTCGAATAGCGGTATTTAATTATCTATATCTCATTAAAGTATCTTTATTTCATCAGCACACCTTCGTAGCGGGTTCCATACTACTTTGGTATTGCACAAGTCACATATTGACAAATCATACCCAACTTGTTTCATTATTGAGTCGAAACTCTCATAAAATCAGTTGCATAGGTGAGACTATAAAACACTAACTCATGTTCTAAGTTTTATAAGAGGCTCTAAATTATGCAATTTAGTCTAAAGAGGAAAATGGTTTCCTCTGTGGTTTTGGCGATTGCGGTGACATCTGCCATTTTACTTTTTATTGGCTACAAAACGTTTCAAACCAATAGCTGGCAAGCGATAGAGAGTGAAAGCCGAAATACGCTCCATGCTCACGCCAAAGGCATTAGTGATTGGTTTCACGACAAGAAACAAGCAGTAAACGGATTACAACAACAAATCTCATTGAACCCAGATCTGGATGTGGTACCCCACTTGCGCCAAACCTTGGTGTCAGGTGGATTCGGCCTCAGTTATTTTGGAAACAAAGATGGGGAAATGTTCCGTCATGATCCTTCTTTGAATAAACCCGGTTATGACCCACGTGTTCGCGGTTGGTACAAAGAGACGTTGGCGGCGAACAGAGCAATTACCACCAAACCTTACGTGAGTGTCACCATGCAAACCTTGGTGGTTACGCTGACGGATCCTGTGTTTGAAAATGGTCAAATCGTTGGGGTAGCAGCGTCTAACCTCGCTTTAGATAAGTTGATTCAAGACGTATTGGCGATTCCAGTACCGGGTGATGGTCGCGCTATTTTGATCGACACTCAAGGCACAGTGGTTGCGCACAGTAACAAAGATTTCATTCTCAAGAAGATCACCGATATTGCGCCCGAGCTAAATGTTGCGAGCTTAAACTCAGCAGCTGCGAATTTAACGACGCTTTACGCGGACGTAGACGGCGTAGATAAAGTGATTATGGCGGAACCAATCAAGAATACCGATTGGATGCTTGTGATAGAAATGAACAAAGAGGTCTTGGAACAACCGCTATTTACCATGTTAATCAACCAAGTTACGACAGGTTTGATTGTACTTATCGTAATGGCTATCGCGACCTCATGGTTTGTTGCTCGCCAACTTGTCGAGTTAGGTCGAGTAGGTGAAGCGCTGGCGGATATCGCAGAGGGCGAGGGAGATTTAACACGTAGGCTGACAGTATCTAGCCATGATGAAGTGGGGCAATTGGCTGATAAGTTCAATACCTTCATTGATCGTCTCCACGAGATGATGAAAAACGTGAGTAACGTGTCCTCAGCAATGACCCATGGTGCAGAACATGCCAACCAAAGCGCGATGAAGCGAAGTGAGAGCGTTGGCAAGCAGCAAGATGAAATCACCATGGTTGCTACGGCAGTAACTGAAATGGCGACAGCAACGTCAGAGATTGCATCTAACGCAGATAATACCGCTAAGAGCGCGACCCATTCAGTTGAGTTGAGCGAGCAAGGCTTCCAGCAAATGGAGAAAAGCCAAGCCTCAATCAATGAGTTGGCTAATGAGTTAACTGGTGCTGTATCCATCATCAGTGAGCTTGAAGAGCACGGTCAGCAAATCGCGACGATTCTGGCAACGATTCGAGAGATAGCCGAGCAGACCAACCTGCTAGCATTGAATGCGGCTATCGAGGCTGCGCGTGCGGGTGAGCAGGGCCGAGGCTTTGCCGTTGTTGCTGATGAGGTGCGCGTATTGTCGCAAAGAACACACGCATCGACTGAAGAGATTGAAGACAAGATCAAACGACTTCAACAAGCAACTAATGGTGCGGTTAAAGTGATGAACCAGAGCCATGATATGGCGCGCACCAGTGTGAATGACGTTAACTTAGCGGGTGAGAGCTTAGAGCAGATCCGTGAAGCAATTCAGGTGATCAGCGATATGGCGACCCAAATTGCCTCTGCTGCGGAGGAGCAGTCGCTAGTGACAGCTGAAATTAATACTAATACTGAATCGGTGCGTGAGGTGAGTGATGTGATGGCCGTAGACGCTTCCGATGCTGTTGTTCAAGCTGATCAGCTTAACCAATTAGCTAACGACCTTAAGCAAGAGTTGAGTCGCTTCAAGCTATAACGGTCAACGGATCTTAGTAACACAATCAATCAAGCACAGGCTATCGAGTCTGTGCTTTTACTTTTTTAGCCCATACTGCAACTCGCAGTTAAAACTACACTCCAGCAACTATCAGCAAAAAGTATACGCATAAAACGCTAAGCGTCTGTATTTCTTGCTATCTGCTTCTCTTGCAGTAACCTTATTGCCAATCGTTAGGTCTTTTGAAAGAAGCGCATGAAAAAGTCTCAGGTATTAGCAGAGAAACTGAAAAATCAAATTGAGCACAATATCTGGTTGAGCGGTGAGAAGCTACCATCGATCAGAAATGCATGTAAGCGCTATAAACTGAGTATTGAGACGGTTCTCCAAGCATACCAACAGCTTGAAGCTGCCGGCTATATCTATGCTAAACCAAAGTCAGGCTATTTTGTATTACCTCGTCGAAACGTACTGACGGGGAATGAGAGCAACTCAAAAGCCATCACGCCTTACTCAGTGCGGATCAGTGACCTGCTTTATGACGTGCTTCAAAAGGCCAAAGACCCAAGCATTATCCCACTCAGTTCTGCTTTCCCAGATCCGTCTTTGTTTCCTCACCAAGCCCTGTCGCGAAGCCTCGCGAGTGCCAGTCGTCAAATGCCAGACAATAGCATGCTGACCAACTTGCCTCCCGGTAATCAAACCCTAAGAAGACAAATTGCGCAGCGTTATCAGGTGAATGGACTCAATGTTCTACCGGATGATATCGTCATCACTTCTGGGGCAATGGAAGCGTTGAGTTTGTGTTTGCAGTCTTGCACTGAACCAGGTGATCTTGTCGCCATAGAATACCCCGCCTTTTATGGCGTACTTCAAACCATAGAGCGATTAAACCTCACGGCGGTAGAGATCCCAACAGACCCAGAGACTGGGATCGATCTTGATGTGCTCTCCTCAGTATTCTCATCCATGGACATCAAAGCGTGTTGGTTTATGACTGCGGCTCAAAATCCAGTAGGGTACTCAATGAGCAGCGAAAACAAGCAGCGCCTTGCTCAGCTGGTGAATCATCATAATGTGCCCATGATCGAAGACGATGTGTATCGAGAGTTATTCGTGGGTAGCGATTCGAGTCTGCCAGCGAAAGCTTATGATAAGAAAGAGAATATTTTGTTGTGCGGATCGTTCTCCAAGTCACTCTCGCCCGGCTTTCGTATTGGCTGGGTTGTTGCTGGCCAACAAGCGCTCAAAATCCAACGTCTACAGCATCTAGCGACATTATCGAGCAGTATCCCAATTCAATTAGCACTATCCCATTATCTGACGTATTACAGCTACGACAATCACCTTAAGAAGCTGCGAAAGGTACTCCATGAGCGCAAGCAGAATCACATCAGTTTGCTTACCGACTGTTTGCCCTCAGATACGGTTATTCATCAAACGCAAGGCGGTTACTTTATTTGGATTGAGCTACCGAAGAATGTTTGCGTTGAAGCACTTTACGATAAAGCGCTCGAGCACAATATTTCTGTTGCTCCCGGAATCATCTTTAGCGGTGATAAACGTTTTAATCACCATATCCGACTCAATAGCTCTTATGCTTGCGACGACAAGATAACGCAGGCGATCAAAACCTTAGGAGAGTTAGTTAGCGAGTTAAGTAACGACAAGCGAGAGTCAGTCTGAACTCTGCACCTTGTCTGTTACGAATTTTCCAATCTGTTCTATTTTTTAGTCGCTTATCTGTTCTAGTTTGGTTCGAGAGAACTGTGCTGAAATACGCTCCAACTTATGTATGAAAGTCATCATTATGATGTTTGGAGCTTTAATGTTTGATGTTGTTGAATTATCGCGCTTGCAGTTTGCGTTGACGGCAATGTTCCATTTCCTTTTCGTCCCTCTAACCATTGGTATGTCGTGCTTGTTGGCCATTATGGAGTCTATCTATGTGCTAACAGGCAAAAAAATCTACCAAGACATGACTCGCTTCTGGGGCAAACTTTTCGGAATCAACTTTGCGTTAGGAGTGACAACTGGCCTGACTATGGAGTTCCAGTTCGGCACTAATTGGTCTTACTATTCTCATTATGTCGGCGACATCTTTGGCGCGCCTCTTGCCATTGAAGCGCTGGTGGCGTTTTTCTTAGAGTCGACGTTTGTCGGGCTATTCTTCTTTGGCTGGGAGCGCTTGTCTGCACGCCAACACCTAGTGGTCACATGGTTCGTGGCTCTGGGTTCGAGTTTCTCGGCGTTATGGATCTTGGTCGCCAATGGTTGGATGCAAAACCCGATTGGGTCGGAGTTTAACTATCAAACCATGCGAATGGAGATGACCAGTTTCGCTGAAGTCGTACTCAACCCTGTTGCACAAGTGAAGTTTCTACATACCGTGTCATCAGCTTATACCTGCGGTGCAATGTTCATTCTCGGCGTGAGTGCGTATTACTTGCTGAAAGGGCGAGACGTTGAGTTCGCCAAGCGCTCATTCGCTGTTGCGTCTTGTTTTGGCATGGCATCAATTATTTCGGTTCTGGTACTCGGAGATGAGTCAGGCTACGAACTGGGCGATGTTCAGAAGGTGAAACTGGCCGCCATTGAAGCTGAATGGCACACAGAGCCAGCGCCTGCCGCATTTACTCTTTTTGGCTTACCTAACCAAGAGAAAGGTGAAACCGATTATGCGGTGAAAATCCCTTATCTGATGGGAATCATCGCCACGCGCTCACTGGATGAACAAGTAACAGGGCTCCATGATCTTCGAGAGCAACATATTGATCGTATCCGCTACGGCATGATTGCTTATGATTTGCTGGAACGCTTGCGTGCTGGTGATAACTCAAATGCTACAACAGAAGCGTTTGATGAAGTTAAGCATGATCTCGGCTATGGCTTAATGCTTAAGCGTTACACCGATACTGTCACTGACGCGACCGAACATCAAATCCAAATGGCGGCAGACGACTCCATTCCAACCGTTTGGCCACTGTTTTGGTCATTCCGCATCATGGTTGGCTGCGGTGTGGTCATGCTGATTGTCTTCGTTGCTGCTTTCCTTCAAACCTACCGTAAAAAATTCACAGCGAAACCTTGGGTTCTTAAAGCGGCCTTGTGGTCGATTCCTCTGCCTTGGATTGCCATTGAAGCCGGTTGGTTCGTTGCTGAGTATGGTCGTCAGCCTTGGGCGGTAGGGGAAGTGCTGCCAGTTAGCATGGCGGCTTCGCATCAAACCGCTGAGGATGTCATTCTCACCTTAGCATTGATTATGGCGCTCTATACAGTCTTCATTATTGTTGAAAGTTACTTGATGGTGAAAGTCGCGCGCAAAGGCCCAAGCAGTTTAAAGACAGGTCGCTATCACTATGAGCAAGGTGATCACTCAGTCGCAGCCAAATTGGCACTGCAAGCACAACAATAAAGTGGAGTCGTTATGTTTGAATATGAAACGTTAAAAATGATCTGGTGGGTGCTGATCGGTGTGTTGTTGATTGGTTTTATGGTCACCGATGGGTTCGATATGGGTGTTGGTGCTTTATTACCTATTATTGGTAAAACCGACACAGAGCGGCGCGTGATGATTAACTCCATTGCACCGCATTGGGACGGGAATCAAGTGTGGCTGATCACGGCGGGTGGTGCGCTGTTTGCGGCATGGCCTCTAGTTTACTCGACAGTATTTTCGAGCCTATACATCGCTATGTACTTAGTTTTGATTGGTTTGTGGCTACGTCCGCTTGCACTTGAATATCGCGCCAAAGTAGAAAGCCAACAATGGAGAGGTGTGTGTGACTACGCGATTGCTTTTGCTGGTGTATTCCCACCACTGTTGTTTGGTGTTGCTTTCGGTAACCTATTACAAGGGATATCCTTCTCATTAAACAGCTTACTAATGGTGACTTATCACGGAAGCTTTTTGGACTTGATTAACCCGTTTAGTTTACTGAGTGGCATTGTGGCCGTGACAATGTCACTACTGCAGGGGAGCACTTGGCTATTGCTGAAGACTAAGCACACTATTTATGGTAAAGCGCGAACTGTCGGCCAGATGAGTGCGTGGGCAGTATTCATCTTGATGGTGATTGGTGGGTTGGTGCTTGATGACCTTATGGGCTATCAAGTGGTTGGTTTGCTTGATCATAATGGTGAATCAAACCCTCTAAACAAAACGGTAATTGCAGGTGCTGGGTTATGGTTAAGTAACTTCGAGACGTACACATGGATGTGGTTTGCACCTATTGGCAGTGTCGCGTTTCCTGTTGTGACGTTCTTCTGTATCAGGCTATCGAAAGACCTGATGGCATTTGTCAGCTCTAGCTTAACCAGTGCCTCTATTGTATTAACGGCCGGTTTCACTATGTTTCCGTTTGTTGTGCCATCGAGCTTCAATACCAATCACAGCCTGACGTTATGGGATGCGACTTCAAGCGAACTGACACTCAATATCATGACGGGCGTTGCCTTTGTTATGGTTCCAATCATTCTTGGTTACACGGCATTTAGTTATCGCACCATGCGCGGTAGGCTCGATAACCAATATGTTGAACGAAACAGTCATTCACTCTATTAGGAGGCACTATGTGGTACTTTGTTTGGATTTTGGGTCTGATGTTAGCGTCAGCATTCACCGTTTTAAATCTGGTTGGGTTAGAGAAGCAGATCGAAAACAAGAGTGAGTGATTCGCTTGAGCTGAATTTACATTAGATATGTATGCCGGCTCCATTGTTTTTAAGTATTAAACGACACACCGAGCTTTGATCACGGGATAATGACTCTATATGGGGGCCGATCAGACAGCATATTTTCTGATTTTCCCCTATCGGTTTGTAAAACAAAGTGTTGTATCAAAAAAAGCATTTTTTGTAACAATGAATCTTATTTGGAAAAATATTACCTTAAATACATGTTCTTATCTCACATTGATTTAAATGAAAATAATGTGACTATTTATCGTAACCACAGTGTTAGCCGAATTGACTTATATAAGGCCTTTTACAATACTTTTTATCATTGTGAAAGATATTGCTGTTTGTTCGTCAGTGTTCATAGTTATTTAAATGATTGATATCTGGACTGTATGCAACTCTATAGTTTGTTGTTATTAATGATAATTAAAGTATTTACTATTTATGGAACGGGCTTATTCTCTCCACTGCATCTCAGCAAATCTTTTAACTAATGAAATAAAAGCATGAATTTAATATTCATGCTTGTTCATAGTGAGGATGTGATATGTTTATACAAGCTGTAAGAATCGTCATACCTTTAGTATTTCTTCAGCTCTTAACTGGGTGTCAGTCGGACGAAGAAGATAAGCTAAAATCAGAAATTGAATTATTAAAGAAGGAGATTCAACAACTAACAGAAGAAGTAGGTAAGATAGAAGATGAAGTAAAAGAAATGAAAAATTTGGCATTTAACCCTCCTAAGAAAGAACCACCATCTTTGCCAAACCAACCAAACTTTACCGAAGGTGGTACGCTTCCATTTCTTGGAAGTAAAGATGCACAGATTGCAATTGTTGAATTCTCTGATTTCCAATGTCCTTATTGCAAACGATTCAAGGAAACTGCTTTTTTACAGCTCAAAGAAAATTATATTGATAACGGAAAGGTTCAATACATAGCGAGAGATTTCCCGTTGAGTTTTCATTCTAAGGCTAAGGGTGCAGCGATTGCAGCGATGTGCAGTTTACAACAGAATGCCTATTGGCCGATGCGTGACATGCTGTTTGAAAACATGAAAAACTTGGGCAACGAGTTCTATCAACAAGCTGCATCAGATTTGTCTTTGAATATCGATGATTTTAATAAGTGCTTGATAGATAAGTCTATTGAAAGCAAAGTTGAGCGAGATCTGACGTTGGGAAGATCTTTAGGTATTCGCGGTACACCAAGTTTCTTAATTGGTCGCATTGAAAATGATCAACTTATAGAACCACAAATAGTGGTAGGTGCACAAAGGTATGAGGTTTTTGAGTCAATATTTGATCAGTTAGCGAATGACGACAAAAAATAATAACGTTTTCATGATTTTATAAGGCAACTTATGTGAGTTGCCTTTTATTATATCTAAGACTTCCGAGTTTCTAACCTTAGGATTTTCTTTAGCTAGGATCTGAGAACTAGGTTTATGGTTATAAAGTTGAAATGAGACCATGCACATATATTTTTCTCCATAGAACAATGATAACTGGCTCTTTATTAATTAAAATTGTTGTTTTTCATTCACTTGTATCATGTCTATACTAAAGTGACAGTTTTTTATTCAACTGTGTTTATATTATAACGGGAGCTTTACTTTGTAATTTAAATTGATATTTATATTCATGTTTTAAATGATATTGAGTGATCTCACTGTGAAAATGAATTATTTTTGGTTGAAATTTAACCTCTGCGTTTGTAGGATGTTATTTTTAAAAATCAACTTGGGTTGAAAATATAAGGGAGGGGTTAATTTATTGCATACGATTCAATGATTTATCTTGTGTTGCTAATACAAGTTTAACTTAAATGATAAATGACTATTTTAGATTTCTTGTTTTTTAACGTTTGTTAAAAGGCATGGCACAGTTTTGACTAAATTCTAGATGCCTTTTAATCCTAACTTTAGTGTTTATTACTCACCTTCAACGTTTGTAGCCTCATCGAAATGAATTTAAATTCATGCGTTTAGGTTAACTACTTGCGCCCATGATTTATTTAGCGATCGTCACGACCGCGGACCTCTGCTGCGCAAAAATTATGACCAAAGATAAAATACATAAGATATTAAGTATGTTTAATACCCATTTTAATACCGTTACTTCCAGTACGTTTAAACTATCAATAATGGCTGTTATTGGCCTCTTATCTTTTTCATCCAGTGCGGCGGATAATTCGCAACATGTTCCGCATAGCTATCTGATTCAACAAGAAAAAACGGTTTCGTCTACTGTTAAACAAAAATTCCGTCAAGCCCAAGATAATACCGACAAATTAAAGCAAGCTATGATTGGTTATCGTGGTGGATCGGCGGACAATAAACGCCTCTATTTAGAGCAAATGATTTCACTTGCCCACGATCGTCAAGCGTTGCTCTCTGAGCTGCTTGAGCTAGAACCGAGTGCAGTAGCTAAAGTTGCTTTGAATACAAAAGCTCGTAAAGGTATGCCTGAAAAAGTCCAAGCCATGCTTGAGCTGGAGCAAACGCTAGAGGGCGAATTTGAAGTCTTTTACGAAGATTACGAAGATCACAGTAAGAGCCGTCTTCGACACGTACTAAATACTTCACAGGGCTTTGTTGAGGTTTACGGTTCTTTCCAGTCAAGATTCAACACTATTCGATCGGGTACAAAAGTGCGTGTACGTGGTTGGAAGTTCAGCAATGTAGCTGATAAGTCTGATGCTTTCGTAGTAAGCGATGAGGTGGATGGTCTAGCTATTTTAGCGCAAGACAGCACCACAACAGCTACAGTTACTAGTTCAGCCTCACTATCAAATACTTTTGGCGATCAGCGCACGTTAGTGCTTCTAGTTAATTTTCAGGACAATCCACAACAACCATGGACTATTGATCAAGTTCAAGACATGATTTTTGGGAAGGTTAACGACTTCGTTAAAGAGAACTCTTTCGGTCAAACCTGGTTGAGTGGTGATGTGCGCGGTTACTACACGTTGCCGCTCAATAGCAGTTGTGATTACAAAGGCTTTGAAAGTTACATCAACGCCGCAGCGGAAGCAGATGGGATTGATACGTCTAGCTACTTACGTAAGGTCTATATTTACCCAAAAGTAGATAACTGTGGTTGGTCTGGTATGGGTACTGTTGGTGGCAACCCTTCTAGAGCGTGGATTAATGGTGCATTTCGATTGAACACGATTGGCCACGAATTAGGTCACAACTTTGGTCTCCATCATGCTCAAGCACTTGAGTGCGGCACAAATACCGTTGGTGGTACGTGTTACAACTATTCATACGGTGACACACTGGACATTATGGGGACATCCAACGGTCATTTTAATGCCTTTAATAAAGAACAATTAGGCTGGATTAAACCCTCAGAACAAGAGGTCGTTACGGTTACCACTAGTGGCAGTTACTCTTTGGAACCCTATGAAACGGCACCAGCAGGTGCGGCGAAAGGCCTAAGGATAAAACGCGGAACTGATGAGGCGTCAGGACAACCTCTGTGGTACTACATTGAATATCGTCAACCTATTGGTTTCGATAGTTTTCTTGAAGGGCAAACTGGAATAACGGATGGGGTTGTCTTCCACGCTGTGACTGGAGATGATCTTAGTAGTGTCCAACTGCTTGATATGACGCCTAACAGTGTGAACTCAGACCTTATTGATGCGGCTTTGGTAGCGGGAAATACGTATGAGGATATTGAAGCGGGTATTAGTATTACGACCGAATGGGCTGATAGTACAGGTGCCAGTGTCCATGTTAGCTTTGCGGAGCCAGTGTGTGTGCTAAGCACACCAAGTATTGCTGTTGTTTCCAATCAAGAAACAGGCGTAGAGCCTGGTAGCACAGTGGGTTATTCCGTTACGGTAACTAACAATGATGAACAAGGATGCGTAACATCGAACTTCATTATTGAGGCCAGTGCTTCAAATGGATGGGATACAACGGTATCTGAGCTAAATTTGGCTCCGGGCATGAGTGATACAGTCTACGTTGATGTAACCTCGGATCAAGCAGCGGTAGATGGAAGCTATGTGATTACATTCAACGTGGAAAATGTTAGTGATAGTAGTTATAAGGCGAGCACTACAGCAAACTATGTGGTTGAATCCGCGTTAGAAGCTTGCTTGTTGTCGGCGCCATCTCTCATCCTGTCTACCAACCAAAACGGGGGTTTTGAGCCTGGCAGTACGGTAAGCTATACAGCGACGGTCACCAGCCAAGATAGCACAACTTGTGACGATGCTAATGTCACGATATCGGCAGATGTCCCAAGTGGATGGAGCGCGAACAGTGGTTCTGTTACTTTGATACCTGGTGAAACCCAATCAATTACGATGAATGTTACCTCGAGCCCGGAAGCCATTGATGGTATTTATGGCGTTTCAATCTATGCGATACATTCTGCGGATTTAAACTTGAATACTGACCAAGTCGTGAGTGTGAGTATTGTATCTCCGGTGATGGAAAATGGCGCACCTATCGCTATAAATGATACGGTGACACTAACATCCAAAGCTCCAGTGACTATCGACGTACTGATGAATGACAGTGATCCTGAGAACGATACGCTAGAGGTTATCTCAGTGACCCAAGGTTCGAAAGGAACGGTTCAAATTACATCTAATGGCCAGTTGTATTATTCGCCAGCGAAAAACTTCAAGGGCAGCGATAGTTTTAGTTACACTATTAGTGATGGTGTGAACACGGCTTCTGCGTCGGTGAGTATTGGTTTTGATAGCTCTGATTCGGACACCTCTACAGGTAGTAAAGGTAAAGGAAAAAATAAGTAAAGAATACAGCGGCTCACCGCGCTTTCGATAATAAAAACGCCAGTCAGAAATGACTGGCGTTTCGTTTTAGGTGAGTCTTAGTGATTTATAGTGTCTTCAAACATTAAGGCTGAATGACATCTTGAGTTTGAACCGTCACTTCGACCTCAGCAGCTCGAATACTACCGTCATCATCAAGTACTTCTATAACAACACCGTCAGCTGCACCAGATGCGTTAAAGGTGTCGAATATGCCAAGAGCATTGAACAGTTGAACACGAACGAAACAAGCATAGGTTTCACCAGCAGGAATCGTTTGTCCAACATTACAGTAACCATCTAGCAGTTGTTGGAATGCAGAGTCAAGTACACCCTCTATGCTCGTACCCGAGTCGTCGAAGATTCTGAACAATGTACCTGCATCAACATCGCCAGGGTTGTCAGAGTCAGGGATATCCACTCCGCGGATCGACATTTTGCGTAAGGTTATGTCTTCAAAGGTACTGCTATTGGTTAGTTTGACAAATATGCTCGCATGGAAACCGAAATTAGCTTCAAATTGTGGAAGCACATCATCGAAGTTAACTTGAGCTGTATCTTCGTTCGATTTGGTCTCAGGTTCATTTGGATCATTCGGATCGCGTTTGGCGGTCACGAACGCCGTATTTAGCAAGAACGTATCATCGAAAACGGTATCTGGATCGTTTGAACCATTACCCGTTACATCAGCGACTAAGGTACATACGTAAGGCGTGCCGTACGCAACCACTTGAGGGAATGAACACTCATCGCTTCGTTGAGTTGAAGATGCACTTGCTCTCACGCTGCTAAACAGCACGTCATCGGTCAAAGAAATTACGGTCAAGTCTTCTTTGGTTACTGCATTCGCATTAGTCATGGTGAATCGGTAAACGACTTCGTCTCCAGGTTCATCCACGTTGATAGATTGCATAAACGAACCTGAATCGATAGCGGGTGTCGGAACATTCGCATCTACAGACACAGCAACATCCTTCATTAGCGAGATCATTGGTTCGGCACGAGTCACACTCGCGACGGCCATGTCATTTGCTTCACGAGCCTCGTTGTCATTGATGTAGACTTTCACTGTGTTAGTGTAGGTACTGCCATCAGCAACGGTGACATCGACGGTATACTGACAAGTAAAGGAACCGTTCATTTTCGCTAACGGTGTATCGCTATTAGGGTTATCTGGAGCTGTACTACAAGCTGGAGTGCCTGTGCCGTCCGCCAATAGGTCAATATCGTCGGCCAAGTTGCCTGGTGTCCCGTTATCATCAATAAGTTGAATCACCCACGCAGCGTCAACTGTACTCAAGTTGGTCACTGTAACTTCATAGGTAATAAGGCCTTCATTGTCGATGTACCAAGCGCCAGCAACATTACGTAAACCAGGCCCACTGATCGGGGTTTTAGTAATCTCGACAACTGGGTCAACATTGATCATTTTAACTGTGACGACATTTGAACAGTTACCAGAATCGTTTGTGGCATCTCCATCGGTAGGGTCACAAGTGTCATCACCTATTACAGTGCCACGACCTTCGTTATCGGTAGCGCTAAAGCGAATGAAGTTTTCATAAAGCTCTTCAGGCTGTCCCGCAGCGTTTGCTGTGGTTGGGGCAGGATCATCTGGAAGGTCTTCGTCATTTATCTGGACGTAAAAACTACACGAGGTACTTGGAGTCGCGTCAGTGAGTACGATTGGGTAACTGAGGGTTTTACAAGTATTTAGGTTACCTCCAGAGTCGAGCAGATTAAGCGTACCTTGGTCGTCTGCTCCACCAGTTAAATCGAACTGTTCTAAGATCGAACCGTCTGTGCTTGAGCGATAGATATCTTCAAGGCTTGTGATTTGAACTGCAGACCCTGCAGCCTTGGTAATAGTCACCGTATATTTGAATGTACCTGCCGGCTCATTACTGCTAGCTGGCTCGACTGATTTCAACACAGTTGGTGGATTCGGTTTAATGAATACCGGGATGTTGAAGTTGTCACATTTACATTTCGATTTGTTGTTTGGAACTTGACCTGGGTAAGTTCCGTCTTCAGAACAGTTATCGCGTTCGATGTTGTCCCATGCCGCACAGTAGTTGAAGTCAGCTTGTCCGTCTAAGTCGTCATCTTCACAGATGATTTCGAAAACAGCCTCGTTTAGGGTGTACTCGTCGGCAGTTAAATCAGATTTTCTAATATCACCACAGGCGTCTCCATCAAGTTGCTGGGCAACAAGAAAACTAGGGTCATACCCGCTAGTTCCAATCGGCACTGGCAATAGGACACTACATGCTTCTCCATCTTGATATATTACGTCTGGATCGACGTTCTCTTTTCGAGGTACATAAAAGGTGGTATCCCAACGTTCTGCTGCATTAGCTCGCACGCGAATATCTGCTTTTAGTTTAAAGGTTTCTCCCAAGGTACAGGTTAAATTCCCAGAACTGCTGCCATCCGGGAGAATTATCTCTTGTGGAATTACCTGCGTAATCTCTACGTCATTCGCAGTACAGTTTAGAGCGTCGCCTAAATTACCTTTGAGACCGGAGCCACCAGTATCGAAGTAAGCATCTGCCATACAACTGTTTGCTGAGTTAGCTGGATCTGGATAAATAGGTTGCTCCGTCAATGCATTAGCAGGCGAAGCAATGGTTAAGCCATAAAAGGTAGTAGCGCTTATCAACATGACGTTGAATATCCTTTTATGTCGGTTGTAATTTAAATGTTCCATCATCTACCTTCTTTCATTGAAAGTTGATCAAAGGGGATATAAGTATCCAATGATGCGAACACTGGACTTTGGCATCATTGAACACATTAACTGCTTTTTCCCCTGTATCTTGACAATTGCTCCACAGAGTGCGTTATAAAACTTTAATGTTGGAACGCTTGCCGTTATTTACTACGGAGCAAAAAACAAACCAACACTTATGCTATTGATTTTAAAGACTTTTGTATTTTGAAAACTAAATAAAAAGCGCAATGCGTGAACAAAGTGTCAACTTGGAGTGGAGTGGTTTAGAAGCCATACCCAAAAATCAAATGATGGAACAATCGGTTAGGGTAAGAGAGAAAATGTTTCACTCGAATGGAAGGTATATTAACAAGTGAACACTTTGTGAGCCCAATATGATTGATATTGATATAGAGAGTGGCAGAAGGTGTATAGCTTAAGTTATGACTAAGTTATTGGAGTAATAGTTGTGCTGATTGCATATGATTTGCGCGGCAGGGACTGCTTTTTAAGCAATTGAATTAAAAAGATAAAATTTATATTGATCTCACCGCTCAATCCGTTAAAGTACGTCTCGTTCTCGCGGCACAAGCCGATGAGAGATGGTGTTGCCATCGCATGATTGCGTTGCCCTGGTGGTGGAATTGGTAGACACAAGGGATTTAAAATCCCTCGGCGTTCGCGCTGTGCCGGTTCAAGTCCGGCCCGGGGCACCATCTACTTACTCGCAAGAGGGAACAGAGTCGAACTCTTTAAACTCGCACAATTTGGCGCCTTGGCAGAGTGGCTATGCAGCGGATTGCAAATCCGTGGACCTCGGTTCGACTCCGGGAGGCGCCTCCAAATTACAAAAGACCAGCCCAGCGCTGGTTTTTTTGTGTCTGAATTTCCATAAACGTATCTTGCTATTTCTAGCTATTGAATCCGTCCTTAAGCAACTTTACCCAATAACACGTTTCAAAACGGTGTGGTTGTAAGCGTGTGTAACTAAATCGAGCATTATAATAAAACACTGTTCATAATTGTTTGGTTACCAAGAAAAGGAATAGTGAATGTTCAAAAAACTCGTCACCATGTCATTGATTACCATGCTAACTGGTTGTGTGCTTTATCCAACAACACGAGACTACTACAAGCCCATTGTGCAAGCAGGACAAGCAGAGACAGCAAGTTCTGGGTGTGGTTATCATAAAGCGAAATATGATGCTCTTGAGCAGGCCGTCGGGGATATCACAGTACGAGTTTATCCTAGCTTGTCCTCAGAAAAGACACTGATGGTGAACTTTGGATTAGAGTCTCCACAGGACAGCGACCATTTGAAGCTAAATGCCGTTATCAGTAATGACGTTCAATTAAATGAGGAATCTGAATCACTGACTTTAACGTCGAAATACTTACATGATGGGGTGTATCGCACTTGGTACTCGTCAAATGCTTTCCAGCTTACTGACAATCCGAATCAACTGATGATCTCTGTGTCAGACAGTCATGGCAAGACGTATCAATTCATGTTTGAGTTTACTACTCAGTCAGATATCTACTACGCGTCGATCAACTGTTAGGCAGTGATAAAGTTAAGACTCGAGTAGAGCATTCGTGCATTTATCTCTGATCAAAAAAATCTTTGTTGCGAATGTATTTACTCATTAAGTGATACGAGAAGGGACGAATCACCCAGCTTAATAGCGAGCGCCCAAAGCGAATTAGGGTTGGGGTGTTCTCATAGATTCGACCGTTGTAAAGCCAGAGCATTCTGCCTGCGTGCCAATAGATAAGGGGAATCGGCGGCATGAAAGTCACAATGTCTAAATCACAGCAGATACGGTAGGTCTTCTTGTTAAGAGAATAGCGCTGCTTGAATTGCCAGTTGCCAATTGCGGGTTGGCCAAACGTCACGACACGTTTAATGCTCTTAGGGTATTTGTGATTCAGGTAATCAGCGAAAACGCAGCCAATCGCTCCACCGGAAGAGTGGCCGGTGATGGTAACTCTCTTGCCTTTTTCGATGAGTGGCGCGAGTGTTGTTTCTAAACGTTCGAAGACTGAAGCGCCGAGCGTGTCGTCGTTTCTACTGGGTTGACTCTCTTGAAACAGAAGATGATAAAACCCCGCGTGGATACGGTAGTTGAGCCCAATGGATTTACAGCTTCTTGTCCATAACGCGAAGTTCAACAGCCAATCACTTAGGCTATGAGAGCCTTTAAGCACCACAATAACCTCAGTTTCCGCTTCACTCCACAGCACTCGGATCATGGTTTTACCGAATTGATTTTTGATGATTCGTTGTCCGTTTGGGTCAAAGCCATAGCGTGTCTGTTTGAACACTCTTGGGTATGCGAGATTGCATAAAACGGCATACCTTTCATACTGGTATCTTTTAAGTGGTTTCAAACTTGATTCCAATCGTCCCTTTACTTCTTACCTTAGTGGGCAATTGTGAAATATCCATGAAAACTAAAACGAAGAGTTGAGCCTGAAAAGCTGTGTGCGCTTATTTTGTTCAAGAATAGTTCAAAGCGTCAGCGAACGAGACAGTAAAGTTTAGGCAACGGTTGACTCAATTTTTATAGGCGCTATAGTACGTCCCGTTCTCGCACAGAGAGTGTAAGAACACGGCAAGATTGTTATAGGAGATGGTTTTATACAAGCTCCCTAAGATAACAATAAAGCTCAAAGGCGCCTTGGCAGAGTGGCTATGCAGCGGATTGCAAATCCGTGGACCTCGGTTCGACTCCGGGAGGCGCCTCCATTTCACTATCACATCAGATTGGTCAGCTATGCTGGCTTTTTTTATATCTAAATTTTGTGCTCCGAGCTGAACAAGTGTGAGATTAGGGTCAGCTTTTTTAATTAAAAGCACCTAAAATTACCTTGTTATCAACAAGCTTGCGAGAGTCCATGAGAAGTACAGACGATTACATCATCTTTTATCACTTAATCGAGCAAGGCTCTTTTAGTGGCGCTGCAAAACAGATGCAGTTGACCAAGTCGGTGGTGAGCAAGCGCATTGCTAAGTTAGAACAAGATCTCGGTGTGCAACTTCTCTATCGAACGACACGCAGTATTAAGCTGAGCGAAGCGGGCCAGTCGTTTTATGAACAAGCAAAACGCGTTTATCAGGCTGTTGCAACAGCAGAAGAATCGATCGTTGGCCTAGGTCAGAGCTTGTCCGGTAGCATCAAGATTACTGTACCGACCATCTCTGGGGAGCTCATTTTACCGGGGGTAATTGCTGAATTTAACGAACGTTACCCAGACATCAATATAGACATGGATCTCGACAATCGTTTTGTCGATATCGTTAACGATCGCTTCGATCTTGCTATTCGAACCGGTGTGCTGCCAGACTCGAGTCTCATTGCTCGTAAGCTGGTGGATGCACACTGGGTCGTATGTGCTTCTCCTAAGTATCTCGCCGTAAATGGCAAACCAGATTCCCCTCAAGAGTTGGTCAAACACAACTGTTTGGCGTACTCCTATCAAGAGACTGGGGCAAAAGAGTGGGCCTTTAAAGCGGGCGACGAACTTTACCAAGTCAAAGTAGATGGTAACTTGTGTACTAACAATTCATCGGCACTAAGAAATGTGGCTTTGTTAGGGCAAGGGATCATTTACGTACCTAGAGTCTTGATTCATGATGATTTAGAGCAGGGGCGTTTAATCCAACTTTTTCAAGGACAAACAGCCAAGTGCTTAGGTATTTATGCGGTTTACCCTTACACGCGTCAGCAACCTGAAAAGGTGAAGCGTTTTATTGAACACTTGTACCAAGGGTTTCAAAAGCGTAGCCATCAGTTCTAGGCATTATGTAAGTCTCTAGGCAAAGTCTAACGATTCAGGCAATGTCTAGCTATTCTGGTAATGTTTAAATAGGCAGCTAAAACCTAAACAAGCCCCAACATCTTTATACTTCACTTAGCGAAACTTTACTTTGCGACATTTCACTTTGCGAAACTTCACGGTCAACGGCATCTTTCCTTTGATATTACATTGTCGCTGAGTGATTGTTCCTCCCATTGATTATCTTTTGCTCTGCATCTCATGCTTAGCCTCTCACTTAGCGTCTAGATTATAAGCAGTTGCAAGACATGCATTTGCAATAACTGGATGTGTGACGCAGCTGTTAATGTATGGTTTTGATATTGTTTCCATAAAGAAACAATCTGTTTCTTGCTCAAACTTTGAAGTTTGTTTTTGTTAACTTAATGAAAATATTAGCTTTATTAAAAATAAGCTTAATTTTGGATAGTGTTGGCGAGATCAGCAGCGTAGACGCTGTATAACAGGCTGCTTATAGTGGCTGGGCATAATAATTAGAGATATGGATATGAAACAAAAGCAGCTGATTGATCAATTCAAGGTAATCGTGGGTGATGACAATGTGTTAACCGACGATATCAAAACCAAGTATTACCGTTCGGGCTTTCGCTCTGGTGGTGGCTCTGCACTGGCCGTTGTCTTTCCAAATACCTTGGTAGAGCAGTGGAAAGTTATTAAGCAATGTGTCGAAGCTAACTGCATCATCATTATGCAGGCTGCTAAAACCGGTTTAACAGAAGGTTCTGCACCAAGCGGTAACGATTATGATCGCGATGTTGTCGTTATCAATATCACTAAAATGAAACAGATCCACCTTCTTGATGGTGGCAAGCAAGCAGTTTGTCTACCGGGTGCGAGTTTACACTCCCTAGAAAAATCACTAAAAACGGTTAACCGCGCACCACACTCTGTTATCGGTTCTTCTTCTTTAGGTGCGACAGTGGTTGGCGGTATCGCGAACAACTCAGGTGGCGCGTTAGTGAAGCGTGGCCCTGCCTACACTGAGCTTGCGATATTCGCTCAAGTCGATAAAGACGGCAAACTTCATTTAGTTAACCATTTAGGCATTGATGGTCTTGGCGAGACACCAGAGGAAATCTTGCAAAACATTCAGAACGGAAACTTCGACCCAAGCAAAGTGGTTCATGATGATCGCATGGCTTCTGACAAAGAGTATGACGAGCGCGTGAGAGAAGTGACCTCTGACATTCCTTCACGATTCAATGCGGATGATCGCCGACTGTTTGAAGCCAGCGGCTGTGCCGGTAAGCTTGGTGTTTTTGCAGTTCGTGTTGATAGCTACCCAGTACCTGACAAAGAGCAGGTCTTTTATCTTGGTACAAATGATCCGGCGAAACTCACTCAGCTACGCAAAGACTTTTTGACTCAGTTTGAGAATCTGCCTGAAATGGGCGAGTACATGCACCGTGATATTTTTAATATGGCGGAGAAGTATGGCAAAGATGTATTCCTATCCATCGACCATCTTGGTACGGACAACTTACCAAAGATGTTTGCTTTAAAAGCCAAGGTTGAAAATACCTTAGAGCGAATCCCGTTTGTTAGTAAACATCTTCCAGATACGATCTTGTACTATGCGAGTAAGGTGTTCCCGCAACATTTACCACAAAGGTTGCTAGATTATCGTGACAAATACGAGCACCACTTGATCTTAAAGATGAGTGATGGCGGTATTGATGAGGCTAAGAAATACCTTAAAGAGGTGTGGGCAGCAGAACCAGACCAAGATTACTTTGAGTGTACCGCAGAAGAAGGTAAGAAAGCGTACCTGAATCGTTTTGCAGCAGCAGGAGCGGCGATTCGTTACGAAACCATCCATCGAAATGAAGTAGAGGACATTGTCGCACTCGATATTGCGTTACGACGTAACGAAGAGGAGTGGTTAGAAACACTTCCACAAGAGGTGACAGATAACCTTGTGATGCCCCTCTATTACGGTCACTTTATGTGTTTTGTCTTCCACCAAGATTACATCTTCAAAAAGGGAACAGACACAAAACGCATGAAGAGATTGATGTTAGAACACTTGAATAGCCGTGGCGCAAAATACCCAGCGGAACACAACGTAGGACACTTGTACGAAGCAGAAAACTCACTACAGAAGTTCTACCATCAGCTCGATCCAACCAATACCTTTAACCCAGGTATCGGTAAAATGGACAAGTATCGCCGTAATTGTAACTGCTGTGCTTAACGAGCTCTAACCGAAACATTTTTGGTTGTTAATATACAAAGCCACTTCAACGAGTGGCTTTGTTGTTTTATAGCGCCTGAGTTCGAGCATTTGGGCGTTTGAGAGTATGAGTAAGGGGTTGAAGCTCGAACCTGCGATGCTAATACTTCAAATACAAATGACTCAGAAGCTAAAGTTGATTGGAAGAGTAAGGCTTAAGCGTGTACCAGTTATGCTCGTCGGGGGTTTAACTAATGGTTGAGCGCGGTAAACAAGGTCGACAGCTTCGTTATCTAACGAAAGGGTACCCGAACTTTTAACCAACACGACGTCAATCACATTACCTTGGCGATCCATTGTAAATTTGATAACAGGCATGCCTTTCTTCTTCATGCGTTTCGCTTTTCTGGGGTAACGCTTTTCTCGCTCAAGATGTGCATGAAGTGCTTGCTGCCAACTAATTTTAGCCGCTTTTCCTGCTTCAGAAAGTTGTCCAACCCGAAGCGCACTCGCTTGCTGCTGGCTATTTTTAGCCATTAAATTAGGTTGAGATTTTGCTGTTTGCACGATTTGTTGCTGGTCTTTGAGATCATCACTGATTGGACGCGGTTTCTGAATCGGAACGGGTTTCACAATCGCCTTTTGGGGATCGGGGGTGACTTTAGGTTTCGTCTTTTTGACAATGGGAGGCTCTGGACGACTTTTAGGTGGTACAGGTGTTTTCGCAACCTGTTTTGGCTCCTCGGGTTTAGTTTTCGTCTCTTTTTCCGGTTTGGCCTCTTGGTTTATTGCTGATGAAAGCGCGTTTGCTTTATCAACCTCAACGAACTTTGGCTGCTCTTTCACAGCTTTCGGTTTGACGATTGGTTGTATCTCCTCAACCGTTGCAGCTTGGATCATCTGCTCTTGAACTATCTCAGGTTGATGTTCTCCTATCTCCGTATCTTCTACTTGCATTTTTGCCATCGCAAGAGGGGCAACAATCGTAACCTTAATGGGTGCAGCTTGCAGAGGCGGAGCAAAATCGTACTCAGGTGTCCAAAGGTAATAAACAAGTGCAGATAAGTGAAGGGCAACACTCAATACAAAACCGACGACAAACCAAGGTCGACGAGGCTTACGTGATATGACCCTTAAGGTGGCAAAAATACTCATGCTTATTACCCCTGCGGCGTTTCTAAACCAACGAGCGCAATCTGGCTGTATCCGGCGCGTATAAGTGTGTTCATGACTTTCATGAGTTCGTCATACGTAACGCTTTTGTCAGCTCTTAGATAAATTCTTCGATTTTGGTCCTCGATAAGTAGCGGAAGATCAAATGATAGCTGTTCTAACGTTGAAGTCTTATCCTCACCTAATGTCAGCTCTAGCCCCTTACCAACGGTAAGGAACAAAGGTTCATCAGGTAAAGGTGTGGCTTCAGCAGAAGATGAAGGTAGATCGACGGGCACATTAACGGTAGCCAATGGTGCTGCTACCATCACAATGATGAGTAGAACGAGCATTACATCAACCAAAGGTGTCACGTTGATATCGTGGTTTTCCACCAGTTCATCGCTGTCTGAAGATGTTTGAAATCCCATATCACACCACCTGCTTTAATTGTGATGGCGTCTCTTCATTGGTATCGCGGTCACAATCTCGGCTAACAAGTACCATGGTCGCAACAGACACGTCTGTTAGGAGTGCTTTGTAGTGTCCAATACGTCGAGAAAAATAGTTATACATCATCACCGCAGGAATAGCGGCAACTAAACCGATCGCTGTTGCGAGTAGTGCTTCAGCTATACCAGGGGCCACAACGACAAGCGTCGTACTTTTGGCTTTCGCGATGCCGATAAACGCATTCATAATTCCCCAAACTGTACCAAATAGGCCGACGAATGGGCTAACTGAACCTATGGTTGCCAAAATGCCCGTCAGTGACGTCATGTCTCGGGTTAACTCCGCTTGAACTCGCTCAAGTCTTAACTGAACGCGTTCTTTAATGCCGTTATGAGTCGCAGGGCCTTGACTGGACATATAGATTTCGTGCTGTGCAGCGGTCACTACGGAGACTTCTTGCCCTGTTTGTAGCGTAAGAGCGGATTCCGCATGCTGAAGAGTGTCTGTGGTCACTAAGGTTGCTAATAGTTGCTTAGTTCTTTTCGTAGCAAGAACGAGCTGTATCTGCTTAGTAATGAAGACTGCCCAGCTCAAAATAGAAGCGACTAATAAAGCGATCATAACCGACTTAACCATCCAATCTGCAGCATGGTACATTCCCATTGGCGAAAGATCGTGGGTGATCAATGGATTTGAAGGTGGGGCAATCTGTTGGTTTGAGATCACAGTATCGGAGATAGGTTGAATCGACGTATCACTCAAAGAATAATGGGAAAACGTCAGCATTAAAAACACTGACGCGATACGAAAAAAAAACGTTGTCATTAGGTATCACTCACTAGGGATTGAATTAGGCTGGTGGAATAAATTTCCACGTTGTCGCTACCTATACCGAATGAAATTAAAAAAACCGTAAAGAAATTTTAATTATTTTAAAAACGCCTAGTGAACTTGATAGTGATCTCACTTTGCTGGTAGGTGTAGAGCCAATCAACATTGCTTTTTATTCTTTTATGATTCCAAACCAATGAAGGGGTAACACCGAATAACTTGATATCTTTTAGCGAAGCAGAGATCGCGTAATTTTGCTCTTTATCTCTACGCGTTTCGCTCAGAATGCTATTGAAGCCTTGGTAGTCACGATGTCTAAACGATCCAAAAAGTGTCAGATCAACCCAAGGAATCACATCTGAATTCAAGCCAATTTTACCGCCATATAACTCGTAAGCATGGACTTGTTCTTTGTTCTGTTTACCTGTCCAGTCTATGCCACCGAATAACAATAGGTCATGATTAAATTGGTACCAATAAGTAAGATACGAAGCCAGCTGCCAGTCTGTTTGATAGCTGAGTACACTTGGGATGTAGTCTTGATAGTCGGCTTTGAACTCGAATTTAAGGGCACTGTTTTGGCTGGTTGTTCTAAGCCAGTCTAACTTGACTCCTGAGCTGAAATAAACAGAGCTGTTCGCGTAACGACTTAGTTCAAAAGAGGGGCCGATTGATACTTTGTTGAGGCGATCATGAAAACTGTATCCAAAGCCGATTCGAGAGGTATGTTCATTGTAATCACTGTTGTTCCCGTAGTTAGTGCCATAAGTTAGGCCTTGTAAATGAATACCGTGGTGTCGAGACAAAGAGAAACGTTTATTGATACTCGCCTCAAAATCGATCCCATATGCTTTTTCTTTTTTAGGCGTAACACGGTCAAAGAGACACTGACCTGTGTTGGATGTCACTAGGCAGGTATAGGATTCAGAAGAGCTGTTTAAGTTATCATTAAAAGAACCGCCAATCGCCACAGACCCGTTCCAGCTGTCGCGAGCAATAAGCGCTTGGGTAAAGCTGTCGATGGTTCGAATCACCCCAGCAGCTCTCGGATTTTGTGAGGGTATTTTTGATTTGATTTGATTGAACAGATTGAGCGCATCTCGGTTTTGGTTACTTTCAAACAAGACTCGTGCTAGCTCTAACTGCGCGGGCATAAAATTGGGTTGTAAGGCTAATGCGTCTTCGAATGCGAGTTGGGCGTGTTCCAGATAACCTTTAGCTCGAGAGATTGCGCCGTCAGCGTATTTAAGTAACAGTGGGTCAGGCTGTTCAAACTGTCGATAGATTTCCAGTAACTGGTTAGCTTGCACCCATTGACGATAACGAACAGCAAGATGAAGAGCTTTCGCGACTTGACTCACATCGTTTGTGTCGATCTGGTATCCAGTTTGGGCTGGTTTTGGGGAGCTTGCTTCGCGCTGGTTCTCTTCTTCAAGTATTGCTTGTTCTTTGTTTTGAGCCGACAGGGCGTCTCGTTGTTCAATACGAAACTGCGTATCCGTGTCTTGAGACCAAGAAAGAGGTGAAGAAAAAACGCAAGACAATAGTAGGCAACGTATAAGTGGAGTGGTGTTGGAGTTCATGTGGTGCTCATTAAAAAGAAGCAGCCGAAGCTGCTTCTTAGCCATTGAAGGTGATTACTGTTTTGCACCGCCGAATGCAGTATCAAGATCAGAGTTGCCAGCAAAAGTCGCAATACCAGCAAGTGTTGCTGCATCTGCGCCAAAGAAGTGACCTTGAGAAATACCTTGAGTTGTCACACCTGCTTGGTTAGCTGTTGCCGTACCATTGAACGAAGCGCTTGCTGCATCAATCGTGCTATCCACATTGATAGATAGAGACGCATTAGCAATGTCGCCTGTTAGTGTTTGTTGAGCGAAATCAGCAGTAAACGTACCTGACAGTTTGTTATTACCGCTAAAGTGGTTAATACCAGTAATGTTGTACGTCGCGCTACCTGAGGTAGGTACAGTGGTACCAGTGTTGTCGCCTACATAGTAAACAGTACGGTTGTTGTATGTTTCATCTTGTTTCCCTTCATACCATTCGCCAAACCAAACGTCTTGGTTAGCCGCTTGCGCAAAGTTGTAGTGCGTTGAGCCAAAGTGTTTACTGCCAGAAGTATGAACGCCATCGCGTGGATCAGCACTGAAAAAGCTGTTAGCTAGACCATCGAAATCGACACGCTTACCTGTTGAGCTGCCAATGCCGGCTTTACCTTTCGAGTGAAACAGTGGGACGTAAACTTCAGATTCACCAACTTGGCGTAGAGAGTCGTCGCTAATCGCGCCATCAAAACCTGCTTGAACAAGTGGGCTAAGGCCAATCATTGCAGCCGCGATCCATGAAAGTTGAACTGGTTTCATTTTGATTCCTTTTAAATTGAGTATGATAAGTAAAAAAGCAAACCCAACATCCGGTGCGCGCGACAGATGTCGTGCTTGCTTTCAACTATTACACCGTTTAAGAAAGAGAAAACCGTAATAGAGAATCGAATTTTTTAATAAAACTTTATCGACTCATGAAATTGTAGTTACCGCCAGCACGCTCTATATACGAGAAATCGTTGGGTCCATTTAAACTCCACGCAAATCCGAGAACAACTCGAGTGGGTTTGCTCTGGGTTGGAGGTGAATACAAAGTTAGGGTTTCACGGGTACCTGCTGGAATCACATAAACATCAGATTCAGCGAGCTCACCAAAAGAGGTTCTTATGATGGGCTGTACGATGTCTTTAACATCAGTCAAGGAAGTCACGGTAAGAGTAATGTCTTTTTCGACGGCTTCAAACGTAAAGGATCCTAAAGTGTAGTACTCAGGTATTTCTCCGGTATCATTGGTTAGATCTATGTTCTTATCTTCATCAAAGGGTAGAAGTAAAGGTTCGGTTTCATCTCTCAGAAAGACTTTTGCGTGCGGGCCATTTAACGAAGCCACATTTACGTACGTGGGTTTGTAACCTAAATCGGTGAACTCACCGTCACTTACTTCGATATTGAAAGTATATTGTCCGCTCACATCGGCAATAAAACTTGTGATTACCGCATTAGGATCAGCGATAGTAGCGTTGCTCCCTTGTGGTTTTGACACAAAAAACCAATTAAAGGTGAGTGGATCGCCGTCCGGGTCAGTACTTACACTGGCATCTAGAGGGATCGTCATACCTTCAATGGCTAACATGTGCTGGTTTTTATAAGCAATTGGAGGTCGGTTCTGATGGTTTTCATTAAAGGTGACGGTTGTGGTCGCCTTGGTCGATAAGAAACCATCGGTGACGGTTAATTCCACCACATAGTCACCCGCCACATCAGCGGTTAAGTCGGGGTATTTGCCCTCATATTTACTGAGACTAGGCTGACTCTCGTCTGGCTGGTTGATAATTTTCCATTGACGGTAAAGCTCATCGCCGTCAGCATCTGTGGATGTGTCAAACAGCTTAACGGATTGAGACAGGGATGCGCTGTACGTTGGGGTAAGAGAGACCACCGGTGGCGAGTTGTCTTGGTTGGATTTAGCCACTATTTTCACTTGATTTGGGCGACTGTTGACTTGGCCATCGTTGACCACCAACGAGAGATAATACGTACCAATCTGATCCGCAACGAAAGTCGGTTTGATGGCCTCCAAGCTGGAAAGTTGTGCTTCGCTACCTGCGGGTTTTTCTGAGAATGACCACGAATAAGAGATGAAGTCGTTGTCATAATCAACACTACGCGTGCCGTCTAAGTGGACGACTTGATTAACTTTAACTTGTTGATTGATACCAGCGATAGCGATCGGAGTTTGATTATTCGGATCGCTTGTCGGCGATGAATCAGAAGCGCTTTCATTACACGCCGTAATGAAAGCGAAAGAGAGAATTATTGGAAACTTGTAAGTATAGCCATGCATTGCAATACACCGTCGAGAGTAGAATGTTAAGTCATCGTTTTTTGCCTTTCCTTGCTATACCGTTTAAGAAAGAGAAAACCGTAATCCAAGAATAAAAAAAGCGCGAATGTTCGCGCTTTTTGTGCTTTCAGTTTGGAAGATAGTGTTTTTAGCTTGTAAGTTAATGACTTTAGTTTGGAATCTAGAATCTTTAGCTTGGAAGGCAGTGAGCTTAGTTCGCCTCAGCACTTAAGTCGTAAGCAACGCCCATGTAGTTTGTGAAATCACTATCAAGGATGAACGAATATACAACGTTGGTTCGCGCGCCATTCGTCGGTTTTGCCCACATTTTCACGTAAGCCACATCCCCTGCATGTAGGACTTGGTTTAGTTCTATCCCTGTCATTTTCGGTGCATAATCTTCACCTCTGAAGTCCATTTCAGTAATTTCACTGATTGTGTAGTCCTTACCAACCGCCTCTAGAGTATAAGTTCCCACTAGAACGTAATCGGGTGCATCACCTGTGATGGTTTTATCTAAGGTAATAGGCGGAATAGCGAAAGGTAGGGCATGTATTGTTTTTTCATCTCCAAAGGTAAAGATGATTTCGCTGCTGCCTGTGGCACTTGCGCTCAAGCGAACCATATCGGCTTCACTGGTTAATTCACCGTCATTTACAGTTAGCGAGAAGAGGTAATCACCCACTTGGTCGGGTGTGAAATCAGGTTTCGCGACTGTAGAGTCTGAAAGCTCAGCTGTACTATTTTCAGGTTTAGAAAGTAGTTTCCACGTGTACGTAATCGCATCTTCATTGCCGTCGTAGCTGCCGCTGCCATCTAAGGTTGCTGTTTCTCTAATCTCTAAAGACTTTACGCCACCCGCATTAGCCACAGGAGCAATGTTTTCTGCTGAATATGACACAGTCACTTCTTGGCTAGCGCTCTCGTAACCGTCGCTTACTGTTAATTTCAGTTTGTAGTCACCGGCTGTATTAGAAAGTAGTACTGCTGTTGATGCTCCGCTGCCCGTAAGTTTCATTGTCGCATTATCCGGTGTTGATAAAAGCGCCCATTGATAAGTTAAAACATCGCCATCAAGGTCGACGGCGTTAGACGGAATTTCGATAGATTTGGCTAGAGCAACACTTGGTGGTGTCGCAATATCGATGATTGGCGCCACGTTTTGTGATGCGTCAGTGACTTCAATGGTTTGCTTTGTGGTACTTGAAGTGCCAGATACTGCACTTTCTAGTTCAAATGTGTAATCACCAACAACATCTGGAGTGAAATAAGGTGAAATGGCCTTGCTTGCGTTAAGTGCAACGTTACTGCCATCAGGTTTGCTTGTGACCTTCCATTCGAAAGTCATGTTTTCGTTGTAGGTATCTAAACCTTGGGTTACATCTAAGCGCACACGCTTGCCTAGTTTGGCATAAGATTTTTCTACAGTTGCGTTGTTTGAAGAGTCTGAACTGCTGTCGCTGCTCCCACTACCGCATGCGATAAGCGCTGGCATAGCGGCAGCAAGTAAGGTCCATTTTAGTTTTGAAGTCATGTATTTTTTCCTAATCATGAGTGGCAAAGCTGTTTGAAATCAACCATGCAAATGTCAATTTCATTGGGTATACCGAATCAAGATGAGAAACCCGTAAAGAAAAACGCCCCGAAAGGCGTTTTATTATGGTTTTGATTGATACGTTTGATTCCAAACGAGTATGAAAGGCAATATCAGTGGTCTTTTTATTAAAACTTACCACTTAGTTTGAAGGTTAATGTTCGGCCTGGAGCGGGCATACCTGATACCGAACCTGTATCTAAGTAATAAACATCAGATAAATTGATACCAATCAGTTCAGCACTCAGTTTCTTTGTGAAGGCATATTTGACGTAGGCATCATAAGTAATCACCTCAGTTCTTTTTATGATCTCATCTTCATGACTCGCTGAAACGTAGTTCGTACGTACGCCTGTTTCTAAGTCGGTATCAAAGAAACGAGTACCTAGTAAAATACTGCCTGTATATTCAGGTGCTGCATGGGCAGCAAGGAAGCTTCCTTCTGAAAATCCACCACGAACACAGGTTTCTTCGGATGGGGTATTGCCTAAAATTACATCCTTTATATAACCTTGAGCGGCTGAGTTTCTGTCACAAACTTCGTTTCGGAAGTTGTAAGCAATTGAGGCATCAGCAAAATAAACGCTGTTATCAAACTGCCCATTGATCTCAATACCGCTGGTTCGTTGGCTATCTAGGTTAGTGAAGTTATAACTGTCGCGGTCTCTATCCATTACATCGTCAATGGTTTGATCAAAATAGGTCAGCTTAAAGCTCGCATTATCGAAGTAGTGAATATAGGCCGTCTCGTACAGTTTGGCACGCTCAGGTTGTAGTGGAGCACTTGCGACGGGGTTACTACTGAATCCACTGGTACTTTCAAATAAGCTTGGGAAACGCAAAGTCTCAGCATAACGGGTGTAAATTCGGCTGTTATCGCTGATTAACCATGTGGCTGTGACAGAAGGCATCCACCCACTACCGCTAGTTTTGTACTGGGTGTTGTATTCTTCAGAAGTCTCAAGCGACTTGGCTTTACAACTGCCTTCGATGTAGTTTTCTTGTTGCATGGCAATACGACAAGCATTGTTCGCCAGATCGAGCTCGTTGTCGCTATTGGTTAACCAATTGGATGCATGGTGCTCGATGAAAGTGGTTTGATTTTGCGCCGCTTCGGTTTGGGTTTGTAGCTTTTGTTGCAATATGGCATCGAAATTAGCGAGTTCTGTTTGTCGTTCGTCTAACTGACTTTGGTACTCACTGGCTTGATCAGGGAACATAACGATCAAGTTTTGTAATCTATCTATCTCAGTATTGAGGTTTTGTTGCGTGAAAGTGACCCTCACCTCATGCTCTGCATTTGCTACATTTTGTGCGATCTCTTCCGGCGCATAGGTTTCTAGCGTTTGATACGTTAATTGGTAACCGTCTTTCTTGTACTCTTTAAGAGGACTAATGTCGCCAGAGTTTACTTGATGCTCGATATAGTAATCTGTCGCATTGTAAGAGATGTAACGGACACCAGAATCTAACACGATGGATTCATGTGGGCGCCATTCAATCTTTACTGCGCCGTTGTATTCTTCTCTTTCACCGGCACGGACTGCACCACCATAGAAATCGACAAGGTTGGCTAGCCCTTCTTTAGGGTTCAATTCGTGCATCATGTAACTGCCGGACAATGTCATATCAATAGAGTCTGTCAGTAGCATCTTGTTATTGAAATCGAACCCGTACCTTTGCTCATCACGGTTAACGACGGATGTGTTTATGATGATGTCAGGCGTATCGCTTTTGTAGTTCACGAAGTTGGGGAAGCCATAACCAGTATTGCTGCGTGAATCTGTTTTTGTCAGCCATAAGTTGGTGCTTAGGTTTAGCAAATCGTGTTCAGGGTTAGCTCTAAATTTCAGGGTGTAAGCTTGCATTTTTGCGTTCGCAAGCGGCCACTGAGCGAGTCCATCAGAATTTCGGTAGTCTGAACGACTCGCCAGTATTTCACCATGAGTACTTTCCGTGTATCGGATACTGGCGTGCAGTTTGTAGTAATCACTGAAATTGATCGTACCTTTTAACAGTGCTGATTCCATTTCAGCCGATGTGTTGGGTACTTCGTGGCCAGGGTAGTGGACCAATGCCATGTGTTCAGGTCTTAAAAGTGGATTTCGCCCCGCGACTTGGTCACTGGAGTTATTATCAAATGGTTTCGAGTAGAAGTCAGCTTTGCTGGTACCTGAATAGTAGTTGCCCCGATTTCGGTATGCGTACGCGGCTAACCAGTCAAATTTTGGTTCGATTCCAGTGAGTGCGAGGCGGTAGGCGACGTCTTCTCCATTGAAGGGGTTATCTGTTTTGTTGTCTCTGGTTTGGAAACGAAGTTCTGGATCATCGTACAGTGGAACGCCACCTAGCTCGGCATAAGCAGGGACGTCTTGCCAACGTTTTCCGGTATGCAGTCGCGCTTTGTTTGGCTCGATGGAGTTACTGCTACTTTCGGCAACTAACTCAATACCAAATTGTTCACCTTCTTCAACGATATCTTGCGGTTGCAAGGTGGTCACTTTTACGGCACCACCTGTTGAGGTATTGATCTCTGAGTTTAATTGAGCACCTTGATAGACGGTCATGCTGCCGATAAGGTTGGGGTCAATGTAGTTTCTGTTCGATGACCCACGATAGCCGTTATACACTGAAATACCTTGTTCAGTACCATCGATAACAACAGGTACACGACCAAAACCCTGTACACCACGTACGTTCGGGTCGATACTGCCACCGCCATTTCGTGCTTCGCCACTGTGTGTGTTGGCGACACCGGTGAATAGATCCGCTGCACTGGTCCCTTTGAAGCGTTCGATTTCTTCTTTCCCGAGATAAGCGGTAGCGACGTCTTTGTCGTACACATCCATTTCACCGTCTGCGTCTCTTTGATAGGCATCATCAAAATGGGTGCGAACTTGTATAGCATCGAGTGTCATCGAGTCTGTAGTCGGTACGAGGTAATAAACACCATCAGACTGCTTTTGTGCTTGCAGACCGGTATTAGTCAATAGCAAAGACAGCGCCTGTTCATTGTTGTACTGGCCGACTAAACCTTGGCTGTAAAGCTCTGAAGAGAGCGACGAATCTAGATAAAACTCGATACCCGATTCAACGGCAAAGTGGTTGAGAGCACTGTCTAGGGTGCCTGCTGGAATATTATATTGATGGTCTTCTGCAGCGTGAGAAGCAAAAGGAAAACTCAATATAACGACACCGAGTTTTATCGTGGTAAGTTTGGAGAGTAGCGAGCGCTGCTTGGCATTTGGCACCGTAATTTCCTTATCGGGATTTCTAACTGACTGTCAGATACACCGAACAAGAATCTGAAATCCGTAATAAAATTTTATTTTGCTGTGATGGTGACCCAAAGAGGGGTTCGGTAGTGGATTCTTACTGGCAGTATCTGGCTAATATTGTGTAAGGTTTTATCAATATCTTTGGTCGAGAACACACCAGTAAGTTTGAGTGCTGCGGCACTGGCATCGACGTTGATGATGCCGCGTCGATAACGCCCTAATTCGTTGATGAAGGTTTTGAGCTGTGTCGCTTCCGCCATGATTTTATGTTCCAACCAAAGCATGTCTGAATCTTGGGTCTGGTTTGGCTGTGATACTGTGCGGCGATCGAAGTGGGCAGTTTGCCCTGCGAAAAGATGCGGTTTCCCCATCCCGAGCATAGGTTGAATTTCGACTTCACCCTCGTAAACAGAGACTTGAGTGGTGTCGGCATGCTCTCGGATACTGAATTGGGTTCCGATAGGCAGCACTAAACCCCGCGAAGTCGAGACTGTCAATGGGCTACGATGATGTGTATTGGTGATCATGACTTCGCCGCGTTCAATATGAATATCACGCTGATGATTATCAAAATCCACAAATAATTTGGAATCAGTGTTTAGTGCTAATTGTGTGCCGTCGAGCAGTGTCATTGAACGAATTTCGCCAGTCGCAGTTGAGTATTCGGTACCTGTCGGCGTTGGTCTGTATACCGCCATGCCTGAACTTAATGCGACGAATGATAGCGCGCTTATGGATAAGAATTCGCGACGACTGACTCTCGGTGACTTACGCGTTAAGACCTGCTTGCTGATTTTTCCTTGAGGAATGGTACAAAACTTACTTTGTAGCAGTTCTAACTTTTGCCAAGCCAAGGCGTTATTCGGGTGGGCAAGCCTCCAACATTCGAACGAGTCATGATCTTGTTGCGTGGCATCGTCAGCCCAAAGGCGTGCCATCCAAACTGATGCTTGCTCTATGGTCTCAGGTGGTATTTGATGCATCTCAAACCTCATTAAGCATGGCTAGCATGCAACCTTGAAGGCCCTTAGCAACGTACTTTTCAACCGAAGATACTGAGACTTCAAGTTCGAAAGCGATCTCTTTGTAGCTCTTGCCTTCGAGTTGTCTCATGAGCAGCGCTTGGCGAGCTTTGATTGGCAGTTTGTGGAGTAGGGTATCGATCTCTACCAGTGCTTCAACCACTATGGTGTGGTCTTCCGGAGAGCTAGCGACGAGAGAGGGTTCTTGTTCAATGAGCTCTAAGTAGGCACTTTCCACGCGACGTTTTCGATAAAGATCAATCACCAACCCTTTAGCGATATGAGTCAGATACTTTCTTGAATCTTTGTATTCAGGCAGCTTACCTCTGGTTAACAAGCGTAGATAAGTATCTTGAACAAGATCAGCCGTAGTGTCAGGGCATCCTAAGCGTCGTTTAATAAACACCGATAACCAGCTGTGATGCTCTTGGTACATTTGATCCACGCTGTGTGAGGTGTTGTTGCTCGCTACGGTCATTCCCTGATACTCCTTACTAACCTTAATGATAATTATTATCATTGGGCAGTGAATATATCAGAAATTTTCTAATGTGCTACATGTTTTTTATAAAACTCGATTTTGAGCGTAATACCAACGTCTCAATGATTAAAAGAAGTGTTTGTATAGCCTTTATGCATAATGTGAAAAAAAGTAACAGTTGGTGAAAAGTTTTATGCAGTTATTAACTGCAATATCAGTAAGTTATGGCAATACAAAAGACTACATTTCATTACAAACCACTGGTCTAACATGTGCTACTTTTCAACTTTTGGCTAATCATAGCCATCCCAAATATTTGTATGATGTATGTTAGGTAGTGAAATGAAAGTTGATAACTTGTCAATTAGGCTGAGAATCGCTAAATATATTGCTAAAAACCTATTAAGTAATAGCGACTGTAAAATTACAAGTGATATTAAGCTGACTAGATTATATTGTAGACTTGGCGATTATAAACGTGCAATATTTCATGCGAAGAAAGTCTATGAGTTAGGTGAAAACCCTGAATATTATTATGTATTAAAAAATTTATATATACTAACTAATGACTTCGAGAGTAGTGACAACCTAAAACTAAATGCATCAAATAAACAATCTGAAGATATTATTCCTATCTTAGGATGTATTGATGATAGTGTATACGATTTTGACAAGATAAAATTTATTAAGGATTATGTTAAAAATAAGGGCGCTACACCTCTGCTTATTTCGCTTTCCGGTAAAGGAAAAGAATTAAAAAATCTCTCTGAAACGGAAAAGGAACTATTATCTAATATAGACCTTTATAATAAAGAACGCCCTAAATGGAGCAAGGAAAATAATCCTCCTAGTTATATAAAGAGTGTATATAAGAACTACGATAATGTTCGTTTTGATGAATTGTTTGACTATCGACCTCCCGTTATAAAAGCAACCAAAGTTTTGTTGGGTGACATGCAAAACTCTTACGTATCAGTTAAAAATGGTTTGAGAGAAACTGTGGGTCAACCCGATAATTACAAGAATAAGGTGTTGTGTTTCGGCACTTCAACTACGTACTCAGTTGGGACTAGTGACGAGGATACCATTGTAAGTTTAATACAGAAGGAAATAAATGATCACTATAGTGATATAAAAGTCGAGAACTATGGTGTTCATGGCATGAATTTGTTATTGGCTATTAACAATATGATTCAAACCAATATTGAAAGTGGTGATGTGGTTATATTTTTTGACTATGATGAGTTCAATAGGTTTGATGATGAAGATATATATAAGCTAGATCTTAATAGCTTTGACAGAGGGGGGGACTTTTTTGTTGACTTAGCAAAACATCATTGCCATTTCTCACCTCAAGGAAATAAAATATTATCAAAATATATTGTCAATAGATTCTTGCTCGAGCGCTTTAATAATAGTTCTTTCTCAATTTCTAATATTCAACCTTCTCAAGCAATGTATCAAGTATTAGATAACCTGAAGTATTTCTTATATAAGAAAACTGCAGAAGCTCTTGAATCGTGCGAGATGAAAAGCTATTTATCTTTGCTGGAAAGCCATGTTCCTGATCCAGAGCTAAAAGTGGGTAGCGTAGCTGTAAACTGTAACCCTATTACTAAAGGCCACCTCCATTTGCTGGAACATGCTTCTCGTAATGTTGATAAGTTATTTATTTTTGTCATTGAAGAAGACAAATCGTTCTTTAGGTTCGAAGACCGTCTTCATTTAGTCGCAGAGAGCACAAAGCACCTAGAGAATGTCACGGTGCTTCGAGGCGGTAAGTTTATCTGTACAGAGTTAACTTACCCAGATTACTTCGATAAAGACACCACAGAAGCCAAAGCAGACGCTTCAATGGAAGCATGGTTCTTCTGTGAGTACATAGCTAAAACGCTAAACATTACTCAGATTTTCTTGGGTGATGAGCCTAAGTGTATGATCACCAAACAGTATAATGAAAAAATGCAAGAGCTACTTCCAGAGTACGGTATTGAGGTTGATATTATCGATCGTATTGCAACGAATGGTGATGTTATCAGTGCTTCGAAAGTTCGTAAGCTATTAGAAGTAGGGGATTTCGACGGCATTGCACAAATAGTACCAGAGCCAACGCTTCTATTTTTGCAAGAAAACTATGGTAAATCTGCAGCTTAAGCCTGCCTAAGTTCAAAACTAAGAGTGTGGTTTGTCTAAATGACGCTTTGAGTTCTCTAAGTGAAGGTTGAACTTAATTGTTTGCTATATAACCAAATCCAAATCCGTGGACCTCGGTTCGACTCCGGGAGGCGCCTGCAAATTACGAAAGACCAGCCTAGTGCTGGTTTTTTCGTATCTGTACAATTGTCGGTATTCTCTTTGTATGATGCCGTTATAGACTCTTAAAGAGTGGATCAAAAACAAAAAAAGCGAACCAAATGATTCGCTTTTTGATTATTTAGAAACGTACAAAATTAGTCTTCGTAGTTCTCGATGCTTGGGCAAGAACAGATTAGGTTACGGTCGCCGTATACGTTGTCTACACGGTTCACAGTAGGCCAGTACTTCGCGTTCTTAGAAGCTTGAGATGGGAAGCAACCAAGTTCACGAGAGTATGGACGGTCCCATGTTTCGCTTGATAGGTCCACTTGTGTATGCGGTGCATTAACTAGTGGGTTGTTATCTAGCGGCCATTCACCGTTCTTAACTGCAGCCATTTCGTTGCGGATAGCGATCATCGCTTCACAGAAACGGTCTAGTTCTTCTAAGTCTTCTGACTCAGTTGGCTCAACCATTAGCGTGCCTGCAACTGGGAATGACATAGTAGGCGCGTGGAAACCGTAGTCCATTAGACGCTTCGCGATATCCTCTTCGCTGATGCCTGTTTCTTCTTTAAGTGGACGAATATCGATAATACATTCGTGCGCTACGCGGCCGTTAGTACCACGGTAAAGAACAGGGTAGTGAGGACGTAGTTTTTCCATCACGTAGTTTGCGTTCAGGATAGCAACTTTAGTCGCTTCCGTCAGACCTGGTTCACCCATCATTGCGATGTAAGCCCAAGAGATAGGTAGGATAGAAGCACTACCTAGATCCGCTGCTGATACCGCGTAGTCAGAACCTTGTACACCATTTTCGATGTGGCCTGGCAGGAAAGGTGCTAGGTGAGATTTAACACCGATTGGACCCATACCTGGACCGCCACCACCGTGTGGAATACAGAATGTTTTGTGTAGGTTCAAGTGAGAAACGTCAGACCCGATGAAGCCTGGAGACGTTAGACCAACTTGAGCGTTCATGTTCGCGCCGTCTAGGTAAACTTGACCGCCCGCAGCGTGTACTTGTTCACAGACTTCCTTCACTTGCTCTTCGTATACACCGTGTGTAGAAGGGTAAGTGATCATGATGCTTGATAGGTTGTCTTTGTGTTTCTCGATCTTAGCTGCTAGGTCAGTCATGTCGATGTTGCCATCTTCATCACACTTAACAACCACTACCTTCATAGAAACCATAGATGCCGTTGCTGGGTTAGTACCGTGCGCAGAGCTAGGGATCAGACAAACGTTACGGTGACCTTCACCACGGCTTGCATGGTAACGTTGAATCGCGATTAGACCTGCGTATTCACCAGATGCACCAGAGTTAGGCTGTAGAGAGAAATCGTCGTAACCAGTGATCTCACATAGCTTCTCTTTAAGATCTTTTGCTAGAGCTGTGTAACCAGCCGCTTGCTCTAAAGGAGCGAACGGGTGGATAGAGCCAAACTCAGGCCATGTTACAGGGATCATCTCTGCTGCAGCGTTCAGCTTCATCGTACAGCTGCCCAGTGGGATCATGCCGTGCGTTAGTGAGAAGTCTTTGTTCTCTAGCTGTTTTAGGTAACGCATCATTTGCGTTTCGCTGTGGTGCGTGTTGAATACTGGGTGCGTTAGGTACTCAGATTCACGACGACAGTTCTCTGGGATTGCAGCAAATTCATTAGCAGCAATGTCCGTTGAAAGTGCGTTGATGTCTTCTTTCACGTCGAAGATAGCGAATAGTGCGTTGATATCATCGATCGTAGTTGTTTCATCTAAGCTGATACCGATCTTACCTGGAAGTAGACGCAGGTTGATGTCTGCCGCTTGAGCACGTGCGTAGAGCGCTTCAGTCTTCTCTTCAGAGTTAATTGTGATGGTATCGAAGAAGCTGTTGTTTGTTAGCTCGTAACCTGACTTAGTTAGACCAGCAGCTAGAATCGCTGTCATATGGTGAGTACGACGAGCAATAGTACGTAGGCCTTCTGCACCGTGGTAAACCGCGTAGAAAGACGCCATGTTCGCTAGAAGTGCTTGAGCAGTACAGATGTTTGATGTTGCTTTCTCGCGGCGGATGTGTTGCTCACGAGTTTGCATTGCCATACGTAGTGCTTGGTTACCGTTTGTATCGATAGAAACACCGATTACACGACCTGGCATAGTACGCTTGTGCTTGTCACGTGTTGCCATGAATGCAGCGTGTGGACCGCCATAACCCATAGGAACACCGAAGCGTTGTGCGCTACCGATCACTACGTCTGCGCCCATTTCGCCAGCTGGCTTAAGTAGAGCAGAAGCAAGTAGGTCTGTTGCAACAGTTACAAGCGTTTTGTTTGCTTGTGCTTTTGCGATGATGTCTGTTAGGTCGCGAACTTCACCAGTTGTACCTGGGTACTGTACAAGAGCACCAAATACGTCTTGTTCAGGAAGTGTTTCAAGTGCACCAACCATAACTTCGAAGCCAATGTACTCAGCACGAGTTTTTACAACTTCTAGTGTTTGTGGGTGAACATCGTCAGCAACGAAGAACACTTTGCTCTTGCTTTTACCTGCACGCTTACACAGAGTCATGGCTTCACCAGCCGCCGTCGCTTCATCGAGTAGTGATGCGTTTGCGATTTCCATGCTGGTTAGGTCCATTACCATTTGTTGGTAATTAAGCAGTGCTTCAAGACGACCTTGAGAAATTTCTGGTTGGTAAGGCGTGTAAGCCGTGTACCAGCCTGGGTTTTCCAAAACGTTACGTAGGATAACGTTTGGAGTGAACGTGTTGTAGTAGCCTTGGCCGATGAAAGTACGCTTAACTTGGTTTAGGTTAGCGATCTCTTTAAGCGAGCTCAGCATATCCATTTCGCTAAGTGGCGCAGCAAGCGTCATTGGCTTCTCTAGGCGAATTTGCGCAGGAACCGTTTCGTCGATCAATGCATCAAGGCTAGATGAGTTGATCGCGTCCAGCATTTTTTGCTGGTCTGCTTTATTTGGACCGTTGTGGCGTGCAACGAACTCGTTTTGAGTACCCAAATCTTTAAGTAATTGGCTTTGAAGTAATTCAGTCATGATATCGTTCTACTTTCTCTATATAGGGACCGTGAGCAAGCCCCTAAAATTAAGCTGCTCCAAAGAGCAGCTTCATCGTATACGGGCTACCTAATTAATCTTCGTCGATTGAGTTTAGGTATTCTTCTGCATCTTTTAGGTTGTCTAGCTCAGATGCGTCAGCCATCTTCACTTTAACAATCCAACCACCTTCATAAGGTTCTTCGTTGATTAGCTCTGGGCTATCTTCTAGTTCTTCGTTGATTTCAACGATTTCACCAGTGATAGGAGCGTAGATGTCAGATGCTGCTTTTACAGACTCTACAAGAGAGAAGCTTTCACCTGCTTCCACTTCGTCTTCTGTTTCTGGTAGGTCAACGAATACAACGTCACCTAGCATCTCTTGAGCGTGCTCAGAAATACCGATAGTTACAGTACCGTCACCGTTGTCTTTAACCCACTCGTGGCTGTCTGCAAACTTAAGTGTATTGTCCATTGCTTGTTCTCCAAAAATTTATGAGGTGTTAATTTAAAAAATAAAAAGTGTTCTATTAACGGTAAAGCGGGAAGCGCTTGCACAGTTCTTTAACTTGCTTGCGAACGCGTTGCTCAACTTCAGCGTTACCTTCAGGGCTTTCAACAAGGCCGTCTAGTACATCGCCGATCCACTCACCGATGAGTTTGAATTCTTCAGCGCCAAAACCACGGCTGGTTCCAGCTGGTGTTCCTAAACGAATACCAGAAGTAATCATAGGCTTCTCTGTATCGAATGGGATACCGTTTTTGTTACATGTGATCCCTGCACGTTCTAATGCTTCTTCAGTTACGTTACCTTTCAAGCCCTTAGGGCGAAGGTCAACTAGCATTAGGTGTGTGTCTGTTCCGCCTGTCACAATGTCACAACCGCGAGTTTGCAACACTTCAGCAAGAACTTTTGCGTTATTGATCACTGATTCGATATAAGTATTGAATTCTGGACCTAGAGCCTCACCAAATGCGACTGCTTTAGCAGCAATAACGTGCATTAGTGGACCACCTTGAAGACCTGGGAATACCGCAGAGTTGATCTTCTTGTTGATATCTTCGTGGTTAGTCAGAATCATACCGCCACGTGGGCCACGCAGTGTTTTGTGCGTCGTTGTTGTTACGACGTGAGCGTGAGGAAGTGGGCTAGGGTGAGCACCTGTCGCGATAAGACCAGCAATGTGTGCCATATCTACCATTAACAGTGCGCCAACTTCGTCCGCGATTTCACGGAACTTAGCGAAGTCGATAGTACGTGGAATTGCACTACCACCAGCAATAATCATTTTTGGTTTGTGTTCAACAGCAAGCTCGCGTACTGCATCGTAATCGATTTCAAGCGTGTCGCGGCTTACACCGTACTGAACTGCGTTGAACCATTTACCAGAAAGAGCAGGGCGTGCGCCGTGAGTTAGGTGGCCGCCTGCATCAAGAGACATGCCTAGGATAGTGTCACCTGGCTGTAGAAGAGCCAGTTTTACAGCGCCGTTAGCTTGTGCGCCAGAGTGAGGTTGAACGTTAGCGTATTCACAGTTAAACAGTTTCTTAGCGCGCTCAATCGCGATCGCTTCTACTGTATCTACGTGTTCACAACCGCCGTAGTAACGACGACCAGGGTAACCTTCAGCGTATTTGTTGGTTAGGCAAGTGCCTTGTGCTTGCATAACTGCCTTAGAAACGATGTTCTCAGAAGCAATTAGCTCGATTTGTTCGTTTTGACGTGCGTTTTCAGCCTGGATTCCAGCGAATACTGCGTCGTCAGTTGCCGATAGGTTAGTAGAGAAAAAACTGTCTAAGCTATGGTTTTGGTATGCGTTGTTCATTGTCGAGACCTTTCAATTAACTAATGGATATTGTTTTTATGTGTCCATTAGGTCTTGCGTTGGTTTCTGCATTGTAATCGTTTGCGTCAATATAGTGCTAAAGCCTTTGATATTGAATGCAAGCGACCAAACGTAGGGTCAATGCAGTGCGAAATTGGTTCCCCTAAAAGTGGGGTAAAAACAGCTGCTTTAAATGTTAAATCTGTCATTTAATGCAAGCTGAAGTAGCATCTCTTCATCTAACAAGTCGATAACATAACGCCGTTAAATCCAATTTTCAATAAAAATTTCCAATAGGAAACAGATTTTCTTGTTTTGCTACTGGGAGCACGCTTTATTTTCTTGTGTGGTCTTTAATCAACAAAGCGCTTCGTGCAACAATGAATTCCATAGACAGGATGCAGAAATAAAACGAGGGACCTATGTCAGAAGACATCTATGATGAGTACCCATCTTTGACACTGGCAAAAGAGACGCCAGACCAAAATATTGAGCCGTTAAGATTAGGGCAACGTATTAAAGATATCCGTAGCAAATTGGGTATCACATTAGAAGAAGCGAGCCAAAGAACAGGCCTTGCGCGTTCTACGCTCAGTAAAATTGAAAACGAGCAGATATCTCCTACCTTCCAAGCAATGCAAAAGCTAGCGATGGGTTTGCAGATAGATATGCCGCAACTCTTTGAGCCGCCTAGAAAAAAGGTTGCTACTGGACGTAGAGATTTAACCAAGGCGGGGCAGGGTAAACCTCACCCAACTCCAACCTATGAACATGAGCTTCTGGCAACGGAATTATCTAACAAAAAGATGATGCCATTTAAGAGCCGAGTAAGAGCACGAGCGTTTGAAGAGTATAACGATTGGGTACGCCATGATGGAGAAGAATTCCTGATGGTGATCTCAGGCGACATCATGTTCTATTCAGAGTTCTATGAGCCTATCCCAATGAGTGAAGGAGACAGCATGTACTATGATGCAAATATGGGGCATATGCTGATCTCTACCAGTACAGAAGATGCTCTGATTCTGTGGGTGACTGCAAAATAAATGTAAAGTTATTAAATTTCTTATAGTGAAAGCAAACGTTTGCTTGTGTGGTGAACGTCTTTTAATTAGCGTGATATAGATGGTAAAAGCATCAATATCACGCTTTTTTGTGCCTGTCATATTTGTTTTAAAATTGTTAAATGTCACATTTTGGACTGTTTTGATCTTGTTAAGGGTGTAAAACTGATTCAGGCTTGTTTACTATAGTGAACACGGTTTACTCATGTTGATTGATGTTTACTGAAGTGAATTCTTGGAAGGTGACCTAATGTGTCTATTTCGCTATCTTTTGGGTTTTCTATATAGAGCACTCTTCTTATATAGAAAGACAACAGATAGAGGCCATATCGCCACCTCCTACTTTCTTACTGTTCTCATCTTTACTATTAGATAGAGAGCAACTCTACAAAGAGATATAAGCGGCAGCGTCGATGTTGGATACCTGCAACGCTTCATGGAGAATAAAATGACTCAAGAACAAGCAACTCAAGACCTGTTAAAAACACCTCTGCATGCACTGCACGTAGAAGTTGGTGCAAAGATGGTTCCTTTCGCTGGCTACGATATGCCAGTTCAATACCCACTGGGCGTTAAGAAAGAACACTTACACACACGTGATGCAGCAGGTCTATTTGATGTTTCTCACATGGGCCAATTGCGTCTTCACGGTGAAAATGCAGCAGCGGCTCTAGAAACTCTAGTTCCAGTAGACATCATCGACCTACCTTCTGGTAAGCAACGTTATGCGTTCTTTACTAATGAGCAGGGCGGTATCATGGATGACTTGATGGTAGCCAACCTAGGCGACCACCTATTTGTTGTGGTAAATGCGGCCTGTAAAACACAGGATATCGACCACCTGACAGCACATCTTCCAAGCGATGTAGAGCTTGAAGTGATCGACGACCGTGCTCTACTTGCATTACAAGGCCCTAAGGCGGCAGAAGTTCTGGCTCGTTTCCAACCAAGCGTAGCTGAGATGCTGTTCATGGACGTACAAAAAGTAGATATTGACGGTGTTGAGTGCATTGTAAGCCGCAGTGGTTACACGGGTGAAGATGGCTACGAAATCTCTGTACCAAACGACCACGCGGATGCACTAGCTCGTAAGTTAACTGCAGAAGCTGAAGTAGAGTGGATCGGTCTTGGCGCTCGTGACTCACTGCGCCTAGAGTGTGGTCTATGTCTATACGGTCATGATTTAGATACAACAACGACACCGGTAGAAGCAAGCCTACTATGGGGTATCCAGAAAGTTCGTCGCACAGACGGTGAGCGTGCTGGTGGTTTCCCAGGTGCAGACATCATTCTAGATCAGATCGCAACCAAAGACGTTCAACGTAAGCGCGTTGGTCTTGTTGGTCAAACTAAAGCACCAGTTCGTGAAGGTGCAGAGCTGTTTGATGCCGAAGGCAACAAAATCGGTGTGGTAACAAGTGGTACTGCAGGCCCTAACGCAGGTAAGCCTGTTTCAATGGCCTATGTACGTACAGATCTTGCTACGATTGGTACAGAAGTCTTTGCGGAAGTACGTGGTAAGAAACTGGCAATGACAGTAGAGAAAATGCCGTTTGTACCTCAACGTTACTACCGTGGCTAATCGTTAATATTTTTTAACCGATTGTTTTTCGCATTCCCCTTGTCAACTGCTATTCATATGGTGGATGGTAAGGGGTTTTGCTTTTTATATAACTTATTGATCATCTTGGGGATGCATCACATTTGATCAATTGATTAGTTAATGTTTTACAATTTAAGCCGCTATACTGAAGATTAGTCAATAAGAGTATCCTGAAGGTGTAGGAGAGCGGTAATGAAAAGCACACTATCGAAGAAGTGGAGATGGATAGGAGCACTTCCTTTGATTGGAAGTTTTGCAGTGTGCGCTGATACAGTCACAGCAACAAACTCGAATGTAGATATCTCACCTTATATTGTTAATGGAACTAATGCTTCCACCTCAGATTTTCCCTCAATTGCCAGCTTGTTTATAGACAGTTTTGAATATGACGGCGTCTACTTTACGGATCCGTATTGTGGTGCAACCATTTTAGACACTCAGCACATATTGACGGCTGCACACTGTATTTATGGTGATCAGCGAGCGCAATTGTTTACGGTCGTGGTCCCTCAGCTCCAAGATGTTAATCAGTACCCATATGGTTCAGCCGTGCGTCATCGCATCTCTGAGGTTTATTACCACAATGGTTTTGACAATAACCTGAGCCAGCTACTGCAGAATGATGTTGCTATTCTTAAATTAGCCGACCCTATGAATATTGATTCTATTAATGATGTCGTTAAGTTGCCCGAAAATGAGGGCTACCGAAGTCAAGTAACAACGCCTGAGTTTGTTGCGATCGGACACGGAGATACTGTTTCTGGATTTGATAGTACCAAACTTTTGCAGCGTGTGGATTTGAATCTAATAAATAACCAAACATGCAGTGGCTTGTTTACCAATGGGGCGTCGCTAACTGATAATCAGGTTTGTTTTGATGGCGATTACAGTCCAATAACGCGACTAAACGGTGGTACTTGTCAGGGTGACTCCGGTGGACCAGTTTACTGGCGGGATGGTTCGGATTATGTACAAGTTGGTATAACGAGTTTCGGACCGAGCCAATGTGGCTACACTGGCGGCGTAACGGCTGTGTTTACAGAGATCAACGATTTCAATGCATGGATTACGAGTGTCATCAATGGCAATGAAACCCCGAAAGCAACATCAACGGACTTAAAACGTACCGCTTACTTAAGTCAACACGGCAGTATTCAAACTGTCAGCAGCTCTAGTGAGAGTAGTAGTGGTGGTGCGTTATCAACATTATGGCTTGGAGTCCTTCTCGCACTGGGTTTGAGAAGAACTCGCTCTAATCAAGTCTTACAGGGTTCGCGTCGTTAACCCTGCCAACAACTCATCAATCTCTAAGATCGCTTTGTTTATGTGTAATACACCTAACTGAGCGATCTTTTTCTCTTCTGGTGTCAATGAATTAAAGCCTTTGTCCACTTCTGCTTTGGTTAAGCTGTGGCTGTGAAGTAATAACTCCTTATAAGTCAGTAGCCTAAATTGAACTGTGGTGATTTCTGCTACTGGGTTTCGTGTGTCTAGCAACTGTTTAATACAGGGAAATATAATTTTGAAGCGATTGGCAATGTCGTTTTTTGCATCGCTAGTATTTGCATTTTGCAATTTATTTGCTCTTCCCGAGAGTGGTTTAGGTTTGTTTATTAATTGCGCTAAATTTATAAACTAACACAAGTTATTTGAAATATAACGTTTTTTAGGCGGAGCATCATATGCTACTGGGCGTTTATGTAAATAGTTTATGCCCAATTTGGTCTGCTTTTTGCTGAAAATAGGACATAAGTGTCTTTTGAGGGCCGAGAGTATGTCAAATGAACCTATTGTGTTGGCAATTATTGAACGAAGAAAACGAGCCAACCTTTCACAAGAAAAACTCGCGTCGATGGCTGGGATGAGTTTGAAAACATATCAGCGGATTGAGAGGGGCGAAGCCGATATTAAAATGTCGCAATATCGCTCCCTTACGCGTTCACTCGCGATATCAGATTTAGATGTGGTGATGGATACGTTAGAAGCTACTCAAACAACGGTTGACGACGTGGCTGCTGTTTCTCGGTTGTTAACTGGCGAGCAAAGAAAGCTGTTGATCAAGTTGATCTTATCGTTGACTAGAGGGGCGTAAACTTGAGAGCTAAGCCGGTACAAATGAGCTAAACGCTGGTTAACTCACTCGGCCACGCAGTTGTTTGGTGTTGCTGCGCTGTTTTTTCTTTTCTAAACGTCTCTTCTGAGAAGCTTTAGTGGGTTTGGTTGCACGTCTTGTCTTTGTTACCTTTGTTGCATCAAGGATCAAAGCTTTGAGCCTGTTGAGTGCATCCTCTTTGTTCTGCTCCTGCGTTCTAAACTGTTGCGCTTTAATGATGATGACACCCTCAGAGGTAACACGGCTGTCCTTCAAAGCCAGTAGCCTCTCTTTGTAAAAATCAGGTAGGGTAGAGTGCTTGATATCAAAGCGAAGGTGGATTGCGCTAGACACCTTGTTCACATTTTGCCCGCCTGCACCTTGGGCGCGAATAGCGGTAAGCTGAATCTCCCAAGATTGTATAGAGACGTTATTCGATATTTGTAACATAACCATTGATAAACATAAAAAATGTTGGCTCATGATACTCGTAATTGGTTATGGTATCAGTAGTTTTATTTTGGAGTGACAGAGTGATGACGATTGATCTAACCAAGTATGACGGCTTAATTTTCGATATGGACGGTACTCTCATTGATACCATGCCAGCGCATATCCAAGCATGGCAGCAGACAGCCAATCACTTTGGTTTTGAATTTGAAGCATCTTGGCTACATAGCCTAGGTGGCATGCCGAGCTACAAAATAGCGGGTGAAGTAAACGCAAAATATGGTTTGAGCTTGGATCCGAAAGCAGTATCAGCGTTCAAGATGGATGCCTTTGCCAATATTGAAAATAAAGGTGATGTGATCTCTTGTACCCATGATTTATTGTTAGAGCATTATGGAGGAAAACGACTTGCGGTAGGGACGGGCAGTCAACGTAAAAGTGCAGAAACCTTACTTGCTAAAACTGATATTTTGCCAAAGTTAGATAGCTTGGTTACAGCGACTGACGTGGAGCGTCATAAACCAAACCCCGATACGTTTTTGGATGCGTGTAAAGGGATGGGGCTATCACCGGAGCAGTGCGTAGTGTTTGAAGATACAGATTTGGGAAAACAGGCGGCTCACGCAGCCAATATGGACTGCATCATGGTTGTGGAAGGTAAGCAATTAAGGTTCTATCCAAGGCCGGATTAATACGATTATAGTGGGATGCACTAAGCGGTATTCATACACGAAGATTTACGAAAAATGGCTCTTACTTCTATTCTCTAAAACGGAGAGTAAAAGTAAGAGCCATAATTATATTTAGTGATTTATGTGCTAAGCGATTTGCTCCATTTCACTATCCAGGAACAAGCAGATGTTGTTTCTTCCGTTTGCCTTTGCTTCATAGAGGGCTAAGTCTGCACATTTGTAGCTGAGTTTGGAGTCATGTGTTACGTTGGTTACGCCGCCACTGACTGTGACTTGATCATCAAGCTCGAGCGATATTGCAACTCTCAGGCGATTAAGCACACAGTAGGCTTCGTTTGGTTTGGTATGGGGTAGGACAATGCCAAACTCTTCGCCACCAATACGCGCAACAAAGTCGGTCTCACGACACTCTCTTTGCAACACACCCGCCACGACCTGAATCACCTTGTCGCCATAGTCGTGTCCAAACTGATCATTGATGCGTTTGAAGTGGTCGATGTCGACAATTGCTAGACAAGACTGTTCAAACTCAGGGTAACGAGCGACACGGTTACACTCATCACGTAGCTCTTCATCAAATTTACGGCGATTCCAACAGCCAGCAAGTGCGTCTTTCTCACTTAAGTTACGCAGTTTGTTTTCAAGCTCTTTGCGCTTACTGATATCAACGAACGATGCAACATAGAATTGAATCACGTTGTTTGAATCTTTGATCGTCTGGATTCTTAGGATTTCTGTAATTAGGGAGCCATCTTTGCGACGGTTTATCACTTCGCCTTCCCACATGCCACGCTCATTGATGATCGCCCACATACGCATGTAGAACTCTTGGTTGTTTTTACCAGAAGCGAATATCGAAGGTTGTTTGCCTTTAACTTCTTCAAGCGTATAGCCACTCGCGCGGGTGAACTCACGATTAACTTTAACAATACGATTGTTACGATCCGTGATAACCAAGGCCGACATTCCGTTCATCGCCGCCTTAGCGAGTTGACTCTCGATGCTGTTCTTCTTGTGGTTAACGTTCCATGCAACGAAAACACCAGATACGATTGAGATGAGTATAGAGAGAGTCACTATCTGAATAATGATTGCTGTGTATTCTTGCTGGTATTGCGCACTAAGTTGTTGGTTATCGACGTGCAATACCATATGAACAGGTCCTTCCAACTGTTCAATATTAGGGCTGATATCCGCGTAAAAATACCAATCTTTACCATCAAAGTAACTGCCACTGCGCTGCTGTAGAATCTCATTCCATAGTTCTGGATGAGTAACTGCATAGGTATTATCGGCACGGGCATCGATGAGGTGACCAAAGGCTTGGTCTGGTTCCGGCGACATCAATATATGGCCTGAGCTATTAATTAGGATCGGCTGCGCCAGTGATGAGCCAAAGGTGTAATGAAGTCGGTCGTAAATCTCGACCATGTTCAGGTTAACAATGAAGTAGCCTACAATGCTGTCATCTACTGCGACGGGTGTCATGATTCGTAGGGCAGGAAGCAGGGGAGTCACTGGTTCGCCGTTTTCATACTCTAGGTCAATACCAAAAGACGCAATCTCACCAACTTTAAGTTGCTGTAATGTGGTGAAATAGTCACGAGACGCCTTGTTTTGCAGTTGACTATCAGGGACAACGCGTGCCTCACCATCTTGATAATTGATACGTATTCTTTCATCACCCTTAAGATCTAGATAACGAAGTTGCGAGTAGTACTTTTGACCATTGGCTAGCATCAGCCATAGATCTTGTAGAGCGTGGATGTTGTCGTTTGAAGGCGATTGTATGGCTCGTTTGAGTGTCGTTGATTCAGCAATGGTTGGAATGGTGTTAGAAACTTCACGTATGATTAAACCCAGCTCGTGAAAACTGTATTCGATTTGATTTTGGCTGGCCTGTTTTATGTTCGTGTCATATTGCGCTTTTATACGGTCAAATTCGGAGTTTATATATAGCGCGGGAACTATTCCTAGGGCTAGGACAGTACAGAGAAATTGGCCTGCGAGTTTTTTTATGCTTGCTTTCATTACAATCCCCAAAGAATCAGCGCAATACTATAGATTTAGTGGGGTTATTAATGTGATCTTTACCCAGAACTGATTAGGTAAATCTCCTAGTTGAGAGGTATGTGTGCAATTTGTTGCTTTTGTATGCAAATTGCAGCTTATCTTACATTCACCATGACGATAACCTGCAATTTGCTGTTTTGAGCATCTATAAATGCTAACTTAAGCCTGTGATTTCACCATCTTCGTTGATGTCTAAAGACATAAACGCTGGCTTGTCAGGAAGCCCAGGCATGGTCATTACATTCCCACATAGTGCATAGACAAATCCTGCCCCTGCGCACAGCTTGAGCTCTCTCACAGGAACATCAAACTGAGTTGGTGCGCCTTTAACGTGTGCTTCCGTTGAAATCGATAATGGCGTTTTGGCAAGGCATACCGAAAGGTGGTCAAAGCCATGCTTTTTAAACTCTGCCAGTTGCAATTTTGCTTTGTTAGACAAAGTCAGACTTGATGCCCCATAACCAACTTCCGCCACAGCCATTAATTTCTCTTCGAGTGATTGTTCTGTCGTGTAGAGAGGCTTGAATTGTGCCGGATTTTGACAAGAAGCGACGACAGCCTTGGCCAAGTCAATTGCTCCTTCACCACCTTTACCAAAGGCTTCACTGACTGCCACCGAAACAGTGTCGTCGAACTCACTAATCAAGGAGCTGAGTTGTTCGAGCTCTTGTGTTGAGTCTTGTGGGAATCGGTTAATGGCAACCACCACAGGAACGCCATATTTCTTAACGTTATTGATATGCCATTTAAGGTTTTCAAAGCCCGCGACAAGAGCATGTGTGTCGTCGTGGAAGATCGAGTCTGGGAGAGGAGTGCCCGGCCTCAAGTCGTATAGACCCGAATTAGCTTTTAGGCCTCTAAGCGTTGCTACAACCACTGCGCAGTCTGGTGACTGTTTGGCCGCAGTAGCTTTGATATTGCACGCCTTCTCAAAGCCCATATCAGAGCCAAAACCACCTTCAGTTACGACGTAGTCTGCAAGTCTCAGTGCGATATTGTCTGCAATGATCGACGAGTTTCCGTGAGCAATGTTGGCAAAAGGGCCTGCGTGAATCAGTGTAGGGACACCTTCTAACGTCTGCATCAATGTTGGTTCGATAGCATCCTTCATGGTAACAGTCATCGCACCAGCGACTTGAAAGTCTTCAGCCGTCAGCGGCTCACCGTTTTGATTGTAAGCTAATACAGTGCGTCCGATACGTTTACGTAGGTCTTGTAAGTTCTCAGCGAGCGCGAGAATTGCCATAAGCTCCGAAGCTGCTGAAATATCGAAGCCGTCTTCACGTTCAAAGCCATTAATGCTTTTACCTTCTTCGTTACGACCAACGGTAATCATACGTAGTGCACGATCGTTATGATCGAGAACTCGGCGCCAAACAATGCGCTTAGGGTCAATATTGAGCGCTTTCAAGCCGGAGCGTTGCTCAAAGGCTTCCGCTCCTTCTCGCTGCTCATGATACAAACGAGCGTCGATAGCTGCCGATGCGAGGTTATGGGCCGCGGTAACAGAGTGAATATCTCCAGTTAGGTGTAGGTTCAATTGTTCCATTGGGGCTACTTGAGAGTAACCACCGCCAGCAGCACCGCCTTTGACACCAAATACAGGCCCCATTGAAGGTTGACGAACACAAGCCATTGCTGACTGATTGATTGCTGCTAAGCCTTGGCTCAAACCGATTGTCGTAACGGTTTTCCCTTCACCGAGTGGCGTTGGTGTAATCGCTGTAACAAGGACCAGTTTCCCTTTTGGTTTATCTTCGAGACGCTTTAGGCTTTCGAGAGAGACTTTTGCTTTATGTAATCCGAGAGGTTGGAATTCGTCAGTGGTTAAGCCTGCACCGAGAGCAATATCACTGATGTTCTTAAGTGAAGCAGAGCGGCAAATTTCAATATCAGACAGCATATTAAATCCTTATGTTGAAACCGATAAGGTGGTACGAAAACGTTTGCGTGGCGATAATACTGTATAAATCGACCATGTAAAGGCTAACCACACGAATTATGTGCTGGAAGATAACAGATTTATCAGGTCATTGCGCGAGATCAAATCTCGCGATGCCAACTCATCACGGAAATTTACATAATTTTGTTCAATTGATTAGCTGGAAATAAAAAGGGTTGCATAATGCAACCCTTGATAGAAAACGTTAGTTCTTATGATTAACGATCCCAGTATGCTTCTTCGAGGCTGTCTTCACGTTCAGGAAGCGCGCGACCAAGACGAGGAGAGTGCTGAGTTAGAACTTCGTAGCTTACACGGTTAGCGTACTTACAGATCTGTGACAATGATGAGTAAGTCATGTAAGGCTGATCGTGTTTAGACGAGTTTGGTACGTTCATGTGGTGATGACTGTTTGCTGCCATATCATGAAGTAGTGCAGATAGTGCTGCGTCACCCGCGCCATTGGTGTTCTTAATCTCTAGTGGACCTCCAAGGTAAGGTCCAATGTGAGAGTACACCTTAACAGGGTTGTTACAGTCATCTTTGCGCATCGCACGACTGAACTCGTACTTGTTAAATTCTGGGATGTTACCCGGAAGAAGCGGCAGCTCAGTTTCACGTTTTGCTGTCTCGTCCGTGTAACCAGCCATGTATAGGCCGACAGGACCAGCCGTACATAGAACTAAGTCTACCCACTCCAGTGCTTTATCAGCTGCAAGCAGAGGATCTTTCTCGCCAGTTAGTGCTTGGCCTTCCTCTTCATTCATAGCAACGATAGAGATATTCTCTTTAATGTAATCTTGCCACCATTCAGCGTTGCCTTCGATTACCCATTTAGTGCCTAGCGTTAGTACTACTGGCACATTGTTTTCTTTAGCAATCTCGATAGCGCGAGCGACTGCTTTTGGCATTGGATCTTCTGGTTTACCACGCATTAGGTATGAAGAAACAACCAGTGCAGAAGCCTTTTCAAATACATCTTCAGGAATGCTATCAGGACGCAGGTTATTCATTTCACCTTCGTTGATCGCGAATGTACGCTCGCCATCATCGGAAATAAGGGTGTAACAACGACCGATAGAGCCTTCTACAGTTTGTAGGTGGTTGAGGTTCATACGTGAAGAGGTACGGCATAGGTAACGGTACGCAAATGAGCCAACTTCGATATTACGCGACATAACACCTAAAAGTACTGATTTGCTGTCTGCTAACACAGAATAGTTGTGCAGAGTGTTACCAATGGTATCACCTGGATATTGGTGCGTGATTAGGCCGCTTTCTACGAGCTCTTTGTATAGGGCATCAGCTTTGCTCTCTTCTAGAACTAGAGAGTGACCTTTACTCAGATCGTATTTAGCCAGGAACTCATCTGAAACACGAGCTTCAATATCTACAATTGTTTGACCAACACCAACAATAATTGGGCGAAACAGTTTTGGTGTTTCCTTCATCTGGTTGATGAGTGGATCACGGGCGTGTGTAGGGAAGTAGTGCTTAGATTTGCGCTGTCCAGGAAATTTCATAAGAAAATTACAGTGAGAAAATTTTGCCGCATGATATCACAGAATTTTGTAATTTCTTTCATTTTTATTACATTTTAACTCACCTGCACATTGTATGTACAGGTGAGTGAACAAAACTAAACCAATGGCTTATTTTTGCTGCTCAGATAGTGTTGCTGGGTCAATATAAGCTTTAGTACCCCATAGTGGAACAGTCGAAAGGCTATGCTTGAAACTACCTTCGGTCTCTTTGGTTGTGTAAGAGAGGTATAGTAAGGTTTGGTTTTCCGCATCGTAGATGCGTCTTACCTTCATTGTCTTAAAGAAAATGCTCTTTGATTGCTTGAAGACCACCTCACCTGAGGCGCTCTTATCAATTTTTGCAATCATCTCGGGCGTAATGTCACCGGTTTGACGACAAGAGATCGAACTGTCACTTGGGTCTGCGAGAGAGAAGTCAGCCTCGATAGAAGCGATGTGGCAGGTGACGCCTGGGATCTTTTCATCGTCGAGATGAGAGATCTTAATATCTTTCAAAGTGAAGAAGCCAAGTGATACGTCACCCACTTCGTTATCTGAACAACCAGCCAACATGGTCATAATACCTAATGCGATTAGGGCTTTTTTCATAAGAAGTCCTTTTAATTTATAGAGTTCTAATTACTATAAGGAGTATTGAAAGCTTGAATACGAGTGTAGAGCTTTTCGCTCTATTCGAAAAGGCAGTATTGGGAGAACCTTAATTTATGAAGCATTTAAAGTACTTGTTGGTAGTTACGATGCTCTGTATGCTCTCTGCTTGTAGCTCGGCGCCTAAGGCGACCGTGTGCCTTCCAAATAATTGTGATATTTGGGGATACTAAAAGTAGGTAGTAAAAGAATGAATAATGAAATACCTGAAATTGCGCTCAAAAAGAATGCGTGGTTAGCAAGCCAAGTTGATGTGGCTTATCCTGCAAAAGAAAGTTTGCTTGGCCGAGATGTTTATCAAGCCAACTTAGCCAAGAAAAGCTATCAACTGCTTCCTTCAAATCAAACACCCTCCGATATCGAAGAAATTCATAAAGTCGATTTTCATAAGCTCACCGTCCTGTTTTCGCTCAATCAAGCCAGTGTCTATGAAAGTGAGTTCGATAAAACTCATATCCTTGAGTTCTTGAGTCAAATTATCTTATCCGAAGAACACCAGCTTTACATTGGGACCCTTGGCTCTGATGTTGTAGCAAGTGCAATTGTTACTGTAGAGAGCGATGACGTACTAATTTCAGATATCGTTAACCAAGCAGGGCAGGGTACAATCGGTTTTGCTCAACAACTGGCGTCTTTACTAGGTAGCTCTATCACTTCAAATACCAAAATTTGGGTGGAAAGCTGATAGAAAGAGTGGGTGCGGCGCTCCCACTTTAGCTAGCACGCATTAGAGCTCTACTACTTATCTGGCAAATCTCAAATATCCTCTGTCATAGCTTCATAATAGATAAATGTTCGTTTTAACTCACTGATACGCTATTGGCTTTGCTTCACATTAATGTCATGTCTTGGTGTTTAAATTATCGACAAACCAACTCCATAAGACTGAGTTTTTAATAAGCTTAGGAAGATAATGCCTGTAAGTAATTTATAAATAGGGTTATTAAGGTGATCTGTCGCATATTTCGCGAAGTTAATTAAGTGGTTTTGAGCAAAATGCTACATCAGTCATGCCTGATAAAACTATATGCCTATAGGATGAAAGTCGAACTTTAGGTAAGTGGTGCAACGATGAGATTAGAGCAAACAAAATGTGTGATATTTGATTGTGATGGAACATTGATAGACAGCGAGAAACTGTGTTGCCAAGCGTTGGTTAACGTTTTCGAGCAGTTCAATGTCTCTTTATCACTTGAAGATTGTTACGCACATTTTCAGGGTGGCAAGCTGGCTGATATCTTAATGGATACTCAGCAACGCCTAGGGCTCTCAATCTCTATCGACACATTAGAGCCTCTATATCGCACAGAGCTTGAAGCGCTTTTTCAGCGTTTCTTAAAGCCAATGAACGGTGCTATTGAGTTGATACAGTTTCTTAAAAGCCAAGGGGTTGAGTTCTGTATTGCTTCAAATGCGCCAAAAGAGCGAGTTGAATCCTCTTTGGCCATGACGGGGATACTCGACGACTTCAAAGGTAAAATCTTTTCGGCATTCGATGCCAACAGTTGGAAACCAGAGCCTGATTTGATCATGTACACTGCAATGAACATGGGATTCTTACCTAATGAGTGTATCTATGTCGACGATACGATTAAAGGTATTGAAGCTGGGCTACGTGCTGGTATTCAATCTTTCCGTTTAAGGCCTAATCTACCTAGTACCCTAGTCAGAACACCAAAAGCTGACTCCGAAGAGTCAGGCGCAATTGATATCTATAGTCTTGAAGAGATATCTGCTTGGCTTAGTGGCAAGCATTACTCAATTGATACACCGTACTCTGGTGCCTTGGTGGGGTAGTATTAGGTTGGATCCGGACTATTTTTGTAAATTGTTTAGTATGGAACCCACAAGCAGCACAAGTAAATTTCTCTCCACAGTTTGAAAGCAGATATTCATCATGTTGGCAAAGCGGGCATGTGATGTCGTCGGTTGGTGCGTCTGTTTTATTCATTATGGTCACCTGCAGCAAGTCAAAAGCGATAACTTCGCTCTATTAGAGTACCCCCAAGCCCAATTTTTAAACAGGCTTCTTATTTAAGTTTTGTTCAATTGCGACTGAGCTCATGCTACTGATATTACATTAGATAACCATTATACAGTTTGATATACTGGAATGCAGTACCATAAACTGGATTCTAATGTGAAAGTTATCATTTTCTTTATTGCCCTTCTGTTGACAGGATGTGGCCCTCAAAATTCTGACACGACTGAAAAACAAAGTCCGCCTATTCGCAGCGTGAAATTCACTACCGCTGTATTTCAATCTCATACTCAAACTCGTCAACTGAGCGGTATTGTACGCAGTGCTCAAACTTCACCATTGAGTTTCAAAGTCAATGGAACGGTTAGTCAGCTTTTAGTTTCGAAAGGGCAGCGTGTTGAAAAAGGACAAGTTCTGGCCCAGTTAGAGACAAGCGACCTGCTCTTGGCTGTGCGTAAAGCGCAAGCTTCGTTAGGTGCAGCTCGTGTAGCTAAACTGCAAGCGGAAGATAAGTACGAGCGATCTGCAAAACTTAACCTTAAAGGCTTTGTCTCTGAATCTGAGCTGATCGCTATTCGTGCTGACCTCGATGCCAAACAGCAGCAAGAGAACCTTGCACAGACCGATTTATCCAATGCAGAACTTAACCTTAAACGAGCAAAGCTTTACGCCCCATTCTCTGGTCAAATTAGCCAAGTAAAGGTGGATGAGTTTACCAAGATCAGCGCTGGTCAGCAGATCATGGAGTTAGTGAATGACTTTGCTTATGAAGTGGATTTCTTGGTTCCAGAATCTTTGATCAAAGAAGTCACTTACGGTGATAAGGCACAAGTTATGATTTCAGCGCTAAATAACGCACAGCTTGTTGGAACCGTCTCTGAAATTGGTGCTGTCGTTGAGCGTGGAAATGCTTATTCGGTAACGCTTCAACTCAATGATACTAATGCGGCATTGAGAAATGGGATGTCAGCAGATGTGGAGTTATCAATTGGTGGCGAGAGTCAAAACGTGGTGTTACTGCCTTTAGAAGCGTTTGATTTTAACGACCGTAGCCCAGACCTAAACGGTGACGATGCGGCTATCTACGTTGTTGATCCGGTATCAAACACTCTTGAGAAGCGATATGTCAAAACCAAACGTAATATCAATGCTCAGGTTGTTGTGCTCAACAACTTGTCAGAGGGTGAAAAGATTGTGACAGCGGGGATCCCTTATCTATATGAAGGGCAGCAAGTGACCCTTTGGCAAGGCCTGTAAGGAGAGATCAGTATGTACAAAATTACTGAACTAGCGCTTAAGCATAATCGGTTTACTCAAGTCTTTTTAGTGATGTTATTTGTGCTCGGTATCAGCACATTTAAAAATGCGCCAAGTAAAGAAGACCCTGAAATTTTGATTCGCAGCGCTGTGGTAGTGGCGCAGTTTCCAGGTATGTCGCCAGACCGCATCGAGAAGTTCATAACAAAGCCTTTAGAGCGTGAGATTAAGCAGATTCCAGAAGTGAGCGAGATAAAGTCTTGGTCACGTACAGGTGTGGCTCAGATCACCGTGACGGTGCATGACAAATACTTCAACCTCCAACCGATATGGGACACGCTCCGAAATCGCATGGATAGTATGAAGGGGAGTCTACCAGACGGCACAATTGGACCAATGGTCAATGATGAGTTTGGACAGGTTTACTCTGCTACCATCGCGTTGTTTGGTAATGGCTTCGATCATCACGAGCTACGAAAAACAGCAGAAGCGATCCAAGATAGATTAAGCAGTGTCCAAACTGTTTCTCAAGTAGAACTTTATGGGGTCAATGAAGAGCGAATTTGGGTTAATGCTAAACGCGGTGCATTAACTAATGAAAAGTTCCAGTTCCGGCAGATCGTATCGGCACTACAAGCGCGTAATGTGGTACTTCCTGGAGGTGTGATCGAAACCGACACCATGCAGGTTGAGATAGAACCAACAGGTAATTTTAACTCTGTTGAAGAGATCTTAGAGCTGGATCTCAATGAACGAGAATCTGGAAATACCGTCTATTTGCGAGACTTAGCAGACGTTGAAGTCGGCTATGAAGACCCATTTAATACGCCAGTATATTTCAACGGGAACAAAGCGGTTATCATCGCAGCAGCGATGGCTTTTGGTAGTCAAAGTGATGAATTTGGCACAAAAGTGAAAGAGTTTATCGCTCGGGTAGAGAGGGATTTACCTGTTGGTATGACTTTAGAGTTAGCGACTTTCCAACCAGATAAAGTTAACGCGGCAGTCAGTTCTGCGACCACGAACCTAATGCAAACTGTCGCTGTAGTATTGGCGGTGGTGATGGCGTTTTTAGGCCTAAGAATGGGGCTGATTATCGGCAGTATTGTCCCATTAACCATCCTGCTTACGGTTATTGGTATGTCGATATGGGGTGTTGAACTACAAAGAATGTCGATTGCCGCCATCATTATCTCTCTTGGTTTGCTGGTGGATAACGGCATTGTGATGGCTGAGTTCATCCAGAGTAAAGTATCTCATGGTGTAGCGCGTGTAGACGCAGCCATTTCGGCATCAAAAGCGATGGCTGTACCACTTCTAACTTCCTCATTAACGACGATTTTGGCGTTTATGCCGTTGCTACTGGCGCAAGATGTGACTGGAGAGTACTTGCGTTCCCTGTCGCAAGTAATCACCATCGCATTATTGTCTTCATGGTTCTTGTGTTTGTTTGCAACTCCAGCTCTGTGTGTTTGGTTTATCAAGCCTAAGATTCAAGGTTGTGAAGAAGGGGATAAAGAGCCAGAGCTATCCAAGCTTCAATTGGCTTATCGTCGATTTGTTACTGTTATTCTAAATTTTCGCCTGAGTACTCTGGCCGTGGTGATCGCGATATTTGCGGTCTCGATTTATAGCTTTCGTTATGTCACAGTCCAATTCATGCCGGGCTCTGAGCGGAATCAGTATCTGGTGTTTGTTGACTTGCCAGCAGGTACCAAGGTGGAAGAGTCAGATAGAGTATCGAAACGTTTAGAAGAGTGGCTGCTTGATAAGAAGCAGAACCCAGATGTTGTGAATATGGTGCGTTATGTTGGCGATGGTGGTCCACGTTTCTTCCTTGCCTTATCTCCGGTTGATCGCGCACCAAACCGCGTATTTATGGTGGTGAATACTACAGACTACACTGCAGCGCTGGATATGGTGCAGAAAACGAATCAATTCATCATGGAGCAGCTTCCTGAAGCGAGTGGACAGGCTAAGCGTATGTGGCTGGGTGGCAGTGAACTCGGATTGGTTGAGTATCAAGTCGTTGGTAAAGATATCGATGTGATACAGAGCGTTGCTAAGAAGATTGAACTAGCGCTGCGCCAAATACCAGGTGCCGTCGGTGTTGCTAACGATTGGGAGAACAATGTTCCAAAGCTAATCTTAGACATAGACCAAGCTCAAGCTATTCGCGCTGGCGTGAGCAGCCGAGATATTGCAACCAGTCTTGACAGTTATCTTCGTGGAAAAGAGGTGACCAGTTTTAGAAATGACGAAGATGTGATCCCAGTAATAGTTGGCGCGGCGGACACTGAAAAGACGCTCGAAAAGTTGTTCACGACGCAAATCGTGTCATCAACTAATGGCCAAGCTCTACCTTTGGTACAGTTTGCATCAATTGTCGCTATCAGCGAGCCAGCGGTGATTCGTCGCTTTGATCTAGAACGCACGGTAACTATCAGTGTTAAACATGAGAGCCTACAAGCCAGCGAACTCAATAAGCTGATGAAACCGACGCTCGACAGAATTGAGTTACCTCCGGGCTATAGAATCGCATTGGGAGGCGAGCTTAAAGGTGCGAGCAAAGCAAATGGCGCGTTGTTTGGTTATCTTCCTCAATGCTTCGCTGTGATGATTTTACTGCTGCTACTTCAGTTTAATTCGATTCGTAGACCATTGATCATCTTGCTCACGATCCCACTCTCTTTGATTGGAGCAGTCTCTGGTTTGTTAATTACAGGGGCGTATTTCACGTTCCCAGCGATGCTCGGTATCTTCAGCTTGGCAGGTATTATCATCAATAATGGCATCGTACTTATCGACTGTATTGAACAGAACAGTAAATTGGGTGAGGGAGTACGAAGTGCAATCATATCAGCATGTATGACGCGTCTGAGACCAATTGTAATGACAACACTAACCACGATTCTTGGGCTAGTGCCTCTAGCACTTTCGGGTGGAGAGTTCTGGTATTCAATGTCGATTGTGATGATCTTCGGCATGATCGTCGGGACATTATTAACACTTGGAGTTGTGCCAGTGCTGTACAGTTTGTTCTTTAGAGAACCGGCAGAACAAGAACAAGAAGCCAAGCTTGTTTCGGCTTAACGAGATGGCAAACAAAAAGAAGGACTCCGAGGAGTCCTTCTTTGGTTTTTTAGTTGCTAATCAAAGCCAAGCCTTAAGTGCGGTATTTCGCTAAAGTCTTAGATAGTGAAATAGAAGCATGAGTTAGATTCGAAACGCCATTAGAGGTGTTTTGAGCGACTTCTTTGATGACATCTGATTGGCTACGAATGTCATTCAATTCAGCTGCAATGCTGTTAGCTACGTTGCTTTGCTCATCGGCAGAAGAGGCGATTTGTGCGCTCATATCCATTAGGGCACGAGCTGAATCTGAGATTGAGTTTACATCATCACCAATATTAGAAATCAACTGGCTACTTGTTTGTGCTTGGTCAACAGTTTGCTCAGTGATCTTCGCAATATTCTGGCTCTCTTGTTGTAGACGCTCAATCATCGCTTGGATTTCTACCGTTGCTGACTGAGTGCGGCTCGCAAGTGTACGAACTTCATCGGCAACAACTGCAAAACCACGGCCTTGTTCCCCTGCACGTGCGGCTTCAATAGCTGCGTTCAGAGCGAGTAGGTTAGTTTGCTCTGAAATGGCATTGATAGTGGTGATCACCTCATTGATTTGGCTTGTGTTAACGTTAAGGCTCGTTACAGAAGATGAAGCCTGCTCAATCAATGATGACAGGGTAGTGATCTCTGCGATAGCTTGCTGAACTTTACCGTGGCTTTGGTTAATCGCTTGAGCATCATTTTCTGTTTGCTCGGTTGAACGTGCTGCGATGTTTGACACTTCGTTTGCAGAAGCCGTCATCTCATCCATTGCTGTTGCAACAGAATCAAGAGAAGCGTGTTGGCTGCTAATTTGAGTTTCACTACGCTTTGCTTCTGCTTCGAACGAAGAAGAGGTTTCACTTAGCGTCGCTGCACTTTCATTGACGTTATTCACAAGCTCGCTCAAGGTGTCCATAGAGCGGTCTAGTGCACAACCGATTGTACCGAATTCATCACGACCTGGGTGGAAACCAAGACGAGAGCTCAAGTCGCCATCACCAATCTTTTCTGTCGTTGAGTAAAGTACCCAAAGTGCGCCACCAATGAAGGTTGCCACCCAGTAGCAGAAAATGCCAAAAGGAACACACCATAAAAAACTGAGTAAGAAGGTATTCAGTGCGCTTTGCTTCTGATCGGCAACATCGGTTGCAGGTAGAGTAAGAGAGTAGTATTGGCCGTCTTTACCCTGTTGGGTAGCCGTTACAGAGCCGTTATTGTTGATTGATGCGTCTGTTGAAGTCGCTCTTGAAGAACGGGTTAACAGTGTTGACTCTGGGGAGTCAGAAACAGACAACATACCCTTGAGTTGTTGTTCAGCTGAAGTCTTTGCATTTTGTTCAATTTGACTGAGCTGATTGAGGTAGGTGTTCGTTGATAGACTGCCAAGGGCAACTAAGAAGATGAGGAAAATAACCCACATCTTGTCGTTGATCGACATTTTAATAAACAGTTTGTCTATCGTTCGAAACTGTACTTCTTTCATGATAACTCCACGATAATTCCTTTAACGAGGACTTTAAATAACCGCACGCAATAAATATGTGATCTGGGTCGACTGTTTATGAAATTAAATGATAATCAATTTCTATAATTGAGACCCAGATCAATCGCTTTTGATAAATTAATCAATTTATCCGAGTGACGGCAACAAACCACCTGAAATCATAATCTGAATCGCGATGATGATCATACCCACAGTACCCGCAGTGATTAGTGCCAACTTACCGCCTGCTACTTGGTAAACTGTAGCGCTTGAGTCTTGAGATGATGGTTGTTGAGTGAAGCGCACTTTGTAGACCATTACTGTAGGTAAAAGGATTGCAAGCACGGCTAGGGCAATTGCTGCGTAGCCTAGCGCCATAATGAAGCCTTGAGGGTAGAAAAGCGCAAAACCCAGTGGTGGAACAAAAGTTACTAACGCCGTTTTGATGCGTTTACCTTGGCCCAGTTTGTCGTTTAGAGAGTCTCCCATAAACTCAAACAGACCTAAGCTTACGCCAATGAAAGATGTTAAAAGTGCTAAGTCAGCAAAGACACCAACGATCATGCTTAGATTCGATTGCTGTACTGTTTGAGAAAGTGACACCAACAAAGCACCCAAGCTTGAATCATTCAGAAGTTGCTCTTGGCTAACAACACCTAGCGTCACACTCTGCCAAAACACATAAATAATAAGAGGCAGTGCCGAACCCACAATCATGACCTTACGCAGTGAGCGTACGTCACCATCTAGGTAGCGAACGATAGAAGGGATGCTGCCGTGAAAGCCGAATGATGTGAATACAACAGGAATTGCTGCAACAATCAGACCTTGCTGTAGCGGCATGCTCAGTAAGTATTGAGAGGTTACGTTTGGCGCAAGAAAGCTAAGTACCAGCACCATCGCAACTAACTTTAAGCCAAATAGGACGCGATTAACCTTATCTACACTGTGAGTACCAATCGTTACAACCGTCGCAACGATGATAGTGAACAGCAGTGTAGTCAATTGACTACTAATCTCTAGCCCAGTTAACTGCATCACACGTTGGTTAAACTGAGCGCCGCCACCAGCAATGTAAGCCGCACACAATGCATAGAACAGGAACATCACCGCAAAGCTTGCAATCCATTTCCCTTTATTACCAAGAATGTTATGCGCCAAGGTGTGAAGCGTCGCATCTGAGTCCGCAAACTGATGTAGTTCAACCATAAGAAGAGCCGTGAATGCCATTAGTGCCCACAGGCCGAGCATTAAAACAAGTGAAGTTGAAAATCCGATACCAGCAGAAGCTAGAGGAAGGGCGAGCATGCCTGCACCAATAGTGGTGCCTGCGATGATCAAAGTACTACCGAAAACCTTTGATTTAGTCATTGTATATAATTCTTTACGTTATGTGGTTTTTACTTGGCTTATGTACTGAGTTAGTCGCCAATAGCCAGTAATAATATTGGATTGGCTGCATTTTGTGGGAGTTTTATAATGAATGCAAGGTTAAATGTAATTTTTTATATCCACTGTAAAATAATATATACACTTGGGTTTTTCTAATCGACTTAAAGTTCAAAGCAATCGTTTATCTATGATCTGATTCATAGTTTGGTGAAGAAAAGATTGAGTCGGTGGGACGTGACCAGTAATAGTGTGGGCGCGCGACCCAACTTCGGAGATATGGATCCTATAGCGCGAATGCCGATTTAGAACAGAGGTGTGCTGCTCAAAAAGAGCGCATTAAAAATTGTTGGGAAACACGGAGTGTCTTCATAAATCTGTCATATTTAACGCACAATATGGAGACACTTAGTTGTAAGGGCGAAAGCCTATGATAAGGAATAGAAGGGCACAATATGAGTGACCAATATTTTAATGACGAAAGTCTCGAGCTGTTAGATGCGATGGAAATTGGCATCGACCTTTCTGATTACGAACAGGCAGTTCAGCAATTAGCCGAAGAGATGTTTAGCTCGTCAAACTAACCTACGTCCTCATTAAAGTTAGCTAAGATTATGGAGTGCGTTTACTATGTCTCCAATCGGCTCTACTTTAATGAGGTTCAATGAACTTTCTTGCCCATCTTCATATCGCAAATCACTGTCGTAGTGACTTAGCAGGTAACCTGCTCGGTGACTTTGTGAAAGGGGACCCCTCAAAACACTATTCTCAACCCTTAGCTGATGGTATTCGACTGCATCGGTTTGTCGATAGCTATACCGATTCTCATGTGATCTCCAAGCAAGCAAAAACACTATTTAGAAAAGAGACCCAACGCTTTGCTCCAATTGCGCTTGATGTTTTTTGGGATCACTGTTTAGCCACAAACTGGTCAACATATTCTAACTCTTCACTTAAACAATTCTGTAAGAATTCACATAGTAAGATAAGCCAAGATTCAGAGGCGCATTGGCCTGAGGATTTTCTCTTAATCCATCAGAAAATGGCCCAGCAACGCTGGCTAGAAAGCTACGAATCGATGGATTCAATTTCTATGGTATTAGAGAGAATGTCTTTACGAAGGCCAAGACTTGGAGTACTAAAAGAGTGCTTTGATGACCTAGCTGCTAACTATGATAAGTTGCAGTGTCACTTTTGTGAGCTCTACCCAGACGTACTTGAGCGCTCTTGGCAGCATCGGCAACAGCAAATTGAAATGTCAGCAAAGAAAAATCAATGACAAAGGTAAACAGTTCCATTGGGGTTTGCTACAATCCGCGCCTATTTCCACTTTGAGCATCATTTTATGTCTGATACAAACCAAACTTTTGAACAATTGGGGCTTTCGGAGCAGTTGCTGTCTACATTACAGACGCTAAATTTCACAACCCCGACAAGCGTGCAAGAGCAGGCGATCCCACTCGTGTTAGAAGGTAAAGACGTACTGGCTGGTGCTCAAACAGGTACGGGTAAAACCGCGGCGTTTGGTTTACCAATCATTCAACGTTTGTTGGCTAGTCAAGACAATGTGATTCCAAATCCTAAACTGGTGAGAGCTTTGGTATTGGTGCCGACGCGCGAACTCGCACAGCAAGTCTTCGACAACATTACCAGTTATGCTGAAGGCACTGGACTTAAAATTGTGGTTGCTTATGGCGGCACTAGTATGAAAGTTCAAACCGACAATCTAAAAGCGGGCGCGGATATTCTGATCGCAACGCCGGGGCGTTTGATTGACCACATGTTCACTAAGAACATCATGTTAAGCCAAACCGAAGTTCTTGTGCTTGATGAAGCCGACCGCATGCTTGACATGGGCTTTATGCCAGACATCAAACGCATATTGAAACGCATGAATGACGTTCGTCAAACACTGTTCTTCTCTGCGACTTTTGACAACAAAATCAAATCTATTGCGCATCGTATGATGGAGTCTCCAAGTGAAATCCAAGTAACGCCAACCAATAGCACGGCTGAAACCGTAAAACAGATGGTTTACCCAGTAGATAAGAAGCGCAAAAGTGAACTATTGGCTTACTTGATCGGCTCTAAAAACTGGCAGCAGGTCCTAGTCTTCACTAAGACTAAGCAAGGCACCGATGCGTTAGTTAAAGAGTTGAAGTTAGATGGTATCAAAGCAGCTTCAATCAATGGTGATAAAAGCCAAGGTGCTCGCCAAAAGGCGCTGGATGACTTTAAGTCAGTTAAAGTCCGAGCATTGATTGCAACCGATGTTGCGGCACGTGGTATTGACATCCAACAACTGGAACAGGTTGTAAACTACGATATGCCGTACAAGGCCGAAGATTATGTTCACCGCATAGGGCGTACAGGTCGAGCTGGCAATACTGGCTTGGCGGTTTCTTTAATGAGCAGAGACGAAGAGTACTTGCTTGAAGCGATTGAGCGTTTGCTTGATAAGCGCCTACCACAAGAGTGGCTACAGGGCTTTGAGCCTAGCTTGATTGAGGAAATTGAACCAGAGCGTACAGGTCGTCGTGGTAAGAGCCGTTCATCTGAAAAACGCAAGATGAAGGCGAAGCTCAAGATCCACCAAAACCGTGGTAAAGCGCGCCGTTAAGGCTCGCGTAATGGCTTAGAAATACAAAAGGCGCTGTGGGTACTATCCATAGCGCCTTTTTTGTATCTTTCGATTGAAGATCGACTTACGTTGCTATGTATCTATAAAACGTAAGTATCTATATACCTAACTACTTGATTTATTGTTACTCGTGGTGCTCAGGATTGCATTTCCACACACACGGTACGTCGTAAATCAGCTCTTCAAGCGTGTTCGGATTTAGAACCCATTCTTCGTCAACCTTGTAGGTGTTGATCATCTGTTTGTTAAACATCTGCCAATGGTTCATCAATGCTTCGTCTGGCGTCGCAACCATATCACCTTCATTCCATGTGCTTTCCATAAATGGAGTTAGGCAAACGGCGGCGTTGGCATAGATGATCATCTGCCATTTAATTTCATAAATGTTGATAGGGTGCTCTGGGTAAGCAGCATTGTATTCATCTGCAAGCATGTTGATCTCTTGCTCGATGTCACCGACGTTATCAATGAAATAGTCAACCAGATTGTCTTCCTGTCGTACTGAGTCCGAAATCAACTGCATCGGTCTGCGAGAGTGGATCATATTGGTGAACAGTCGCATCGAAAACAGATATAGGGTGACCTTTGGCGTTACGTCTTTTGGCAGCTCTTGCATGATCTTAGCGATGTAAGCTTGAAAATACGCATGCAAGCAATCGCTGATCGCGTGCCAAATCTTCTCTTTGCTACCAAAGTGATGACGGATTAAGCTGTGAGAAACGCCCGCCTTATCACTGATATTACGCAACGAAACGCGTTCGTAGCCTTGGTCGCAGAACAACTCCGCCGCAATGGTCATGATCTGAAAACGTGTTTCTTCAGCATCTTTGGCACTTCTACGGCCTTGCTTCTTTTCAGTCATCGTCATTTTTTCTGTCATTGTCATTTCGCAAATTAGGATGATGTTCTAATTCTACACTGTTTTTGTCGAAATAAAAAATACTGCACAGGTGGAAAGTAAAGCTTGTTAATTCCGTTAATTTAAATATACTGCACACCTGTGTAGTAAATCATAATAATTAAATGGAGCCGCTTAATGCAGTCCAAATCATCTTTCAGAGCCAAACCGGTAAAGACGCTAGGAGCTGTTGTAGCAGTTATCCTCCTAGCGAGCTCCTTGACCGGATGTAACAAAGTACAATCAGAAGAAAATGAACTGGTTATCAAGCCAGTGAAGTTATTGGAGATCCCGAAACAGACCAATATCGAGCTTGATAGCTACATCGCTAAAGTAGATGCAACCGACCGCGCAGCACTCTCTTTTCAAGTGGGTGGCCAGATCGACAACTTCGCAGTTCGCATGGGGCAAGATGTCAAAAAGGGCGAGACACTCGTTGTTTTAGACTCGACAGATTTCCGAATCGCACTCGATGCAGCGCAGGCAAAGTACGATCTTGCAAATAGTCAGTACCAACAAGCTTCAGAACTTTATGCTAAGAAGTTGGTGAGCACCGATTACTACGACCAAGCAGTGAATAACTACACAGCTGCCGGTGTAGAACTTGAGCAAGCGAAAACCAACCTGGGTTATACAAAGCTAGTGGCGCCTTTTGATGGTGTCGTGTCTATGGTCTTTGGCAAGCAACATCAAGTTATCGGCGAGAAACAGCCAGTTCTCAACATTTTGAACCACCGTGCTATGGACGTTACTTTCTCGGTTCCTGTTGCCAAACTGGAAGATCGTAGCATTAGCGATTTTGTTCAATCCAACATGTGGGTCGTGATGGACAGTCATCGCGGGATTCGCATTCCAACACGCTTCAAAGAGATTTCGACGCAACCAGACGAAGATACCAACAGCTACCAAGCGGTTGTATCAATTCAAAAGCCCACTGAGTTGAATTTACTCTCTGGTATGACAGCTCAAGTTGAAGTTCAAAAATCCACCGATGAAAAAGGCATCGGTATCGTAGATTCAGCATGGGTAACCAAAGAAGAAACCCGAGGCGAACTGTGGCGTTACGACCCTGTATCTCAAATGATCTCAAAAGTGACAGTTGCGCTGAATGAAAATGGTCGCGTTGTGGGTGGTCTCATGGGCGGCGACTTAATTGTTGAAGCGGGCGTAGATGCATTGGTTGATGGACAGCAAGTAAAAGCGTGGACGCGTGAGGGCGGCATTTAATGAAATTCAATAAATTAGTGGTCGTTGTTGCTTCAACGCTGGCACTTGCTGCGTGTAATAACGAAACCGTACACAGAGAGCAGCCAACACTAACGGTATCGACTTTTGAAGTGAAAGCACCTCTTAAAGAGCAATTCCGTAATTTCAACGGCCAAGTGATGGCTGCAGAATTGACACCATTGGCATTTCGCATTGCCGGTGAGATTGACCAAGTGCTCGTAGAAGCGGGCGACGTGGTTAAGAAAGGGCAGCTTTTAGCGACAATTGATGGCGACACTTACCGTCAAGATGTAGTAGATGCACAGTCTCAATATGATCTTGCTAATAAGCAGCTAGAGCGTGGTAAAGAGATGTTTGCCAGCAAGATGCTTTCAAAGTCTGAATTTGATCAGCTAACGGCGAACTTTAAGCTTGCGTCTGCCAATTTGGCGTCGGCTAAACAAGCGCTGGGGTACACCGAACTTCACGCACCGTTCACCGGTACTGTCTCTACAGTCGATAAAAAGCAATTTGAAAATACCACTCCGGGTGAAACACTGCTGAACCTCTATCAAAACGATAAGGTGTATGTGCGCATTCAAGTTTCAGACTCAATTTTGGCTGCGATTAGCCCAGACATGCGCTCTAGCAGTTATCGCCCGAATGCGACTTTTGGTGGCATTGAAGGCTCTTACCCTCTGATTTATTTAGAGCACACTAGTGAATTACACCCGCAATCGAGAACTTACGAGTTTTGGATGTCGATGCCACAGCTTGAAACTCCAGTCATGCCAGGTACTAGCGTTACGGTGAACGTTGATATGGCTAAAGCGGGTTTGAGCGATGTGCAAGGTTATCAACTGCCTATGACCACCCTACAAGCAGGCTCGGAAGCCAACGAGTTTTATGTATGGAAACTCGAAGATGGCCAAGCCTATAAAAACCTAGTTGAGGTAGAAAAAATCAGCGGTCAAGGTGCGCTTATCGCACATGGTGTAGAGCAGGGTGATCAACTGATCAACTCCAACTTACGCAAATTACGTGATGGAATGAAATTGTCAGGAAAAGCAGAATGAACATCGCAGAATATTCAATAAAAAACAAAGTTATTAGCTGGCTGTTTCTGGTTATTCTAGCTATCGGTGGTGTGAGCTCTTTTAGCAACCTTTCACGTTTAGAAGACCCAGCATTTACGATTAAAGATGCAATGATCATCTCTACCTATCCGGGCGCAAGCTCTATGGAAGTAGAGGAGGAGCTGACCTATCCGCTAGAGAAAGAGATTCGACAACTCCCTTATATCGATAAGATTACGTCTACCTCTTCAGACGGTATGTCGCAGATCATGGTCAGTATGAAGATGGACTACGGTCCTGATGAGCTACCTCAGATCTGGGATGAAATGCGTCGTAAGATCAACGATCTACAACCAACACTTCCAAGTGGCGTGCAGTCTGTTCAGATTATTGATGACTTCGGTGATGTATTTGGCGTAATGCTAATGCTGACTGGTGATGGCTACGACTATGTTGAGCTAAAACAGTATGCAGATTACCTAACTCGTGAGTTAGAGCTTGTCGACGGTGTTGGTAAAGTCAGCATTGCTGGTGATCAGCAGGAACAACTGTTTGTTGAGATGTCTCTTGAGCGCTTAGCTGCACTTAACTTGGACATGACGACAGTGACTTCTCTGCTTGCTCAACAGAACAGTGTGGTTTCTTCTGGTGAGGTGATGCTCAATGGCCAAAGCCTTGCAATTAAACCAAACGGAACGCTAAGCACAGTTGAAGAATTAGAAAACTTGATCATCCACGGACGTGACACGGGTAACTTAATTCGTCTGAAAGATGTATCGACGGTAACACGAGGTATCGCGGAAAAACCGGGTAATGTGCTGACGTATAACGGCAAGCCTGCAATCAATATCGGTATTGCGTTCTCTTCTGGCGTAAACGTGGTTGAGATTGGTCAAGCGCTAGACGCAGAACTTGAACGTCTTGAGTCGATCAAACCAGCGGGCATTGAGCTGAACTATTTCTACAACCAAGCGCAAGAAGTTGATAAGTCCGTTTCAGATTTCATCATCAGTTTGGTAGAAGCGGTAGCGATTGTAATCGTTGTCCTACTGTTTGCGATGGGTTTGCGCAGCGGCTTAATTATCGGTCTAGTTCTTCTGCTTACGGTGTTTGGTACCTTCATTTTGATGGACTACAACGAGGTAGAGCTGCACCGAATCTCATTGGGTGCTTTGATTATCGCGCTAGGTATGCTGGTGGATAATGCCATTGTTGTGGTTGAAGGTATCTTGGTTGGACTTAAGAAGGGTAAAACTAAGCTACAAGCTGCAAAAGACATTGTGACTCAAACGCAATGGCCTCTGTTAGGTGCCACCATTATTGCGATTACAGCGTTTGCTCCTATTGGCCTGTCGAAAGATGCAACCGGTGAGTTCATGGGCTCATTGTTCTGGGTATTGTGTTTCTCACTTTTCCTAAGCTGGATCACCGCTCTAACATTGACACCGTTCCTAGCCGATTTAATGCTCAAGGAAGAAGACAAAACGGGTACAGACGAAGACCCATACAAAGGTATCTTGTTTGTCGTATTTGGCGCAATGCTTAAGTTTGCACTGAGATTCCGTTGGTTAACCGTTGCGAGCATGGTCGGTCTATTGGCTGTATCGGTCGTTGGTTTCGGCATGGTGAAACAGCAGTTCTTCCCTGCGTCGAATACACCAATGTTCTACGTTGATATGTGGATGCCAGAAGGGACTGATATCCGTGAAACCATTAAGCAGACAGAGAAAGTAGAGAGCTACATTCGCAAGTTGGACAATGTTGAGTTTGTAACTACAACAGCGGGTCAAGGTATGCAGCGTTTTGCTCTGACTTACCAACCAGAAAAGAGCTATGAAGCCTACGCTCAACTGCAAGTAAGAACGACTGATCGTGACACCATGTTCGCGACACTTGAAAAGCTTGATGAAAAGCTGGCGATTGAGTTTGAACAGCCAACGTTCCAGTTCAAGTTGATTGAGTTTGGTCCATCACCTGCGTCTAAAATCGAGGCGCGTGTTATTGGCCCAGACCCAGATGTACTACGCACTATTGCAACTGACGTAGAAAATATCCTGCTTGCAGATCCAGGTGCTCGAAATGTACGCCACGACTGGCGCGAGCGTACCAAAGAGTTGGTGCCTCTATTTAATGAATCTAAGGCGCGTCGCTTAGGCATCTCAAAGGCAGACTTGTCTCATACATTGCAAATGGCGTTTGGTGGATACAACATCGGATTGCTGCGTGATGGTACACACATGTTGCCTATCGTTGCACGTTTGCCTGAAGAAGAGCGTTTTGATTTTGAGTCACTAAACAATGTGAAGATCTGGAGTCCGTCACTACAGACTTACATCCCAGTTGAACAAGTGATTGATGGCGTTGAGCTACAATGGTCTGAGCCTCTGATTCAACGTAAGAACCGTAAACGCACGTTAACAGTATTGGCTGACCATGATGTATTAGGCGATGAAACACCAGCAAGCTTATTTGCGCGAGTACAACCGAAAATTGAAGCACTACCACTTCCTTCAGGTTACAGCATCGAGTGGGGCGGTGAATACGAATCCTCTAAGGATGCGCAGGAGTCACTCTTTGGTTCACTGCCAATGGGTTACCTATTGATGTTCATTATCACTATGCTGTTGTTTAACTCGGTACGTAAGCCTTTGGTTATCTGGTTTACAGTGCCACTGTCGATCATCGGTGTATCAATTGGTCTGTTGAGTACCAACATGCCATTTAGCTTTACAGCATTCTTGGGCTTACTCAGCTTGAGTGGCATGATCTTGAAGAACGGGATTGTTCTACTAGACCAAATCAACAGTGAATTGGAGACAGGAAAAGACCCATACCTAGCGGTAGTAGACAGTGCCATCAGCCGTGTACGTCCAGTATCTATGGCGGCATTGACCACTATTTTAGGCATGATTCCACTAGTCTTTGATGCATTCTTTGGCTCGATGGCGATCACCATCATGGCAGGCTTAGGTTTTGCCACGGTACTGACTTTGATTGTCGTACCTGTGATGTTTGCTATCTTATTCAGAATCAAACCGTCCACTGCGGGATATTAAGGATTGATATAAACGATTCGTTTTAGCCAAGCCCAGCCTGAAATAGGCTGGGCTTTTTTGATCTTGTTAGATTGGATAAGCGGGAAGCGAGATGAAGATAAACAAGGTATGGATTTGAGCTTAGATTGCGATTTGAACATCCAACTCAATTGGTGTCGGCATAGCTAAAAAGTAGCCCTGATACATATCAAATCCTACTGTTTGCATTAGCTCTAGCTGTTGCTGAGTCTCGATACCTTCGATTACGGTCTGAGCATTGATTGATTTGGCTAGCGCTAGAACATCATGAATAGGCTTTGCATTACCTTGTTCAAACTCCAGCATCAATGAACGATCAACCTTAATAATATGCGGGGTAATGTGACGGACTCTTCCTTCATTTGAAGCTTGAGTGCCGTAGTCGTCAACGGCAACCTTGAAACCATTCTCTGCAAGAGAACCTGCTGCTTCTTTGAGCCTCTCCTCGCTGTCTGCGGTCAGTTCAACCAGCTCCATTACAATCTGTTCAGGCGACAGGTTAAGTTCAACTAAGCGTTTGGCCAGCAAGCTATCACTAACATTGGAGTTAGCAAACAACTCACCAACATTGGGTAGTACATTAAGGAAAAGCTGAAGGTGACGAGACGTAGACTGCGCAAAGTTACGAACGTGAATCACGCGGCTCAAGCGCTCTACATTGATTTTGTCGTCGATGGATGTTTCATCAGAGTGTAAGTAGTGATCTGGTCTGATAGTTTGCTCGTCTTGATCAGTAATTCGAACTAATGCTTCAACACCGATTTGCTCCATTTTTGCGTTGAAAATGGGCTGATAAACACTTCTTAAAGTAAGGTTTTGGTAATTAGCAATAAACTGCATCCGATCATCAACAGAGATGCATTTAACGAATTCACTACGGTCAGATAAAATCATACTTAATTAAAGATAATCCATTAAAGGGATAAATAATTCCTTGTGTCACAATATTGACACGCGTGGATAAATTGTCAATTAATAAAAGAAGCATTAACGCGATCCATATATAAATAAAAACAATTTAACATTATAAATTGCGGAAAATTATATTTATTCGGTTGGGTTATGAATTCTATTTGTGTGATTTGCTGAGCAAATACTAGCCAGTTAATGTGTTATGCATCGCAATGCTTGAGTTAGGTTTAATATATTTCGAGCGCATATCGTGATACCAATCTAAATACCATTTCTCTGTTGATTTTTGACTCAATATCAAAATTTTAGAAATAGAATGAAATAGCCCATACTAAAGTGTTAGTTATTCCTGAAAAATAAAATTGAAATAAATCAACAATATATTTACTAGAGATAAACGAACAAACTAATAGTTTTAATAGTGAGTGGTGTATTTCTTCGCTTTATGAGCTTAGATGAGTATTTAATTCTAAAGTTACACCTAAACCCATTGCATAACCGCGTAGAGCTGAATGTACTTGCGTACTAATTGTTGATTGTTTGAGCGTTTTAGTGGGTGCCCGAATTTGATGAAGCAAGGGGTTATACCAAAGTTGATGTTCAGATCTGAAGCGAACTGTGAATCACTTTCTTGCAAGGTTATGCCTTGTTGGCTGTATTCGGTAATTTCATCCGGCAATTCACCCATCCACCAATGCAACAGTTCACGGCTGTGCTTACTGCGACTTATCCAATGGTCAGAAACAATGATAAGTAGGTCATTGGGTTGGATTGCATAACCGTATTCGCCGAGCCAATGATGGACATCAACCAGAAGCTTCTTACGGCACGTTTTACCTGCGCTCACCATATGGTGGCTAATGACCCATACTGTGCCAATTTCTGACGAGATGCGAAAATGTCGTGCCGTTTCATTAAGCGGCAGCATATCGAGTGGGTGAATCATACTCTCGTGATCAAAACTAAGTAGTGTGTGCTGCATTCGTCGTGCAAATGCCTTACCAATATGGTGCTCACTGATTCCTTGATTGTGAACGGTAGGGTAGTGATGTTCGCACAACTTCAGGCAATCCTCTTGGAAGAGGTTGATGCTCTGTATCACGAGATCTAATAACAATGAATGTCCTTATACATGGCTACAATGTTGATAACTGAATAGTAAGGTAATGACTGTGTAATTTGCCAACAACAATGGCTCAGTTCTTGATCGCTTTATCAAAATTAAGCTGTGTGTCGATTTTTATGTTGTAAGCGTGCTATTGGCGTTTAACATTTATAAATAACAATATTTAGAAAGACTTACGAGGAAGTGATGACCATAGAGTTAGACAGTAAACAAAAGACTGAAATGACAGAAGTACTGCAACGCTACTTGCAAGATGAGCTCGATGTCGAGATAGGCCAATTTGACGCGGACTTTCTTGTTGATTTTATCAGCAAAAAATTTGGTGCTGTCTATTACAACAAGGGAATCGAGGACGCGCAAAAGGTGATGGAGCGTAAGATGCTCGACATTAGCGATGAACTTTACGAGATAGAGCAGGTCGTTGAGTTATAAGTAAAATCATCTTGTTCAAATTATTCGAACATGTTGTTTGAGTTTTAGTTATGTCATTTATGTAAAGCTAGGTAAATAATATGTTTCAACAACACAGAGTAATGTACGCTCTTCATACTATACCAACTGCAACCTTTTGGAATGAAACATGAGTAATAATGTAAAGAACTACAATCCAATAGCTAGACTGTTGCACTGGGTTTCAGCACTGACAATTTTTGGATTATTCGGTGTTGGCCTGTGGATGGTTGACCTCTCTTACTACAGCGAGTGGTATAAAACGGCGCCTGATTGGCATCGTTCAATCGGTATTATTTTGGCTGCTGTGACCCTATTCAGATTGATCTGGAAAACAGTGACAGCGTCACCAAGTGTTGAAGGTAAAAGTTATGAAGTGGTGGCGGCGAAGGCTGCACACGGCTTCATGTATCTAAATCTGTTGGCTCTATTTGTGTCTGGCTACTTGATCTCAACATCAGATGGTCGTGGCATAGATGTTTTCAACTGGTTCACTGTTCCAAGTATGGGAGAGTTATTTGCTAACCAATCCGACTTGGCAGGAACCGTACACTACTATGCAGCTTGGGTACTGATTGTATTGGCATCAGTTCACGCACTGGCTGCGATTAAACACCACATTATCGACAAAGACGATACGCTACGAAAAATGATAGGAGCATCAAAATGAAAAAATCAATTATCGCTACAGGACTAGCCTTTGCTATGGCAATGCCTTTCGCTGCGAACGCTGCTGATTACGTGATTGATACAAAAGGCGCACACGCGTCTGTTAACTTCAAAGTGAGCCACCTTGGTTACAGCTTTATTAAAGGACGTTTCAACATATTTTCTGGTGACTTCTCATTTGATGAAAGCAACGTAGAAGCGTCTAAAGTGAACGTTGTGGTTGATACTACAAGCCTTGACTCAAACCACGCTGAGCGTGACAAGCACATCCGTAGCGGTGACTTTATCGATGCAGGTAAATTCTCTGAAGCGATATTCAACAGCACAAAAGTGGTTGATAACGGTGATGGTAAACTGGCTGTAATGGGTGACCTAACTCTGCACGGTGTGACTAAACCAATCACGATCGATGCTGAGTTCATCGGTGCTGGCCAAGACCCATGGGGTGGTGAGCGTGCAGGTTTCATCGGTACAACTCGTCTAGAGCTTGCTGACTTTGATATTAAAGTCATGGGCGCTTCTAGCTACGTTGACATGGAACTTCACGTAGAAGGTATCAAGAAGTAAGTCGAATAGACTAACCTCTGTCCCATACATACAGAAAGGCGCAAAGCAGAAGCTTCGCGCCTTTTTCGTTATTAAGCCATGAGTCTTTTTGATTGGTGTTATCTTGCGTATTGAATAGAGTTATCCAAACGGTATCAGTTCAATCGAGACATTTTTTCTAGCCACACGCTGTTATCACGTGTTTTGTCTATCCGAGGTTATGCCGTTTCTAGTTCTGTCTCTTTCACTACGTTTAGTCGGTCACCATAGATAGGGCGAAGCGCTTGCATCACTTCAGCGCGAGTTAGAACACCTACCATCGTGCCGTTTTCAAGAACTGGAAGCATGTGTGGTTGGCTCACTTTCATCGCTTTCGCACGTTCTTCTAAAGAAAGTGTGGTAAAGCGAGTTGCAATGCCCATGCTAGATGTTGGGTATAGCTGCTCTTTGTCGATGCAAAGGAATTCCGCGACGTCCACAAGCTTGTCATTGGCGTCAATCGCTACTACATCGCGGCTCATTAAATCGACAACCTTCTGACCAGCGGTTGGGATGTAGTCTTGGCACCAAAGGTCGACCATTACGTCATGAATTGAGAATACACCCACTAAGCGCCCTTCTAAATCACACACTGGCGCGCTTACTTGTTGTGCGTCTAGCAGAGTGTCGATAGCAACAGCAGTTGGCATTTCAACAGATAGAGTCGTCGGGCTCGTGTTCATGATTGTTTTGATGATTGTGTTCGTGTTCATAGTAGTTTCCTTAACTGACGTAATTTGAGTTGCTTGTGTTATTGCTGTTATTTTGGCCGCTTTAAGCTGCGGTCTGCGGTAGATGCTCCAATTCGCTAAGCCTACGAGAACAGAGCCACCAACGATGTTGCCGAGTGTCACTGGTAGTAAGTTTGCAGTGACGAATTGCATGACATTAAGGTCGGCATACTGAGTAGATGTCATGCCAATTTGTGTCCAAAAGCTTTCTGGGGCGAAGTTTTGAATCACAATACCCAGTGGCACCATGAACATGTTTGCCACGCAGTGCTCAAAGCCTGTGCTAACGAACATGGCAACAGGTAGTACTGTCATCATCGCTTTTGTCATTGCATTGGCAGAGCTAAAGGTTAGCCAAATCGCTAAACAAACCAGTAGGTTACAAAGCACACCTAATGCAAATGCTTGAATCGGACTGTGGTGGAGTTTGTGTTGCGCGATATTGAGCGCATTTAGTCCCCATTGGCCGCCGTCGAGTTGATAAAGCCCTGCGGCACTTACAAGAGCGAGTAGGAACATCGCACCAATAAAGTTACCTACATACACTTTCCCCCAAATCGACAGCATCTTGCCAAAGGTGATCTGCTTGTTTGCCCAGGAGATGCTCGATAGCACCGAGCTGGTAAACAGTTCACCGCCACAGATGACGATTAAGATAAGCCCCATACTGAAGGCAAGACCGCCAGCTAAGCGGCTCAAACCCCAACCGGCGTCGGCACTGCCAGTGGTAACTGTGATATAGAATAGAAAAGCGAGTCCGATGAATGCGCCAGCCATAATCGCAAGACTCATTGTCATGCTGCTGGTTTTATTCGCTTTACTGAGTGCAAATTTTTCCGCTTCAGCCATCATTTCTGTTGGCGAAAACAGTTGGTGATTATCAGAAGTGCTGGTCGCCATACCCCCTCCTTGAACAATCCGTCATAAGTGATTCCTAGTGTTAATACCTAAGTGAATGGTGAATATTGCAGCCACTAAACCGTTGCTGCCCATTCAGATTACGAGTGCTGGGGGTACAGGTAAAATTGATAATATTTAAAAACCACATCAGAAATATTGATATAGAAAAATGACAGGGTACAATGAAACCGATTGCTCAAAGGCTTTATAAAAAAGAGCGTCGGAAAACAGATAATTACAAGAGATTAAGGAAGAAATTTGCGTTATTCATTAAAGCAGCTTGCCGTCTTTGACGCCGTTGCAGATTCCGGGAGTGTAAGCCAAGCGGCGGATAAGCTTGCACTGACTCAGTCGGCTACCAGTATGTCACTCGCTCAACTTGAAAAGATGCTAGGCAGGCCCTTGTTTGAACGACAGGGGAAGCAAATGGCATTAACCCATTGGGGGATGTGGTTGAGACCAAAAGCAAAACGCCTTCTTCAAGATGCACAACAGATAGAGATGGGCTTCTATGAGCAGCATCTTCTTAGTGGTGAACTACGTCTTGGCGCTAGCCAAACCCCTGCGGAACACTTGGTTCCAGACCTCATCAGTATTATTGATAACGACTTTCCAGAGATGCGTATATCACTTGGCGTGCAAAGTACTCAGTCGGTTATTGAAGGCGTTCTTGATTATCAATATGACTTGGGTGTTATCGAAGGGCGCTGTGATGACAACCGAATTCACCAAGAAGTGTGGTGTACAGACCATCTCACCGTTGTTACCTCAGCACATCACCCATTTGCCAAGCGTGAAAGAGTGAGTTTGGCTCAACTTGAGCAAGCGAAATGGGTACTTCGAGAACATGGTTCAGGTACTCGCAAAGTTTTTGATAGCTCTATTCATCATTTAATTGCCGATCTAGACGTTTGGCGAGAGTACGAGCACGTACCTGTGTTGAGAAGTTTGGTGGCAAATGGACCTTACCTAACTTGTTTGCCATATCTTGATGTTGAGCGCTTTATCGAATCCGGTCAGCTAGTTACTTTGAACGTGCCTGAATTAGAAATGGAGAGAACGCTCTCATTTATCTGGCGTGCAGATATGGCCGAAAACCCGTTAGCTGAGTGCATTAAGCGTGAAGGAAAACGCATGATGAAGAGTCGTCCTTCCGTTCTATAACCACTTTTCTGCTCTTTTCTTAATACCGATATCTGTTGAATAAGCGATATCGGTCTCTATCTACTGATAAAGCGTCACTTTCATACATTATAATTGTGACTTAGATCGTCCGTTTTCTTTGTTAGTTACCATACTATGCCTACTTGATTTCTAGTGAGGCTGAACATTTTAGTGCTAAACGAGCGCTGTGAGTTCAGAAATAGTATGAGTACATTAGTCGCGATTTCGTTAACAACAGGTATTTTGTCAGGTCTTTGGGGCTGGATTGCTATCTCTTTTGGTTTGCTCTCATGGGCGGGCTTCTTAGGGTGCACCAGTTATTTCGCATCACCTACCGATGGTGTGAAAGGGCTGCTGAGCAGCTTACTCACTAACATGACAGGCGTATTCTGGGCAATGGTTATCATTCATGGCTCTACCTTTGCTGGTTTAGAGATCCTAGGCTATGTCATCACTGCTATTGTCGCTTTCTTCATGTGTATTCAAGCAAAACAGACCTGGTTAGCTTACATTCCAGGGACTTTTATCGGTTCTTGTGCAACGTTTGCCGCTGCCGGTGATTGGCAACTAGTCGTGCCTTCACTACTGCTAGGTGGTGTGTTTGGTTACTTGATGAAGACGAGTGGCGTATGGCTTCACGAAAAATCATCTCAATCTTCTCCAAAGGCAGAACAGCACGCCAACCGCGTTGAAGCGTAAGTTATTGAAAAAGTAATTGTAGGTTTCAGTGGTGTTGTCGGATTGGATATGTCCCTGTGAAAGATAACCCCCAATTAATTTGTATAGACTTTTTATACAGGCACACCACTTGGTGTGCCTTTTTTCTTTTTGAGACGGAAGAAGAGTTAAATTGTAAGAGCTATGTGTTGCCGTTGGCCATGGTAATGACTCGTTTAAGTGTCCAGCGAAGCAAAAGAGGAATGCACTCAAGACCTCGATTTTCACAGTGTGAGACGATAGCAAGCGCCAGATCAGGCTTAGCGTGCTTCTTCAACACTCGAGCCACGACTTTCTTTGGCGGAATAGGGTGATCGTAAGGGATCTTCACCATATCTCTAAAGAAGCTCTCAAAGCCATTCATATAAAGGTAGTGTTCGATGTCCTTCTCTGGTAACTCTGTGAGTCGGTGCCGGGGTTGGTCATTATCAAGTTTAGCGAGTACAGTCGCAGCGTATTTCTTACCAGCCGCATCGCCATCCGTCACGACATGCCAATCTATACCAAACTCTTTAGCTACCTTAATCAGCGCTTTTAACCCAGATTGGGCGAATTCAATAATCTGCACACCTTCTGCCGCTAAGTTATAGCCGCATTGATTCGCTAACTCATTGAACAACCAGACTTCCGTCTCTCCCTCCACTAGCAGCCAACAACGAGCGAACAAGGCTCCCGAACGATGAAAACGAATATGGAAACCGATACGCCGAAGTTCGTCTTTACTAAAGTGAGAGATGTTCAATTGATTGGCGATGGTTTTGTCTGATTGACGCACTAGACGGCGAATAGAGTGCAAAGGCACCGCTGCTAATAACTCGCCACTGTTAGTCGTCAGGATTTTCTGCATCGGCAGTTTTTGCAACAAGCTCCAGGCTCTCGCAAGGTGCGTTGGATGCAAACGACCCTCAGGATCCTCTAAGATCAAAAGTGGCCGTGCACAGCGTCTTAAGTCATTTGGCCCTTTGGCATGAAGGTAAGCATTAAGTAAGCCCATAAACAGCAAACGTGTCTGTTTATTGTTGGTCTCTTCAACGAGTTCATGAATGCTCTTGTCGTTGATTCCCGTTGAATACATAAGTCCATCGCGTTGTTTGCGAGGGTTTTTACGTGAAACGCTTTTAAAAGAGAAATAGTGCTCTATTAGACTCTGCATCGAATCTAAACTGCTGCGCATTTCACCTTTATTGACATGGCCTGGTATCGCCATGAGTCGACGGCAGGTATTATCGATACGCTTTTCAATCCGAGTCTGATGGCCGTTACCATTTCCATTGCCATTAAACGGACGATCAAAATGACGAGCATCTCGAAGGCGAATAACAGGGTGGAGAGTCATGAGTTCTTGAGCCAGCTTCTCTGAATGGTGCAGTTTAAGTGGGTTACCGTCTAAATCGAGAAAGGCGTAGTGAGTCGTGGTTTCATACTGCTCTAGCGTTGCGCTGATTCGATAATAGATTCGATAAGTACCATGTTCATCTTGAACCCATATTGGCTTGAGTTTGCGATAACGCCCAGCATTCAACTCTGATTTATCATTTGCTTTTAGGGATAGCACAATCTGCAGGTGTTGCGATTGCGGGTGCGAGACTGAATAGTCTACATGAAAGTCTGTCATCTCGAATTGATAAGGCACGCCATCGGCGGGGAGTACAACAGACAAAGCATCAAGCAGTGAAGATTTACCCCAAGTATTTTCACCGATTAACGTTGTGAGCTCATCGAATGCCAGTGACATCCGTTTGATACCTCTGAATCCAGAAATCTCGATTCGTTCTAATTGCATAGGCTTACTCCTAACAGAAGATCTGCTAATGCTTTGAAAGCAAACAGATATCTATAATCATAATCGATATTTTTGTGCTAGGTGTATTCTGTTGTCACAAAACAGAGTCTAAAGTTTAAACGAACCGAATGTGATTATTGATCTATCACGCGTATTTTTTTGCAGTGCTGTTTCATAAAATTCACGATTCTGTCATGATTCCCGACCTAGTATGAAGGGAAGAAGAGAGAGAACATATGACAAAAAAGAATAAGCCAGCGAAACTGGTATTGGCGCATATTAATGACACCCACTCATACTTTGAACCAACGTCATTACAACTATCACTAAAAGTGAATGAGCAAATCATAGAGCCTTATGTAAGCGCTGGTGGTTTTGCTCGCATCGCAACTCGATTCAAGCAGCTAAAAGAAGATGCCACTCGACAGGGCAAAGATACGCTGTTTCTCCACGCTGGGGACTGCTTCCAAGGGACGTTGTACTTTTCTCTGTTTAAGGGAAAAGCCAATGCGGACTTGTTGAATGCGCTCAACATCGATGCAATGACACTAGGAAATCACGAACTCGATATGGGTAATGAACCTGTTGCCGAGTTTGCTAAACGCATTCAATTTCCTTTGTTGGCGGGTAACTGGAATTTATCGAATGAGGATATCAAGAAAACTCATACGTTAGCTGACAATAGCCAAGTCATAGCATTCCTTCCTGATACGCGTAGCGCGAGCTACATTGTAAAAGAGTTTGATGGTGAGCCAGTCGCTATCTTCGGCCTTAGTATCGACCAAATGGGGCTGATTGCGAACCCAGATATCGACACACCGTTTGAGAACGCCGTAGCTACGGCTAGAGCCACCATCGAGCAAATTCAGCAAGAAGGTATCAATAAGACCATTTTACTCAGTCACTTAGGTTATGAGGGTGATTTGGAAATGGCGAATCAAGTAGACGGTATTGGACTTATTGTTGGAGGGCATAGCCACAGGTTACAGGGTGACTTTTCCGACATTGGCTTGATTAAAGATGACGAGTATGGCGTGAAAATCAATGATACCTACGTCGTTCAAGCTGGCTTCCACTCTATGTCTTTAGGCCACTGTGAGATTGAATTTGATGAGTCTGGAAAAGTAGTGCACTTCAATGGTCGAAATGAATTGCTTCTTGGCCGTCGTCTGTTTATCGATGCAAAACTCAGTGAAGTAGGTCAGGGGGATGCTCACGACCTCGCTTGTGAGTACTTGAATAACCATCCCCATATCTCTGTATGTAAAAAAGACCAAGATATTCAGTGTATCTTAACCGACAAGTACCTTCCGCGAGTACGTCAGCTACAACAGCAAATTATCGCGACAGCAACGGATAAGCTACGTCATGTCCGGGTGCCTGATGCAAAAGGGCCAAGTGAGCTAGCGCCGCTTGTCGCTCAGTCCTTCCACTATGCAATGAACCAACGTGGTTTGGATGTGGACTTTGCAATTCACAATGCTGGTGGTGTGCGTAATTCTCTAAACGCTGGTGATGTATCAGTTGCAGATATTGCCGGAAAGCTACTACCGTTTGCCGTACCGATAGGAACGTATCAAATAAATGGTGAAACCATTGCCGCTATGTTGGAAGGTGCAATTAATAATGCGCTTGATAATGGCGTCGTTGGTACAGGTTCAGGCAGTTTTCCTTATACCCATAATCTAAGATTTTGTTACCACGCAGAAGCACCGGTAGGACATCGAATTCATCATCTAGAAATCTTTCGTAATGGTGATTGGCAACCCGTTGAGCGTCAACAGATGTATCGTGGCTCGTCATCTGCCTATACCATGAAAGGCAAAGAAGGCTATGACGCAGTGCTTAATATGCAGGGAGAAGGGACAGTGACTACGCTATCCATGGCGGACTGTTTCATTGAGTTTTTAAAAGCAAATCCAGAGGCGTTAAACACTCGTGACGCTCAGAACTGTTTGGTTTGCTATAAAAAAGTACATTAATACTTTTTTGGTATCTTTTTTGCTTGATGTTTCGCAGTTGCTCTATTTGGCAGGAGACGAAACATGTGGAAGAAAGATTGGTTGGATGCGGTAGCCGTAGTAGGTTGGGTGTCGGTTTGGTCGGCGCTGGTTTACTTCGTACCTATTGCAGGACTGTAGGAAAGAACGCTAGAGATTAGTACGATCTATGGCTGACACCTGCAGTTAACAACGACAACAAACAAAAGGGGCTTTTTGCCTCTTTTTGTTTTTTTAGTGCAAATTTATATAGACGAAACACAAATTCGGGAATATTATCCACGCGTTTGGGGAGTAGTTAGCGCAAGTTTACGTATCGTCATCTCGTTAGGCCAAGTGCCTATCCGGTGCGTAAAGGTGAAATCCCATATTTCACTTCAACGAGACCAACGCAATCACAATCAAGTGCCATTTTGGACCTTGATCTGTTTTGTTTGCGGAAGGTCTTTGAACAGTTCTTCCGCCCGGAGGAATAATGAACTCAACTCAATCTCTTTTATCAACTCAGCAAGACGCGTTGTCAACGTCACCAGATGTGATGACTTACGTGGGCTTCTTCATACTGACGTTAGTATTAGTTTCTGTCGATATCTATCAGACTCGTGGTGGCAATGTCACCATTAAGAAAGCGACGGTGTGGAGCATCTTTTGGTTTTTGCTCGCATTCCTGTTTGCAGGCTCAATCTATCTGTTTTGGGAATTCTATGCGCCTCATAGCGACTACACTGCAGAGAAAGCAACGGTCTCGTTTATCACGGGCTATCTGTTAGAGAAATCGCTTAGCGTAGATAACCTGTTTGTTTTCGCGATGATCTTTGGTCAGTACCAAGTACCTGAGCATTTACGTCCTAGAGCGTTGCTATGGGGTGTGATTGGTGCACTAGTGTTACGCGCGGTGATGATCGCGTTAGGCGCTCAGTTACTAGCACAATACCATTGGGTACTGTATGTGTTTGCAGCATTCCTTATCGCAACTGGTGTGAAATTGGCGCTTGATAAAGGCGAAGAGGAGAGCGTGAATACGCTACCTGAAAAGCTGTTACGTAAAGTGATGCCTGTGACCGAAGAGTTTCATGGCGCGTCATTAGTCGTGAAGCAAGGCGTTAAATGGATGATCACCCCGATGATGTTGGTGATTGGTGCAATTGCAGTCATGGATGTAATGTTCGCACTAGACTCTATCCCTGCAATCTTCGCAGTGACACAAGAACCGTTTTTGGTTTTGGCGGCTAACGTATTTGCGTTGTTAGGTCTTCGCTCGCTGTACTTTGTACTACAAGGCATGATGGACAAGTTCATCTACCTCAAACCAGCACTGGCGTTCATCATGGTATTTATTGGTATCAAGATGCTGCTGGTGGAAAGCGAATATGCGATTCCGACTTATTGGTCATTGGGCGTTTTAATCACCACCATGACAGTAGCGGTTATAGCATCTATCTATGGAAATAAGTCAGACATAGAACAGACAAATTAAAGTCAAAATAACTTATCTAAATAGTGGTTATTTTCTCGAGGCCAAGCGAGCAAAGAATTTATTTATGTAAATTTTTTGTGACCTTGGCCTCTTTGTTTAGAGTCTAATTTGTACTAAATTCAAGTTTTAAGCGTAAATTTGAATTTAAATTCACTTTGTGTGAGTGCGTATTCTATACGGTTGTTAATGGTTTGTTTTATTAGAAAAACTAATCCGAACTTCTAGTTTTTGTCATTTTTTAACCTGCAAATAATCGCCTATTATTCTCACCAACAAGACGAAACACTTAAAAAATTTATAGAGAGGCAATCATGGCTCAAGCAATGCAAATGAATACTATCGCTGTTCCAAACTCTATGGATAAGAAGACCTACGCGGTTAACTTCAAAGGACTGATTGCACACATCATCGATATCCTGTTCGTTGATAACACTCCTCGCAGCTACTACGCAAGCGACCTTTCTGGTCACATGCAAAAAGATATCGGTATCTACCGTTAATCTTGCGAGATAAGAATTGATGAAAGCCAGCTCATGTAGCTGGCTTTTTTGTGCCTGAAAGGAAACTAATGACGACTCGGTCTTATCTATAACTTGGTGCACTTAATGCACATGAGATAAGAAAGATCAGGAAAGGAGTCGCTATGAGTCGTATCTGCAAAAGTCATTGGCTAGGTATACCGCTTGCGCTGTGTTCAACACCAATTCTTGCTGAAAGTTGGGAGCATAAAGGCCAACCTGCTCAAATTATCGAGTTATTCACATCAGAAGGGTGCTCGAGTTGTCCTCCGGCTGATGAGTATTTGAGTAAGCTCGAAACCCACCCTGAACTCTGGCAAGAGGTAATCCCACTTGCATACCATGTCGACTATTGGAACTATCTAGGTTGGAGTGACAAATTCGCTAGCCAAGCGTTTAGTCAAAAACAGCGTTTGTATAAAGCTTATGGAGTTGTAAGCAGCGTTTATACACCAGGCTTTGTGGTCGATGGTAAAGAGTGGCGTGGTTACTTTAACTGGCTTGATCGCACATTGCCTTCGATGCAGCAAACTGATAAGCCCGCTTTGAGTCTAAACCGCTCGGACAATACCTTTAAAGTGAACTACGAAGGGGATGGCGACTATGTTGCTCATATCGTCCTACTCGCGATGAACCAAGTAACTCAAGTGAAAGCGGGTGAGAATCGTGGCAGAGAGCTCGAACATGACTTCGTGGTGGTTTATAACGGCTTTCAACGTGGCGAATCAAGTTGGGAGTTTGATATTGATTTTAGTCCACTTGTCGTTAAGCCGGATGCGGTAGCGGTGTGGCTCACCAAACCCAACTCCTATCAACCGGAACAAACCGTCGCCGGATGGTTTAATCAATGATGAGTTGGTAGAGTTCAAAGCTCCATTTAATAAGATTTACCTGATACCTCGCTTTAGTTGAGCTTGGATTTAGGTAATTACAAGGAAATCAGTACGGAAAGAGGCGTAAATGCGCTAGTATAGCGCGCTCTATTTTATCATTGAGTCTCTTCCATTAATGACTGATACCACGACACCAACCAACTTTTCTGAACTTGGTTTAATCTCGCCACTTGTTTCTCGCTTAACTGAGCTTGAGTATCAACAACCCACGCCTATTCAAGCACAAGTGATTCCGAGTGTATTACAAGGCCGTGACCTTATTGCTGGAGCAAATACGGGTTCAGGCAAAACCGCAGCCTTTGCACTGCCGCTATTACAACAGGTTTACCATGAAAGCCCGGTAAGCCGTGGTAAAGGAAACCATGTTTCAGGACTTATCTTGGTTCCAACCCGAGAATTGGCAAAGCAAGTATCAGACAGCGTAAAGTCGTACGCTGTGCATTTTAATGGTGCGATTAAAACGGTTTGTGTATTTGGTGGTGTATCAGTAAATCGCCAGATGCAAGCCCTACGTGGTGGTGCTGATATTCTTGTTGCGACACCGGGTCGACTACTTGATTTGGTTTCTAGCAACGCAGTTAAGTTGGATCGTGTAAAAACGCTGATCCTCGATGAAGCTGACCGAATGCTGAGTCTTGGCTTTACCGAAGAGCTAGACGCCATTCGTAAGTTATTGCCTACTAAAAAACAGACTTTGCTTTTCTCTGCGACGTTCCCAGAACAAGTGCAAGCGCTGACTGAAGAACTACTTAACGACCCGCTTGAGGTTCAGCTACAAAGCGCGAATGCAAGCACGCTTGTTCAGCGTGTATTTGAAGTAGAGAAGGGACGTAAAACCGCACTATTGGCGCACTTAATTAAAGAGAATCAATGGCGACAAGCTCTAATTTTTGTTAACTCAAAAAATGGCTGTGAGCACTTAGCGGATAAACTGTACAAGCGCGGTATCATTGCGGAAGTATTCCATGGTGATAAAGGTCAAGGCTCCCGTACTCGCATTCTAGAAGACTTTAAGTTGGGTGAAATCGACGTACTTATTGCGACTGATATTGCAGCTCGTGGTTTAGACATTGAGAAGCTACCAGTTGTGATTAACTTCGATCTACCGCGTAGCCCATCAGACTATATGCACCGTATTGGCCGGAGTGGTCGTGCAGGAGAGGTTGGTTTGGCGTTGTCTTTGATCGACCATGAAGACTACCACCACTTCAAGATCATCGAGAAGAAGAACAAGATTCGTCTGGATCGAGAGCAAGTAGAAGGCTTTGAAGTGGATGCAGAAGCGGTTGCAGAACTGATTGCAGCGCTTAAACCAGTCGCGCCACCAGCCGGAACAGGTAAGAAGAAAAAGAAGAAGAAAGCAGCACAAAACCAAGATGTGTGGCTTAAAAATAGCTAGCCTCGTATGAGGTTTTGATACTAAAAAGGCGCTCGATGAGCGCCTTTTTGAGTTTTTGGCAGAAGCGATTACTTCTTACGACAGAACTCAGCGATCACGTACATAGATTGACCACCGTTTGTTTTACCAGAAACCAGTTTAGGGTCGTCACCAACGCTGATACCGCGGATAACGGTACCTTGTTTGATTACTTGGTTAGTGCCTTTAACTGGCAGGTCCTTGATTACCGTTACGTCGTCACCTTTTTTCAGTTCAACGCCGTTGCAATCAAGAGGCTTATCATCAGCTGACATGCCGATTTGAGCCCAAACAGAAGTCTCTTCTTCCATGTACATCATGTCTAGTGCGTCTTGCGCCCAGCTTTCTGTGTTTAGACGCGTTAGTTGGCGCCATGCTGTTACTTGTACAGGTGGCTCTTGGCTCCACATGCTGTCTGTTAGACAACGCCAGTGGTTGATGTCTTTAGGATCGTCAATCTCACCAAGACACTTGTCACATACCATGATGCCGTGGTCTACCGTAACGTGGCTGTGTGGTGGTACTGCGTATGCAGTAAGAGAAGAATCAGAACCACATAGTTCACATTTAGATTGGCAGCGTTCTAGCATAGTTGCTTCAGAAGACATAATGGACTCACATTTATTAGGTGTTAATTTACGAGGCTATTATCCACTTTATTTAATAGAATGAAAGGCCTCGTACGGTATTCTGTCTTGATTAATTTTAGCTGAGATCAATCGAAATGCTTAAACTCTATATGCAAACGATTTTGCGAGAGACAAAGTAGGAGAGTTCCAAATAAAAAATGCCAGCGGTTAGGCTGGCATTTTGGGGTTAAGGTTAGACTTAACGTTACTCTAAAACTGAAGCTGCATTTGAAACAGCATCTAATTTGTTATCAAGTAGGAAATCCACAGCTTGTGCTTGCATCGCTGCGTGATGAGCTGCATCCAAAGGTAATGGTTGCGTGTCGTCTTGCGGGATAACAAACGTGCTGTGCGTCGCTGTGTTATTGAACTTCACAAAATCTTTAACGCCATCTGGTGCAACACTATTCGAGTCAACTACTTTTAGGCCAAGTTTTGTTGCTAGTGGTGTTGTCCCGGCAAATGGAGCTGTTGCTACTGAGTTCGGCACAGTGTCATCGTCTTGTGCTTGGCCCATGTAAACAGGAAGTACAGGTGAGCCTGCATTTAGCAAATGATCCGCATTAGTAAACGGGTCGATCGTGTCTAACAGAGTTTGTGCAGCATACGCAAACTGTTGAAACGCCGCTTCCATCTGTGCTTTTTGAACAGCTGTCGCGCCTTGTTCGAAAGTTTCGTAACACTGCTTATCTGTCAAACTTCCACAAGCTGCCGTAGCAAATGCCACATATTCTGATGATGCGCCTAATGCTACATTGTGCTTTATTTGTGGACCAAACTCAGTAGAACCAAGAAGAAGGTTGGAAATCTGTCCGCCTGAGTTTTCAATTGCCGCAGCACTAAAGTTGTACAGAGCATCAGCTGTTGCGCTACCTAGTGTACGATTAGATGAGGCGACTGCAGTAGTGCCCACAATACCACCTAACGAATGCCCCAAGAACTTAACTTGAGATCCTGTGGCTAGGTCGAAGCCTTTTAGCGGTGATGCACCTAACAAATTAGCTTGTGATGACACAGCAAGAGATGCACGTAAGCCCATTACGTCGAGAGCACTTTGACGTACATTATCGCGTGCTACCGGTAAATTGGTTAGGTTCAAATATGCAAGTACGTTTGCGTTCGCAGAACGTGCATCGTCTAAGCTACGGGTACCATGAATCGGTAAGTCGATAGCCAATACTGCTAGACCCGCTTGCGCCAAGTTATAAGCAAAAGCGTAAGCATTTTCTTTGGCTGACGTAATACCGTGTTGGTAAATCACTACATTTGTAGGATCTGAGCCATTTGGTGTGAACAGCAGAAACTCAACAGTCTCTAAAGATTTAACTTGTGGTACTGGCGAGTACTTAGTGATGACTCTTTCACTATCAAGTGGAGTGCCGTCTACTAGCGTTAAATCTAAGCCTATAAGTTTAAGTTGTTCAGTTTGGCTCGTAGCGAGTAGAGTAGGATCAATGCCAGCCGCCATAAGTTGTGCAACCATATTGGCTTGTTCTGCACTATTACCCAAGGCACCAGAAACTTTAGCTAGGCTCGGCATCGCTGATTCGAATGGCTGAGAATTCCAGTTCGCTGCGCCTTTTTCTAGATAATGCGGTAGTTGAACAAAACCTTCGCTTACGTCTACACTGGCTCCTGAAGCAACGTACATTGTGTTGATTGCGCCTTTTGCTAAAGCAATCGCCGTAGCATCACCACCGCCAATGTACTTGTCAAAATCTGCATCTTCGTCTAGTGCAGTAGTAAAGTCTTTCGTCGAAACAAACTGCATTCCATATGCCGTAGATAGGTCTACACCATCAGCTTTTGCACTTCCTTTCCATACATCATTGAGTCCGGTGCCGCCTAAGCCTGTTGCCGTGGCGCCTTTAGTCGCGAATAGCGTGTCACCGATAGATTGGGTAGTAAACCAAGTTGAATAGATGATGTCCTGCGTATCAAGTGTAATCGCACCTGCGGCATTGGCGCCGGCAAAAATTTGTTCTACACCGCGCGTGACTTGTTGCGCTTGAGCCAAGCTACCTTCTGTGTAGGTGGTGGTCATTGATTTTAGCGCAGCATAGCTTGCTGACATGCCAACTGGATCACCATTAACGTCTGTCAATTCGTTAGACAGAGCCAACACGTATTCACTTGATGCATCTAGAGAGTCATTAAACACGATCGTAAACGTGTCCGACGCGGCGCTAGATAACACATTGAAATCAGTGCCTAGTGTCAGTACTTGTGTGACAGTAGGTGCTGCTGCAGATGTTAATGAACCGCTAAGTTTAAGTAGGTAGACACCTGCAGCGGCAGCGCCGTCGGCTAAGCCTGCGCCTTCAAAGTTCATAATGATTGGCATTGAGGTTGACCAACCATCCATAGTGTTCATTGCTGCTAGTGGATTGGTTAGAGCATCGTTGCCACTTGTCGGTAATCCTAAAGTGCCATCAGTACTATCCATTAAAGCAAAGCTAGGTAGGGGAACCGAGGTGTTTGCCCCTGACAGATGGAACTTAATGTTCGTCGCTTGAGCTAATGAGTCCTGAATATGTTGTTCGTATTGCGGTGTCGTTGAAGCACCTGAGCTAGATGTATCGTCGCCACAGCCAGCAAGAATAATGGCTGACGCCAAGACTGAAACTTTAAATAACTTTTTCATAGCATCATTCCATTAGTTGAAGGTGTAGTTTAGTTGAACGGCAGATAGGTAAGCTGTACCTTCTGCGCTGAATGAAAGGTCTTGGCCTAATTTGTTAGTTTCGGTGAAGTCACCTTCTTTACTCTGAACAATCGCAAAGCCTGCATCAAGAGTTAGGTCTGGATTGACAGCGTAAGTCAGGCCTGCGCTATACCAATAACGATCACTATCAGGGATACTTAGAGTTGCTTCACCAGCTTGCTCGTCGTAGGCAAAACCTGCACGAAGTGTCCACTGTTGGTTAAGTGTGTAAGTCGCACCTAAAGAGTAGCGATTGTTGTCGTCGTATTTTTCTGACTTTTGGAAACATTGCCCAGCAACACCGTCACTAGTACAGTCTGGGCTTGTTGCTTTAAGTTCTTTAAAGCTGCTCCAGTGTGTCTGCTGCCAGCCGTAGTGGACTGCCCATTGGTCATTGAGCTGATGGAACGCTGAAATTTCGATGATCGAAGGTAGGGTGATTTGAAGTCGACCTGTTGTTTTGGTCGCGCTGCCTTGTACGATTCCACCTGTATAATCGGTGAACTCACCATCATCAAAGTCAAGGTCGACTTCAGAGCGGTAAGCTATCGAGAAGCGGTTGTTCTCGTTAAGTTCATATAGGCCGCCGATATTCCAACCGAAAGCGAATGTTTCCCCGGTCATCTGAATTAATTTTTGAGATGCAGGGTTACCTGTGATGTTAGAAATAGCACCTTCATGTCGGTTTAATTCCGCATGTGCGTAGACAACATTAACGCCGCCACCAACGCTTATTTGCTCATTTACACGATAAGCAAGGTTAGGGTTGAGGTTGACAGATACTAGCGCTGTATCACCTGCAAGATCACCGGCATAAATATCATCTGGATAATCTGTTGCAACACCGTAGTTAGTGAACATACCGATACCCCAAGCCCATTTGTCATTTATCGGGCTGATGTAGTAAGCCGCCGGTACGATTTGCAATGGTGCAACGTCGTCGGACGATTGGCTTTGCCCACCTGAACCGGGTACGTCGTTTTGAGTAACATTAACTTCCGGGTCAACGATAGACACTGCGCCTGAAAATTGTGCTTTATCAAAAAGGGTCATGGCAGCAGGGTTACGTGCTAATACGCTGGCGTTATCCGCCACGGCACCTTCGCCTGAAAATGAACGTCCTAAACCTGATGCTGAGTGTTCTGCAACTTGGAATCCGGCAGCTAAAGAGTTACAAGCGACCAGCACTGACAGTGAAACGAGAGAGCGTTGTACTGTTTTCATTTAAACCCTCCTAGGGCATTTATTTCTTTCTTATACGTGAAAACAAACATGAGCGACCATGCTAAATGTTAAGCATATGTTAAGGTTATGTTTTACGAAAAGTCAAAGGAAGAACAAATATTTTGTGAAGTTATATTTATTAGATGCGGGACTCTAACACTGATTATATAAATACTATCAATGCATTATCTAAGGTAAGAGGTGTGACCAGCGTGTTTTTGAGCATTAACTGAACGATAAGAAAGAAATTGTATATTTTTTAACATGTCTGGATCTGTTTACCGGAATCGATGAACTCGGCATAATACGCACCACTTGTTTAATCATTAATTTTGGATAACACATTGCAGTTACTCGCAGTAGATTTCCTAGGGAAAACGCTTCGTCTAGAAGGTTCAATGGCCGGTTGGCAACAGCTGTTTTGGAATAACACCTTGGTCTCTCAACTTGATGCAACATCAGAAGCGGAAGATTCACGTACGCATCAATTTCAGCTTCAAGCCGGTGAGCAAGTTCTGACTTGCCAGTTGGATGTCAAAGTCCAATGGCAACCGTTTGATATGGAATATCGCGCTACGGTGAATGATGAAGTAGTTAGCCAAGGCGCTCGCAATACCAAAGACATTGAACAGCAAGTACCAGAAATTGCACCTAAGGCAGAAAAGCGTTTTAGTCTGATTGGTTTAGTTTCTCTAGGTATGAAAGCCCTAAAGAGCGCCAAGTTGATCAAAGTGGTTTTGGCTTCCGCAAGTTTAGCGGCGTACTCTTGGCTTTTCTCAATTCAATTTGCCTTGGCATTAATAGCGTGCCTTATGTTTCATGAATATGGTCATATTCGTGCGATGAAATACTTTGGTATGAAAACAAAAGGAATCTACCTGATCCCATTTTTAGGTGGTCTCGCGTTGTCTGATGAGAAGATCAACACGCGTTGGCAAGATGTGGCTATCTCTATCATGGGGCCGTTCTTTGGTCTGATTCTATCCCTGATTTTTACGGTGTTGTATTGGGTGACAGGAGAGATGTTCTTCGCGGGTCTCGCCGTATTCAATGCTCTACTCAACTTATTCAACCTGCTACCAATCTTGCCTCTCGATGGCGGCCACGTGCTTAAAAGCATCAGCTTTTCGATGAACAGTCTATTGGGCATTATTTTGTGTGCTGCTGCAGCAGTTGGTGGTGTGATATTGAGTTATCAGCTCAATTTAACCTTGTTTGGTTTCTTGCTGATTATGGGGAGTATAGAAATTCTGATTGAATGGAGAGGACGCCACCATAGTCATCTTTTACCACTTGATCGCTATGGTCAGATCATTTCAGCAGTTTGGTATGTTGGCTTGGTAAGCGGGCTAATCGGTGTTATTTGGTATTTTGCATCAACAGGCGATCAACTACTGAGTTTACCGTTACAAATTCTAGGTACCTAATCGAGTGAACTGCTTGCCTTAGTACTCCAATAGAAAAGCCCTAGGTTGTAGAACCTAGGGCTTTCGTTTTGTTTCTGACTTATGTGCTTAGACCTTACAATTTGGTCTCTGTGCATTAGATTGAGGCAAAGTGGTGATTGTCGCACGGAGGTCTTGAATACGAGTGCTGTGTGAAGGGTGAGTAGAGAGCAACTCTGGAGGTTGGTTTCCGCCCGATGCCTTGGCCATGTTCTGCCACAAATTCACACTTTGGTTCGGATCGAAGCCTGCATCTGCCATGTATCGCAAGCCCACAATGTCAGCTTCTGACTCTTGGGTACGTCCATATGGAAGAATCACACCGTATTGAACCCCTAAACCGAGCGCTGCCATAGTCATCCCTTGATATTGAGCGTATTCGGAAGCACCAAGGGCGGCACTGGTTATCGACAACCCTGTGTTGGCAAGTTGTGTTTGAGAAAGACGTTCATTACTATGGTCGGCGATGACGTGCGCGATCTCATGGCCAATAACCGTTGCGAGTTGATCTTGATTAACAGCAACCTTTAATAGACCTGTGTATACGCCGATTTTGCCTCCTGGAAGAGCGAATGCGTTAACTTGGTCACTTTCGAAAACAACGACTTCCCACTCGTCAAAGCCTTGTTTAGGAATATGTTTGGTGATGCTGTTGGTCACGCACTGAACGTAAGCGTTTGTTTTGGCATCTTGACTGATTTTTTGCTGTTGCTTCATTTGCTCAAATGATTGAGCACCGAGTTGCGACATATCTTGGTCTGAGAACAGCAAGATCTGGTTTCGCCCTGTAGGAGAAGAGCTACATGCTGTGATACCAGCAAGAGTGAGAAGTGAAGCGAACTTCATCCATGACGTCATACATTATCCTCTGTGTATTGCCGTTTTTATGCATGTTAACATCAACTTGCGTGATAGCTAATAGCTGAGCGATAACAATCACGACTTACCCATAATTATAACAATGAATAGGAACATGATATGTCTATCTGGAAAAAGCCCATAGACCTCGACATCATCAACGCGACATCTAAGAATACCTTAATCGAGCACCTCAATATCGTATACACAGAGGTGAACGACAACTCTTTGGTTGCGACCATGCCCGTTTGTCATTTTACTCATCAACCGCTTGGTATGCTTCATGGGGGCGCATCAGTCGTTTTAGCTGAAACCTTGGGTTCTTTGGCGGCGAATTTCTGTGTATCAGATGGGTATTTCTGCGTTGGATTAGATATCAATGCCAACCACGTGCGTTCAATGCGTGAAGGTCATGTGATTGGTAAGGCAGAGCCGATTCACTTAGGCGCTTCAACTCAGGTTTGGCAGATTAATATTACCGATGAGCGTGAGCGCTTGGTCTGCTCTAGTCGCTTAACCATTGCAGTGAAAAAACACAAACGTTAGTCACTTAAGTTAATTAGAGTATTTATGGTTATTACATTCAGTGGTGGAAAGATCATTGCCACACCTCATGAGCTGGTTGTTCGATTAGACGGAGAGCACCGCGTTACATTGCAAGCGCAAGTTGATGCGATTCAATTGATCGGAAAAGGGGCAAACGTCGTCTCTGCCAATGGTTCGGAGTGCAAATGGTCGATTAAGCTAGACGACGAACAGCAGTTAAGAGATATCGCAAATGAAATTGGCTGCGATATTCTTTAAGTATCTTCAATATTTCTTGATAACTCACTGATAAGACATTTAAGGGGCTCTCAATTGAGCTCCTTTTTAATGCGGACTGTTTAAGACAATACCTTGTAAAATCATTAGGTATCTGTTGATTTCATTGACTAAAATAAGGAAACTGAAACCAATTCTAATTAGTTGATATTTCCTCTTTATGAGCAGCCCAAGATTACGAGTCCAGTTTGAAACCTTGTTTGAGTACTTTGATGGTAAAGATTCAGAAGTCCAATTAGATGACATTACCGACGTACTTTGTTGTACGCGTCGTAATGCGCGGATGGTTCTGAACAAGCTCGAAGAAGAGAACTGGATTGAGTGGCAGCCTGCTGCGGGTAGGGGAAAACAGTCCAAGCTGATTTTCAAACAGAACAGAAACGATGTGAGTGAAACCCTTGCACGTCGTTATCTTGAAGATGGGAAAATCGGGCAAGCACTGAATGTGCTAGATAGAGATGCGGCCAAGCTCACCCAAGTGATACAGAATTACTTAGGTGTGCAATATCAAGAAGGCGAGCAGGTGATTCGTCTACCGTATTACCGCCCTCTATCAATGCTTAACCCTGCTAAATCTATGCGTCGTTCAGAGCAGCACATTGCGCGTCAGGTGTTCAGTGGTTTAACAAGGCTTGATGACAACGATCAACTGCAACCGGACCTTGCTCATTCATGGCAAAAGGTGCAAGACGACCATTGGCGTTTCTTCATCCGTCCAGGTGTTCGTTTTCATAATGGAGAGTTGCTTCAAACCAGCCATATTGTTGAGACACTCGATTCATTAGAGAGCTTAAACATGTTCTCACATATCAAGCGCGTGGAATCTCCAGCTAACTGTGTGGTTGATGTCTACCTGACTCGTCCAGATAAGTATTTTCCTCTTGCTCTGACCGAGTCGATTGCAAAAGTCACTCTACCTGTAAGCTTGCGCGGTGATGACTATGATATTCGCCCGATCGGTACCGGACCTTATCGCGTTGAGAAGAATGATGACCAACAATTGATACTTCATGCCTTTGATGGATATTTTGGGTTCCGACCACTGATAGATAGAGTCGAAGTCTGGGTAGTCGATGAAGCATACTCTTCGATGGTTTATCCTAGCCTCTCAAAGCCAGTGATGGCTGATCGCGGTGATAGTGATGAGGTTGAGTTGGATCCGGGTTGTACCTATCTATTGCTTAACCGTCAGAAGGGCATTGCCAAAAATCCACTCTGGGCGGAGTTTCTCTCTAACGCGTTAAATGCTGCTGACCTGTTTACTCATATTCCCAAAGAGACAGTCATTGATCTTGGCGTCCTACACGCATATGGGCTCAAGCCAGGTTGGTACGATGTAAAACTCGCTACTCCTGTTTGTCCGCAATCTTCAACAAAGCCAGTAATTAAGATTGCTTTTCAGCGCCAACATCCGATGTTTCCAACATTGGCACACGCTATTGAAGCTGTGCTAAAACAATATGGTGTTGGAGTTGAGCTGTTTGGTTACGACATGGATCCGCCACACGCAGATGATGTCGATATTTGGATTAACCCGATGGGAATCGCCAACAATCGCGATGATGCACTGGTTGGTTGGCTAATGGATTATAGCTTTATTGAAGAGTCGAGCCCGTTGGATGAATTTGATCAGTGGTGCACCATGGTTGAACAATGGCGCGCTGGTGATTACGAAACCTTCCCGGCTCGTCAGCTTGGCAAGAAACTGGTTCATAGCAATCAATTGATACCCATGTTTCACTGCTGGTTAGGTGTGAACAAAGATCAATGCGGAACCCTGCAAAATGCTAAGTGTAACGCGTTAGGTTGGTTCGATTTTAGCCAGGTTTGGAATAAGCCGGATCTTAGTTAAAGGCACACTATGTCTACTATTTTTCTAACGCTCGTTACACTCATTGCTTTTGCTGCTAACTCCGTACTGTGTCGATGGGCACTTGCAGACAATAGTATCGACCCTTTGAGCTTCTCCTTGATTCGTATTGTCTCCGGTGCAATCACCTTAATACTAATTTACTGGGCTGTAACTCGCTCAAAACAGCAACTTGCTGGTGGAGAAAATAATCAGTCATCGAAATGGAAGGGCAATCCAATTTCAATTGGTGCTTTGCTCGTCTATATGTTTGGTTTTTCCTATGCGTATGTCGCGCTCGGAGCCGGTTTAGGCGCCTTAATCTTGTTTGTGATGGTTCAACTGACTATGGTGGTGGCGCACTTGATTCAAGCAAGAGGCATGTCGTTACTAGAGTGGTTTGGTTGTGTGATTGCAATTAGTGGTTTAGTTATACTGCTTTGGCCTGATAACCAACAACACGCTTTGGATTTTAAAGCGGCACTGCTTATGATGTTGGCAGGCATAGGTTGGGGGTGTTATACCTTGGCTGGGCGTAAAGTGAATGATCCACTGCACGCTACCATGATCAACTTTAGCTATGCAGGGCTGGCATCTCTTGTGCTGCTTATCGTGGTTTCATTCAATGAACTGATGCCTGACTCGATGTTTATGGGCAGCTCTGGTGTCACTTATGCTCTATTGTCTGGTGTTTTTGCTTCTGCAATGGGCTACACGCTCTGGTATCAAGTGGTCAAAAAACTCAGTACATTGACGGCATCGGTGGCGCAGTTAAGCGTGCCCATCATTGCGACTCTCGGTGGTGTTGTATTTTTATCCGAACCTGTCACGCTGCAGTTTGTTATCGCATCCGGCGTTATCTTTGTCGGTATTGCAGCGGTAATCTTTGCTCCTAAAAACAGTTAATCCAAATCATTTATGGCTAAACCTAATAAGAAACAACCAAGCAAAACGGTTCAGATATTCTGTGCTAAGTGTAAGACGCAACTCTTCAAGTACCGAAAAGGTGGCAAAGGAGCGTTGGTAAAATGCTTTAAAGAGAGAATCGTTGAAGACTACACAACAACGCCATGCCATTGTCCTGGCTGTCAGATTGAATTCGCCAGAGATACCTTAGTGAGAGGAACACCTGCGTTTAAGATGATAGGTGGAAAGGTCACTATGAAGTAAGAGATGGATAAACAAAGGAGCACTATGAAGTGCTCCTTTGTTTTAGTTTGAATTATCAAAGCCTGTTTGATGACCGCTATGCTTTGGGCTTACTTATTCGGCCCTGTAGTTTCATGATTATCAACGCAACGATAGCGCCTGATGTGTCACACAGCATGTCTTTTTGAGCGTCCCAAATGTCACCTTGCGAGCCTAAAAATGCGATGCCTTCATCTCCACCAGCCAATTCCGCGTACCACCACTCAATGATTTCATAACCGGCTGCGACACTCATGATCGCAAATAGAGAGAACCAAACTGCGATAATCGGTGACGATAGCTTCTTGCGAATCAGGTATTCAGCCAGTGGGTAGGCGTATAGCCCGATAGAGAAGTGAGCAACACGGTCGAAGTTATTACGCTCAGAGCCAATCAGCTGATTAAACCAATCAAAAGGTACTTCTGCGAAGGTGTATTTTGCACCGATCGTGTGAAGAGCTAACCAGATAAACATTAAGACATATGCAGTGTTAGAGAAGGTGAGCTTGCGTGAGAACCACCAGATACCTGCCAAGATGCCAACGGCTGGAATAATCTCTGCTATCCAGACTGCTCTTGATGAGGGCTCAATTGCAGAAAATAGAAAAACGGCTAGATAAGCTGCAGACAGTATTAATAGGGAGCGATTGCGGCTCAGAGCAGTGGGCAAAGGTTCAGTCGTGGTGGTCATAAGTGGTCCTCATCAATAATTGAGTATGTTGTCATAATATTGAACACTGTACAATTCGTTTTCACTTTACAAAATATGTTGAAAAAGTGGGTTAACGCGCAGTATCTAGACAAACGATTGCTAGAGTTTCACAAAAGTTTGATTTACGACAAAGCGCCCCCTAAAATCCCCGTTCACTACATACATAACTAGAAAGAAAGCCATGAAACTGGAAACTGTCGATTATCTTGCTGACGATGCAGCAGAGCAATTTGTTCGCTCACTACGTGAAACCGGCTTCGGTGTTCTAAAGAACCACCCGATCCCTAAAGAACTCGTAGAATCTATCTATGAAAATTGGTACCAATTCTTCATGACAGAAGAGAAGAACGATTTTCAGTTTAATGTTGATACACAAGACGGATACTTTCCACCTTCTGTCTCAGAAGTCGCTAAAGGACACAGCGTTAAAGACATTAAAGAGTATTTTCACGTTTACCCTTGGGGTCAAATCCCTGAGCAGCTAAAAGAGCAGATCTTAGATTACTATGCGCGCGCAAACGCATTTGCTCAAGAGCTATTGGGTTGGGTTGAAGCTCACGCTCCAAAAGAAGTACAAGAGAAGTTCTCTGTAGCACTATCTGAAATGATCAACGGTAGCGAGCAGACTCTGCTTCGTGTTCTACATTACCCACCAATGCAGGGTGATGAAGAGCCAGGTGCAATCCGCGCTGCTGCTCATGAAGACATCAACCTACTAACGGTTCTTCCTGCTGCGAACGAGCCTGGTCTACAAGTGAAAACTAAAGACGACCAATGGTTAGACGTGCCTTGTGATTTCGGTAACCTGATCATTAACATCGGTGACATGCTTCAAGAAGCATCAGGTGGTTACTTCCCATCGACAACGCACCGTGTAATTAACCCAACAGGTGAGCGCCAAGAGAAGTCTCGTATTTCATTGCCTCTTTTCCTACACCCTAAACCAGAAGTGGTGTTGTCTGAGAAGTACACAGCGAATGAATACCTAATGGAACGTCTACGCGAGCTAGGTGTTATCTAAGCAAGCCTGATTCCATAACAAGTTTAAAGCCAGCATTTTGCTGGCTTTTTTGTATTTCAATGACGGCTAACTGTTTGACTAGCTGTTCAATTTCAAAGAGTTATTGATTGAGTTTTATTGGGCTCAACCGTTGAAACTTTTGGTTAAAGCCTCGACAAATCAGCAATGATGGCTTTCAATGTATATATGAACCAATCTGCATTATAAAACTGGCTCCATACTATGTTAGAACAACAAGACGTGAGTGCACCTTTTCAGACTCACATGGAAAATCCATTGCTTTGGCCGATCATGGAGGTACTGAAGAAGCAACCTCGGGGCTGGAAGGTTCATACGCTTGCGACGCATCTTAACGATCTCGGTTTAGTTCCTATCTTGGACCCGAAACCAGAAAAGGATCTGTTTAAGAAGAACTTCTTAATCATGAACGCTTTGTATCAATTACAAGAGACTTTGTTCCCTGAGAGCTGGTTACAGGTACAGGCGATGGATATTGAACTGATGCATGGCCGCTATTACGCCAATGGACATGCAATCGATCCAGAAGATCCTTTACGAGATTATTACGTGCATTGGGAAAATTACGAAGCCGATGAGGGTGAGGTGAAAAGACTATTGAATGAGTTTTGGACTCGCTATCGTAAGTTTGTCGGTGGAGAAGATATTGGAGACATGGACAGAGGCAAAGCGCTGTCGTTGTTTGAATTGCCAATGGATGCGTCACCAGCTGAAATTCGCAAGCGATGGAGAAAACTCGCATTACGTTGGCACCCTGATAGAGAAGATGGGAATAGTGATCAGTTTCGAGTCTTGTGTGAAGCGTGGAATGTTTTAAGACATTAATATTCAATATGTTATAGATAAAAAAATAGTGCGTTCAACGCACTATTTTTTATTGGGCTTAGTGATAAAAAATCACTGAATCGGTCTGCCAGTTAGCGAATTAATTAGATGGCTTGAACTGAGACTTACGCATACGGTTCAAAGCAGCCATGATATCGAGAGTTCTTGGCTTCGCTAGATCACCGTAGTTCGGCATGTTCGCGTGCCAGTCTTTATCCAGCATATCGTTAAACTCTTTCGCTGGGTTGTTTGACCAACCCGGTAGTTGAGCAAACTGGAACCATGCCCAACCAATCGCGTTAACTTCTGATGCAGACTCTAGTTGCTCAAGTGCTGATAAATCGGTGAATTCTTTGCCAAAGCGCAGCGAATCTTTGCCTTTCGCGTTCACTCGGAATTTGCCATCAGACAGAATGTTCATCAGAGATGCACGGTTGAGTGAGCGTGGTACGAACATTTCAAGTGCGGTTTCACACTCGTTATGACGTTGGGTAGGGTGCTGCTCAATCACTTCTTTCGCTTTTTCAGTCACATCTACTGCTTGGTAGTCGTGCATTTGGATAACCGTGTCTGCAACGTCCAGATAATCACCAGAACCACCCATAACAACAATGGTAGAAACGTTCATTTCATCACGTAGCTGACCAATACGATCAACAAGTGGCGTAATTGGCTCGTCACCTTTCGCAACTAGCGCCTGCATACGCTCATCGCGGATCATAAAGTTGGTTGCAGAGGTATCTTCATCGATCAGTAGCGTTTGTACGCCTGCTTCAATAGATTCTTGTAGCCATGCTGCTTGAGATGTTGAACCAGAAGCATCTTGAGTCGTAAAGTCTGAAGTGTCTTTCTGCATCGGTAGGTGATTGATGTAGTTCGATAGGTTCAAGCTATGAACACAACGACCATCTTCTGCGCGAATCTTCATTGTATCTAGCGCGGTAACAATACCTTCACGACCATCGCCTGGAATGTGGTTGTAGATAGAGCGCTCAACGGCATTAAGCAGTGTTGATTTACCGTGGAAGCCACCACCCACAATCAGAGTAATGCCTTTAGGAATACCTAGGCCTTTTACTTCACCACGATTAGGTGTCTTTAGTGTCACAGAGAGAGATTCAGGAGCCTCAAACGTGACAGCATCTTTCATTGGTAGGTCACAGTTACCTGCAATACGTGGCAAAACACTACCGTTGGAAACGAAAGCTGCTAGATTATGTTCGTCAAGTTGCGAGCGAAGTGCTTCTTGATCTTCGATGGTTTGGCAGTGTTCAATCAGCGCGTCAAAGTCTAGTTCACGTTCTAGTGTTGCACGGCGAATAAACTTAGGCAGATAGAACGTAATAATGTTGTTTGCTTTCTTCGCTAGAATACTACGACCATCAGCTGGCAGGTTAATACGGAAACGGATTTCGATACCGTGCTCAGTAAACAGTACCGCTGTGCTATCAAGGACCGTTTGACCGGTTAACGCGATAGAGATGCTCGACTCTTGCTTAGCAAATTCAGCAAAGCTGCGCGCAATAAAGTCACGCGCCGCGATTTGGTATACGTGTGATTTGTCTTTCAGCCACTCTAAACCCGTCAGCGACCAAGCTCGTGTAGCACGAAAGCGAGAAGGGGACGCGTATGGGTCACCTTGAATGTGATCGATGTGAAGTTCAAAGTCAGCAAAGTCGTATTGACCCTTGATTTGTTGATATGCACGGTAGTTTTGTTTTTCGAGCTTTTTGAGCTTTGCAGTCAACTGATCCATAACGAGAAATGCCTTAATTGGAGAAAGATACAAATAGAAAGGCGGCGATTATAAAAATCACCACCTATAGAGTAAAGGGAAAGTCGGAGTAAATTGCAAAGTATCGGTAATTTACGTCACTAATCTTCCCATGTGAGCTTGGATTGGTGAGTAAATGATCCAATTAGGCGTATCGACTGCTGTTTGGGTAGTTTTGGTCAGCTAAGTTATGTTCGAACTCTTGGCATGTCATCGGCTTACCGTAGAGGTATCCTTGCCCAATATCGCACCCTTCTTGAATGATGAACTGTTCTTGTTCTTCGTTCTCTATGCCTTCAATCGCTACTTGGAGGTCTAGCTTTTTGGCAATTTGAACAATAGAGCGAACGATTTCAGTATCGTCTTCAGAGTTATGCATTTGGTCGATAAAGCTTTTATCTACTTTAATAGCATCAAATGGGAACTTCTTGAGATATCCAAAGGATGCGTAGCCAGTACCAAAGTCATCAAGTGACAATGTCACGCCTAGGTCATGCAATGATTCTAATGTATTCTTAGCAATAACCTCATCGGCAATTAAACCACTCTCAGTCACTTCTAGCTCAAGGAATCGAGCCGGCAGGTGATAGGTTTCAAGCAGATGGACGATTTGTTCATAGAACTGAACGTTCTTTAATTGAACTGCTGAGACATTTATCGCCATTTTAAAGTCGTCAACATACTCAGACCACTCTTTGGCTTTCTCTATGGCCGAGCGAAGCACGAAATTTCCGACTTCGAAGATCAATCCATTTTGTTCCGCCATATGGATAAGGGTTTCATTGGAAATATCACCAAGAACAGGGTGACGCCAGCGAAGAAGTGCTTCAGCTCCAACCCACTTATGTGTCATTGGTGACACTTTCGGTTGGAAGTAGAGCATAAGGTCATCATTGCGCACCGCTTGAAGCAGATAACCTTCAATCTTATTAAGGTGGATTTGATCGTCGTTGTACGCTTGCGAATAAAAGCAGTACTTTTGTCCTGAGTCTTTACAGGCCAACATGGCTGCAGAGGCTTTTTTGAGGGCTGTTTCCGCGTTGTCTTCACTCTCGGTGATAGATAAGCCGATAAACGCGTGTAGATGAATTTTGTCTCTGCCTATTGAAAACTCGGAATGCCCAACTTGAACCAGTTGTTCACAAAGTGTGTCTAGGTGCGAATGTAATCCTACTGTCGTGTATGCGAGGGCTAAATCGACCGAGGTGGGCCTTCCTGTCAGAACTTCGATGCCTTCAATCGTTGATAGCTTACGTCGATACTCGACTAATACATCATCGAAAGCTTGATAGCCATAACGAGCTTGAATTCGTCTACCGTTGGTAAATCCTATATGTACAACAACAAAAGGTTGGTTGTTTAACTTGAGCTCGTTGGACAGACGCAGGTTCAAGCGAGATTCGAATGCATTGCGGTTAAGGAAGCCCGTGCCTAGGTCGTGATTCTTTTGGTAATTGATCTTCTGTTCAGCGGCTTTGCGTTTGTCGATCTCAAGGTTGAGTGAATAGTTAAGGCTGGCCAGATCTTGGGTTCGCGTATGGACTCTAGATTTTAGCTCTTTATTCAACTTAGATAGTTTGGCATTTTGATAGAGCGTCTGGAGCTGCGACTCAATGGATAGTTTAAAACTCTCAAGTAGTTGGATGTAAGTTGGTGTGTAGTGGTTCTCTTTGCTATCGAGAATACAGATGGTGCCGAATACCTCACCATTAGGCCAGAGCAGAGGGATACCACAATACGAGATCATCCCCAGTTCGACATCAGGATTATTTTCCCATGCAGGATCTTTGGTCGCATCGGGAACGACCAAACGACTGTTCGACTTCATTACCGTTTCACAGTAAAGGCCGTGTCCTAACTCTTCAGAGTCTCCAACTTTATAGGGATTGCCGTTGGATTTGCTGGTTGAAAAAACTTCAATTGAGGAGGGGTGTACTCGCATGATCAGCGCTGCGGGTACATGCGTTATGTTCGCCAGTAAGTCTACGATGTTTTGCCATCCGACTTTCATGTCACTGGGAATGTCTAAATCGAGCGTTTTGATCTTTTTCATAAGACTCCATGTCATTGTCACCAGACGAACCACTTCCTGTGGTCTCGTCTCCCTGTCGATGTTATATGCACCTAGAGATGTAATGAAACTGTTAATTTGAGTATAGGTAGGTTACATAAAAAAGCCTCAGCAATTTGCTAGAGGCTTTCAAAACTGAATCTAAGTCTCATACCTGAGAAACAAAGGAATTACGGCTTGAGATTTATAAAATCTTCTGTTTTCAAAGGCTGAGTGTAATCAATTCCTGAGTACTCAAAACCGTTGAGTTGCATGAACTCCTGTTTGAAACCAGCATAATCACCAATTTGGGCAAAGTTGGTTTCGTTCATTGCTCGAAGAAGCTCTGAAACATGAGATTGAGTTTCTGGCTCTAACTCCCAGTCATCCATTCGTATCAAACGCTCACCATCGAGTGGAACCTTATCTTGACCATAGAGCTTGGTGCTAAATAGACGTTGCATTTGCTGGATACATGTCTCATGCGTGCCTTTCTCTTTCATTACCTGATAAAGAGCCAGTAGATAAGGGCTTAAACCCGGGATGAAGACACTTGCTTTGGTAACTAGCGCTTTACAGACAGTCGCGTATGCGCCGCCGCTAAAGTTTGCCATTTCAAGGTTAAGGGCATGGCTTGCTTGATGAAGGTCGATCTTCGCACGACCTAAGGTACCATCAAGGTAAATAGGGTGTGTAACTTCTGGGCCCACATAAGAGAAGGCGATGGTTTTACATCCTTCTGCAATGGATTCGGAGTTAATCAGTTCATCGACCCATTGGCTCCAATCTTCACCACCCATGACTTTGAGCGTGCTTTCAGCTTCTTCTTCCGTCGCGGGTTCCAGTGTGGTGGTGTTCCAGCTGTCGTCTTCAAGAGAAATGGTGTTTCCTGTGACGCTTTGGCCGATTGGCTTAATAGCAGAGCGCCAGAACTCGTCAGTATTGGCTTTAGGGCGTACACCAGCAGCAAGGCTGTAGATGATTAGATCAACTTCGCCTTCGAAGTACGTTTCAATGGCTTCAACGACTTGTGAGCGAGTTTCTTTGGAGAAAGCATCACCAACGATGTTTATCGCTTTGCGACCTTCACGTTTGGCTTCTTGCTTGAAATAGATATTGTTGTACCAGCCGGCGCTGCCTAGGGATTTCTCATTAGGACCACGTTCAAAAGATACACCGATCGTGTCGGCCTGCGCTCCGCCAAAGGTGAGGGCGATTCTGGCGGCAAGGCCGAAGCCTGAAGATGCCCCAATAATCAATACACGCTTAGGTCCATTTTTTATCTGTGGGGCACTTTTTACGAATTCAATTTGTTTTTTGACCGCTTGTTGGCAGCCTAGGGGGTGCGCATTTTTGGCAACGACACCCTTTATAACGGGTTTTATTATCATAAATAACCTTACACTTAACGCTGTTATGAACTCACGTTAACGTAAAGCTATGTAAAAAAGATTGAGCTAGACCATTAAAAGCTAAAGATGCTGGTATAATTTCTCGGCAACAAAGTCCGCAATCCAAGGTTGCGCTTCAGGCTTAGGGTGCAGTCCGTCGTTCATCATCCATTCAGGCTTCAGAATGATATGCTCGAGGAAGAAGGGTAGTAGAGGCACTTTTTGCTGATCAGATAACGAGGTAAATACGTACTCAAACTGTTCGTTGTAACGCTTGCCATAATTAGGTGGGATACGTATCTGCATCATGACTGGCTCTGCACCGGACGCTCGGATCTGTTCGATGATCTTTACAAGGTTTTGTTCGATCACCTTAGGTGGAAAGCCACGAAGACCGTCGTTGGCACCTAGTTCGATGAGTACTGTGTCTGGAGTGTGTTCAGTCAATAATTGCGGTAAACGAGACAAGCCATTACCTGTGGTATCACCAGAAATACTGCCATTAATAACAGTGACTTCTTTATCGTATTCAGATAGAGCGTCAGGGAGTAAAGTAGGCCAGCTCTGTTTGATATCCATGTTGTAGCCAGCACTTAAACTGTCACCAAGTACTAAGATTGTCTGGTTTTGCGCAAGTGTTGTTGTGGAAAAAAGTATAAAAATCAAAAAGGAAATTAGTCGAGTCATGCATACATCCATAATAAAAGCTGAATCTGTTTCGAAGACAGTGTCTACTAATCAAGAACAATTGACAATCTTAGAGAAGGTTGACATCGATATTGTTGAAGGAGAAACCGTCGCTATTGTTGGTACGTCTGGCGCGGGTAAATCGACTTTAATGACACTGCTTGCGGGGCTCGATGTTCCAAGTTCTGGTGAAATCCACCTTCTCAACAAACCTCTTTCTCAACTCGATGATGAGCAACGCGCTCAAATTCGCAGTGAATCAGTTGGATTCGTCTTCCAAAGCTTTCTACTGATTCCGAGCTTGTCTGCTCTGCAGAACGTCACTTTGCCATGCTTACTAAAAGGCGAAGAAGAAGATATTGAACGTGCGACTGAGCTTTTAGCGTCTGTTGGGCTTAAAGATCGTGTTGACCATCTACCATCACAGCTGTCCGGCGGTGAGCAACAACGCGTGGCACTTGCACGTGCATTTATGATTAAACCTAAAATTTTGTTTGCTGATGAACCGACAGGTAACCTAGATCAACAAACTGCAGCAAAGATTGTGGAACTACTGTTTGAGCTTAACGCTTCTCACGGCACAACCTTAGTTCTGGTGACTCACGACCCTAAACTTGCACAACGCTGCCAGCGCACTCTAAAAATGCACCTTGGTCAAATCACGGAGGTGTAGGGTGAGTCATTCAAAAGGATTGAACAAACGACTCTTCAGTTGGAGCATTGAAGAGATACGTCATGGCCAATTGTGGCCTGTTTCTATTGCTCTGACTTTAATCATCGCGTGCGTATTCGCTCTGTCTGCATTAGCCGAGCGAATGGAACAGGTTATTGTTAAACAAGGGAAAGATGCACTGACCGCTGACAGTGTATTTATTTCTGCAAATCCACTTCCTGACCGACTTCTTGAGTTGGTCGCGGACAAAAATCTCGACAAGAGTGAACTCACTCGCTTCTCTACGATGGCTTTCAGTGATAACGGGATGCAGCTGGTTACGGTAAAAGCCGTTGAGAGTAACTACCCATTGCGTGGTGAGATGCTTCTGGAGAGCGCAGATGCACAGCAAACCAACGTTAAGCCGGGCGAATTGTGGCTTGATGAACGAATTTTCTCTCAGCTAGAAGTTACTATTGGTGACAATGTCACGATTGGTGATGCCGACCTGACGATTACAGGGCGTATTACTCAAGAGCCGGGGTTGAGCTTTAACCCATTCCAACAAATGCCTGCTGTGCTAATCCACAGTAGCGATATCGACGCAACGGGTGCGATTCAACCAGGCAGTCGTGTCAGTTTCCGTTTGTTCTTAAATGGTGAGGATAGTGATCTTCAAGCGATTCAAGACTCTGTCGAACTCACACCAAGTGACCGTTGGCGTAATCAAGACAGCGCGAGTCGTACCAATGAGATGTTTGACAAGACGACTCAATACCTATCTTTGACTGTTGCGATTGTTGTTATCATGGCGGCGACCACATTGGTTCTCACTTGTCAGCACTACGTAGCAAGCCGACAAAAGACGATTGCTATGCTTAAGAGCTTAGGGGCAAGTAAACAGTGGGTTATCCATTGGCTATCGATTCAAGTTCTGATGTTGATGGTTATTGGTGTTGTCTTTGGTATTGCGATTGGTATCGGACTCGAGTTTTTGCTGCGTATACCTTTGGGAGATTTACTTCCAAACCCACTACCAAGCTATGGCTACCAACCAATATTGCTGTCTGTACTAACCAGTGTACTCATTGGTGTTCCGGCTTTGGGTATTCCTCTACTAGGGCTGGTCAATACATCTGCTATTAGTGTTATTCAATCTAGTCACCAGGGTCAGAATAGCAATAAGCGTTATCTATTGTTGTTAGTACCAGTTGTACCAATGCTGCTGATGTATGGTAATAACCTGCTGGTGTGGATTGTCCTTGGCGGTATCGTTGCTCTGTTTGCGGTACTTGCGCTGGTGAGTATTCTCGTATTGAGATTGATTGGTAAACTCCGAGTTTCGACGGCAATGCGGTTAGCGATCAGCCGCATCAATCGCACGCCTGTTGCAACGGGTATTCAGTTTGGCGCTCTCTCGTTATCTTTGATGCTGCTCTCTATCATCTGGCTAGTGCGCAGTGATTTGCTTTCTGATTGGCAACAGACGCTTCCTGAGAACGCTCCAAATGCGTTTGCGCTTAATATCGCAGATTATGAGAAAGAGGCTTATCTCGAAGCGATTGATGCAAACGACGTCGAGCGCACACAAGCTTTTCCGATAATCCGTGGTCGTCTAACGACAATTAATGGCGTTGAAGCGGGTGAGTACAGTGACAACGCGGAAGATACTGATGCGCTAAGCCGTGAAATCAACTTTACTTGGGGTGAATCTCTCCCTGAGTACAACGAAGTGGTTGCAGGACAATGGACTTCGGAGAATGGTGTTTCTGTTGAATCTGAGGTGGCTGATCAACTAGGTCTTAAAATTGGTGACGAACTTTCATTTACGATTAACAGTCAGCGTTTTGATGCCAAGGTAAATACTATCCGCGAAGTAGAGTGGCGTGAAATGAAGCCAAATTTCTACTTTATCTTTACACCGGATGTCCTGAGTTCGATCCCATCGACTTGGTTAGTAAGCTTTAGATTGCAAGAACAACACGATGAAATGTTGAGTCAACTCTCTCGTAACCATCCAACAGTTAGCTTGATGGATATTCGTAAGATGGGAAGTAAGATCCAAGAGTTGCTCAAGCAGATCGTATGGTCGATCACTGTATTAGCGGGCCTTGGCGTTGTAGCAGGATTGCTTCTGATCTTCACGTTACTGCGTTTGAGCTTATCTCAGCGTCAACAAGAGATCCGCTTGTACCGAACGTTAGGTGCTAGCAAAAGTCGCATTCTTAACACGATTTGGTGTGAATACGGCATCATGGCACTTGTCGCTGGCAGTATTGCGGCACTGGGTGCTGAGTTAAGCGTGGCAAGTTTAATGACCTTTGGCTTTGAATTACCCGTGACGTTGCATCCTGTTCTATGGATTGCGTTACCAGTGATTACCTTTGTTACATTAGCTGCGGTAGTCAATAGTCTGATTAAGCGACTTCTTGCGCCTATGAAGAAGGACTTTAACTAGCTCTACAGTGCTTTGGTTCGAATTCTCGTTCTGTTCAAAGGGACTATGGCATTCGATACCTATAAATAATTGGTTTCGAAGTGATCGTTGGTATTGAAGCTAACGTTATGGGTAAGCCAAAACAAAAAAAGTGCGTTCAAACGTTTTCGGTTGTGCGCACTTTTGTTGTTTTTGGAACGGTCATTAGTAAGGTTACCCACAGGGCAAAGTAAAGAGGGGATAAATTACCCGAATAGAGGGTTGTTTATACCTGTTCATAGGCTGTAATAATAAATTCATCTTTGCAGTTATTTCTCTTTAGTCCCTGTAAACAAAGGGTTTGCGCAACAGAATTGCATCTTATCAACAGTTATCCACAAAATCAGTGGATAACTTTAGGGATAAGTTAATTAAGATGTCACATGAGTTATCTTCGAGCCTTTGTGCTGCCGTACTTAGGCCAGTTTTGGCGTGTTTTATCTTGCTCTTTTTTTCATTCACACATATTGAGTCAAGCAATAAATTTTGTTTTTTTAGTTTGACTTCTGATGATGACAAACTAAGACCTTGATAAAAATGTGATTTAATTCACCGTCAATCCTACGTAGAATACAAAGTAGTTAATTTTAGGCTTTAGAGTCCAATGAACCAGAACAAAATGGATAAAAAACAACCGTCTATAGCGATAGTAGGCGGTGGTATTGCAGGTGCAACCAGTGCAATTCATTTCAGCGAGCTTGGATATGAGGTTACCTTGTTGGAGAAAGGGCCAAGCTTGGTGAATGGGCCTCCGATTTGTCATCTGCACGCTGGTGGAAATTTGTATCGTGATATTTCTCAAGAGCAATGTCTTCAACTTCTCGCTCAATCTATCGATACTGTTCGTCTATTTCCTCACACGCTCAATATTCGCCCAACTGTTATTGCGGTACCTCATAGTGATGGTGGTCAGCCTGAAGAGTTGTTACCACGCTTGAAAGTCATTAAGTCTGCGTATCAAGCTTTAGTTGAAGAGGATGCCAGCAATCAAGTACTCGGCAACCCTGACGAGTACTACAAGCTGTATAACAAAGAAGAGTTAGTCGTTTTATCAACTAAAAAACAACCGAAAAACCCAAGTACATTGGATGAGTGGTGTATTCCATTCGCAAAGCATACTGATTTAGACACGCTGAAGTACCCAGTAGCTATGGTTCAGGAGTATGGATTGAGTGTGTTCCGCTTATCAGCAATGGCTCAGTTGTCTTTAGAAAAGCAGAGCAATTGTAATATTCTCACCAACAGCCGATTAATATCGGTAACTCAGATAAAGGATGAGTGGGAGCTGTGCTATTCAGATCAACAGGGGAATAAGCAAAAGTTTACTGCTCAGTATCTGATTAATGCGAGTGGATTTGAAACCGGTGTTGTCGACGATTATGTTGGCTCCAAACAAGAACGTCTTGTCGAATTTAAGGCTGCATATGTAACGGATTGGGCTGACTGTCGTGAACACCATGAGGAGTGGCCTGAAGTGATATTCCACGGGCCGCGAGGCACGCCTCAAGGTATGGCACAGTTAACGCCTTATGCTGATGGTGTATTTCAGTTACACGGCATGACAGAAGGGATTACGCTATTTGAAGGTGGATTGGTTTCTTCCTCTGCAGAATCTTCTCAGCCTCAACTTCCCCAGAAGTTATTGAGGAAGATTGTATCGGGATGGACTGAAGAACAGTTAGAGCAACGAACACAAGCTGCGATATCACACATGGCTCAATTTATCCCTAGGTTCAAATCGGCGACGGTTGGTGGAAAGCCTCTGTTTGGTGCTCAACAGATCCCTGGTACCGACCCAAGTTTACGCGCTTCTGATGTCTCTTTCTGCGGTGAGAAATACGCAAGACTAGAGGTTGTAAAAGCATCCTCAACTCTGGAAGCGGCTCAGAAGATCAATAGCCGTTGGTTTGACGGCGAAGCGCAGCAAACAACCATTGAAGGCACACATCCAGTGACAATGTCACTTAATATTGATGACGTTGAGGCAAAAGCAGTTACTCTTACTCAAGAGCGAGGCTATCCTGCAGCCCTAGCGATTGTTACTGGTGAGAATCGATTGATTTAGGCTCGCTGACGTTTGTCGATAAGTCATAGAAATATAAAGGGGGACGCTCACTTGAGCGTCCCCCTTTGTTTTATAGTGAATTGAACTAACACTGGGCTTTATATAGTGTGGTGACTTAATATCCAAAGAACCTAGCCCATTGGCACCAAACATCTTGTAGCCCTGAGCGATCACCTTCAACAAATGTAACGTGTTGTCCCGGCTTGGCTTGAGCCAGTCTTGGTAAATCGATACGTGCAACGCAACCTAGTTTTGGATAACCGCCAATTGTCTGCCTATCGTTGAGAAGAATAATAGGCTGTCCATCTTTTGGTATTTGAATCGCACCTAAAGCAATGCCTTCAGACAGCATAGTTATTGCCGGTGACTCAACCGGATCACCACTTAATCGGTAACCCATGCGATTGGAGTTTTGGCTGACCGTGAAAGATGTGTTGTAGAACGTTGACTTAGCATCGTCTGAGAACAGGTTTGATTGGTACCCCTCAATAACTCGTAGTTTGAGGGGGAGGTTGTAATCTGGTGTATAACGGAACGTCACGCTCAGAGGTTTAAAGTCCGCTGGAACAGGGTGTTTTTCAAAATGAATCTGTTGATTTGCTTGGCAAGCTTGCCCGTCTTGAGTTGGTCCTCCAACTTTCTCGCGAACTACGGTCGAAGCACTGGTTAGGCTTACAGGTGCTTTAAAACCACCTTTTACAGCTAAGTAGGCTCTAAGCCCATTTGTCGGTAATCCAAACGAAAGCACTTGTCCTTTACCAGCTATAAAGGTCGACCAATTCGCTATTGGAACGCCGTCGAGCTTAGCCTGTAGATCTCCACCCGTGATAGCCAATACACAGTCTTGATTCACTTCAACTGCACATTGTCCTAAGGTAATTTCGAGTGCAGGGCAATTAATAGGGTTCTGGAGTAGATGGTTTGCCCAACTGTACGCGTAATCATCAACGGGTCCACCCTGTGTAAGCCCGAGATGTGAAAGACCATAACGTCCAAAGTCTTGAATTAGCGAGAGTGGCCCGGGTTTTAATATTGTTATGGAACCTTTAGTCATTCAAGCATCCTCCAACATCAAGAAAATCCTGTCTACTAATCGCTTCAAACTTCACTTGGTCGCCTACGTTAAAAAAGGTTGCTTCATTCAAATGTTCTACGGAAACTTTGCTATTGAACAGCTGTAAAGGAGAGCGACCAATAATATTCCAACCACCTGGGGATTGATCTGGGTATATCGCCGTCTTTCTATCGGCGATTCCAACACTGCCTTTCGGAACTGAGAGACGCGGTGTTTCGTGTCTTGGCATACAAAGTTCTGGTGCGACGTCGGAAAGAAAAGCAAATCCTGGCATAAAGCCGACGGCACTTACTTGATAGATGGTATTGGTATGAAGTTCAACAAGTTTCTCTAGTGATATCCCTTGTTGCTCAAAACGAGAGAGATCGAGCGCGGTTTCTTTGCTGTAGTAGGTGGGTATGGTCAATATTGTTTTTGATTGGTCGCTAGAAAGACTAGATATATCAATGTCTGAAATCAGCTGTTCTAGTCGACCAATAAACTCCGACTCTTGAAGCCTGTATGGGAGATAGTCCACAAGAATTGTGTTGTAGGCAGGGGTGACGTTCATTAAGTAGGGCGCGAATGTTTGCCTTATACGCTGAGCGATAGATGCGATGAAGATGGGAGCGTCTATCGCTATTGGGTCAATGAGATTTTGTTGTGATTTTGTTAGTGATCGCGTTTCGCCATCAAGATCAAGTGTGATCATTACGCTGCACTCAGCAATGGGTTCGATCGCTACATTAAATGTTGGTTTCTTCATAAGCTTCCGTATTCACTGAAGAAGGGGAAAAGAGATTTATTGGTGCTATCTAATTGCATTGATGTCTTGGCTGATTCGTTTAATCAAAGCGATGGATTGAGGGTTATCACCATGGACGCAAATTGTGTCAGCTTCAATTTCAAGCCGTTCGCCTTCGATAGTGGTCACAGAACCATAGTTTACTATCTGCATGACTTGGTTATAAATATCATCTTGGTGTGTGTACACTGAACCAGACAAAGAGCGCGGGGCTAGCTGCCCATTATTGAGATAGGCACGATCCGCAAAGGCTTCAAGTAAAAGTGGAAGGTCGTAATTATCTGCAATATCTAGGAACTTATGATTGTTGGCGGTAGAGAGAATCATAAGTGGGATTCCAAAACCTGAAACGGCCTCTGAAACCGCATTGAAGATTTGCGTATTTGCCATCATGTCGTTGTACAGGGCGCCGTGGGGTTTTACGTAATGCAGTTGGCTTCCATGATGTTGGCAAAGGGCTTTTAACGCACCAACTTGATAACAGACTAATTCAGTGATCTCTTTCATCGAGTGAGGAATAGAGCGACGGCCAAAACCTACCAGATCTTGATAACCGGGATGCGCGCCCACCTTAGTATTGTAATGATTCGCAAGTTTAATGGTTTTCGACATGACGTGTGGATCTGAAGCGTGAAAGCCACACGCTACATTGGCCATATCTACCCATTCCATGACGGCTTCATCGTCACCCATTGTCCAACTGCCAAAGCTTTCGCCCATATCGCAGTTCAGTAATACTTTTGTTGTCACAGACAGACTATCCTTAATTTTTTGTGCCCTTAGACGTTCCACTAAATCGCTGATTTAAACAGTGATCATATTCAAATTTCTATTAAAGTAGTGCGTGTACCCCTCAAGTAAGGGGATTTATATTAATACCAGCTTAGTACTCAATAGATACGACTTATAAGTATGGATAAACAAGCATTTAACGCGTAATGTTCTAAACTTAACTCAAGGTTTAAGTGGTTTGTGTATTCTACATCTTATAAATAACTTGTTGTAAGCCAAGACTAATAGTACTCAACTAATAAATGGGGCTTAGCATGAACGTTTTAGTAACCGGCGGTATGGGCTACATAGGCAGCCATACAAGTATTCAGATGATCAAAGCAGGGATGACGCCATTCATCTTTGATAATTTATATAATAGTAAGCCAAGCGTTCTTGAACGTATCGAAAAAGTTGCTGGTGTTAAACCAGTTTTTGTTGAAGGCGACATTCGCGACAAAGATTTGTTAATTGACACTCTTAAGCAGAATAACATTGAAGCCGTTATTCACTTTGCGGGCCTTAAAGCGGTTGGTGAATCTGTAGAAAAACCGCTTGAGTACTACGATAACAATGTGAACGGAACGCTGGTGCTCGTAGATGCGATGCGCGAAGCAAATGTAAAAACACTAGTATTTAGTTCTTCAGCGACAGTATACGGCGACCCTGCTAGTGTGCCTATTACCGAAGATTTCCCAACAAGTGCAACTAACCCTTATGGCCGCAGTAAATTAATGGTTGAAGAGTGTTTAACAGATTTCCAAAAGGCCAACCCTGATTGGAGCATTACTTTATTGCGTTACTTTAACCCTGTGGGTTCACACCCAAGCGGTGAATTAGGTGAAGACCCTCAAGGGATTCCAAATAACCTAATGCCATTTGTTTCTCAGGTTGCTGTGGGCCGTCGTGAATTCCTATCTGTTTTTGGTAGTGATTACCCAACAAAAGACGGCACTGGGGTGCGTGATTACATCCACGTGATGGATCTTTCTGATGGCCACATCGCTGCATTAGAAAAAGTGGGCAAAAAGGATGGTCTTCATATCTATAACTTAGGAACGGGTAACGGTTCTAGTGTTCTGGAAATGGTAAAAGCGTTTGAAGAGGCAAGTGGCAAGGAAGTTCCTTATAAACTTGTTGAACGTCGCCCTGGTGACATTGCTGAGTGCTGGGCTGACCCTGCTAAAGCTGAACAAGAACTGGAATGGAAAGCGACACGCACGCTATCCGAAATGACAGCAGATACGTGGCGTTGGCAGTCTAATAATCCTAACGGTTTTCCTGGTTAATTTAATAAAATCAGGTCGATTTATTTGCCAAAAAGGTGCCTTAGGGCGCCTTTTTTGATCTGAATCGGAATAAAAGTAAATTTGTGGTTAAAAAGTATCTTTACGCATTCATTGTGTTACTATACGCGCAAAATATATCTTTAATGTTAATTTTGTTTGGAGTTAATCATGGAATTAGGCCTAATCGTTACTTTCATCATCGCTGCAGCTGTTATGGTTAAGAAAGAAATGGCAGAAAAGTAATTTCACTTTCCCTTTTTATTACAATTTTAAGTGAAATATAGAAAAGCCAGCAGATATGCTGGCTTTTTTGTACTTTAAGCTTGGTAAAGCTCATTAGAATTCGTATTTTGCAGAGATGCCGTAGTTTCTCTCAGCTTGTGTATTCTCTTTGTATAGGTTGTCATCACCACGTACATCGTTCCAACGGTAGTATTCTTCATTTGTAAGGTTGAATACGCCACCACGAATGGTTAGGTCTTTGAGCGGTTTGATGTAAGCCGTTAGATCAACGACCGTAGCGCTAGGCAACAATGCTTGGCCTGCATTACCACCACTGTCGTCATCAAAGTTGATGTCGGAGCTAGATTTCTTAGCCGTGTAGTTAACCTTTAGGCTAGTACCCCACTTAGTACTTGGTGCATCATAATTTAAGCCTACAACAGCGTTCCATGGACTAACACTGTTAAGTGGATCACCATTTCCATTTTCACCTTCTGTATAAGCAGCTGCTAGGTGAGTCGAGATACCCTCAGGCGCTCCAACTAATTCATCCCATAATAACGTATTGGATAGTTCAATACCTTTGATCGTTGCAGAGTCTAAGTTGACATTAGAGTAGTGAGTTAAACCATTTTCTTTCTTCACTACAACAGTTTCAATAAAATCATCGTAGTCACTGTAGAAGACAGCTAATTCAGTCGCAGATGCTTTTGTGTTATGACGATAACCAAGTTCGTAAGAAATACTTGTCTCTGATTTAAGATCAGGATTAGGGTCATTTACATAGCCGTGTCCAGGGTTATCATAAGTATAAAATAGTTCATCGAAAGATGGTGCTCTGAAACCTTGGCTAACTTGGCCAAATATCGTGCCAGAATCGCTTACTTTATAGGTTGAACCTAGGCGACCTGTGATTGCTGAATCAGAGAACTTTTTAAGATCATCCTCTGTGTTATCGCCTGGATCTGTTGAGAAGTAGTCGAAACGAACACCAGGGGTTACGGTTAAGTTGTTACCGATGCTAATTTCATCTTGAACAAAAAGACCAAATTTTTGTTCTTTGGCATTAGGAGTGTATACGTACAATACGTCATCAGTATCTGGGTCTGAGTTATGTTCCATGTTGGTATTACTAATGTCACTGTTAGTGAACGTAGCGCCATACACTAAGTAATGATTACCAGTCTCTTTATCAAGTTGCGTCTCGATTTCGAGTTTGTCTTCTTTATATACGTAATCTTTTGTCTGCATGTTATCGTTGTTTGGCGGAACCCATGGTGGAACACCAGGCCCTGCTGGTTTAAAGCGTTTCGTTACACCATTCTCTTCTTTAGTAAGATAAGACACTTTACTTGTAATAGAGTCGGCGATCGCGCTGTCAGCGTACCAAATGTGCTTGATAGCAAAGCGATTTTGCTCTGTATCATCTGCACCAGTGTAGCTATTATAGCTTGGGTGATAAATATCTGAATCCGCAGTATCTTTGATAAGCTCTGCTAAAAACTCGATGCGATGGCTATCGTTAAGCTGATATTGGAGTTTAACTAATAGATTGTCTGCAGTAGTATCTTGGCTTTCAACGGCATAGTTTTCTAAATTATTATTGTCGCGGAAGTTTTGTACTTCTTGACCATCGCGACGGGTATATGCGACAAGTGTTTCTAAGTCACCAAATCGATTAGCTAGCGCAACGTGCTCACTGAATGATTTGTCTTCCGAAGAGTAAGATAGTTTAACTTGTCCGCCAAAATCTTCTCCTGATTTTAAGAAATCAGATGGGTCTTTAGTTTCAAACGCCACAACGCCACCAATTGCGTCACTACCATGTAGACTAGATGCAGCACCTTTTATGATTTCAACACTTTTCAGCATATCAGGATCGATTGAGATACCACTAGAATTGATAAAAGCGTAAGGACCACCATCAAAAGAACCAGGTTGAGAAGAACCATCAACAAGGATTTTAACTCGTTTACCTTCTATACCGCGAATATTTATTGTTTGAGCGCCTTGTCGTGCTGAAGAGTTCATAGTTACGCCAGGTGTATATTCAAATACATCATTGACATTTTTTGCCATGGTCTCTTCGAGCTGCTCATCAGAAATTACTGTAACGGATGCTGCGGTGTTAATAAGAGTTTGATTTGTACGAGTAGAAGAAACAACGACTTCATCAAAAAGTGAGTATTCTTCAGCATGAAGAGCGGGGGATACAGCTAAAATAATGGAAGCTGACAATAGTGACTTTTTATACATTTATTTGAAACCTTAAATCCATAATAGGTTGCTTGGGCGTATGCCATCCTATTGGATCTAAATGAGAATTACTATTGTTATCATTGTTATTTATATCAATTAAAATATTTACACAGTAAATGTGAAGATATAAAATTCCTTTTAAAACATGTAATTAGATGTGTTATTGAATTTATCAATAGTTCAGTTTAATTTTAAATTTTGTGATGTAAATCACTCAATGTGAAGAGGTGTAATTTGCAGAGTCCAATCACTTTAGAGGCATTACACATTTTAGATGCAATCAGCCGTCGTGGTAGTTTTGCTGCTGCCGCTAACGAGCTTGATAGGGCACCTTCGTCTTTAAGCTATCAAATTCAAAAGCTTGAGCAAGATTTAGATATCATGATCTTTGACCGTTCTGGCCACCGAGCTAACTTTACGGAAGCGGGTCAGCTGATATTAGAGCAAGGTAGAATCATCTTAGGTGCGACAGAAAGGTTGGTTAATGAAGCTAGCATCTTAGCGAATGGTTGGGAGCTCGACCTGACTATTGCATTTGACGGTATTCTACCGGTATCGAACTTTTTCCCACTCATTGATGAACTGGGTAAGATCAGCAAGACCCGCGTGAAACTGCAAGAGGAGATTCTGGCAGGGTGTTGGGAGTCTTTAATAGATGATCGAGCTGATTTGTTGATTTGCCCTAAGATGGAAGCAGTACCTAATGACATGAAAAGTGAAGTCATTGGTAAACTCGAGATGATGTGGGTAGCATCTACAGATCACTACGTACACAAGCGTGCTGGTGAGTTCGATCAGAAGGCTAGAGAAAGTTACAGGGTAATAGCGATAGCTGATACCGCTCGTGACAAACCTGCCATAAGCGTAAATATCCTTGAGCGCCAACCACGAATGACAGTAACCAATTTTGCTGCAAAGGTAGAAGCGGTTACCTCGGGCTTAGGGATAGGAACATTACCGACAGTTGTTGCTCAACCTTTGATTGAGAGTGGTGCGATTAAACAAATTGCCGGCACGGAGAAGCAAAGTATTGATATTGTCATCGCATGGCGCCGTAACAAGATGGGGGATGCCAAGTCTTGGTGCATTCAACATTTGAAAAAGACTTGGCCTCTTAAGTGATGACGTTGAGAGTCACGTTATGCGACTCTCAATATCTACTATGGCTGAAGGGGTAACACCATATCAGCGGTCCCATCTTCAAAGCTGATGTCTAGTTTGAATCCCACCTTCTGCGCAAGCATCAGCATGCCGCGGTTAGTTGGCATCGTCATTCCAGAGATCTGCTTTGTCTGTTTCGACTGGCAATAATCGATAATCTTCTTCATCAACACTTTGCCTAAGCCGACACCTTTTAAGTCTGAGCGTATCAGTATCGCAAACTCGGCGTCAGTGTTTTCTGGATTGATTAACGCTCGAGAAACACCGATGATTGATGGTTGACCTTGTTCTTCTTTAAGAACGACAAAAGCAATCTCTCTATCAAAATCTATTTGAGTGAGGTTTGCCAGAGCTTCGTGATTAAACTCTCCCACATCACTGAAGAAACGTTTATAGAGGTCTTCCTTTGATACTCTACTTATAAAGTCAGCGTGTATTGGCTCATCTTCCGGTAGGATTGGTCTGAGAAGAGCCGTCGAACCATCTTTTAACGTAATAGTTTCTTCAAGTTCTACAGGGTAAGGGCGAATCGCTAACCTTTCCTGCGCGTCACCCTCATAACGCTCTAGCGTGATATCTGCATCTAGAATGGTAAATTTATCCCCATTAGCCAGTACTGGATGTATATCCAGTTCTTTTATTTCTGGGCAATCGACAACCATTTGTGATATTCGAACTAAGAGTTCTGACAAGCCTTCAATATCGATAGGGTTAGGGAGTTTCTGTAAACGAATCTTTTCGCTCTTGATAGCACGGATAATTAAATAGCGAGCAAGCGTCATGTTGAGTGGTGGAAATGCTGCTGCCGCATCTAACGATTCATCCCACTCAGAACCACCTTGCCCTAATAGAATGATTGGCCCGAACGTTTCATCAGTCGTGACTTTAATCCTCAGCTCTTGTCCACCCGCAAGCTTTGCCATACCTTGAATCAGTAATCCGTGGACGTTTGCGGTTGGGTAGGAGAGCTGCGTACGATCGAGAATAGCTTGCGCGGCGTTAGCTACTTCGTTGCTATTCCTAAGGTTCAGCATTACACCTTGAACGTCCGACTTGTGCGGGATGTCTGGTGAGCGAAGTTTAACAGCGACTGGATAGCCAATTGTTTCTGCAATATGTACCGCTTCACTCGGGTCAGATGCTATCCACGTCGGCAGCACATCCAAGTTGAAGTGTTTAAAATATTGGCTATTTTGGTGGGTATCAAGAACCACTGTTTTTTTATCCAGTAGTTGCGTGTTTATCCAATTTTTCGCATCAGCGAGATCATCAATGTGAACTTTTTCTGCAGTTGTTGGGGTTTCCATTAACTGTCTTTGGTTACGCCGGTATTCGACCAAGTGCATGAAAGCGACAATTGAGCTCTCGGGAGTGCGATAGGTTGGGATTCCGGCGTCGGTAAAGAGCTTTCTTGCAGGCTTGGCTGTGAGTTCACCAGACCAATTTGTCAATATATTGAAGTGCTTATGTCTTGGGTGTCGCTTGATAGCTTCAATGACCTTTTCAGCAGTCCGCGCTGAATGCGCAATCGCAGAAGGGCTATGCATAATCAGAATAGCATCAGCTTCATCACCATCGAGGAGTGTGTTGATAGTGTCGATGTAACGTTGTTCGCCAGCATCACCTACTATGTCAATCGGATTGCTGTGAGACCAACTATCAGGCAATCGCTGATTAAGTTTTTGATACGTACTTTCTGACAGTTCGGCAAGTTTACCGCCTCGTTCGAACAGGGTATCAACTGCCATTATTGCAGGACCTCCGCCGTTAGTAACGATGGCAAGGCGTTCACCTCTGAGTGGTACTGAGTGCGTCAAAGTTTCTACTGCGGCGAACAACTCGTGCATATTCTTTACGCGCAACATACCGCTACGTCGAATCGCTGAATCGTAAATAATGTCGAGAGTATCGGTACCACCCGTATGAGCCATTGCTGCTGCGCGGCCACGTTCAGTTCTACCGCCTTTTAACACCAATATTCTACGGTTACGTGAAGCTGCTCGCGCGGCTGAAATAAAGCGGCGCGCATCTTTAATGGTATCTATATAGAGAAGGATAGCTTCTGTATGAGAATCGGTACTGAGGTAATCGAGTAGCTCGGAAAAGTCGATTTCGCTGCCGTTGCCGATAGAAATAAAGGCGGAAAAGCCGATTTCTTTGTCGTTTGCCCAATCTAAAATTGTGGTGCAAACAGCTGCGGATTGTGAAACGAAAGCAATCTTTCCAGGGAGAGCCGATACTGGGGAGAACGAAGCATTGAGGTTTATCCAAGGGAGTATAATCCCCAAGCTGTTAGGCCCTAACACTCGAATGTTATTCTCTTTGGCAATGTTTAAACATTCGGACTCAATCGTTACGCCGTCGGGTGTGATTTGGTGCATATCAGACGAAAGAACAATCACCGAACGAATTCCTTTGTCTGCGATGTCTTTGAAAAGCTGAATATTGCGCGACGCGTGTGTACAGAGAATGGCTAAATCTGGTGTGATCGGGAGTTGTGATACATTTCTATAGGAAAGAACACCAGCGACCGAATCGTATTTTGGAGTGACTGGCATTACTGCGCCTTTAAAGTCTCCATGGAGTAGGTTGTTCATTACGATGTAGCCGGCTCTAGACTCTCGTTTTGATGCTCCAATGACAGCAATTGAACGAGGTTTCAGTAACGAGTCGAGTGGGTTCATAATACTTCCTTCAGATAAACACACCATCATCCTAGCGTACTTTTCCTAACCAGGTTGATGGGAATTTCACCGAAATTAGATCATGTATGCGATATGCGATTAAGTTTGTGAAATAGGTCACCCGTAAATTGTGTATAATATTAAAGTTAACTTGATTCTATACCGAGCTATCGGCATGATTTATAGTAGTTATTTATTAAGGACGTTGAGCTTTCCATGAAAAAAATTGCAATTGCGACTCTGCCACTTCTGTTGGCTGCGTGTGTATCTGAGAACTACATTACGGATGTGACTTCAGAAAGTTATCAAGAAGAGTACAAAACTGCGCAAGTTGAAGCTCCGGTCGTATCAAAATCAGACCAAATGGGCTCAGGCGTTAGCGAAGAAAACGTAACTGTTAACGTTGTTAAAACTGAACCTGTTAAACAAGAAGTTACTCAGACAGCAACTGTAAAACCAGTGGCTACAGTGAAAGGTCCTTCCAAGAAGCAGCAAATGAACCAACGTTTTGGTTACACCGTTCAAGTTGTTGCTGTAGGCAGCCAAAGCAAAGTGGACTCTTTTGTAAATCAATTGCCAACAACGTCTCAACCAGTTTGGGAAAACTACAAAGTTGTTAATGGTACCAAATGGTTCACGGTACTTTACGGTGACTACGCGACTAAAGCTGAAGCTAAACAAGCTATCGCAACGCTTCCAAAGACTTTCCAAAACTTGAAGCCATTTGTTAAAAGCATCGACGAGATCAAGAACTCAGCATATCCAACTCTGAATAAGCTGAACTAATCATTTAAAGAGGGAGCCAGTGGCTCCTTCTTTTTCTTTTATCGTTGTATTCGTGCAATAGTTAGACGCTTAAGCTTGATATCAACACTTTCACCTTCAAAATACTGAAACTCGCTCTCTATTTGTTTATCATTGAACGAAAGTAAACCGAGTTCTCAAGGACCGAATTAAACAATGAACACCACAAATATTCTTCTACTATGCGGCGGCGGCTCATCAGAGCATGAAGTATCGTTAGTATCAGCTGGCTATCTTTTCGAACAACTCAATAGCATTGAAGATTTCAATGTTGTACGTGTCGAAATCAAAAGTGAAGGGTGGTGTCTTGATTCGGGTGAGTTGGTCTACCTAGATATCAATAACCAAATGCTTTGTGGCGATAAAGATCAAATGAAGATCGATTTTATTGCACCTTGTATTCACGGCTTCCCTGGTGAAACTGGTGATATCCAATCTTTGTTTGAGATGGCGAAGATACCGTATTTAGGCTGTGGTTCAGAAGCAAGCAATAATAGCTTCAATAAAATAACATCTAAGTTATGGTACGACGCTTTAGGTATTCCTAACACGCCATATCTTTTCCTTTCAGATAATAACGAACAAAGCCACACAGCTGCGAAAGAAGCATTCGAAAAGTGGGGCAAAGTGTTTGTTAAAGCGGCAAGACAAGGCTCTTCGGTGGGTTGTTACCAAGTGACTGAAAGCGATCAGCTTGAAGAAGCTGTGAACAAAGCATTTACTTTCTCAGATCAAGTATTAGTTGAGAAAGCGGTTGTACCTCGTGAACTAGAAGTTGCAGCTTATGAGATCGATGGTGAGCTGCACATTAGTAAACCAGGTGAAGTCATTGCTCCTAACGGTGCGTTTTACACATATGAAGAGAAATATGGTGCCGATAGTCACTCAACGACGGAAGTTGAAGCGACGAACTTAACTGAAGAGCAGTTGAAGCAGATTGATAACGATGCTCGAAAAGTATTTACTCAGATGAAACTTCGTCACCTGTCACGAATCGATTTCTTCCTAACAGAAGATAATGAGATATACCTAAATGAGGTGAATACCTTCCCTGGAATGACTCCTATTTCAATGTTCCCGAAAATGGTTGAGCATAACGGTCACACATTTAGTTCATTCCTTGAAAACTGTGTGCGCACGAGCCTGAAATAGAGCACTAACTCTCCGTGGCAGTATCATGGCTGCCACGGAATAATTTGTTTAAAAACAATTTTCCCTTCTTCGGATTTAGCCAACTGACCTAAGTATTGCGCCGGCATAACTGGGCTCATCCAGCGTCCAAAATCTTGAATATCTCTGATCGTCATTCCTTGTTTCGCCAACTCTTGTGTAGCACCCACGCGGATAGAGTTACCAGAAAAGCTCAAACTTCCGGTTAGTCCAAGCAGATCACTTGCGCGTCTTACGATTCTATAGATCGAAGAATCATCTAACGGTTGGTTGTGAATATGACCGTGTCGATCTATGGATCGAAACAAAGGTTGCTCATCGAAAGGCTCACTCATTTCAATCCAACGTTGTAGGTGGCCAGAAGCTACTTCTGAGAGTTGATATGTTGAGTCTGCCACATGGACGCAATTACCATCATCTCTGGTTGAGATATGGCTGGCTTTTAAGTTCTTGAGCTCTGAGCGTTTTAAAGCACATTCAAACATCACGTTATAAATCGAAACATCGCGGATATCTTTAAGAGGTGCATTGGGTTTTGCTAACGTGTTGTTGAGCTGGCTTAAATGATGATAAGTCATCGCATTAGTTTGTTTCGCATCGCCTGATTTCGATATCTGTAATTGAACTAAGGTAAATCTTACCTGCTTGTGTTTTATTGGGTTAGGGAACCCCAAAATTGTGTGCAGAAGGGATAGCGTTGCAGTGTAACGTTTTAGTGAAGAAAACTTACGTTCGTGAGCTTCCGTTTCGAGGAATCGACGAATCGCTGTGACGGAAGCAGGCAATGTATTAATATGATGTTTAAGGCAAAATGCTAAATAGCGGTTCCAGTCCGATAGAATTCCTAGCATAGAATTTCGAGAATATTGATTGTCAGTCAACTCATCTATAACATCTAGAGAGGCCTCGTTATTGAGTTTCTTAACAAAGAAATTAACTTGTGAAGGGTCGGTCAAAACCGGAACTTTTTTTCTCAAATTACCGTACCTGGTCAGGTGTTTTTGTCATATTATGCTTGATATCATTAATAGTACACTTATGATTAGTGTAGTGAAAACAGAAAGATGATTCATAGATATGGCTAATTCGATTTATCGAGGAGTTCATCTGCAATCAACAGATGCGACGAATACTATTTGGCGTGCAAAATTAAAAAACCACGCAATTCAAGGTAACTTGACCGCTTTGAAGAAGAGCATCGATTGGTGGATTGACACTGCATCTATCATTGATCCAAAAGAGTTCACTTCATTAAACAAACCTCGAGCAGGTTCAGGTGGCCAAGCGGAAAACTTTAATGGTTATCAAATCAAGAACGATACAGGCGAACCTAACGCTTGGTACTGTATGTTTAACGGTCGCCTTATTAAGGGATCGAAAATGGCAATACAGCGCCATATCGAAGCTTACTTGGTAGCAAAGCAAAAAGCACAGCAACAACAAAAGAAGTAAAAGACTATGAGCTTAGTGTATTCCACAGAAACGGGTCGTATTAAACCTGAGGAAGAAAAAGTCGAGCGCCCTAAGGGTGACGGCATTGTTCGAATTCAACGTGAAACTAAAGGCCGTAAAGGCAAAGGCGTTTCCGTTGTAACAGGTTTAGACCTAGATGACGCGCCACTTAAATTAATGGCTGCGGAACTTAAAAAAGTTTGCGGTTGTGGCGGCTCTGTAAAAGACGGCAACATCGAAATTCAAGGTGACGCTCGTGACAAAATCAAAGCACACCTTGAAAAGAAAGGTCTTAAAGTTAAACTGGCCGGTGGCTAAGCTGGCTAATATTGAAGTTAAGAATCGAAGATTATTATAGTTAGATATTAGCTATTTTATGGTAAATAAGCGTTTCGGTTAAATAACTTTAATATCAAGCACTGAGAGTGTGCACAAGATAAGGCAGGGTATCTTAATGGAGCTCTGCCTTAGTTATAGTAAATCTAATTTAACATAAGATAGATAATACGCACTGATTTAAGGATTCCATTCCTAGGGCTACAGCACCGCAAGCCATTGAAATACTTGTTAAACCGAGCCCGTTATACTTTTTTGCGATACTGTTCCACAGTGTCTGCGCTTCATGCGTTTTTGACTTATCGAGAGCTAGCCCAACAAGTGCTTTTTCTTTATCCTCACCAACAACGTCGGCCATCATAAGTATCTGATTTTCTTTTAGAAACGTTCGACCTTTTCTAACGTCTGTTAGCATTTGAGGGCTTACGCCTAAATCAGCTGCAACTTGCTTATATTGCACATAGTTCATCTGCATTTTGTAAGCATCAACTAGCTTTTGGGTGTACATTTTGAAAACCTCTCTTGGCTCATTTCCTTTGATTCTAGCTTAAAACTACAAAATTTATCGTATTGTCAGCACGTAAAATTTCGTATCTACTGTATGAAAAATTACGTACTCACTAAGTCATCTGTTACATGACTAACTCTATGGTGGTTTTATGAAAAAGCTCAACACTCACAACGCTGTTATCTTAGATACTGAAACCACTGGCCTAGACAGATTTGCTGAAGTTGTCGAGGTTTCTCTAATTTGTGCTGAGTCTGGAAAAGTCTTGTTCAACTCTTTAGTTGATCCAGTGAAACCAATTCCTTCAGATGCTTCCGCTATTCACGGGATTACTTCATTAGATGTTGCTGGGCGCCCGACTTTCTCTGAAATCAAATCAACTCTCGAATCGTTGCTTTCTGATTGCGATGCTTTGCTTATTTACAACGAGTCTTTTGACTTACGCCTTTTGTTCCAATCATTCCGATACTCTGGTGCTTCGTCTGAATCAGTTGAAGATTTCCGATCGTTTCTCCAAACCATTGGTCTTAAGACTCACTGTGTCATGCATTGGTATGCCGAGTTCTTTGGTGAATTGAATGAACACGATGATTACAAATGGCAATCCTTATCCAATGCTTGCCTACAACAAAGCATCAATGTTTCTGATTTAACAGCTCACCGCGCAACAGCTGACTGTGAAATGACTCGTCGTTTAATCGATGCAGTAAACCTCAAGCTTGAGTCATCAGAGGCTTAAGACCATGGATTCAATCTACTTCGACAATGAACCCAATCATGGCATTAACGCCTATTTCACTTGGGGTCATGAGTTCTTCAAAACGCCTTATGAGTTTTACCAATTCTTGATGACGCACTACGGAATGACTTCTTTCCAAGTTGTTGAGATTACGGACGACAACTATCAGGAGCTTTTGGTTAAGGGGGTTTTTCATGCCATCTAAGAAACCTCATAAGTACCATGATGAAATTCGTCCGGTACAAGTTGACCACTTGGCTTTCTCGTTTTCTTACAGCGCGTTACGTCTGTTGGATAACTCAAACGACCAAGACTTTATTAACTTGCAATTCCCTGAGTTTAAAAAAGTCAGCGTTAACGGCCGCGTCAACTCACCAGAAGCCATAGAGAAATCTATGGAGTTACATCGTAACAAGTGCAGCAAGGTCTTAGCGCATAGGTTCGATGAGTTCATGGCTAAGGTGTTCAACTTCCGTTTGTCTCCAATGCGTGGCCGTGGTCTACACGGGTATGAAGATTCGATGGTGATTTACGATTCAACGGGAACGGTTGAATGTGGTTTGGTCGGTATCGGTGGCAACAACAACACGGTGTTTGTCCAAATCAACGGCACAGGTTGTTCGAAGCTGTTTGAGTTCATCCCACACAAAAAGGTGCATTGGTGGTTGTCGCTCTTGGGTATCACTCGCCTAGCCCGTCTTGATTTGTGCGTGGATGACTACACTGGAATCTTTGACTGTAAGTACGCTGAGAAATGTTTTTATGAGGGAGCATTTCGCACTGCTTCTCGTGGTCGTGGTCCCACAATGGTTCCTCATAAGCGCGTTTCTCAATCTGGCGAGTTATCAGAAGAAGCGGTATTGGTTGGCTCTCGCACGTCAACGGTTTACTGGCGAGTCTATAACAAGAAGTTTGAGCAAAACATTACTGACCCTGAAGTGATTTGGTACCGCAATGAAGTGGAATTGAAGAAGTGCGATTTGTCACTCCTTGCCTCTCCTGCTTCTGCGTTCGCGGGCATCTGTGACTTCGCAGCCAGTATCGACCCAGCTGAACCGATGAAACTTGAGCTAAACAAGAAGAAAGAAGGTTTAGAGTTCTTCGCTCGTATCGCTTGGGTTCGTCGTCAATGTGGTAAGGCGCTATCTGAAATCGTGGCAATGACTGAGGGTGATTTGGGTGAAGCGTTCGGGATGCTCATTCCAACTCATCACAGACGCGCCAACTTTGAAACCTCGTTAGGAGTGCCTGACGAATACACGAAAAAGAAAATCGAAATTTTGGAGTCAACAATATGCCTACAATAACTGGTATCTCTATCAAGCGTTTCCCTAAATCTAATATGGAAGTCGCTGAACTTTCAGTGCTTCGTGGTGTTGAAGAAGTTGATGTGGAGAAGTTCCAACAGACCGGAATTGGCTACACCACTGACATTCCATACAACAAACAGCCTCTAAAAATTGATGTGAACTACGCTCGTAAACTTATCCAAACTCGTGCGTTTGTCCCTAATCGTGAATATGAATTGAACCTTGGTGCAAGCGCGGATGACCCGCTTGATATCTTGGTTACGGCTCTCATCCCTGTCGATGAAGATGTCAAAAAGCACTTCGAAACATCTATGAAAAATAGCTAGGTCGTTGGTGCTATGTCGATTTGCGTAACTGTTATTGATGGTGTCCTACAGCAATCATCCGGTGATGTTTGTGAGTATGTCTTGGTATCCAAAGAGCAGTTATCGCAACTAGTAAATGGTCAATTTGATTGGTCATTAATTGAGTTTGACAAATCTCTCTATGAATTTGTCGTTGGTCAAAGCTTGGTTACTTTCGTTGGTGGCCATGTCCTAGGCCGAGTATTAAAACACTTTCGTTAACCCTTTAAGGAAAATAATTATGATTAAACTTCGTCAGATTGTAAGCAATAAATCTCTTGTGGCTGCTGTGGCTCTTACCTCTGGTTCTGCTTTTGCGGCTGACCCATCAGCCGCTGAGACGGCTATCAATGCTGCGGTTGCCTCTGGTAAGTCGATGGTCGGTTTAACTACATCCGGCGTGATTGGTATTGCTGCTCTTGGCTTTGGTCTTGGAATGGTTGTTTCTTGGCTTCGTAAGTAATGATTACCTCTATCGTTCTCGGTTCTTTAATGTGTGCCTCATTCCTTTATGGGGTCTACACGGGAGTGATATCAGGTTGATTAACGGGGAGCTTCGGCTCCCTTTTTTATTGCTTATATATTTTGGTGAATCGCATGAATAGATTCCTCATTGTCTTTCTCTTGTTCTTTTCTGGTCTGTCATTCGCAAGTGGTAGTAATTTTTATCACGTTAAAACTTCTTACTATGATGCTTGTGGTATTACATCGGGTTGGGTTGGAACTATTGGAGCTATAAAAAATGCGTGCGTAGGCTCAGAACGCAATGGTAAGAAGATCAAGTCCATTACCTACTCTTCATATAAAACGTGTTCCCACTTTGGGCTTACCTATAACAGTGGTTCTGAATCGGGGGTGTTCTTCGCATGTAAAGTTACTTCATGCCCTAAAGGGACAAAGCTCAATGAAGAAACTGGCAAGTGTGAAAATCCCTGTAAGGAAATGGAAGGTGAACGTTTAGGCTTTATGATCTTCCCTATCGGTACAGCCAAGGTTTCTGCTGTTTGCCAAAATAGCTGTCGAGCTGAACTTTCTAGCACTGCTGCTTGGGTACAAAACGGAACAGACAACGACCCTCGCCCTTTTGGTTTATATAACTACACTGGTAAATCTTGTACTGGCTCGGAGGGTTCTGGAGGTAGTACGGGTTCTGGTGGTGATGGCTCAGGCTCTGGTGGTGATGGCTCAGGCTCTGGTGGTGACGGTTCTGGCTCTGGTGGTGACGGTTCTGGCTCTGGTGGTGATGGCTCAGGCTCTGGTGGTGACGGTTCTGGCTCTGGTGGTGATGGCTCAGGCTCTGGTGGTGATGGCTCAGGCTCTGGTGGTGATGGCTCAGGCTCTGGTGGTGGTGGTTCTGGCTCTGATGGTAGTGGTTCTGGTTCCGATGGTAGTGGTTCTGGTTCCGATGGTAGTGGTTCTGGTTCCGATGGTAGTGGTTCTGGTTCTGATGGTAGCGGCTCTGGTTCCGGTGGTGGCGGCTCTGGTTCCGGTGGTAGCGGCTCTGGTTCTGGTGGTAGCGGCTCTGGTTCTGGTGGTAGTGGCTTAGGTTCTGGTGGTAGCGGTTCGGGTTCCGGTGGTGGTGACTCTGATGGTGATGGACTGACTAAGGGTGATATCAAAGATGCTATCGAAGAAGCCCTGGGCAAGTCCGGTACGTTCACCAGTCCGGCCAATGGTGAGGGCTACGGTTCTGGAACTGCTTTAACGGGTTCGGTTGCTGCCTTACAAACTGAGGTTGAGGAACTTGAAGATGAGCTAAAACGTAAACTTAAAAAGTCCCCTTTAAAGCTTGGTCAAATGTCTTTCTCTAATGGTTCTTATGACGGCACTTCTTTCAATCTCAGTCGTTGGGATGTGGATGTAGGTTTTAACTTGTTTAGTTCTCTTGGTGTCAATAACACCGACATGATTAGAACGGTGATCTTGTTTATCGCTACTTTGTTTGCAGGCTTCATCCTGCTTTCGTCTGGACGTTCAAAGGTTTAATAATGGAATATTTCTACGATGCTCTTGACTTTATTGTCACTGTCTTTGGCAGTATTTATGATTTCTTCGCCTCTATCCCTGATCTTATTCTGGAAGCTTTTGCCTATGCTTGGTTCTGGGCTATTAAGCTGTATATCTACCTAAAGATTCAGATGCTCGAATTGGCTTATAACGTTGCCTCTTTGCTCCTGTCTGAATATGAGGTTTACACCGTTCTCAACATGGCCTTTAACAAACTTCCTGCTGACCTCCGCTTTGCTTGTTATCAACTGGGGATTGTTGATGCGGTTCGTATCATAGTTGATGCGTTTGCTACGGCATTTGTTCTTAGAATTATGGGGTGGTGATATGGCTGTATCTTTTCGTCATGGCTCTAACGGAGCTTACAAAACAGCTTACGTAACTTGGTTTGAAATTCTCCCTGCTTTGCGTGATGGCCGTACGGTCGTTACCAACATCGAGGGACTGAAACCCAAGGAATCTATCGAGGAAATCTTGGGTGAAAAGTTTCCTGAGTCAGCCACATTAATTAGGATCTTCACACGATCTTCTGAGGGGGTCATGCTCTGGCAAAACTGGTTCAACTGGATGCCAATTGGCGCTTTTGTTGTGATTGATGAGTGTCAGGATTTGTACTGTACAGAAGCAGGGTTTAAGCGTGAGAAGTTTCTTCAACGTCCTTTCTCCGACTTTGTTGATTACTTACCTAAAGGCTTTTCAGAACTCTTCTATTCGCGTTGGCTTCCTGTTGACCCTGACTCTTTTGATGTAGGTGATGTGGATGATTGTGAACGTACGCAGCTGGATGAAAACAACCGTCTACTCTACCCGTTTGATTTCTACGGTGCGTTCATGCGTCATCGAAAGTATCAGTGGGATATCGTCATGCTCACCCCAGACTACACGGCCATACCGACTTGGTTAAAAGGTTGTGCAGGTGAAGCGTATTCACACCGTTCTACCGATACATTCTTTCGAAGTCGTAAGCCTCGTATCTTCAATCACCCACCCAAATCAACCAAGACCGCACCGACCACTAAAGCGGATATGGCGAGCAGTACCAATAAGAAAATCCCTGTTGATGTGTTTGCTCTTTACCAGTCGACCGGAACGGGTGGTTTCAACGCTACCAAGTCTGATATCTCCGTTCTTAAATCGCCTAAGTTTGTTCTTTCAATCCTCATCGGCTTACTGGCCGTTGGTAAATTCTTATGGGACTTAACTGATGTACTATCTGATTCTGATATGGGTGAAGTTGAAACGGTTGCTGCGCCAGCTGCCTCTACCAACTCGCCTACTCTATCTACTCCGTCTAACGCTCCAGTATCTGAAACTGTTCCTAACCAAGATGGGCAAAGTTCTGTTCGGTTGGGTTCTGGCGATGCTACTGCTCAAGGTTCTACTGAAAGTCTTTTTGATGATGTGAATCCGTTCTTTGATGCCTTTCCGGTATTTAATGGTTCTACGGGTGTTTACCTCACTTCGGTTAACCGGACGGTTTATCCGTCTGGGTTTGGTGAATACTCGGACTATGTCTTTAGGATTGATAAAGGAGTTGAGACCTTTTACATACGGTCGGATATCTTGGGTCGATACGGGTATCGGTTCGAGCTGATTGATGACTGTTTGATTCAGGTATCAGGTAAGTCGGTGACAAGGATGCTGACTTGTCCACCTACGGTAAGCGGTATGGTCATCGCAGCCGAGGGCGATGACTTGCTAGGCGCTAAGGTGGAGAACGTTCAGCAGTCTGTAGATATCTTCAGTATGTGATGAATGACAAACCGCTATCGGTGGTTTGTCAAAAAATGACATACTCGCCCCGCAGGGATAAGTGAGAGCGGAGCGCGAACGATGCACCGAGCCACCTGATGATGGTCAATGGTTCTCGAAAATTAACTGGCGAGTGTTTCTAACTGCCCAAGCTGAAAATATGAAATACCTCCCCCCTTCCTGCCAGAACATCCCTTGCAGAGCCTTTCCGCATCAGTGGGGAGTTCTGCCACAGCAACCCACCTATTCTAATCACTTTCTATAGTCCGCTCACAGCTTCGCGAGAGTCGTGAGAGCTGAACAGCGAGCGCGACGCTGTGGGCGGCTCGACCCCCGTGTTGTATCACGGGGGTAAATTCGACCTAACTATCAGCTCTTGGTAAACCGTCTTTAGTTGCAAACGAAGTGCGCTAGATCTTTATTTCAAGCAATTCAGCGCATGTATAATAGGCTATCCATTGCCGATGGTAGATGACTATTTTTGCGTGATATTTTTTAGTAATATTGCTGTGTGAAAGATGCCAAGCATAAAGATTCTGTATAAAAATATTCTGGCTAAGAACTGTTAGAAGTCTAGGAGTTATTCATGACTAAATCAGATATGAAAATTGGGTGTTTTATAAAATTTATGGCGCCAGAGTATGTTGATAGTTTTCTTAATGAAGGTTTACTCTTCATGAATACACTTGAGTATTTTAGAACCTGTGAAGATGACGAAGAACACTTAAGAGCCGACCGTTATGAAGGTCTAACTGCCAGTTATGATTCGCAATCGGTAAAAATGACATTAGTTAAAGATGGTACTCGTGTTGAGCCTGTCGATAAGATAGATGTATTTCAACCATTAGCAGACTCTATAAATGTCTATTGCATGACCATGATTACTCATCATGATTTATGCAAACCATTTAGGCTTAATGAAAAATTCGAGTCGTTTGGTAGCAAGGCTGTGTTGATCCAAGGCGCAGGTTTACATCAATTCATGGCAAGACTTCACAAAGCTATCGAGTCTGATGAGAATTTGGGTTCAATTTATCCGAGCAAAAAGATAGCTGGTTCAGTGGAATATGTTCGTCGTGAACAACACCACCAAAGCTTGGATGTATTCAACAAATTCAATGATTATAGCTGGCAACGTGAATATCGAATTGTTTTAGGCCGTGAAGCAGGTTCTGGTGCAATATCGCTCAAGTTAGGCGACATTTCTGATATCGTTCAAGTTGTCGATACGAAAGAGTTAATGAATACGGTTTTTGCGTTGAAGGAAAGCTTATAACAATAATTAAACGGGATTTGTGATTATTATACTCACCCGTATTGGAGAGGATATGTTCAGAAAGATTTTAAGTTTGTTTGGTAGTAGCCGCTCTCAAGCTCACAACGAAAGTCAAGATTTAACAATTAAGTCCAACGAAACTACTAATTCATATAGTTCTTCAGGCTTCGGGGATGTTGTAGACGGTTTACAGTTTTCGCCAACGTTTCAGATCAGAACACCTTGTAAAATTCTGAGGGCAAACGGAATGCATGTGGCAAATGAAGCCCAAATTCCTGATTACCTTAGAGAACAGCAACATGGTATTTGGTTGCCAAAGGTTAAGCAAAAATATTCCTTAGACGATGATAACGATGTCGGAGCATCTGATGCGAGTGGGTCTAATCGTGACGACTATATTACATTTGTATGTTCGATTAAGGACATATATTCTGAAAATATTAGCATTTTTGAACGGGTAAAACTCATTGACACCTTTAAGGCTGACCACCCTGAGTTACTGTACGTCGAAGACAAACTATTAGCGTATTACAACAATTACGACTCTATAATCGATATTTTGATGTTTAACGTCGACTTTTCATTTGAAGACCTAGCAAATTTTCATTACAGAGATGAAGGTTATCTAAGACCTATTCTTGGCATTAATTCCAGAGTTGAGAAGTCACTAATAAGCTTAGGCTATAAGGTAGTAGAAGATGTAACGCACCTTACGAAAGACCAATTAATGGAACTGGACGGAGTCGGGAATAAAAGCGCAGAAAAAATACTGGAAAAAATAGCAGAAGTAAAATCTGCAATTCGTTTAAATGCTTTAACTGCATAAAATGAATTTCAAAAGCTCGACTTTTTCATCAATCTGAACTCGTGAGGGCTACACCTTATGTAGCCCTTGTTTTATCTTGCCAGTTTGGCTATTGCTCTAGCAAATTTTGCGATTTTCGTTGACGTTTGTAACTCTAATTCAGATTGTATTTCCAGTAAGGCGATGCCTAGAAGAATTTGTTGCGCTGTTACCATTTGGCCTGTTGGTAGCTCTATTTTATCGTAATGAACTTTGAAACCGTTCCAGTCTTGAGTAACTCCAAGCTCTCTGCCTTTTGACATTCTCATGAGTCTTTTACACTCAGATGGGATTATCTGCCCCTCGTCCCATCGCGTGACTGTCCTCACACTTTTAAAACAAAGCTCTGCTGTCTCTTCCTTAGTTAATTGGCACTCCAATTCACGAAAAATGTAATTCTTGGTCATTTCTCGATACTTCATCATAAACCCTTTGATAAGCAAAGGGTTGAACACTCAAGCAGTATGCAACTCTATTCAACATAAGCACGGATAATACGCAGTTGGCTTGTTATAACAAAGCGAAAATGTCCTAATATTACCAAGTGAAAATGTCCTACATTTCCTTGGAGGTTTGAGGATGCTAATCACTATGAACGACCGAGAATTACAAAGACTGACGATAATCCAAGATGTCTTACACCAAAACCTAAGCCGACGCGACGCTTTAAAGTTATTAGGTTTAAGTTATCGACAACTCCAACGGCTCATTACTCGCTTCATTCAACAAGGCGCAGCTTCTCTGGCGCATGGAAATCGAGGCAAGCCGTCTTCAAATCGTGTCAATGAAAGCGTCAAGCTGCAAGCATTAGAACTCATTCATCAGTACTATTCTGATTTCGGACCAACGCTAGCCCACGAAAAACTTCAAGAACTCCATGACGTCTCGGTATCTCTTGAGACTTTGCGACAATGGATGATCGCTGACGGTTTATGGGTGCCTCATAGCAAGCGTAAACCTCGAGTATATCAACCTCGCTATCGACGGGATTGTCTCGGTGAGCTCATTCAAATTGATGGCTCACACCATGATTGGTTTGAAGGCCGCAGCGATAAATGTTGCCTTTTAGTCATTATCGAAGAACCTGATTACCAATCCCTGTTCACATGAGTCAATTGTGAACTCAAAATATTCGGCCAATGGTGATTCTAGCTGTCTGATTATCCGATCATGACATAGAGAAGCATTTTCAAATAGAGTTCTGACTTACTATAATAACTGCTATTAAGTTACGTTGTGACTAAATGTACCCAATCCAAATAGTTGCCGTTTAACTATGTCAAATGTGTGTCAGAGTTTTGTGTGTACAGTATCAGTGTGCTCCCTAGCCTTTTAGAATCGTACGCTTCTCGAAATCGTATCAATATCAACTGCTTGATAGAAGAATTCTCACGGATTAGATTAATGAACGAAAGAACATTTAGACAGTTTAATGTGTTCCTTGCGGTGACATGTCTCGCAATCACTGCTTTTTCGCTAATCTCATTCCACATAGGTATGGACAAAAATTTTACCGTTACGCCTGACCGTTTCGATCTAAAAGTGAATACTGATCAAGACTATGGTGGTGGTACGCGCGGCCATATTACGCAAGAAAATGATTCAATAACGTTACACTGCAACTTTAAAAGAGATTATCGTTCGCCTTTCTGTGAGGTTGAGTTTGTTATATCAGAAGAAGGACAAGGCGTAGATCTTTCCAAATATGACTCTGTCACCATCAATATGGATTACGAAGGCCAAGAGAATCCCCGCTTTAGGTTTTACGCAAGAAATCACAATGATGCGTACAGTGTTACTGAAGATCCGATATCCAATAAGTTTAACCGATTCGACTTTTCGTTTAATGACAAAGAAAATATTGATTTAAAGTATTTCAACGTACCTTTATGGTGGGTTGACTTCTACAACCATCCAATTACAAAAAGTGGTGTTGATATCACCAATACAGTATCGGTAGAACTTGGATTAGGTTCGAGTACTTTAGAGGGCCTACATCAGTTAACTATCTACAACATAGTTTTTCACGGAAAAGTCATTTCACACTTAACGCTCATCAGAGTTTTGATCGGCTTATGGGTAGCATTCGCAATTTATTACGTAGCGGGTTCTATGTATCTAATACATCGTTGTCGCAAGGTTTCTGATGCCAAAGCGATCCAGCTCAAGCGCGAGATCGCAGAGCTTCGAGTTAAAGCAACAACCGACTCACTCACGGGAGCAAGAAACCGTACTCAAGCCTTGGACAGCTTTTACCACTTCGAAAGGCTTATACAACAAGGCAAGGCTATCCACGTAGCGCTATTCGATTTAGACCATTTCAAATTGGTCAATGATACCCATGGCCATGACATTGGTGACAATGTGTTACGGGAGTTCTCCGACCTATCGGAACAAGTCTTCAATGATAACTATTTAATGTATCGCTGGGGTGGTGAAGAGTTCTTACTGGTATGCTTAGAGCAAGATGCGTCACAGTGTAACGACAAGATATCTGAGTTTATGGAAGCCATGGCTCGTAATCTTTGGCCGGAATTATTAGAAATCACTGCGTCTATTGGTTTAACTCAATTGGATCGAAAGGAGTCGATGCGTACCGCGATTAAGCGTGCTGATACAGCTCTCTATCAAGCAAAGAACCAAGGTCGTAATAGGGTTGTCTACCTTTAACCGCCTGGTCCATCAAAGCGCTATATAATCTAAATTCTATAACTATTACTTTCTAAGTTTACGTAACACTAGTGTATCACTTGATTCAGAGTGAGAATGATTGCCACACGGATAATCCGTTTAATATCAATAAAAACAGCCACTGAACAAACAACTGCCTTCGAAAGAAAAACCGAAACCAACCGGTGCCATATAAATTGACACCCAAACTTGAAGCGGGAATGCGCATGGGTAACCTTATGTAATGCACACCGTAATTTTATTACACACCTGATCGCGTTAAGTTTCCCGTAGTATTTTATACTAAGCTAAGATGCTGATTTTATTATTGTTTCTGTTATGGAGAGGAAGATTTGTCGTTTGATTGGAGGCTGAGAGAGCGTAGATACTGAAAAGAATGATTTAGTTATAGTGCACTAGTAGTTAAAAAAGAAGGGCTTAATGCCCTACTCTTTAGATTCTGATTCTTCTCGAATTTGTTGAGCCACTATCTTGATAGCTTCTGCTGTACTAACACCTTTGGTCATGAGTTCTTGAATTCTCTCAACAGCAGCTTGTTGTTCTTCGTGAGTCAGTGTTGGTAAGTCGTTTAGCATGTTCAGCTCCTTTTACTATGGAGCTGAACTATATAGGCACAATTAGTAACTAGCAAGGAAATTGATAGAAGCGCCCATTGCATTTTCGTTAGTGTAGTTTGCACTAATATCAAGTTGGAAAAGATTTAGAGGAGATAGTCCGATACCAGCTGTAACAGTACCTTCAGAATCAGAGTAAGCTAGGTTTTTATAGTACCCTCCTCTCAGCTTCAGTTGACGTAAAATGTCCACCTCGGTACCAACACGAATCATCTGCTCATTGTCATCAAAGCTTGTGAACTTTTCAGCTTCATTGATATCGTAATCAACGCTTAGCGTGAAGTAGTCAGCTACTATGCCTGCACCGACGGTGTAAACAGGTTCAAGCTTATAAGAGTACTGACCACCAACATCATTGCTTTGACCACCACTTGTTAATGTTCTCGTAGTATCTTTAGTTACGATATCACGTGAAATCAAATTTGTTGCTGAGAAGCCAACTCTAAATGGACCAAAGAACCAAAGTGCTCCCGCATCAATGTTAAATGCAGTTTCACCTTCACCATTTTCACGCACATCTGAAAGGTCATAGTTATTGATGTCAGTTACATAATTATATGTATAGATTCTTTGTAACTTCGGAGTGACACCAAATGATAGGTGTTGCCCCATAAAAGTTTGATACTTTGCCAAAGATAATCCGACTTCAGTTACACCTATAGACACAGCTTCAACGGCAGACAATTCGAGTTTCTGTTGGTCGCTAGCACCTACATTATTGTAAACATCAGGTGAGGCAAAACTTTCTGTGTAGGCTTTTGCAAAAGCGTTTGCAGCTACAAACTGGTTTGGAATCGCGAAAGCAACAACGCCACCTAGGTCTACGCTTGCTTGGTTTCCGTCGAGCTTGTTTAATGCATTTGTGATTTCAGCACTGGTAGTTGCGTCGAGGACCGCATCGATATTTGATTTCATATCATCTGGGTCGTTGTAGTTACCACCAAAACTTGGCGTGATCATACCTAAGTCATCGTTACGACGATAAATAGCAACTAAAGCTGGGTTATAAAATGGGGCTGTTAAGAAGTTAGCTGATACAACACCAACGCCACCCATAGCGTCTCCGCGCGCTTCGATGGCATAGTTTGCTGCAGTAGCAGGAAGGCTAGCTAAGGCTATTGACGTTGCGAGTAGTTTTGTCGTTTTGTTCATGCTGATAGTTCTTTGTTAAGTCCTTTACATTGTTATCGGCATGATTGTAATTTACTTTAACTCCTCCTCGCTAGAAATATCATACGTTTTACTTATCGTTTGTGTCTGTTCGATGGTTATATCACCTTGCCAACGCGCGTGTGCCATTGAAACGGCCAGAACGTAGCGATCACTTGGAATATCTTCACCCTTTAGTTGCATTGGATAATCAGACTCATAGCTCTTACCCCAAACACGCTCATAGCGTTCATTGACGTAATCATAAAGCCCAACTTCTAAGCGTGGCAACGGACAATACGGATTTAAAAGCTCTTTCTTATCAATGCGCCAGGAGTCTTTAGATGCCCAGCGTACTTGCTGTTTGAGCTGTACTTCACCAAAAATAACCCAAGTACTCCAAGTTACTCCATCTTCAACTTTTACACTTAGACGATACAAGCCGGACTGAACAGGTGACGACAAGTTATAGCGCTTGTTGTACAAATAAGCATCGCTATTCTCAACTTTCTTAGCGCTTTTAGTCATCTGGCTATCGGATGACAGAGTTTTATCAACCCACTTGTCTAGGGATATGTTTTGAATGTTTTCAGTAGACTCTAAGTCGATGACCAAGCGAAACGTATCTCTGCCCGGGCTTTGAATCATGTGTCGCTTTATAACGACTGAACTTATCCAATCAGGCAAAGTATTCTTGGTTAACGTCTTACCACAATCTTTATTTAACGCCTGATTGAATAGTTCATTAAGATGCTGCTCTCGCACCTTAGAAGTATTGCTTTGCCACACTTCCACCAATGAATCGAACATCAACGTCAGGTCATCATTCAATATATGCTTATGGACCTGTGTTAATGCATTACTGCCAGTAAACCACTCGGTTGCCGAGCTAGGGAAACTGGTCATCGCCATCAGTAATAGTGGAAGTGCTTTTCGTTTCATTATTACGCTTTCATTTTGTAGCCAACGCCACGTAGTGTTTCAATTTCTAAACCAGGTAGTTTTTGACGAAGCTGTAGTACGTGCGTATCAACAGTTCTAGTCGTTGGGAAGTGATTGTAACCCCACACGTGATCAAGTAGTTCATCACGCGTGAAAACACGCCCCAGATTACTTGCTAAGAACAGAAGCAAATCAAACTCAGTACGTGTTAATGTTACTTCTTGATCTTTAAAGAAGACTTCACGTGTCGCCTTATCGATGACTAAGTCTTGAGCAACAACTTTAGAGCTATCCTGCTCTTCTGCATCCGGTAAACGCAGTTGCGCGCGAATACGTGCAAATAGTTCAGCCTCTGCAAATGGTTTTGTTAGATAGTCATTCGCACCAGAATCTAAACCAGCAACTTTGTCCTTTACCGTAACAAGTGCTGTTAACAGAATAACTGGGATATCTTTCTTCTTTTTCCAACCAGGTAGAGAATCCACTGAATCGCCATCTGGAAGTTGACGGTCGAGGATTACAAGATCAGCCTGTTCCCAGTACCCTTCAACTTCAGAGATGAGTTCTGCATGCAAACATTCATATCCAGCTTGCTCTAGGCTAACTAGAAGACCATCAGCTAAGTTTTTATCATCTTCAACGAGAAGCAATGTCTGTTTCACAAGGTATCTCCAAAATAAATGTTGTCGGGGGCCCGATGAGAGTCATGTGTCCACCCATTTTCCCAACCATAGATTCAACTATCGTTAGGCCTAAACCAAGACCGCTCTTACTTACAAACGGTTTGCGTAACTGGCCCCAGTCTTTGCGGGTCAAGTCTCCATTATCTATCACTTTGAATGTCAGCTTCTTGTCAGAAGTCGTGAGATCAAGCGTAACTGGTGGAACTCCGTACTTAACCGCATTTCTGATCAAGTTATCGATACAAGTTCCTAACCAATAAACGTTTACTTTCGCAGCGATGTCTTGGTTAATGACAAGTTTGATATCAGGACCAAACTCCTCTTCAATTTTAAATTCCAACCACTCTTGTACGCTTGGTACCCATTCGGTAGCGAGAGGTTGATTGTCAGACTGTAAGTAGTCTTTACTTGCTTCGGCAAGTTGCCTTAATCGGCGTGTATCTTCGCAAAGGCGCCTGAATTCGTCATAAACCGTTTCAGGAAGGTGTTCAAACTCTCTCCTAAAACCTTCTACTGTCAATGACAGGCTGGCGATAGGCGTTCTAAGTTCGTGTGTTAGGATCTGCAGTACTAACATACGACTCTTCATCTCTTGTTTGCGTACGTTCCAACGATAGATAGACCAGCCAATCACCAACAAGATATTTGCAACCACTAGAACAATCATCGCGATTTGAAGTAGCTCTGAGTGATCTTCGATCTCCCAACAAATATTGCCTCGCTGAACGAAACAGCTATTGTCTTCATCTGACAGCCGATATGAAAGACCGGCTAGTTGCGCATTCTCAGTCCAGATTGGTTCTTGATACAAATAGTATCGATCACCGCGTTTAAGCCATAGTTCATCGAGCTCTACAAACATGCTCGCACCAGCCAGTAATGCAGTAATCGCTTCGCTGTTCATGTGTTTTAGGCGAGTCAGAAGCTCATCATGATCTTCATTTGGTCGCTCTTGAATGTGCATAAAGCGCTTTAGCGATTCAAACTTTTCTGGGTACTGTTCTACGTAACGTGCTGCGTATGAACCGCCACCAGGGTGAATCAAACCACTACGACTGAACCAGCGATCCGATAACACTGTCCCTTTACACATGGCTCGTGTAAACACTAAAGGCTCGGTAATTAAAGGGCTAAGCGGTAGTTTTCCACTACACGTTTTCGATAATTGATATAGCCTTTGAATATCCTTCAGCGGATACTTTGCCGTTTGCGGTAGCATAGCTGATGGCATGATTAAGCTGGTTGGGTAGTCGGCTTGCAGTACACGAATGTCGTAGGATTCGACCGCCGTTTCATGATCAAACAACTTAGTAAAATGATCGATACGCTCAGGCAACGAGTCAGCGAAAGCAGTTGCTGAAACGAAAAAGCTTAATGTAATAAATGATAATGTTTGTTTAATCGTCACAAGCCAAGCGCTAATTCATACAGATAAATCAAATATATACCATTCGCTATCAAAGATAAATTTTTACCTTAGCAATCCGATAACTGTCATCAATTATGCGGCAATAATTTATATGAATGTAAAAGCACTAACCAAAAAAAGGGACTCAATCGAGTCCCTTGTCATTTAACGGTTTCTTATAAGTGCTCTAGAATGCTTAGACAGCTCTCTTTTGCATCACCAAACAACATTTGCGTGTTGTCTTTAAAGAACAGTGGGTTCTGTACACCCGCGTAACCGGTATTCATAGAGCGCTTGAAAACAATAACATTTTGCGCATTCCAAACCTCTAGTACAGGCATGCCTGCGATTGGGCTATTTGGATCTTCTAACGCTGCTGGGTTAACTGTGTCGTTCGCACCAATGACAAGCACAGTGTCTGTCTCAGTAAAGTCGTCGTTGATTTCGTCCATTTCTAGAACGATGTCATACGGTACCTTAGCTTCAGCAAGCAGTACGTTCATGTGACCCGGTAACCTACCTGCTACAGGGTGGATACCAAATCGCACTTCAACACCTTGTGCACGAAGCTTTTCAGTGATCTCATGCACTGGGTATTGTGCTTGCGCTACAGCCATGCCGTATCCAGGTGTGATAATTACAGACTTAGAACCTTTCAACATTTCAGCGACTTCTTCTGCCGACGCTTCTCTGTGTTCGCCCTGCTCTTCAGCATCACCAGATACAGTAACTTCTTGACCAAAGCCACCAGCGATAACACTAACGAATGAGCGGTTCATCGCCTTACACATAATGTAAGACAGAATTGCGCCTGATGAACCCACTAGAGCACCAGTTACGATCAATAGATCATTTGCTAGCATGAAACCAGCAGCGGCGGCTGCCCAACCCGAGTACGAGTTAAGCATAGATACGACTACCGGCATGTCTGCACCACCGATAGAAGCAACCAGGTGGTAACCGAATGCAAAAGCGATCAACGTCATTACAATCAGAGCAAACATGCTACCATCAGCTTTGACGAACATGATCATTAAGAACGTAGAAACAACAATCGCAGCCAGGTTCCATTTGTGCTTGTGAGGGATGTTCAATGCTGACGACGAAATCACACCACGTAGCTTACCAAACGCAACAATTGAGCCAGTGAACGTCACCGCACCAATGAATACACCAAGGAAAACTTCCACAAGGTGGATAACATGCTCTGCGTGTGTTGCTGCTTCAGGTGCATCGATGTAGCTGTTGTAACCAACCAATACTGCTGCCATACCTACAAAGCTGTGTAGGATTGCGACCAGTTCTGGCATCTCAGTCATTTCTACTTTTTTCGCATAGTGGATACCGATACCACCACCGATCACCATCGCAATAATGATCCACACTAGGCCTTCAGAATAAGGACCAAAGATCGTTGCAAACAGAGCGATTGCCATGCCAGTAATACCATAGTAGTTACCAGCACGAGCCGATTCTTGCTTAGAAAGCCCAGCAAGACTCATGATAAAGAATACAGCAGCGACAATGTAAGCTGCTTGTACTAATCCTTCAGACATCCGTTATACTCCTTAGTCTTTACGGAACATTTCAAGCATGCGTTTGGTAACGGTAAAGCCACCAAATATGTTGATGCTTGCAATTAACACGGCGATGAACGACAAGAAGGTAACAACCCCACTGCCTTGACCGATTTGAAGTAACGCACCAACAACAATGATGCCTGAGATTGCATTCGTCACCGACATTAACGGTGTATGCAAAGAGTGGCTAACATTCCAAACTACGTAGTAACCAACAATACAAGCCAGTACAAATACCGTGAAGTGCGATAAGAACGCTGCCGGAGCAACAGAAGCGATCCATGCAAAGGCACCAACTGCGATCGCCATGCCTGCAATTTTCTTCGCTGGAGATTTCGGTTCTTCAACTTTAGGTTCAACTGGCGCAGCTTGCGGTTTTGCCTGTTGAGGTTGAGCCGAAACTTGAATCGGTGGCGCAGGCCACGTCACTTCACCCTCTTTAACCACAGTCACACCACGAAGAACAACATCATCAAAATCAATATTGATGTTACCGTCTTTTTCTTTGCAAAGGAGTTTAAGTAGGTTAACAAGGTTAGTTGCATACAGCTGTGAAGACTGAGTTGGAAGGCGACCTACCATATCGGTGTAGCCAACAACCTTAACGCCATTTGCTGTTGTGATTACTTGGTCTGCAACCGTGTATTCACAGTTACCACCATTAGCCGCAGCAAGGTCAACAATCACACTACCCGGCTTCATGCTATCGACCATCTCTTTAGTGATTAGCTTCGGTGCAGGACGACCTGGAATCAATGCGGTTGTAATTATGATATCAACGTCTTTCGCTTGCGCGGCATAGAGTTCTTCTGCTTTCTTGTTGAATTCATCAGACATCTCTTTCGCGTAGCCGTCACCAGCGCCGGTGTCTTCTTGGAAATCCACTTCTAAGAATTCAGCGCCCATCGACTCGACTTGTTCTTTTACTTCTGGGCGGACGTCAAACGAACGAACGATTGCGCCTAGACTGCCAGCAGCACCAATGGCGGCAAGACCAGCAACACCAGCACCTGCAACCAGCACTTTAGCCGGTGGTACTTTACCTGCTGCAGTAATTTGGCCTGTAAAGAAGCGACCAAACTCATGAGCAGCTTCAACCACGGCACGATAACCTGCAATATTTGCCATTGAACTCAATGCATCTAATGCTTGGGCACGTGAAATACGTGGGACCGAATCCATTGCCATTACATTGATATTCTTGCTAGACAGCTGCTCCATCAATTCTGGGTTTTGAGCTGGCCAGATAAAACTGATCAGGCTCGCACCTTCTTTGATAAGCGCAATTTCGTCGAGATTTTCGTCAACAATAGGAGCGTTGACTTTAAGGATGATATCGGATTCCCAAGCTTGGTCAGCAGAGACTACTTTAGCGCCAGCTTCTTCATAAGCTGAGTCATCAAAACTTGCTAAAGCGCCCGCTTGTGTTTCAACACAAACTTCAAATCCTAACTTTAAAAGCTGTTCTACCGATTTTGGAGAAGCAGCGACTCGCGTTTCACCTGCGAGGGTTTCTTTTGGTACACCAATTTGCATAGCTATTCCTTGACTATTGGCACAATGACTTATTCGTTTGTATCTAACGATAACTAATACTTCAAGCGTTTTATTCAAAGAACAGAAAAAGTTATTACATATAACGGATTGGATGTAATTTCATCGATTTTGAGGGGCTAAAAGACAACCAAATGAGGTTAAGAGGTCAAACCACTTGAAATTAATCCCTTATATAACAACTATCTAGCTGCTCTTTTTCCTTAAAAACTAAAAAGAGCCTTCAGCATATACACTGAAGGCTCTTAAAATTATGACCAACATCAAGTCTAGCCCTAATTGGCTAGCTAAAAATGTTATCGCCCATCTGATCGATAAACATTTGAGATTTTTTCAGCATCAGTTCGTTGGCATCATCTTTGTTTGAAACAACGTCCGAACGAATAAAACGATGAGATTTCATTTCACCATCAATTTCTTTCTCGATACGCCCAGCGACTCTATATTGCCCCGATTCAGCCAATGCTTCTTGATAGATATTGAAACCTTTATATTCTACAGGTTCAACAGCAACGGCTTGTTCGGTTTTTTCTTTACTTCCAAATAGCTTTGAAAAAAATCCCACGTTTTTATACTCCTAATTCAACGACCAAGGACTCATCTAACGTACCACGACTAGGTGTTCTTCAACAGTGGCTTTTCATACCAATCAAGCTCAACATCATCGTCAAAATTGTGATGTGAGAAGATAACCGGGATATCTTGGGAGCGATTTTTTCTTCGATCATCTAAAATCATCGCTTCTGCATTTTTGACTGCGATCTCACTATTTCGCTTGTATAAAACCAACTTCTCCTCTGGCAAAGCCGCCAAAAAGTCGATGTCATAGCGAATATAGATCGGCTTTAATTGCCCCAGAGCTAAGCACGCAAGATCGGCCAATTGCTCCTGAGAATAACTTGATACATATTCTTCTGTCGTTAGCACCTGACCAACGAGTGTTTCCATATAGTTATGAACGTCAACACTGATCTGCATATCTTATCTCTCCATGATTCAAGTTATTGATTGCGCCAGTTCTACTTAACTTTTAGTCGGTTATACCAATAATATCAACAATAAACATACTCACTTTGTTGCATTATTCACAATCCATCACTATGTTTTTATCTAAAAACAGGTAAAAAGCTTGGCAATTGGAATTTAAGCCGTATCCTACATTACTAGTATTAGTTATAGAATCATCAGTTTAGATAGGCACTCTACATAAATGTCATCTTCGTTTGTCACGTCTAGTTTGTTCCGTTTTTGTTTTCCGCTTCTCCTACTCAGCATACTGCTTGTTGGTATGAACAATGTCATCTTAATTACGGAATCAAACCATGGCTTCGCCAACAACCTCCCTTACATTCTTTTGTCTGTAGCGGGGGTCTTATGCTTTACCTTTAAACAAGGTCGCATGGCCATGGTATCTATTGCCATGCTTGTTGCATATGCCGTGATACAAACACGCCTTCAAAGCCCATTAAATACCGGGACAACATTATTAGAGCTGTCGCTGTTAGCCGCCTTGCTTCCAGTGTCATGTTTGTTGGTTTATGCATTTCCTGACACTGCTTTATCAGCAAGGACGACAGGATTCTATCTTTTAGCGATTGGGCTCTTTATTGCATGGTCTCAGCTCATCATTACCCACTTTTACGACGGTGGCTTTGAGTCTTGGAGTGAAGGCGTCCTGTTTACTGTCTCCTCACTATCGAAACTCCCTTTCATACTTTTGATGTACAGTATTGGATTATCTGGGTTAACGGCAATCTTAGTGTTGATGTATAACCGTCCTATTGATGTTGTCGTATACAGCTCTATCGTTATGGCTAGCTCGACGTTTATCTTCTTTGACGTTCTGTATATATCAAGCACACTATTTTCGTTATCTGGCGTGCTGATCATCATCTACATGATGTCGGCAAGTCATGCACTTGCATTTAATGACCAACTAACCAATATTCCAGGTCGCCACGCATTGGAAAGCGATATGAAACATTTGGGTCGAAAGTATTCATTAGCAATGCTCGATATCGACCACTTTAAGACGTTCAATGACACTTACGGTCATGATATCGGTGACGAAGTGCTTAAACTTGTTGCCAGTAGAATGAAGCTAACATCAGGTCACCCAAGAATTTATCGTTATGGGGGTGAAGAGTTTACGATCATCTATCGACGCAAACAGGCTAAACAGGTCGTTGGTCATCTGAATGAGCTTATTCAAGACATTGCAGCCTATGACATCGTAATACGCGATAATCATGCCCGCCCTAACTGTGATGACACAGGCAGTAAGAATAGAGGCCAAGGTTCACTGGCATCGAAGATAGTCAACGTTACCGTAAGCATTGGGTTGGCGGACAGCAAGACAACCAAAAAGCCAGAAGAAGTGATGAAGCTTGCAGATAACGCCTTATACAAAGCAAAGGAAGCCGGCCGTAACCGTTTGTCTATTAGCAAAGAATAGACAGACGGCAATTAGTCTTGATTGAAAAAGACCACTAGGCTACCGCCCTTGAGAGAACTACCGTAATTTATGGTAAGCCCTATCCCTACGTTATCAACCCAATCATTGAGTAAGTCTGGGTCTAATAACCACCCTAAGCTTGCTTCGTAATACGAGTGTGTACCCAATGGGGCTGACGTATCGCCACCGACATCAATTCTTCGGACGCTAGAGTACATTGATGTGACATTGTCACGCCATGATATCAAGTCGTAAAAAACTTTAACTTCATTGGCGAGATACCACCCCTCAGGGTTTCCTACATCCCCTTCATTAGCTTCGCCCCAACCATAACCGTAGAAGTAGTGCCAACTTGAGCTTATCTTGAGCCGTCCCCAATCATGTAGATCTTGATAGGTGAGCTTTATATTCGGTTCGACAATATAGGCCCAAGCGTCTGTATTGACGATGAAACCATCCAATACACTGCGGTAAGGCTCTAGTATGCCACTTCGATAGTTATAGTCGTTACGATAGTAAGAAATGTGATTGCCAATGGCAGTGTTGACGCTCCAATGCTCGTCTAACTGATTCACGTTGGCAAACTCCAGATAACCCGAGACAACATATTCACTTAAGGCATCAGGGGCTGTGCCTGAGGATAAATCAACATCTTGGTCGATACTAAGAGCCGACAAGCGCAAGGTTAGTTCTTGTCGGTTATCTTCAATATAAGACGGTAATTCAATTGTGTAAGGTAAACTCAGCGCGGCGATATCTTTGCGTCGGCTGATTGATTCCGTCGTACCAATATTTTCGTTATCGATTTTAAAGACCTTATTTGGGTCAAAGTTATGAAAGCCGAATGTGAATACGTCCGAATCACTGAGGACAACGTTTGTTGCAAAGTTCTGTTCGAGATCTTTCCGCACAGCATCGTTTAAGCTCGTTGCACAAGCCAGCGATGGTATGAAAAACACAATAGGTAAGTACCGAAGATCCAAAAAGAAAATCCTCTATCAACAATCAATAAAACGGCAACAGCCAATAAAAACGGCGGCCGACTTTACCACTAGACTATCATTGCCCTCCACTGTTTTTCTTTATCGAAAACATAAGTTTCATTACACATATAGCTTTTTGTATGGATATAGATTATTGCTAGCGATTTACCTCTGCGATATCTCGCAATACATAAGTATTTCGACCACCTTCTTTAGCTAGATAAAGTGCATTATCAACCGCTTGATAACTACCCTCTATAGACTCATCACCCGTCGGGACAAATGTTAACACCCCCTGTGACACTGTAACTCTATCTGATACAGTTGAATGCTCATGTTTGAGGTTTATCTTCTCTAATGCTTCTTGAATCCGCTGAGCTTGTTGCTCTGCAAAGTTTCTGTCTGTATCACCGAGTATCAAAATGAACTCTTCACCACCATAACGCCCTACGTACTCACCGGCACGAACAAACAACTTTTTGAGGGTGCTGGCTAAAGCTTGCAGACAGTTATCGCCTTGTATATGGCCATAATTGTCGTTGTACGGTTTGAAGAAGTCGACATCGAGAAGGATGATTGTCATATGTGCTTTTCTACGACCATGCCATGCTATGCTCTCTTCAAGCTTAGTATCCATGTAACGGCGGTTGTAGAGCTTGGTTAATCCATCTTCATTTGCCTGTTGTTTCAGTAGCAAATTAAGCTCTTCTAACTTGGCGGTACTCTGTTTTAACTCTCGTCTCATCGCGGCAATACGCTGCATCGCAATAAGTTTAGAGTTCAGGACTACTTTATTTACAGGCTTAATTAGATAGTCATCACCACCAGCATCAATAGCCTTTGCAATCATTTCTGGTTCATCATGACCACTCAAGAAGATAATTGGGATCCAATCTGGAAATTGACGACGGATCTCTCTCGCCACTTCGAAACCATCCATATCCGGCATACTGATATCTAAAAGGACGAGTTCAGGATCAAACTGGGAGTAAATGTCTAAAGCCTCTTTGCCACTGCCTACCGCTTCAACTTCATGACCTATCTGTTTAAGACGAATAGCAAGCTGCATTCGATCTAATTGAACGTCATCGACAAGCAATATACGCATTGATGATCCCATTTCTGCCATTACGTCACCTTTATATTGTGTTGAACTATGAAAATAGCCTAAAACTGGCGCTAATTCATGCGGTCGTCTCTATATTATGTTGACTTTTTTACAGATCTTTTTAGCATTGTTTCTTTTTGAAGAGAAATACTATGTCAGACGCTACAAACAACGAGCAACAAGAAATCGATTTAACCACTATCTCTCCAGAGCTACGTCAAGTTATCGAATTTGATGAAGTGCCAAAAGAGATGCACAACATGGTTACTTCTATTCACGAGGTGTCTGAAGAAGCAGTACGCGAAGCGTGGGATAGCCTTCCAGCAAGCGCACAGAACGTTCTAGACAACTTCGAACAGTTCCACGCTCTAATCTCTGTAAGCCAGTCATTTGCTGGTATTAACGTTATGGAAGAGTTCCCAACTCTTAAACTGCCAGAAGGCATGACTGACGAAGATAAAGAAGAGTACCGCGCTCAACTTCTTGACCAAGTTCTTCACAACTGTGTGAAAGACATGGTTAAACAGATCAAGAAAGCTCGTCGTGATGCGATCTTGAAGCGTGATTTTAAAGAAGTTTTCACTAAGTAGTGAATTCAGGTTATCGATAAGTAACCTTCTGTTCTTTATAATAAAATAAAAAGCCGCTCCTATTGAGCGGCTTTTTGTTATTCATCGCAAATTGAATCTTTATATATGGTACTAGTATCACAGGTTCCTGTGTGACTATTTCATCCATTTACAAACAACATTTACATTTCAATAGATACTGGCTAGTGAGTCACTGCAATGTCACGCTGAGCGACACTCACACCTTTAATCTGTGCAAACACGCGTTGCCCTATCGTTAGACTCAACTCATCCAATGCCCACAAAGTGATGGTTGCCCACAAATAACAACCCGGTTCTAATTCAAGCTCGACGGCAACACTCTGTTTGTTATGCCCGTGTTGTTGTGTCTCTACTCTACGAATAATTGCTGGCAAGATGTTACGTATCGAAGTGCTTTGGGGCTGGTGTAGCGACAGGGATACATCGTTGGCACGAATCTGCAGCCTCACTGAGGCGTCAATTGGGTTATCGACCTGCTGAACCCAAAGTGAGGTTTTTTCACCTAGCGCAAGCCTAGACAGTGCATAGTCATCGTTGTGATCAACAATTTTCGCCTCAAACAGAGAGCTTTGCTCAGAAAATGATTGCCATGGCCTCATCGCCCTGGACGCCCATACTTGTTCGGTTTGCCCCGCAGATAGCACTTTGCCTTGGTCTAAGATTACTAGGTAGTTAGAGAGCCTTAGGATCTCGTTAAGGCTGTGTGTAACATAAACAATAGGGATTTTTACGCTTTCCGAGAGGTTTTCTAAAAACGGCATCACTTCCCGTTTGCGCGGCAAATCTAACGAGGCTAATGGTTCATCCATTAATAGAATACTTGGTTTAGACAACAGAGCTCGACCTATCGCGACTCGCTGCTTCTCACCCCCCGATAACTTTGCCGGGTATCGATCAAGTAGAGCTTCTAGAGATAAAAGACCGACGACTTTATCAAAATGTTTCTGGTCAGGCGTCTTAACACCATATTTCAAATTACTCGACACTTTCATGTGGGGAAAAAGACGGGACTCTTGAAAAACGTAACCCACTTGGCGCTTGTGAACTGGCAAATCGATCCCTTTAGCGCTATCGAATAAGGTTTTTCCGGAAACCTCAATCTGACCACTGTCAGGGTTCTTAAGCCCGCTAATGGCGTTAATCAAAGAGGTTTTACCCGCACCGGAACGACCAAATATCGCGGTAATGCCTTGGCTAGGTAGGGTCAGATCAACATCAAACTCAGTTTCACCAAGCTTCTGCTGATATTTGAGTATCAATTGGCTCATTGATTCCCCCCTAATTTATTTACTGTTTTTCGATTGAGCCACTCAGATAACATAAGAGAACCAAGGGCAATCGCTATGGAGATAGCACATAGGCGCGCAGCTTCCACCTCTGCACCAGGAGTCTCAATAAACGTGTACATAGCTAAAGGGATCGTCTGAGTTTCACCTGGAATGTTAGATACAAAGCTGATTGTCGCCCCGAACTCTCCTAAGCTACGAGCGAACGACAACATGATGCCAGTGATAATACCAGGTACCATTAATGGCAGAGTTATCGTAAAGAAAACCTTAATTGGAGATGCACCCAATGTCGCAGCCGCTTCTTCCAATTTACTGTCTACAGTTTCTAAGCTTAAGCGGATAGAACGCACCATCAACGGTAGAGCTACAACGATGCACGCAAGCGATGCTCCCTTCCAACTGAAGCTAAATACCACCCCAAACACATCATTAAGCCACGAGCCAATAAGACCCTGCCTCCCCATCATGACCAGTAGTAGATAACCGATGACAACTGGAGGCAAAACCAAAGGAAGATGAACAAGACTTTCCACCAAGCCTTTACCGATGAACTGTTTTTTCGCGAGTAGCCAAGCAAGACCGATACCAATAGGTACCAACCACAAAATAGCAAAGCCCGCGACCTTAAGGCTTAACAACAGAGCTTGATATTCGTAATCCGATAAATAAAACATTAATGCGTATTAAAACCGTAGCGCTCGAGGACTGACTTAGAAAATCCGCCCTGCATAAAGGTATAAAAGGCTTGCGTCGATTCACTACCGTTCAATTTCGCTACAGGGTAACGTATTGGAGTGTGTGATGACGCAGGAAACGTATCGACTATTGAAACATCATTAGAAAGCATAGCATCGGTTTTATATACGATACCAAGTATCGCTTCTTGTCTTTCAACCAATGCCAATGCCATGCGTACATTATTGCTCGGAGCAAGGCGAGTACGAACGCTCTGCCATACCTTCAATGCCTCTAGAGACTCTTTCGCATAGATACCAGCGGGTACCGACATAGTGTTGCCAACAGCTAGTCGTTCACCCTGTAGCGTAGCCTGCCATGTGGTTGCATCGTCAAGTCTGAACTGAGAATAGTCGGTATTGTCTGATTCCGATGAGATCAAAACCAGTTCATTGCCAGCCCAGTTAGTGACATTGTCACCTGACACATATCCCCTATCGACTAAGTGTTTCATCCATTTCTCGTTCGCCGCGATGAACACGTCGGCAGGTGCACCGCGTTCTATCTGGCGAACTAATGATGATGTACTTGCATACACAGGTGTAACATCAATATCGTTGTTCTTTTCAAATTCAGAGATCAGTTCATTAACGACGTTGGTCATTGAAGATGCGGCATAGACCTTAACGGAGTCTTGCGCAGATACCTGAAAAGCTAAAATAGCTAGTGCTGCCGTCAGCAATCGTTTTTGCATCACACTCTCTTTCACGTGATTATTTGTTCATTCTATTTTTTTGATGGTATTAAGTTCAGGCCACAACAAATCTAGCTTCATGTACTCTTCGATGGCGTCTGCGATCCGATCGATACCTTCTTCTTTAAGAGCGTGGTGGTCAACCGTCGCAACAGCGCTCGCACCAGCCCACTCACAAATCGAAGCTAGAACTTCACTGTTATCAAACAGACCATGGAGATAGGTGCCAAAGATCGTGTTTTCGCTATTAACTGCTCCATCAATAGCACCAGAGTCTAACTGTATCGGTATGTCCATTTCTTTGACTTGAGTCTTACCAACATGAATCTCATAACCTTTTACGTCGGATGCGCTTCCATTCAGAGTCAACTTCCCACTTACATTAGTCAGTGTCTTCTGTTGCGTCAAAACCGTCGTTGTTTCTAACAAGCCTAAACCAATAGAAGAGCCTGGTTGACCTTCCACACCGTCCGGGTCATCAATCGACTTGCCTAGCATTTGATAACCGCCGCAAATCCCGACGACCTTACCGCCGAGACGCAGGTGGCGTTGAAGATCTTTGTCCCAACCTTGTTCACGCATGTAGTCTAGGTCGGCACGAACTGATTTAGTGCCAGGCAAGATAATGAGATCTGCTTGATCTAAGCGTTCACCTTTACCAACATAACGCAGATCGATGTCAGGGTTTAGACGCAAGGTATCAAAATCTGTGTGATTACTAATACGGGTGAATACAGGCACCACAACTTTTAACTTCGCTTTACCGTTCGATTCTTGCGCTGTGGTGATCGCATCTTCAGCTTCTAGGTTAAAGCCATGCAGATAAGGCAAGACACCAATCACAGGCTTGCCTGTTTTCTGTTCTAACCAATCTAAACCAGACTCTAAAAGCTTAATGTCACCTCGAAAACGGTTAATCACAAAACCAACGACACGCTGTTGCTCAGATTCTGACAATAACGCTAAAGTACCGTATAGATGAGCAAAAACACCGCCTCTATCAATATCTGCAATGATAATCACCGGCACGTCTGCTTTCTCAGCAAAACCCATGTTGGCAATATCATTTTCACGAAGGTTGATTTCGGCTGGACTGCCCGCACCCTCAATCATAACGCTCTCATAGTCAGCCTGAAGACGATCGAATGAATCAATCACGGTATCCATGGCAACTTTCTTATAATCGTGATAACCAGTTGCTTCCATGTTGGTTAATGCACGACCTTGTAGAATAACCTGCGCACCTGTATCTGAATTCGGTTTAAGGAGTACTGGGTTCATGTGAACCGTCGGCTTTACATTACAGGCTTGAGCTTGAACAGCTTGTGCTCTGCCAATTTCCCCACTGTCTTCGGTCACCGCACTGTTTAGTGCCATATTCTGTGGCTTGAATGGGGCGACCTTAACGCCGCGTCGAGCCAATACGCGGCATAAACCTGCCACCAATACACTTTTTCCGGCATCCGATGTCGTGCCCTGAACCATAAGGGCCTTAAGTGGTGTCAACATGAAAACTGATTTCCTTCATTCTTAGACGCAAACAACCGCGCTTTTGTCTCTATAGTAGCGTTATTGATAATAAGATGCTCATGAAAATGAATGGAAAATGAATACGTTACTCACGCTGAATTCAACCCCAGTGTTGTTTAATAGCCTCATCGAAACAAAACGTTTCAACCAAACATAACCAATGAGGTATTTATTATGAAAAAAACAGTCCTAGCAATCGCAGCATCAGTTATCCTTACTCCAGCTATCGCTCTAGCCGATGGTCATAAAGACAACAACAGCGGTATCGCTTACACAGGCCCAGTAGAATCAACGACTATTGCGACACTACTTGAAAACACAAGCATGTTCTCCGAACAAGAAGCTATTGTAGATGGTAAGATCGTTCGCCAGGTTCGCAACGACAAGTTCATCTTCTCTGACGGCCAAAGTGAAATTCAAATCGAGTTAGATGACGATATCAAGCTAGCTCAACCACTGACCGCTGAAACACAAGTACGTATCTTTGGTGAATACGAAGGTGGCAAAACTCCAGAGATCGAAGTTGACCATATCCAAATTCTATAATCTCGACCGACTCTAATTAAAATGGCCTGCATATTGCAGGCTTTTTTGTATATACTGCCCTAAATACAAAAAATTGGAGTCACCATGCAGGGTTACGCAAAAAAAACGCTACTGATCGGATTAACCACGCTGTGTTCATTTGCCGCGTCGGCGAACAATTTCAACTACAACACTTTTGAAATCCGAATGGGTGCTAGCCCAAGTACATTTGGTGGCGAATTCACAACGTTATTTACCCAAAACGCACACTTCATCGGTCGTGTGGATACCGGCTTTGAAAGTGACTGGGATGCAGCAGGTGGCATTGGCTTCAACGGCCCGATTGGTCAGTTTGCTGACATTTACGGTCAAATGCTACTGCACAATATAGAACGCAATGATGATAACAGCTTTAAAACCGAAGTTAACGTTGGTGTGAAAGCATGGTTAATGGCAAACATCGAAGTTAATGCTCGCCTCGGTCAGCTTATCGATAATGATGGGACTAACTCTATCGTAGGCTTTGGTGCGCGTTTCCATTCAACAGAACAACTGTCTGTCGGTGTTGATATGCGTAACAACGGTACTTATGGTCACCAAGTGCTGATGTCAGCGCGATTTGGTTTCTAAGCTACTCTTGATTTTGTATGGTTTAAATCATTAATTTATTTAGATTTTTATCACTAAAAATCATGAGAAACATAAGCGATATAAATATTTAACGACTAAGCGATAAAATCACTTTACCGCAACATGGCGTACTGCTAATCTCTCACAAATTTTGCTGAGAGATGGAGTACCGTAATGGGTGGTAACAGCATATCGATAAAAAACAAACTGACTCTGATATTTGTTGTCATCATTTTCGCGATGACAATGATTCAGACTTACGTCACGGGTAAACAGCTGCTGAATGAGACGTACCGTTCAGTTCAACAATACTCAACCACATTAACGACTTCTAATGTATCGGGTATTGAAAAGTGGATTGAAGGCCGAATTAACGTAGTTAATGCTGCGAAAGACGCCTTCAAATACACAAGTTCACCAGAGAGCTACTTCACACAAAGTACTAACGCTGGACGCTTCCAAATCGCCTACGCCGGCCTTTCTGATGGCCGCTTTTTACAAGGTGTTGATCTCCCGGTACCAAAAGGCTACGACCCTCGCACCAGAGATTGGTACAAAGATCCAATGGCTCAAGGTCGTACCGTCGTGACAGAACCGTACTTAGACGTTGCTACCAATGAGCTGGTTGTTACCATTGCCTCCCCTTTTAGTACCAATGGTTATTCAGGCGTTATTGGTGCAGATTTGAATCTCACCGCACTGGTTAATGACATCGTTAACGTTGAGCAACCAGGTGTTTATGCGTTTCTAGTTGATGGTTCAGGCAAAATTGTTGCTCATAAAGACCGTTCATTGACGCTGAAATCTGTATCCAATATCTCCAACAACCTCTCTGCACAGAAGATCAAGTCGATCGCAAGTAGCTCGGACTTTGAAGAAATGGTCATCGGGGATTCAGAATCATTCCTTTCTGCACAAAAAGTACCTCACACGGATTGGTATTTCACTATCGTCATCGATAAAACTAAGTCTTTTGCGTCTTACCGCTCGTTACTGCGTCAATCGGCAATGTTTGGTATGATGCAATTAGTCGTTATTGCCTTCGTTGCTATGTTTGTGATTAAGAAAGCACTCGCGCCGTTGACTACCCTAAGTACAGCTATGGAAGCGTTATCGAAAGGCAATGGTGATCTTACGCAGCGTATTTCTGTGAACAGTAAAGATGAAATTGGAACATTGGCTTTGCATGTAAATGCCTTTATTGCCAAGCTTCAAGAAATTGTTCGCGATATTGCTCATTCATCAAGCCAGCTTAATGAACAATCAGAAGTGAGTACCAATGTTGCTCGCCAGACTAGCGATGGTTTAACGGTTCAGCTTAACGAAATCTCACAAATAGCGACTGCAGTGCACGAAATGTCGGCAACAGCAGAAGAAGTGGCGAACAATGCTCAGATGACTGCGGATTCAGCCATCAGCTCGACAGAGAACTGTGAGCAAGGAAAACGTGTAATCATCCGTAACCAAGAGTCAATCACGAGCTTGGCAGAGCAAGTCGAAAATGCTTCTGGGATTATTCAAGAACTGGAAAAGAACGCATTAGATATCAATGCTATTCTCTCAACGATTTCAGACATTGCAGAGCAAACTAACCTACTTGCTCTTAATGCAGCTATCGAAGCGGCTCGTGCCGGAGAACAAGGCCGCGGGTTTGCTGTCGTTGCAGATGAGGTTCGCGTACTTTCCCAACGTACTCACAGCTCAACTGATGAAATTCGTGAAATGATCGAAACGCTGCAGAAAAACAGTGTCTCTGCAGTAGAGTCTATGGAGCGCAGCCAAAATCTAGCGCAATCAAGTGTTGATGATGCGAATAATGCGACAGAAGCACTAGAGCAAATCGCGGCGTCAATTCAACAGATCTCCGATATGGCTTCGCACATATCTAATGCAGCATCAGAGCAGCGCACAGTAACAGGTGAAGTGAGTAAGAATATCCAACTTGTGAACGACGTATCTGACAAAATGTCGACAGAGGCAGACAACTCACGCCATCTGTCAGAAGAGTTGCGTGGTATTGCGCAGCAGCTTAACACTCAAGTACAACTGTTCAAATACTAAACCACTGCGCCACTAAATAAAAAATCCCGATAAGTTACACGCTTATCGGGATTTTTATTTGTATCAATCTTCCAACAAAATTTAATGAGTAATGATTACTTTTTAACTTTGTCTTGAACGTATTTCTTACTCACGTCTACTACCGCTACGTCTCTAAAGAAGCTACGACCCAATAGCAGTGGGTAAGTTAGGTGAGTACGGTCAGCCAATGTGAATTCCGTTTTATCTTTAAGATCACCAATCTGGATGTTAGCAACAATCACGGCACGGCGTTGTGTGCCTTCTGCACTTGACTGTTTAATCTTAACCCAGCGCTCAACCGGTAAGCTCACTTCTTGACTCTTAATGCCATCGTGTTCAATTTTGAACTTAACCCAGTCTTTGCCGTCGCGCTCGAAAGGAACGATATCAATAGCACTGATGGAAGATGTTGTTGCACCTGTATCAACGCGTGCTTTAAACGACTCTTCTAGACCAGGAACATAAACCCACTCTTCTTCCCCAAGAATTAACTTACCATCAGAGGTTTTCGTTACTTTCTCTGGTTTTTTAGGCGGCACTGGTTTCTTTTCTGGCTCAGCAGGTTTCTCGACTTTTTCTGGCTCTTTTTCAGGTTCAGTTACGGGATCTTTAGAAGACTCCCCGTCTTTTTCATCCGCTTTACTTGAATCGTCAACAACAGGTTGCTCGATTTGTGGTTTCTGCTCTGGCTCGACAGGAACTTGACTCGTCGTAGAACAAGCAACAAGGCCACCACTTAACATCAGGGTTATAATTGCTTTCCAATTGTACATTCAGTCACCATTTTATTTTGATACATTAGCGATTGCGTTAGCTACGTAAGGAATATGCGACTCTGAAAGACCTGCGATATTGATGCGACCGTCACCAACACCATAAATGCCATACTCTTCACGTAATTGATTCATTTGAGCTTCTTTAAAGCCTAGTACAGTAAACATACCTTTATGGCTTTCAATGAAGTCAAAGTGTGACGTGTTATAAGTATTTCGCAATTCATTGCATAATGTTTGGCGAAGATTTAGCAAACGGCCCTGCATCTCACTCAATTCTTGCTTCCAAATGCGTGTTAACTCTTGATTTTGAAGAATTGTTTTCACAAGTGCAGCACCATGATCTGGCGGCATAGTGTAAGTAGAACGAGCAAGAGTAAGAAGTTTACCTTTCGCGTTACCCACTTCTTGGCTGTTTTTACCAACGACGATTGCAGCGCCCGTTCTTTCACGATACAAACCGAAATTTTTCGAGCACGAAGTTGTGATTAGCATCTCTTCAACATTGTCTGCCATGAATTGAAGACCTTTCGCATCTTCTTCAAGACCATCACCAAAACCTTGGTAAGCAATATCAACAAACGGTAGGAAGCCATTCTTCTGTGATAGCGCGGTGATTTCCTGCCATGCTGCAAAGTCGATGTCAGCACCCGTTGGGTTATGACAACAGCCATGCAGTAGCACAACATCATTAGGACCCGCTTGTGAAAGCTCTTCGAGCATTCTTGCCGTATCAACCTGTTTTGTTTCAGGGCTAAAGTAAGAGTAGTGCTTGACTTTAAGTCCTGCCGCTTCCATCACAGGTTGGTGATTCACGTAACTTGGATTAGAGATCCAAACCGTTGTATCTGGCTGCGCGACTTTCATAAGATCACCCAGCATGCGCAGAGCACCACTCGCACCTGGCGTTTGAATAGCGGCGACACGATCCATTGCTGAAGTTCCTTTCAACAACAGGTCGATCATACTTTGGTTAAACTCTTCGCAACCCGCTAGGCCAACATAAGCTTTGGTTTTCTGGTTTTCAACAACAATATCTTGTGCCATTGAAACGGCCTTCATAATTGGTGTCTCACCTTGGTTGTTGCGGTAAACACCAATGCCGAGGTCGACTTTGTTCGGACGTTCATCGCCACGGTAAGCCACAGAAAGAGAGAGAATTGGATCTAAAGTTGGTTTTGGTAGATGTGAAAACATGAAAGTCACAACCCTTTGAAATTCAAGTAATGAGTTTTACGTTAACATTATCATAGTCAAATCAGAAACATTTTTTATTAGAACCGCTTAGTTAGCATAAGTAATCTGATAACCGTCGATTTATCGAACAATTTCGTTGATAGATTGAACGCCGTTTACTTGTTCTTGAGCTGCCCTAATCATTTCACATTAGCAATGTAGCTATGGTGCGCTCTGTTTAAATTGCCTTGGCGTCATGCCAGACCATGCCTTAAAGCGTGTACTGAAGTTTGCTGCATTTGGATAACCCACTATCTCACCGATATGTTGTATTGACCAATCACTTGAGCGAAGTAGTCGTGCTGCATACTCCATTCTCATACGCATTAGGTGAGTCATGGGGCTATGGGAATAGTAACGCTGGCACAACCTATGAAAATGTGGTTCAGAGCATGGAAACAAGTTCGATAACTCCTGAACATTCCACTCTTTGTGCAGCTGCTTTTGAGCTGTGTCGAAAACTCGCTCTAAACGGATTGCGTTTCTATCCAATTGCTGTGGAATCGGCGCATTAATCAGAGCTTCGATTTGAGCAACGCTGTGAATAGCAACCGCACCACCAAGCTCAATGGGAAGTGAAATACTTCGAAGCAAGGTATGTATGCAAGAAGCGACGACTTCTGCTGCTGGCGTCAAAGTATATAAGATATCATTATCAATATTTGTCCACCGCTTATCTGGGGACAGGAAAATCCATGCTATCTGCCAAGTCTCTTCCTCAATCCCAAAACCATTTTCAACGCCAGCCGGTACGGTAATACATGATCCTGGCTCAAGAATGTAACGACACACCCCACTCTCTAGCCACCCTTTGCCACGTACAGTAAACAGCAACATGTGCTTTTGTTGATTCTTACGATAAACAGAAAAAAAATCTCTGCAGGAGGCTGTACCGCACTGAACAATCCCAAGCTGTTCAAACGCCAATACGTAGCTTTGATCGACAAACTCTTGGTGGGTGGTATCAGATATTTCATAGCGCTCTTGTTTTTCGCTCATTGACTGACCTAATCCCATGTTTACGTCATTCATACCAAATGGAGAGTTTGACAAAAGTTAATGATGACTACAGAAAATACAGCTAAATAAAATCTAGATAAACTTCTTGCATATCAACTAGCAAGGAATTGCGATGCGCTCTACATATCGTCATTTAGACAAAGAATTTTGGCAAAAGCTGATACAAATCGGATTGCCTGTCTCACTTCAAACCATGATGTTTTCATTACTCGGCGTTATCGACATCTTTATGGTTAACCAATTAGGTGATGCCGCAACAGCCGCAGTCGGTGTGGGCAATAGAATCTTTTTCTTCAACCTAATTATGGTGTCGGGAATTAGTGGGGCGGTAAGCGTGCTAGCTTCGCAATATTTTGGAGCCGGTGATTTTAATGGCATTCGTCGCACGCTGGCGCAATCATGGGCGTTATCCATCATCGCTATAGTGCCATTTGTTGCGGTTTATTTATTGGCTCCTGAATCAGTAGTATCTGTTGTGGCCTCAGATCCTGATTACGTTCAACAGGCAACGGACTACCTTTGGATAACAGGAGCCAGCCTTATCGGCACCGCTATCGTCGTACCATTAGAAAGTGCCCTTCGATCTGTTGGCGAAGCCAAGCTACCCACTAAGATCAGCATCTTTGCCATCTTGGTCAACGCTGTGCTCAATGCGCTTCTCATTTTCGGCTTATTCGGTTTCCCAGAACTGGGCGTAGTTGGCGCCGCTGTCGGCACCACTGTGTCAAGGTTTGTTCAGACTGTCGCACTACTTGTTTTGGCGAAAAAACATTACGCCCATCTTTTTCCAACACTCAGCAACTGGCAAGATGCCATAGTTGTTAAACATAGGAAAAAGTACCTAACTATTGCTATGCCAATGCTCATCCACGATACAGCTTGGGCTGGTGGCTTGCTGATTTACAACATCATAGTGGGCCAAATGGGCGTCGGTGAACTGGCTATCATTTCACTACTGTCACCTGTCGAAAGCATATTGATCTCAGCCTTTATGGGATTTGCCGTTGCAGCTTCTATCGTTCTAGGTAACGAAATAGGCGCACAGAACTATCAAAGAGTCGAGAACACGGCTTGGGGCTATGTATTAGTCAGTTGCGGGCTTGCAATAGTACTTGCACTTCTCTGCTTTATCGCAAAACCAGTGATTGTTTACCTAGTACAACTCACACACTTAGAGTTAAAAGAGACTGCGGTAAACGTCACTTTGGTGATTGCACTGGGTATGATTCTACGAGTTTTCAATATGGTTGGTATTGGAGGCGTACTGAAAAGTGGTGGTGATATTAACTACAGTATCTTTATCGACCTGTTTGGACAATGGGCGATCGGCATACCACTCGCCTACTACACAGCACTGGTTTTGGGCTGGCCGTTAGAATGGGTGATGTTGATTGTTTTACTTGAAGAGTTGGTCAAAATCGCACTCACAAGCCAACGCATTCAATCGAAGAAATGGATTAACAATCTCATCGAAGAGCAACCAAGAGCGACAATGTAGTCGGGGGAATAACTAAAAAACTCACACCTAAGGGCTTCATTTGCAGTTTAGGCTGCGGATAAGCCCTTATTTCTTCGATTAAGCGAGAAAAGATTAAATGTCAGTGAAACGATGAATTATCTGGTTAGAACTACCACGCCAATCCAACATCGGATCGGCTTTATCTTGCTCAAAACGGCCATCAATTAAGGTATCAATATAGCTCAACACCTCTTTCTGCTTTTCGTCGAGTTCATCTAACTCATAACCCGTCCACATCCAAATATCTTTGTTTTGGCATTCACTTTTAACGCGCTTAACCAGTTTCAGGACATCAGCCACATTCGCTGGATGCAAAGGATCACCACCAGACAGAGAAAGCCCACGACGCTTGATTCGCTCATCGTTAAGATCGGCAATAATGTGATCCTCAAGCTCCTGAGTGAACAGGTGACCAGAGTCTAAGCGCTGTGTTGACTGATTATAACAGCCACGACACTGATGAACGCAACCAGACACAAACAGTGTACAGCGTGTACCGGGACCATTTACGACGTCGATTGGATGATATTGATGATAATTCATAGAGTTGCCGATATTTAGGATAAGACCGCTTGATTCAAACGACTAAACTCCCTCTAACATCAGAGGGAGTCTTCGCTCAACAGATAAGAAGTCGTGTCGAGTTACAGATGCTTAACGCGACGTTTAACTTCTTCCTGCTTACCAAAGTTAAATGGTCGAGCGTCAGGACTGCCTAGGTAACCACAAACACGGCGTGTTACTGACACTTTGGTTGAGTCATGGTTGCCACATTTAGGACAAGTAAAACCTTTACTCGTACAGTCAAACTCACCGTTATAACCACACTCGTAACACTCATCAATCGGTGTATTTGTACCGTAGTAAGGCACGCGCGTGTAGCTATAATCCCAAACGTTTTCAAGCGCTTCGATGTTCTTCTGCATGTTAGGAAATTCGCCGTAACAGATAAAACCACCGCTTGAGATCTCTGGGTAAGGCATCTCAAAATCGATCTTATCGTAAGGGTTAACCTTCTTCTGAACATCTAGGTGGAAACTGTTAGTGTAGTAACCACGATCCGTTACGCCTTCAATCACACCAAACTCTTTAGTATCGATGCTGCAGAAGCGACTACATAGGTTTTCACTTGGCGTACCGTATAGGCTAAACGCATACCCTGTCTCTTTGGTCCAAGTTTCCACTTCGCGTTTCATGTATTGAACAAGCTCAAGTGCCTTGTTACGCATCTCAGTGTCGTCGTACAGGTGCGTTTCTGTACCAAATAACGCAGTCATCGCTTCATGAATACCGATATAGCCAAGAGACACCGAAGCACGGCCGTTCTTAAAGATATCTGCAATCGAATCGTCAGCTTTCAGACGAACGCCACACGCCCCTTCCATGTACAGAATTGGAGCTACGCGAGCTTTCACGTTCTCAAGACGGCTGATTCGAGTCTCTAGTGCACGACGAGCCAGTTTTAACTTTTCGTCTAGCAATGCGTAGAACTTTGTCATGTCGCCTTTCGCATTGATAGCAATACGTGGCAGGTTAAGGCTCACAACACCTAAATTGTTACGACCTTCATGGATAAGCTCACCGTTTTCTTCGTAAGTATTTAGGAAGCTACGGCAGCCCATCGGTGTTTTGAATGAACCTGTCACCTCAACCACTTTGTCGTAGTTAAGGATATCTGGGTACATGCGCTTAGAAGCACACTCAAGCGCTAGCTGTTTGATATCGTAATTCGGATCACCTGACTTGTGGTTTAGGCCATCTTTGATTGCAAAAACAAGTTTTGGGAATACCGCTGTTTTACGGTTCTTACCAAGACCAGCGATGCGGTTTTTCAAGATCGATTGTTGGATCAATTTTGATCCCCAGCTTTCGCCTAAACCAAAACCAAACGTCACAAATGGTGTTTGGCCATTCGCCGTATGTAGCGTGTTTACTTCGTACTCTAGCGATTGGAATGCGTCGTAACACTCTTTCTCAGTGCGAGCGATAGCAAAGGCTTCAGGGTTATGAATGTCCCACTCTTTAGCAAGCTGAAGGTGCTTTTCGTAGCTCGCCATTACATAAGGTTCTAGTACTTCGTCAATACGGTTGATCGTCGTGCCGCCGTAAATGTGGCTCGCCACTTGTGCAATAATCTGGGCTGTTACTGCTGTCGCGGTTGAGATTGATTTTGGTGTATCAATCTCTGCATTACCCATCTTAAAGCCGTGAGTTAACATGCCTTTTAAGTCGATCAGCATGCAGTTAAACATCGGGAAGAATGGTGCGTAATCTAGATCGTGATAGTGAATGTCGCCGCTTTCGTGCGCTTGAACGATATCACGTGGCAAAATGTGTGTTTTCGCATAGTGTTTAGCCACGATACCAGCAAGAAGATCACGCTGTGTTGGAATCACTTTACCGTCTTTGTTGGCATTTTCGTTGATTAGGTCAACGTTACTCTCTTCAATCAGACCTTCGATTTCGCGTGTCAAAGCACTTTGCTTCTCACGCGCAATATCGCGGTCGTGGCGGTATTCGATGTACGCACGAGCAAGAGACTTATAAGGCCCCTGCATAAGCTCATTCTCAACCATGGTTTGAATTTCAGAGATATGAACTTCATCGTACTCTTCGAGCTTTAATTCCACAGCCAATGCCACATTCAAAGCATAAATGGCAATTTCCTTATCTGACTTTTCTGATGCTGCTTCCACTGCAGCTTGGATGCGATCTCTGCTGAATGGAGCTCTTGAGCCATCACGCTTGATTACGATTGATTTCACCACTTCTCCTTACTCTCTAGGTATTCACAGACTTATCCACAAACACACTATATAGAGCGATTTATCGTTTAACTAACACTAGATATTGTGGCGTATTTAACGAGAACCACCAAACGCGAGTATTGATTTGGATCAATAAAAGAGGAGTGCTGACTAAGATCAATTCAATCTTATGACGTTATCTCTCAAGTCGAAAAAGAAACAATGTAACAATAAAAAAGTGGCTAAAAAGCCTTGAATTTTTGCCAAGTGTTGTAGGATAACGGCTCAGGGAAAATCAACACAAAATTCAGAGAAAAACGCCGTGAATATACTTCAAAAGTGGGTTATCACCACCTGCCTATTTAGTAGTACCGCTTTAAGTGCACCTCTAAGCATATCAAGTTGGAATATTGAATGGTTATCAACCAATGAGGCTGTGAATAAAATGAGTGAGCTTCGTAAGGAGAAAGATTTCAACCAACTCTCTTACCACTTTAAGCAACTCAATAGCGATGTGATGGCATTCCAAGAGGTCGATAATATTGAGGCTATAAAGCGCGTTGTTGGTCCTGATTTTCGTATCGTGATGTCTGACCGAGCATCTAACCGATACAAAGCGAACCAGTTCTCAGATGTAAACCAATACACAGGCTTCGCCGTTAGGCAAAATATTAATGTCGTTAATAAGCCCGACTTAAAGCTTGAAACACGCTCTGGCAGTAAACTTAGGTTTGCAAGCTACATTGTAGCGGAGCTTCATGATAAACCCGTACATTTGCTCTCGGTACACTTAAAAGCGGGTTGTAGCGGTGCTTACAAGCGCAATAACAACTGTGAGCGACTCAAGCAGCAAGCTAAGGTGTTAAATGATTGGATAGTAGAACGGGAAAAGAAACAACAGAGTTATGCGGTGCTGGGTGATTTCAATCATAACCTATCCTATCGTGGTGATTGGCTTTGGTTTGTACTGAGTGAAAACAACCGAGCGCAATTAGCTACCCGTTCGACGTCGGCGGACTGTAAAGTACGCTCCAATCGCAACAAAAACCGAACTCATCAATTCCGCTCTCTGATAGACCACATTGTAGTCAGTGACGATTTGAGTACATCATCGACAAAACAGTACGTGTTCCCTTCTCAAGATGTCCTTGACTACTTTCTTAGCGATCACTGCCCTGTATCAACGCAGATAGAACGTTAGGCCACGATTACAATTAAGACATATTATTAGTGAAATGACCGCTAAAGAGATAAACAAAAACGCCCGCAGAGAGACAAATCACTACGGGCGTTTTAAGAAACACGGCAAACTAAATTCGTTGACCTACGTTTCTTGCGATCATTAGTACTTCATCAGCCGAGTATAAGTTTGAAATCGTGGTTTCAACCTCAGCACCCAGTGTTGATTTGTACAATTGCTGTGCAAAGTTATCTGCACGAGTCGTCACCAAAACATGTTTGAGCGTTGAGCCTTGTTCAGCTAGTACTTCTTTGACTACTTTTAACGAACCAAGTATCAGTGTGCGGCCTAAGCCTTTGCCTTGTTGTTCAGTAGAAACAGCCAATTGCTCTAGCTCTAAAACAGCTTCTGGACGAAAACCGCTTTTTTGAACCCAGATGATGTAACCTTGAATCTCTCCATCGAGCTCTAATACAAAGTTAATGAAGCGTGGCGATGCATTTAAGTTACATTGTAACCACTCTTTTGACTTAGTTTGGCGTACAAACGCTTGTTGGTGAACTCTTGCTGCACCATCAAGGTCTTCAGCTTGCATTAACCTTACGTTCATCAAATTACATCTCTGAATTAGGGCGTGTTTTACAGTGTAAAATTGCTTTCTCTAAAAGCTCCAGCGCCGATTTATCATTCTCTGGAAGTGTTGCATCCGAAGTCCCTAATGGTTCAACACGCTCACCCCAAGTAATGTGGCCAGCACCCCATGTAAGACCAGCGCCAAACGCAGCAACAAGAATATTCGCACCAGGCTTAACAGCACCCTGTTCAAGCGCTTCACACATAGCAATAGGCACAGTTGCGGCAGAAGTATTGCCGTAATTCTGAATGTTAACGAAGGCCTTCTCTTTTTCAATACCCGCCATGTCACACAAAGTATGAATAATACGGATGTTCGCTTGGTGTGGGATAACCACATCAATGTTGTCAGTTGAGATACCTGTGCGACTAAGTACTGTATGAGCGGCTGCCCCCATGCCTTTCACTGCACGCTTGAAGATCTCTTTACCAACGAAGTCAAAATCCCAGTAACCATTGTCTGCTGCAAATCGATCCATTGAAGTACCGAACTTCGGCACCGCTAGAATATCGCGACCTTCCGCATCACAACCGATTTGAGCTTGTTGTAGACCAACTGGCTTTTCAGTGCGAGACAGCACAGCAGCACCGGCTCCATCACCAAATAGTACAGCGGTGTCACGCTTGGTCCAATCAATGAAGAATGACAGTCTCTCGGCACCAATTACGATAGCGTTACGGTAGTTACCTGCTTGAATTAAGCGCGTCGCTGTTTCAAGGCCATAAAGGAAGCCAGTACACGCTGCATTCAAGTCAAATGCTGCTGCACCTTTAATACCAAGGTTTTGCTGTACTTTTGAAGCGGTGTTTGGAATAAGAGAGTCAGGAGAGCAAGTCGCAACAATGACGATATCAATATCATCAGCAGTCAAACCAGCACAAGCCATCGCATGCTGAGCTGCAACTGTCGCTAAATCAGATGTATTAACGTGGCTAATTCTTCTGTTTTCAATCCCTGTTCTTGTACGAATCCACTCGTCAGACGTATCGATAAAAGTACTGAGGTCATCATTGGAGAGCGTCGCTGGCGGTAGACACTTTCCCCACCCGGTAATTTCAGCGTAAAACTTTGTCATCATTTACCTATTTATTGTTTGTTTTTATTTGAGTATCGTAGTGTTGTTTCAAACAGTATAAGCACACAGGGGCTAGTTCGTAAATCGCGTTAGTCAATGTGGAGCAATAAAAAGAGAAAGTTATGTCTACATTCAATACTCGTTGCCCTGCTTGTCAGGGTGTTAACCGTGTTCCCTCTGAGCGAGTTTCAGAAAGCCCGACATGTGGTAAGTGTAAAGCGCCACTCCTAGATGGTGCGCCAGTGGAAGGAACCAGTGTTAACTTTTCAACGTTACTTAACAGTGACCAACCTGTTGTGGTCGATTTCTGGGCAACATGGTGTAATCCATGTGTCGGCTTTGCACCGGTATTTAGTGATGTTGCCGCTGAACGAAACGGCAATGTGCGCTTTGTGAAGATCAATACCGAAGAGCAACAACAGATCGCCGCTCAGTTTGCTATTCGTAGTATTCCAACCGTTATGGTGTTTAAACAAGGTAAAGTGGTGGACACTATTAATGGCGCTTTACCAAAAGGCCAATTTGATCAGTGGCTTAATCAAGCTCTAACCAAATAAATACATAAGTCAGAACAGCCTACACTGTTCTGACTTTTCTCGCGTACTTACTTAAACCACAACACTTTGTTAGATATGGCGATAAAAAGCCTTAATATCGCATTTAAATCGTTAGCTCACGCTCTTTTGTCATCTCACCTTCTTCTGACTTTCGGAATTCACACAAGCCGTGCTCCTTTTTGATCTGTTCAGAAATCTTCTCAGCAATCATGATCGTCGGTGCATTGGTATTCGCCCCAACTAAGGTTGGCATAATAGACGCATCAACCACTCTGATTCCTTGTAATCCATAAACCTTAAGGTTTTCATCCACCACTGCGGCATTGTCCGATGCGGTACCCATTTTGCAAGTACCTACCGGGTGATACTGAGTATCTGCACGATTTCGAATATCTTGCTCAATGGCTTGGTCATCTGAAGCGTCGACTGGATAAAAGTTTGCTCCGCGAACATCATCAAACGGTGCGCTTTCCATCATTTGATATTGTTTCTTCCATCCTTTTATCATCACTTTCATATCGTCTGGATCACTGAAGAATGCCGGATCGATCTTTGGTGGATCGTATGGGTTATTGCTTTGAAGTGCCACGGTTCCGCGGCTTTTTGGCCTCAATAAAGTAACGTGAGAACTAAACCCGTGACTCATATGAATTTTCCGTGCATGGTCATCGACAACAGCGACGACAAACACAAATTCTAAGTCTGGTACCGTCAAACCCTGCTCGGAATAAAAGAAACCAATACCTTCAGCGAAATTACTGGTCATTTTTCCGGTTCGCTCTTTGAGCCATAAAGGTAGCGCTTTGGTCATGTCCGCGCTCATTTGCAGCGATATACCAAACGTCTCATGTTTGTCGCTGCACTTGTAACTGTGAATCAAGTCGATGTGATCTTGAAGGTTTTGCCCGACACCCTCTAACGAGTGAACTATTGGCAATCCATGCTGTTCAAGCTCATGTGTTGCGCCAACACCTGACAACATCAGAATTTGCGGTGAACCGAAGGCCCCTGCAGATAGTACGACTTCTTTGCGCGCGCCGATCTGAAATGATTGCCCTTTTGTGCCGTATTCAATGCCGACTGCTGTTTTTTCCTCAAAGAGTACCTTATGCACTGTTGCGTTGGTGACAACGGTTAGGTTCTTTCGTTCTAGGTTTGGTGTTAGATACGCTTTAGCGGCACTGCATCGCTCTCCGTTTAACTGAGTCACTTGAGTTGCCATCGCGCCAAATTGCTCTGCACCGTTGATATCTGGGTTTCTCGGTACGCCAATAGATTCACAAGCATCCAAATAACGCTCAATCATTTGGCTCGGACTGCGAAGGTTAGCGACGTTCAACGGACCACCTTGTCCATGATAATCATCGCAGTGTTGTTCGTTGTTCTCTGCCTTCTTAAAGTAAGGCAAACAATCGTGATAGCTCCATCCTGCGTTCCCTAGTTCTTGCCATAAATCGTAATCATATTTGTGACCACGGGCGTACATCATGGCATTGATAGAACTAGAACCACCCAATGTCTTACCACGTGGTTGATAACCTTTACGTCCATTCAAACCCGGTTGAGGAACGGTCTCAAAACCCCAGTTGTGGATCTTGGTCGGCATAATGGCGGCAACACCGATAGGTGTATGAATCAACGGACTATTGTCTTTACCACCAGCCTCTAACAAACAGACTTCAACATTAGGGTCTTCCGAGAGCCGAGAAGCCAACACGCAACCCGCAGAGCCGCCTCCGACAATAATGAAATCATACTGCATCATTGATGAACTCCTTTCCTTGTGTTGGACTTAATTCTCGTTTTAGAACCTTACCTGTGGCTGTCATTGGTAGAACTGTACGTATATACACATGTCGAGGATATTTGTAATCGGCCAACTGACTACGACACCAAGACTGAAGCTCTTTGGCATTGACCGACGCCAGTTCACGTACAACAACATGAACATGAACCTCTTCGCCAAGCTTATCATCCGGTGCACCAACCACGGCTGCCATCTCTACATCCGGATGACACATCAGAACTTCTTCAATCTCACGCGGGTAAACGTTATAGCCACCACGGATGATCATGTCTTTCACTCGATCAACAATGAACAGGTTACCGTGTCCATCAAGTTTTCCAATATCCCCTGTTAGAAACCATCCATCACGAATGCTCTCTTCTGTCGCTTTAGGCCTCTTGTAATAGCCTTTCATTACACTCGGGCTTTTAATGCATATCTCCCCCAACTCGCCCCGAACAACGCTATTTCCCTCAATGTCTGTCACTTTAATCAAGTGACCACATAACGGCTGACCAACACTACCCGCGACTCTATCACCATCAATATGATTGAATGTCGCAACGGGCGCTGTTTCTGATAGTCCATAACCCTCTAAAATGGGTAATTCAAACTGTTTTTCAAACTGACGGATAGTTTCCACGGGCATTGAAGCACCGCCTGAAACACCAAGCCTTAAGCTATGTTTGACTTTGTCTGAGCGCTCTTGGCACGCTTGTCCTGCTTTAAGGATAGCCATGTACATAGTAGGCACCCCAGCAAACACACTCACCTTGTGATCAATAATCTGATCAATTACATCTGAAGGATCAAAACGCTGAATCATGACAATTGTCGCGCCCGTTAAGATACTGGCGTTCATCATCACTGTTTGGCCAAAACTGTGGAACAACGGCAATGTTGCGAGTGTGGTGTCACTGTACTCTAACCTCATCAGATATTGTGATGACATCGCATTAGTGTGCATGTTGGTATGCGACAGTTCTGCGCCTTTAGGTTGCCCCGTCGTACCTGAGGTATAAAGGATAACCGCCGTATCATCACCTGCGACTACCTGAGCTTCTGATTGATTTTGGCTGATTCCTTGTTCACTAGTTTCTAACCAATGTTTGAATTGGCTTTCGGCATCAGAAGTGACGTCACTCACCAATACAAAGTGCTCGCATCCTTCCACTTGATCAAAGCCTTGCTTACCAAAATCAGCAATAGGCAAAGTTGGATCCCCTTGATGACATAAAAACACCTTAGCATCTGAATCTTTGAGGTGGTATTCAACTTCACGAGCCTTGAATAGAATATTTAAAGGAACCACAACAGCACCCGCTTTAAGAATGCCATAGTAAGCAATAACGAATTCAGCGGTGTTAGGACAAGACAAAGCTACCTTGTCGCCTTGTTGTATACCAAGCTGCTTCAAATGAAAGGCAACCTTACCAGACAGATCGTTTAGCTCTTGATAACTTACTTGTTTGTCTTGCCATCGCAATGCAGGTTTCGTAGGGAATATCGCCGCGCTACGTTCTAGGTTTACTGCCAGGTTGTGCATCATGCTCTCCTCATTTTTAAGTGACAATGTAACGAGAAAGACGTTAATACATCGCCACCAGCTAGATCCATTTCAAATTTCGTCGAGTTTACCGAATGCTTTTAGGACTCCATGTCTCCTTTAGCAATCATCGAACTTTCATGATTACAACATTTTGATAACATCCAACACAGGTTGCATAAAGACAAAAAACGGTGATATTCGGACAAAGCAATGGGAATTGTTACTGTTTGGGTGAGACTAGGAGGACTACATGGAGCAATGCGCGGTTTATGAGCCCGATTTACAAGCTTTTGGGATTTTGGACGTCCAGTTATTGCTACGTTATTTAGACACTCGAGTTCCAATCCCTGAGCTACTCGAAGGCACCCATATTGATCCATTGCAGCTTACAGCCCCTGATGCTCATATCTCCCTTGCACAAAAGCTCGCGGTATACAGTAACGCGTTGGCTATCACTGAAGAAAAGGAACTAGGGCTGAATGTTGGGCTACAGGCTCGCTTTAGTGATTTTGGCGTCTTGGGGTATGCAGTTTTTAGTAGTAATACCCTACTCGATTCTTTATTGATGGGATTTAAGTACTTAAAACTTGCGGGCCCCGTTCTCAAGAAAACCATGTCAGTCAATGAAAAGACTGGGTATTTTCGCGCTGAACAGCTTGTCGATATCGAAGGCTTGTTACCTTTTTGCTGTGAGTACTGGTTTGTAGCAATTCAAAGCCTATGCGAAGAAGTAATGCAACAGCCTTTTCCTTCAAAAGTGATCCGTTTTCCCTACCCTGAACCAGAATACGGGCACCGTTACCAAGAAGTATTTCATTGCCCTGTCGAATTCGATAGCCAACAGTTGGAATGGGAGTTTGATTCGGCTTGCCTCTATGCACCGTTGCCAACCGCTAACCCTATAACACTAAAAATGTGTCTCAACTCTTGTGATGATCTACTTAAAAAGATCAGTTCACCAAGCAACCTGCGAGAACAAGTCACGCAGTGTTTTCTCGAGAATCCTGGCAACTACCCCTCTATTGAAGCACTGTCCAAACAGTTGGGCATGTCATCGCGTACACTGAGACGTCATTTGAAAACCTGCGGTACCAGCTACCAACAGATTCTCGATCATGTGCGCTTTCACCTAGCTAAACACTATTTGCACTCAACTCAATTTTCCATTGAAGATATCTCTGAGCGCGTCGGTTTTTCCGACAGTGCCAACTTTCGACATGCGTTTCGAAAATGGAGCGGTGTTGCACCCCGAGCTTTTCGAAAAAGCCTTCTTTCGGAAGCGCCCTTAGAGTAAAGCTACTGTGTTAATAAATACAGCCCAATAAAACGCCTCAAATCTGTTTCAAAATTTCATTGGACGCACAATCAATTAACCGGTTTTAACGTCATTTCGATCCGCTTTCGAGTCTGTTTTATGCCGTTAGTTTATCGATTCTACTCGATAAAAATCTTTTATCTTAACGGTCATTTTAATTCGTTTTACCTAACGCCCTTTGTGCCCCATAGTCGCGGAAAATTCACTGTTCCACAACTATATAGAGGCTACCGCATTGGACAACATCCAAACCAACACTCGCATAACCGTTCCAGTGATTGCACTGTCTTTCTACGCGATTGCATCAGGTTACTTGATGAGCTCTTTGCCATTAATGTTATCTGAGTACGGTCTAGAAAGTTCATTATCGAGTTGGTTAGCAAGTGCGTTCTATGCAGGTCTATTAGCAGGCACGTTACTGATTGAGCGTGCGATTGCAAAAGTTGGTCACCAACGTGCATTCGTGCTTTGCTTAAGTGTGTTTATCGCAACGATTCTTGTACTGCCATTACTTCCTAATGCAGCAGTCTGGTTAGCAGCTCGATTCATTGCGGGTATCTCTGTTGCAGGTATCTTTGTGATTGTTGAATCTTGGCTAATGAGCGGTGAAGAGTCTCAACGTGCAAAACGCTTGGCTATTTACATGTGTTCACTTTACGGTGGCTCTGCTATTGGTCAGTTAGGAATCGGGTACTTAGGCATTACTGGTGGCGTGCCGTTCATTGCAATGTTCACACTGTTGTTTGGCGCGATCATTGTATTGCTTTACGGTCAAACAACCGCACCACAGATGCATGACGCACAAACATTGTCGCTTAAGCAGATCAGCAAACTGAGCCACAGCGCGCTTATCGGTTGCATTGTATCTGGCCTGACACTTGGTGCTATCTACGGTCTGATGCCAGTCGAGCTAGAGCAGCGTAACATTGCTCACGAAGACATTGGTGGCCTAATGGCATTGGTGATCATTGGCGGTATGGCGGTACAACCGGTTGTCACTTGGTTGTCTAAATATGTTGGTCAGGTCCTGTTGATGGCGCTATTTAGCTTGATGGGCGTTGCTAGCATTGCGGTACTGACACTTAACGCAGGCCTTTACGTGCTAGGCATGAGCCTTTTTGCACTTGGGATGGCGACATTCGCTCTATACCCTATTGCAATTAATTTAGGTTGCCGCAACTTAGACCCAAACTACTTAGTGTCCGTGACGCAAGTGATGCTACTTTGCTACAGCATTGGCTCGGTTGCCGGTCCTATCGTCGCAGATAGCTTTATGGACTCTCAAGCAGGTTTGTTTACCTATTTGTTTGCCTCTCTATTGGCGACAACGATCTACATGTTGATTGCAAGCCTAAAGCGCTCTCACCTACAAATTGCGGGCGAGTAATAAGTTTCTCCACAAACACTTTGGCGCTGAAACCTTAGTACACTCCACACACTAAGTTCAGCGCCAAATATTCTTGTCGAATCTATCACAAGCACTCATCACTGCATTCTCACTCAGGCCAATAACTCCCTAGTTCTTAAATTCTTTCGTTCCTGTGCTTTCTACATCAGCAAAATCGAACAATGATCATTTAGCCCTTTAATCACTTAACATGGTCAATCAGCCGCTTACGATATTGACTTGGAGATAGTCCAAAGTGCTTTTTAAATCGGTGAGAGAAATTATATGGATCTTTATAGCCCAAACGATGTGAGATCATCGAGATCGACCATTCTCGATACTTGAGTAAGCTCGCGGCTTTTTCCATTCTTAACTGAATCAGCTTACTCCTTGGTGACATGTGAAACAGAGACTTGGTTACTCTGTTCAGTTGCTCTTCACTCACAAACACCTGTTCCGCCATACCTGCAACAGTCCAAGGCAGGTGTAAGCTACTTTCAATTTCATTGTAGAGCGCTTGAACTCGCGCTGTTGTGCTGGTGGACTTCGGTTCGAATCCGGTCAGCATTCTTACGATTTCACTGACCAACAACTTGCGATAGCTCGCTCGCCCTCCGATCTCAAAGTAGATCAAATTCATTAATGACCAGACTTGCTCACATTCACTAAACGGCACAATCGACTGACCTAAGTCTGCAATGTGCTCCCACTGTTTAGTTTCAGGCAATAACATCCAGGCCATTTTCCAAAAGTTTTGTCGTGGGTCTAATTCAAAGCGAAACGCGCTGCCCGCAGGAAGGACAACCAGAGTGTAAGGAGAGATCTCTTGGACATAATCTGGCGTGGTTAAGATTCCTCCTCCTTCTTGAGTGAAAATCAAAGTATGGACGTTCACTCGCTCTCGCTCGACCCAATACTGATCATACAGCTTCGCCATCCCTCCCATGAATACACCGCTACGTTTCATTTCTGGAATATCTTCAACGGTCAAAAATCGTTCTTTACATGTTTCTGCAAGAAAGACTTCATCTTGCCAAATGTTTTTTGGTTTCATTTCATCAATGACGGATTTGCACAGGTTTTGTTGTTTTTTGAACATGTTTTTATCTCTTCCAAATCACTATAGTTCTGCCATCAATTGGAGAGCTTATGACCACGAACATTAACCCTAACTCAAATGCCAACCACAAGCCAGAGCACCTTTTATCTCGTATAATCAAGCTTGGTTTGCCTGTTGCGTTACAAAGCGCTTTGGTTGCAATACTTGCCTTAGCCGATGTGCTAATGGTGAGTGATTTTGGTATGGAAGCCGCTGCCGCTGTGGGAATTGCATCAAAATGGCATTTCGTCGCTATTATGATTATGGCAGGACTAGCATCAGCAAACGGTACGCTGGTTGCTCAATATTGGGGCAAAAGTGACCGCAAGAGTGCTCGTACCGTTACGTCAGTCGCTATGACATTCGGTCTTAAGGTACTGGTACCTGTTACCTTGGTAATCACCTTAGGCGCAAAACTGTTAATGATGCTGCAAACCAGCGATCAGTCAGTCATTGACTTAGGTGCAACTTACCTTTGGTACGGCTTCCCAGTACTGCTACTGACACACATTGTTATTGTGACGGAAGCAAGTATGCGTTCTTCTGGTGATACCGTGACACCGCTGATCCTTGGTGCGATCACCATCGCACTAAACATCGCGTTAAACTTTGTGCTGATTCAAGGTGCATTTGGTTTACCAGCGATGGGCGTAGCGGGTGCAGCTTTAGCGACAACATTAGCGCGCTTAATTCAAGTCGGTATGATGTACGCGTACATGAGAGTGAAAAAGCACTGGTTGCTAACAACGGAGAGCTCTATACACCGCCCTTCGTTATGGCTTTCTTACCGTCGCTTAGCATTGCCATTGACGCTTAACGCTGTTCTTTGGGCTGTCGGGACTATGGCGTATCAAATGATCTTTGGTCACATGGGAACCACTGAGCTTGCTGTGTTCTCTATGTTGGCGCCTTTTGAGTCGCTTTGTTATTCCGTGTTCTTCGGTATATCCGTCGCGTGCTCAGTGTTGCTTGGTCATTCACTTGGTCGTGACGAGTTTGATCAAGCGATGCGTATGGGGCTGACGTTTATTAAAGCGGTAGTAGGTTTCGGCGTACTAGTGGGTGCTGCTCTATTTATAGGTAAAGAACATGTTCTTACGTGGCTAAACCTCGATGAGGCTGCACTCTACCCACTTGCATCACCAGCAATCACTATCATGTGCTTTGCGGTAGTGATTCGTATGCTAAACATGGTGATCATCAACGGTATTATTCGCGCAGGCGGAGATAACCCTTTCTGCCTAAGAATGGACTTTATCGCGATGTGGATGGTAGGTATTCCTGTCTGCTTCTACGGCGCCTTCATTGCAGGGTGGGATTTCAAATACATCTACGGTCTGATGTTAGTAGAAGAAGTGGTGAAGTTAGCGATCTGTTCACATCGCTATATGAGCCGCCGTTGGATCAATAACCTGACGATCAGTACAGAAGAGCCTCAAACAGCTTAACGCTTTTCTAAACATGTCTACTGAAACACAATGACAATATCAAAGATAAGGGCCTGACTGACAGGCCCTTATCTTATTTGTTCTTATTCATCCTTACATGGCGATTTGAAGCATTCGCTTCAGGCTTAATTGGAGCCACACGCCTTTCGTGTAACAGGTGACGAATCGCCAATATTGGATGTTTAAGTAGCATCCTCGGCCCTGAGTAGCGCATGACCAAGCGCATATGTTCTTTAGGGTCAGGTTTATAACAGTGTATTGGACACTTATTACAAGTCGGTTTTGCCTCACCATATGGACATCGGTCCAAACGCGTCTCTGCATACTCAAGCAGAGCGGTGCACTCCTGACACAGACCGTTCGTCTTATGGTGATCTTTACAATAGATCTCAACCATAGCAACAACCGTTTTAAACTCGGTTGCTAACCCACCAATTAATATATCTTTGCTTTGGTACATGAACTCTCACTTGCCAACCATTGAGCGACAAATCCACACTCCTTTGTGTATGCAGACGAATCGTATTCGCCTACCTATCATGTCCCTATCTCATTGCGTTAAATCGCCACTCAAGCATTGAGTTATTTATCTAAAATGATTATCCTCCAACGCCTTAATAAATTACAAGGTTATGCAGCCATGAATCGCAAGAAAAAGATCAATGATATATTAAAAAAGAAACAGAAAAAGGCGAACGCCAAGCTGCATAAGAGCAATAAACCTCGCTACATCTCAAAAGCTGAGCGCGCAAAAATGGAAGAAGAAGAGAAAGCACAACAAGCTGCTGCCGAGCAAAGTGACCTTTCTTCTGAAACAAGCAGCGATAGCGATACCGCGTCTGAATAAAACAGATTCACTGTATCGAATCATAAATACGAAAAAGCAGCCCTCGTGGCTGCTTTTTTAGTTATGGATGTTATCGAAGTTAGCTCTTAACTGGTTTTAGCTCCCAACGTTTTAGTGGCATCTGTGAATCAATACCCGCACGCCCCCAACGATCTAACGAGTCGACCACCAAAATGCGACTTGCAGGTACCAAAGATTTAAGTAGTTTCGTTGGCTTTCGTGATGTGACTAGCCATAACGAATCATCATCTTCAAACAACGCTTTAAGGTTTGCTTTGTCTTGTTCTGACCACTCTAGTTCCGCCGTGAACAATCTCTCTTCAACGAACAACTGACTGCCTGACGCAAAATCTTCAAGGCTTTCATTAAGCAACACTACGGAATCTACTTCATTATCGAGAAGCACAGCTTGTTGTTGATTGATCAGCTCGCGCACGTCCAACATGATACGTTGTAGGTTGCCATCAATCTGCTCAGCTTTCGTAGGCCAAAGCTTTTTAAAATCGTCTGCAACAATTGCCGCCATGCGAGTTAAGTTCGTCGGATTCAACCACGCATATTTTGATACTTGACCATTCGGCAACGTCAACGCAGCCACGCCCTGTGCTCTCGGTGTAATAGCTTGTGCGGCATCTACCTCGACCAAACGAATATTGGCTTGCCTCGCATGTACAAACGTTGGGTCTTCAGGCCATACTGAACCCAGAGTCAACGCAACCGTTGCTTCCGCACCCGACGCCATGACTTTCGCTTGCCCTTTCGTTGAGAACCAATTCGGCAAACGCTCAATACCGTATCGCTTTGGAGGTAGATATTCCGTTGTTAGCTCTGTGCCTTTTGTTAATTCAATCGCCAATGCATAAGTCACTGGTGTACTGACCAAAATATCTTCCGCATGACTTGCTGGAGAGACGACGCATACAGCCGCTAAACTGAATGCTAGCCCTACTTTCTTTAACTTTCGATTAATCATTACGCTTTTCTCACGATTCGATATAGTGTCGCCAGAAGGAAGAAGCTTGCAGACACGATAATGATAGATGCACCTGAAGGGACAGGAAGTTTCAGCTCCATCGGTAATATGGTTCCTACTAAACACGCAATGGTTGCTAACAACGCAGATAAGAGCACAAAACTGCCCATGCGCTTTGTTAACAAACGAGCTGTAGCGCCTGGGATGAGCAACAGTGCGCCCACCAACACAGCTCCAACAATCTTAACCGCAGCGATGGTAACCAAGGTGATCATCATTACGAACAGATAGTCGTAGAAACTGGTGTTGTAGCCGCGCACTTTTGCAATATCAGGGCTAATACAGGTCAGTAGAATACGGTTAAATGTTGGAATCAGTAGCAAGATAATCAATGCGCAGCTTCCTGCTAGAATCGCTAAGTCGCGGTCCGTCACTGTTAATATCGAACCAAACAGCACGTTCTCTAGCATGTGGATGTTGATCTTACGCGCGACATACATCAAAAGCGCCGCGCCCACAGCTAACGCCAATGCTAAAAATACACCCACCAAAGTGTCATAAGGAACGTTGGTTCTGTTTCTCACGAAATGCAGTAACAATGCGAAGATCATGCAGAAACTGAAAAGGCCAATAAACGGATTCTCTGGTGGCTCGCCAAGTAACACTCCGATAGCAATCCCCGTCAATGCGGCGTGACCAACGGCCTCAGAGAAAAATGCCAAACGCTTAGCAATAACCAAAGTACCTAAGCCACCAAGTAACGGGCCTAACAATAGAGCAGCCACCAGTGCGTTTACCATAAAGGCGTACATAAAACTTTCAGACAGTATGCCAGCCTCAACACCAGAAGCCGCCAATTCACGTAGCCAATCCATTACGCTACCTCCGACTGTTTGGTGTAATTTGAGCCACTGCTATAGTGTTGGAATAAGCTTTCGATCTTGCTTGGGTGCAACACTTCTTGATGCGCGCCACTGTCAACCAACCCGCGATTCACAACATGAACATTCGCTTCGAGTCGTCTTACGGCTGTAACGTCGTGATGAACAGCAAGGATTGTTCTACCCTCATCAACACATTCACGAATGAGCGACTCTAAATATCTAACACCTTGTTCATCCATGCCTGTAGTTGGCTCATCAAGCACCAAAAGACTTGGGTTATCCAGTAGCGCTTGAGCAAACAAAACACGTTGCTGTTCACCACCCGATAGCTGTCCCATACGGCGGTCGCTACGTGTTGCCATACCGACGCGGTCTAGTTGGGCCAAAGCCATTTGCAATTGCTTAGATTTACGACGCCAAAACAATGGTACACGGCTCTGGTTGAGCAATACGAAATCCATGACAGTTAGCGGTAGACTCGCCTCAAAAGTCGCTTTCTGAGGTACATAACCGATGCTTGGCTTTTCTGGCCAATGGATATCGATGTCACCACTAAAAGGCGTTAAACCGAGAACTGAGCGAAGCAGAGATGTTTTACCACCACCGTTTGGTCCCATGATCACATGACACTCGCCAGAACCCAGCTCAAGAGAAATGTCCTCAAGAATGACATTATTATCGTATTGGAGACCGAGCCGATTGATAGAAATTGAAGGGCCTTGCATTATGCCTTCCCTTTTTCTGATTGATTCTTAGCAGCGAACTTCATCGCTTCGATCAGGGTTTCTAAATTTTGTTTCATTTCAACTTCAACTTTGTCGTCTTCATATTCACCATGCGTCATGTGTGAGAAGCGATATAACTGAACACCGGTTTCAGTTTCAATGGTGTCGACAAAGCGGTTAGGCATATTCAGTTCGTAGAAGAGTACATCAATACCCGATTGGCGGATCTTCTCGATAGTTTCTTGAAGTTGACTTGCGCTTGGCTCTACACCGTGTGCTGGTTCAATTACCGCCGCTACGTCAACACCAAATTCTTGTAAGATGTAACCGTAAGCATTGTGAGTTGTGGCTACTTTCATACCAGACGTGTCTAGCTCACCCAAAGAAAGCATCGCATCACGTTTCATGTAACGGAATTGCTTAGCGTATTTGCGGGCATTCTTGCGGTAAAACTTCGCATTATCAGGGTCAAGCTTAGATAGTTCGCTAGCAATGGTGTAAACCTTTTGGATAGTCGTAGAAAGCCCAACGAAAGTATGAGGATTGACTGCGCCTTGGCCTACAGATTGCCCCAGTGCAGGCAGTAGAGGCACTTCTTTATTCGCTTCAATCACCACTAAGTCGTTACGTTGTGACGCTGCAATGACTTTAAGTGCGAAATCATCGTGACCAATACCATTCACAACAATCGCATCCATCTGGCTGAGGCGTTTTAAATCGTTTGGCTGTGGCAAGTAGTTATGAGGGTTAAAGCCTGCATCAACCAAAGGAAGGATATTAACTTTGTCACCGACTACCGCTTTAACATAGCTATAGTAAGGCTGAAGTGTGATGCCGACAGTCAGTTTGTCTTCATCAATTTTGTAGTCTGCAGCTTGAGCAAACATAGAGCTTAAAGACGCCCAAAATAGGACAAATAGTGTAATAATTCGCATGCGCTCTCTCATATTTTTTAATGTGCATCATCTTCGTGATGCTGATTTACCATCGCTTCTGACTCTGTAACCACCTGCTTCCATCCTGCTGCTGATAGTGCATCAATATCGAATTTCGTTGGCGCTTCAACCTGACCTTTCAGATTAATCCAAATCTCGGGAGCGATAGAGTTCGCGTTCATCACAAAAGAGTCGGCAAAACCTGCTAGCTTCGGTGAGGCAAAATAGTAACCTGAACCTAGATGCTTCCAGCTGTGTTCACCTTTTCTTTTCCAGCTTTGATCTTGAGTAAATGGCGCTACCCACTCCTCTTGCAGGAACTCTACATCGGGCCATTGCTCATCATTGTCTAGATAAAGATCCCTGATTTCTTCATGGGCCAATCTAAGCTCTGCAAGCATAGCGAGGTTTTCTTGTTCAACGTCGGTAACAAGAATTTGATGCTCAAATGCCGTAGTGACATGAATTTCTGCTTGGTGGTATGGAATAGCAAGAGTTGCAAAGCCTAAGATTGAAGCGATGATCAGTGCTACCCATTTACCTTCTCTGCCGCCAGTATCGGCTCTAACAGACTGAATGATCATTTCTCACTGATCTCAACGACATCAACTTCAACAGGAAACTCGTGCCCCGAATCGAACACGATGTAAAAGTCCGCGTCTGGCTTTTTGAATTCGGCAATAGAACGTTTATCTGTCATCACTTTAGCAATTAAATTGTCTTCGTAATCATACATTTCGACTGAGTAGTCGATCGCCTTACTGCCATCAGAGTAACCAGCTTCACATGCAATAATCTCGCTCTCAAACCAGCAACTCATTAATGGGAAGTGTGCCTGTGCTGGTAACGCGAGCACGCCAAGACCCAAAGCCAAACATGGTTTAGCTAAACCGATTAATTTTGTTTTTATTCTCATAACTCTTTACCTAGCAAAGGGAGAACTCAGTGTCTTTACTGAGCAACAAAGGGCTCAAGTGAGCCCTAAATATAAAACCGTCTTTTTCAAAGCGATTATTGAAGAAGCGCTTCAAATGTTAGGTGAACATTTGAACTTGCTTTGTCCGCTAATGGGTTGTCTTTCAGTTCACCTTTGTAGTTTGCTTTCATTACGTAACGACCCGCCACATCTGGTGTAAATGTAATTTCGCCATTTTCATCGCTCACCACATCAATCTGCTCTTGGTGGTTACGATAAAGTGTACCTTCACGTGTAATTTCCGCAGTTACACCTTTCTGAATCTCTCCGTTGTAGAAGAATTGGAAAGTCACCGGTTCACCTTCAATAATATCTGCAGGGTGAGTAATAGGTTTCATCTCTAGCAGCTTGCCTTCAATCTCAAACGCCTTCTCAGTCGGCTTACCCACGGTGATGTAGCTTTCCGCTCGGGTGTAACTGATTTGAGTCACAACATCACGAGCCTTTTCAGGAAGTAACGCATCACGCTCAGCTTTATTAGCGCGCATCCATTTTACGGTGTCGCGACGGCCTGCTTTATACTGCGTGTAGTAAGAAGGAACGTTGTTTACCGCTACCTTGTGCGTGCCTTCTTCTTCAAAATAGAAATCAAAGCTTGAACGGCGTTTACCGCGGATAACAAAGTTTGGGCGCTCTTTGCGGCCATCTGGCATGATGATTTGTGCGCTCTCGCTACCAGCAGGCTTATCAAAAACAAATGTTCCGTGAGATGCGGTCACATCAAAAGTCAACCAATCGCCACCCTCTTTAGAAACTGTAAAATGAGAAGGAAGAATCCAGCGCGGGTGTGCTTGAGCCGTTGTGGTTGCTGCAAGACCGAATCCCATAACGCCAGCTAGAGCTAACGCTTTCATCTTTGTTTGTTTCATCATGAATAAGTCCATTCTTTCTGTATAAATTGATTATTAGAGTTTTAAAGCTGCTTATGTGCTTTGTATTTCGTTGGGCGATTAATTCACTAGGTAATCTAGAGTAATTTCACCGGTTTCTTCGGTAGGCTTTAGTTGGTAGCTGACGTTTTCGCTACCGAGCATTACTTTTTGACGTAAGTAGTTACGACCACCGTGCTCACGAACCACTTCGATGTGAATCGTGTATTCACCTTGTTCTAACTTTTCACCGTTATCGCTTTTGCCGTCCCATACAAATCGGTACTGACCAGCAGGACGCGTCGCAGAAGTAACCGCATCAACCAACTCGCGGTCGTAACGACCTACTTTTCTCCACCAACTACGGAGATCTTTCAGCCATTCATCCTTGCCCACCCACAATTCGATGGTTTTTACTGATTTACGAGAGCTATCCTCCACCCATACAGCAACATAAGGCCTTGCGTACATAGTGGTATCAATTTTTGGTAATTCGAATTGAACGTCTAACTTTGCCGATTCAGGTAGCGATTGAGCCATGCTGAACGTCGGAAGAAGAGAAAGCGCAATCAGAGCTTTACTCCAGGTGATTTTTTTCATTATTTAACCTTAAAAAGTCCGTTTAACTTGTTTGTAGCGCTACTAAACAACACTACGGAACAGCAACAAAATAGATAAACCAAGACAACGCAGATCCAAACAGCATCCACTTAATCGATGTATTGAGCGTTTTCTTTTTGGGAAGTAATAAACACACACCAGTGATCACGAAAAAGATCATCAAAAGCGCAGTGATATCAATGAACCACTTCCATACCTCACCGCTATTTCGCCCTTTATGTAGATCATTGAGCAAAGCAACAACACCGTAATCTGTCGTCTCAACTTCAACGGTTTGCATCACCACATCTGCAAACACAGACGCGTTATAACCTGGTCCTTTAAAGTCCATTGAGACTTCACCAATCAATAGCTCGCCATCTTCGATTTCTGTATAAATGTCCAGGCCTGAAGGCGTACCCGATATGTCTGCTTGTTCAACCAAAAACTGTTGAAAAGCTTTTGCATTAGGGGTTAATCGCTCATTTTGAACCGTGAATAGATGACTAGGTAAGGTCAATGTATGACTTTGAATATTTGGCTTCGAAGCTTCAAAAAGCTCTGGCCTATTTAGAGTGATGCCAGTCACTGAGAAGAACAACACCACCAGAAGAAGTGCCATTGAGATATACACATGAAGGCGGCGCGCCCACATTTGAACCGCCCTACTTTTTAACCACATACCAAACGTACCTATAATATTTATGGGCGACAATTTAGTTGATAATCATTCTTATTGGCATTCAATTTACATTGTTTACGTTTGTAAGGCTTTTGGAGTGATAAGTGATTGAATTTAGATGTGAGATTTATAAAAAAACGCCATCAACGTAAGTCGATGGCGTTTTAAATAGAGTTTAGAACTAGGCCTTATAACTTCGAGAGTTAGACAGCGTCGTTATTGCTCACTCTGCGGAGCTGAGACAGGTATTTGATCCAACCTTGAGCCGTTTTAGAAGACTCTAGATTCTCTGCTTTCTTGGCATGAATCAGAGCTTTCTCAAGGTCTTTCAATTTGTACCACGAACGAACTTTAGCCAGCGCAACATCCGCTTGCTTGTCCTTCTCTTTAACCTTGTCCAGTTCAATCAAGGCTTTGCTGTAATAACCCTGTTGCACCATCAGCTGAGCAACATTCCAGTGATATTTTGGTTTCTGTTTAGCCGCAAGAGTCCAGATTTCAATAGCTTGGTCCCATTCACGTGCCAATTGCCAGTACGTTGCTTGCTCTGCAAGTAGCTGCGCGTCACTCGATGCGTTACTCAGCTTACTGATCTCTTTTGCGGCACGTTCTGGAATACCACGTTTAGCATACAGCTGTGCCATTAAACGACGATCAGAGTCGCTGATCTCGACACCTTGTAATTCAGCCAATGCGAGTGTGTTCAACGCATCTCGACTACGATCTAATGTGATCTGAATACTCGCCAAGTAACGCCACCATTTGGCCTGGTCCGGTTGTAGAGTTATCAAACTTTCGAGCGTTTGAATAGACTGCTTCCACTGTTTGAGTTCGTATTGAGCACTAAATTTAAGTGATAAAGGCAGGAGTTCAGGTGCCTTATTGAACTCCTCATATTTAGCAATCGCTAATAGAATTTTTTGCCAACTCTCAAGTCGATACTCTACTTGAGCAATACGCAGCCAAAGCTGATCTGTCTTTTCAGTCTCCGGTACAGTTTTGACCAGCTCGTAGTAATGAGGCAAGGCTTTTTTAAACTCTTGTTCATTCAGCAACAGATCAGCCAACATTCGTTGCGCAAACCAAGGTTGATCATTTAAAAGAAGCCCTGAATCAACAGCATATGTTAGCTGCTTGATCGCTGCTGATGTGTTATCAGTTTGCCAATAGTAACTACCTAGCCGAAAAGATATATACGCTTTGTCGTAAGCTCGCTCAGTATCTATACTAACCAGAGCCTCTATAGCTTCTTTAATTTTCTCGTCTTGCGCTAACTGACCAGCTTTCTGCACACGTATAGCTGTATATTGACTAAGCTCCTTGGCTTCTATGACAAAGGGCATCAATATCAGGCCTGCTAACATCCATACTTTTTTCATCACTTATCCATCTTAAAGTCAATTTTAACCGTTATCCCTGTTTGAGCCACTGCTTTACCATTGACTATCTTAGGTTGGTACTTCCACTTTTTGAGCGCACGCATCGCTGCGCGTTCAAACATACGCCTAGGTTCAGCACCAATTACTTGAATATTTGTTGGGCGTCCAGTTTCATCGATAGTAAAACTCAACGAAACAAAACCTTCTGCACCACGCTTTAGTGCCTTGGCTGGATATCGAGGTTCAACACGATACAGAGGCATCACTTGTTGACTCGTACCGATATCCGAAAACGTTGGCGCTTTAATAGCAACTCCTTCGATTGCAGTGTCCACATCCAACGCTGGTAATGAAGACATCGTATTCAAAGGCGTAACGTTCGCTTGCGATGTTGAGGCTTGAGCTTCTGGTGGTGGCTCTGGCATCTCTGGTTGCTCTGGAACGGCACGTTGTCTTCTCTGAACTTCTTGTTCTTGCTCCATCATCACCATGTTGAAGGTTAGGCTCTCACTTTTCTCAGGAGCACGTTGGTGACCATTGTCCACCATCCAAGCCATAAACGAGAATAGAGCCAAACCTAAGGCACTGGCGATAGGTAGAGCGAGAAATAAGCGAATCATCGGCGAACTCCCCTACGCTATCGCTGTTCAGCGGCAAGCGCTATGTTTTTAACGCCAGCACCTTTCGCTGCATCCATCACCTTAACAACTGTGCCGTTATAAGCATGCTCATCCGCTTGAATAACAAGTGATGCTTCAGGTTGCTCAAGCAGCAAGTGTTCAAGGGTCGCTTGCACACGCTCAACATCAATCAGACGTTTATCAATGTAGATATCATTCGCTGATGTTATCGCAACAAAGATACCCGCATCTTTTTGGCTAACAACGTTGGATGCTTGAGGGCGATTAACTTCCACCCCAGACTCACGTACAAATGAGCTCGTCACGATAAAGAAGATAAGCATGATAAATACAATATCAAGCATCGAAGTCAGGTCGATTTGAGCCTCTTCGTTTTTGGAATGACGTCTTCCGAGTCTCATCGTTGACTCCTTAATGATTTTTCTAATTTTATTTCTAAGCGACTGCATACTTTCGCCAAACGAGCATGAACAAACATACCCGCTAAGGCCGCAACCATACCTGCCATTGTTGGCAGTGTAGCTAGAGAGATACCCGAAGCCATCAGCTTAGGATCGCTACTGCCTTGTGTCGCCATTACATCAAACACAGAGATCATACCCGTTACTGTGCCAAGCAGACCTAGCATTGGACAGATTGCAACTAAGAGTTTGATGAAGTTTAAATTCTGATTAAGTAATAGGCTTGCTTGACCCAACCAACCTTCTCGAATTGCTTTCGCGTGCCAAGAAGATTGGTCATGTCGTTCATTCCATTGTTCAATCCAGGCTTTACGCTGTTTTGGGAAATAAAACGCCAAGTAAAGAACGCGTTCAACCACCAATACCCAATATACGAGTACAACAGCAGCCAACCACCACAGGACGAAACCGCCCTGCTCCATGAAATCAGACAAGGATAGCAGCCAGCCACTGGGAAATAGTGAACTAGACAACAAGATATCCATTACGCCGCTGTCCCCATTGGCTCAACATCCGCCTTTGGTTGGGTCGCTTTTTCAGCTTGCTCAGCAACTAAACCAATACCCTGTTTCTCAAGAATGTTACGAATATTCTCTGATTGAGTACTCAATAAGTTGTGAGCTAATAGCAGTGGCATTGCAGCGACAAGACCAAGAACGGTCGTGACTAGTGCCATAGAAATACCACCAGCCATCACTTTCGGATCGCCATTACCAAACTGAGTAATCACTTGGAAAGTTTCAATCATACCTGTCACAGTACCTAATAGACCAAGCATTGGTGCCAGTGCTGCAAGAAGCTTAAGCATCGACAAGCCTTTCTCTAAATGCGTTTGCTCATCTACTACCGCTTCAAGCAAACGCAGTTCTAACGCTTCTACAGTTTGCTTTTGCTCTTTATTGTATACCGATAAGATACGACCTAGAGGGTTGTTACCTGGCTGTTCTGGCTTCTTAAGCTGAGAGCGGATCTTTTGTCGAGCAACCGCAAGTGCGATACCACGGAAAAGCGCAATAATAAGACCAATCGCAAGTAGACCAAGAATCACCTTACCAACAACACCACCTGCTTCTAGACGATCTTGAAGTGTTGGTGTCAGCGCAAGTTGCTCCAGCATGAAACCACGAGATGGATCGACAACGATGTTCGACGGAGTACCCGATGCTAGTGTGCTCAGTGACGTAAGCGTTGGGCCGTTATCCGGTTGCTTAAAGTAAGCAATAGCGTCGTTACGTTGCGTGTTCCAGTTAACGTAACCTTGCTCTGTAACTAGACCTAATGAACCAACACGGTAAGCATCAACTTGACTCGTTGTACCTTCACCATCGATGAATGCAATCTTACTCTTCGTCAGTTCGCTGCTCGCTTGAATCTGCTCAGACATGCTTAACCACAATGCAGTAAGTTGTGGCATAGAAGGAAGAGATTTCGCGTCGATGATTTCGTCAACGGTTGAAGTGTATTGTGCGCGATCAACACTGTTTACTGTGTTGTGAAGTTCAACTTCAAGTTCTTTGGCATTTTGACGAACAACACCAAATAGTTCACCAAGGCTGCCTGTCTCTAGGCGTAGCTTCTCTTCTAGACGTGCTAGTTTATCTTCGTTGTCGCTAAACGTTTTAGTGAGAACATCTGTCTGCTCTTGGATTTGCTTACGCTTTGCTTCGAGTTGAGCACGAAGTGCTTTTAGTTCTTTCTCTGTCTGTTTAAAGCCAGATTCACGCGTAACGTTATGCGATGCTTGAGCTTTATTTTCAGTCGCCGCTTTACCAACAAGTTCATTAGTGTTTGCGTGAGCAAAGCCAGAAAGAGTCAGTGTAGAGATACAAATTAAGGTTGCTAAAGGTTTCAGTTTCATTATTTAGCCTCCGCAACAGTCAGAGATACAGGAAGAGTAATCAGGCTCGGTGCCGCCTGTTGGCTTGCGATATCAAAAGCCTTGTCCAGCTCAGATTTCATTGAAGCATCTTGAGCTTGCCATTGATTCGCCACTTTGTTCCAAGACCAGTACTGAGTACCATTCAGATTACGAGCTACAAGAGAAGCGCGACCTAAATGAAGTACGTCTGCCTCAATCACTTTGTTATCGCTAAGCTCGATACGGCCTTGGTAAACACCCAGTTTGATACCGTAATCCATTTCAATTTGGTACGCTTCAAGAATACGGCGGTATTTTTCTGCATCGCTAACATCTGCGCGTGTCATCATCGCTTTCAGCTTTTCGACACGTTCTAGACGTTGTTCTTTTTTAATTGGTACATCTTTCTCGACCAATACCTGCAAGCCATCAATCATCTGATACATCAGTGGCACAACACCTTGACGAGTATATTTGATCTCGTCGATTTGAGCATTGATGCTGTCAGCTTCTTTATTTTGGCTTTCAACTAAGGCAGCTAGGTGGTCGTGATAAATTTCTAGGTTTTTCACTTCTTCCTGTAAGCGCTCAATTTCCGCTTTGAGGGCTAAGCTCGCTTCAGAGCTTTTATCGATAACCTTTTGGCTTGCTGCCGAGGCGTTGTTGGTCTTGTTTTGGATAGCTTGCGCTTGATCTAAGCTGCTTGCTATTGAAGACGTTGCCATCATGCTAATCGCTAGGGCAAGACTGGTTTTTAGAAGATTCATAGTTGTCGTCAATTACTTTAGAAGAAGTTCAAATGAATTTTATTGATAAACACTCTCATTATCATTAAAAGTCACTCGCTTGGCTAGGGATATTTTTTAAATAAACAACGAATAAAGGGGAAAGCCAAAACTTCCCCCTATTCATTAACTTAACGTTTATTGTTCAGTAACAAATTAGTACTTAACTTGTAGCGTTGCCATGTAGTTGCGGCCTTCGCCAACCACTACACCACTTGTGCTACCACCCTCTAGGTAGTCAGTATCAAATAGGTTTTCTACATTGAAACGAGCTACGAAGTCTAGATTTTCGTCATATTTAAACGTGTGTGCAACACCCATATCTACACGAGTATAAGCATCTTTCTTAAACGTATTTGCACTCTCAGCGTAACGCTCACCTACGTGGTAAACACCTAGGTTTACATCTGTACCGTTATTGAATGCATATGTAGACCAAATGCTAGCAGTGAACTCAGGCACGTCAGCTGGCGTTTTACCATCTAGTGCAGGATCATTTTTGTATTCAGCATCTAGGAACATTGTCGAAGCGCTTAGAGAGAATGCTTCTGTTAAGTAACCAGTCGCAGCAAGCTCAGCACCAGTGTGAACCTGTTCACCCACTTGCGTTGTGATTTGGTCAGCACCGTTTACTGGAGTTGCTAGATCCTCCGTTACTTGCATGTTTGACTGAGTGATCTGGAATAGTGCGCCAGAAACAAACAAACGCTCATCGAATAGATCCCACTTAGTACCTACTTCGTAAAGTGTACCTTTCTTCGCATCTTGCTCTTTACCAAAGTTAACATCACTCGAATCAGAGATTTCACTTACTGGCTCAAAGCTTTCAGAGTAAACCGCGTAGATAGAACCATTTTCTGCTGGCGAGTAAATTAGGCCCGCTTTAGGAAGAATGTTGTTGTAGCTTTCTTCTTTATCAGAGCTGCTGATTGTCTTATCGTAAGCGAAACGAACACCTGCAAGAACCTGCCACTGTTCATTTAGAGTCACTAAGTCTTGTACATATAGACCGTAGTGTTGACTCTCAGAATGAGATACTGAGGTATCGTTCTTGTAGCTGATGTCTGATGGCATGTCGAAGCCGTTACCACACTCTTTGATTGCTTCCGCTTCTGTTGCATTTTTACATGCGTAGCCTGATGCGTATAGACGCTTGTAATCGTAATGAAGACCGTTAGCACCAACTAGTAGACGGTGGTTTACGCCAAATGCATCAAAGTCGCCAGTGAAATCAACGTAAGCCGTGTCAAACGTCCATTCATCATGACGGTCTGAGACTTTGTAGCCGTACTCGCTGCCAGTTTGGTAAACAGTATTGTTAGATTCTGTACGTTGACGCTCGTAAAACTGACGTGAGATACCCGTCTTTACAGACCACGTTTCATTGATGTTTGCCGCAATCGTTGCACCGTAGTTTGCTACATCGTTGTCTGTCTGCGCAAAACGTTGATCATTAACAATATCTGGGTTGATCACTTTACCCGTAGTTGTATCGATCTTTGAACCATTGTCTAGGTCACCTAACTCTTGAGTACGGTCATAGTGTAGAGACAGCATCACATCTTCGTTAATGTCGTAATCAACGAATAGACCGCCAACAAAACGTTCTGTTTCTACATCAGTACCATCAAAGCGAGTGCGGTATGAATCTTGGTTTTCTTGAGAAACGATAACGCGGGCACGAAGTGTTTGATCATCGTTAAGAGAACCGCTCACGTCAGCAACAGTACGAGTGTAATTGTCAGAGCCGATATCTTGGCTAACGTTCACTTGAGTCTCGTAAGTAGGCTTCTTAGCTACCATATTTACAAGACCACCCGGTGCAGACTTACCATATAGTAGACCTGCAGGGCCTTTCAGTACTTCTACTCTTTCTAACAGTTCAACAGGTTGACGGTAGTGCGACCAGTGTTGTACGCCATCACGCAGGTAACCCGAGCTACTTTCAAGAGAGAAACCACGGAGGCTAAAACGTTCACGGTTCGTCGATTTCGAACCTGCAGAAATAGAAGCATCATTCTTTAGTACTTCACCTAGCGTGCTAGCACGTTGCTCATCGATAATTTGCTCATCAATGATTGAAACTTGTCCTGGAGTCTCTAGCTGAGTTGCCTCCATGCGCATTGCTGTTGTGTTGGTGTCTGCCTTGTAACCGTAGTCACGGCCTTCAACAACCATATGCTCATCTGTTTTTGCTGTTTCTGCTAATACAGCTGGTGACGCCAATACTGCGCCAATCACCAAAGCCAATGGGCTTTTTGAAAACATGTCCTTTTCTCCGACTCTTTTTTATTCAAACAACTGTCCTCTCGGTACGTTGCTTGATCTACCGTTTCCGGTACTACTGAATATTTCGGAGGGGAATATAAGTGATAACCATTACTATTTGCATTAAATTTACAATCTTTGCATTTGTAAAGTTATGTAAAGGCGTTGCGGTAACTGCCCGTTTTATTAGGTTATTTGCTCAATTACCGATATTGGCTTCACGCATTATTCGCTTAAATGTCGAATCAGTGTAATTTCAGCCGCAATCATGCGTTAAAAGCCGTTAAGTCGATACGAAATCATCCTTTCATATGTAACTCGATCCACTTCACTGATTATTGAGAAAGCCATTAAAAATCAGTAACAAATGTTAAATATAATGATCTAACTTTGTATTTATTTTGTTTTTACCGATAAAAATCAGGTGACTTTGATCACATCTATAATTCTGTCCAACAATTTTGTTTTTTTATTTAATCTTGCGACTGCTAATCTGCCGCTCACTTTGAAAGGTCTCAAAGTTATAATTAAAAGGAGTGTTCTAAATGAATACCAAGAAACCTATGTCTCTGACCGGCCGCGTTATTCTCGGTATGGTCGCAGGTATCTTAGTGGGATTCGCCATTCAATCCCTATTTGCAGAAAGTGGCTTTGTTAATACATACATTGTTAACGGACTATTTGAAGTCGGCGGCAAAATCTTTGTTGCCAGCTTAAAAATGCTTGTTGTTCCTTTGGTCTTTGTCTCACTAGTATGTGGTACTAGTTCTTTGAAAGACCTATCTACACTGGGTCGTATGGGCGGTAAAACACTGGCTCTTTACATTGGTACTACAGCGGTTGCAATTACCCTTGCTCTAACAATCGGTAATTTCTTCCAACCTGGTGCTGGTGCTGACCTAACCGCAGCTAGCTCGTTCAAATCAGCTGACGCGCCTTCTCTAGGCCAAGTCATCATCGACATGTTCCCAACCAACCCTATCCAAGCGATGGCTGAAGGCAAAACACTTCAAGTGATCGTGTTCGCGGTATTGTTCGGTATTGCAATTAGTGCAGCGGGTAAACCGGGTGAACGCATTGCAGCTGTATTCCAAGATCTTAACGAAGTAATCATGAAGCTTGTTGCGCTACTGATGAACCTAGCGCCTTATGGTGTGTTCTTCTTGATGGCGAAACTGTTCTCTGGTCTTGGCTTGGGTGCGATCTGGAACCTTGCTGAATACTTCCTAGTTCTTGCGGGTACTCTTGTACTTCATGGTCTAGTGACTTACAGCTTAATGCTAAAAGGCTTTACTGGCCTAAATCCAATTACGTTCCTACGTAAAATGGAAGACGCTATCATGTTCGCATTCTCTACGGCTTCTTCAAACGCGACAATTCCTGTAACAATGGAAACAGCGAAGAACCGCATGGGTGTTGATAACAAAGTAGCTTCGTTTACTGTTCCTCTAGGCGCGACAGTAAACATGGACGGCACAGCTATCATGCAGGGTGTTGCAACAGCGTTCATCGCTCAAGCGTACAACATCGACCTATCTATGACTGATTACCTAATGGTTATCATGACAGCTACCCTAGCTTCTGTTGGTACTGCAGGTGTTCCTGGTGTTGGTCTGGTTATGCTAGCAATGGTTCTTAACCAAGTTGGTCTACCGTTAGAAGGTATTGCTCTTATCATGGGTGTTGACCGTCTACTGGATATGATCCGTACTGCAGTTAACATTACGGGTGATAGTGCAGTCTCTATTATTGTTGCTAAGTCAGAAGGTGCATTCGACGAAGCACGCTTCAACGACCCTGCAGCAGGTGAAAAAGAAGAGCAAGTGAATCTAGCTCGCCAGGCATAATCTCTTTTCACGAAATAACTCAACGCCGCTTCTCATGAAGCGGCGTTTTTGTTTTCCTTTCACCATCCATAACCAACCAATCGCATTTAGCTGTAAACATATGTCTCATATATGAAAATCATTGCTTCATATTTACATAAAATCATAGATAGCTCTCGAGTAATTGGTACAATAACCGTTAAATCATCTCGGTATAAGTGCTCATATGGATCAAGAGCTTACGAACAACAGAAAACGATTCTTACCAACAGCAAGATTGGTATTAGCGAATCAGATGCTTGCGATACGTGAAGGGCTCCTTTGGATCCTTCCTTGCCTGATGATCTCTTCTCTCATTTTATTCTGCGCGTCTATCGGTGAGTTTACCGTTGGCAAAGACAGATATTGGGTTCAAACGCTCTATAACGCTTCTCATCAGTTAAATACGATATTCCCTATCCTTTTGACTGCTGCGCTCTCTTACATCTTAGCGATGCAATGGCGTCTGCCTCGCCCACCTATCGCGCTTATCTCTATTGTCTATCTTGCGCTATTCCATCAGACATTCTCTGACGTAAAAGTCACGTTTGAACTTATCATTTCGGTAGTAACTCCACTCTATAGCATTCCGCTGATTGCTTTCTTCTATCGAAAGAAATGGCTAAAAATTGTAAGAAGTGAACAAGTAGGAAAAACGGTAAAAGATTCTCTCAACCTTATTGTGCCTTCAATCATTGCTGCAGTTTTAATGTTAAACGTCAGCTGGTTGCTTGTATCACTCTTCAGTTATTTCCTCGATTTTGGTGGGCTTGACCAGCTATTCGAGTACTCCTCGCTAGCATTCGGTGTTTTGTACTCGCTATTTAACTCCTTCTTGTGGTTTATCGGCATCCATGGTTATTACGCGTTATTACCTTGGATCGATGTTTTGATTGCAGCGGTGCCTGAACAAGCGTCACTGACTCAAAACACCCCAGCAGTAAATCACTCTATGATGGCTATCTTTGTTTTTATTGGCGGTTGTGGTGGTACATTTGGCTTAGTAATCTCACTACTGCTCTTTGCCAAAGACAGAGCCTCCAAACTGATCGCGATAGCCGCTTTTCCGTTGGTACTTTTAAACATCAATGAAATCCTATTGTTCGGGCTTCCCATCATATTTAATCCGCGACTATTTTGGCCCTTCCTTATTGTTCCTGTCGTTAACTTAGTTATATCTCATACGGTACTCACTGCGGGCCTTGTGACGATACCATCTGTTGTTGTCCCATTCAGTAGTCCGGTATTCTTTAATGGTTGGTTGGCGACTCAGGGGGATTTCAATGCGGTGTTACTGCAATGCTTACTGATCTTGGTTGACCTTGCTATTTACACGCCATTTGTAATGCGAATGAACAAACTTAATCTAGCGGGCCGTATCGCTTTTCCGTTTTTTGACTCTAGTTACTCTAGACGTCGTGAAGAAGCTGACGTTTTGAGCGCAGATAGAGTCTCCGAAAAAGTGAGCAAGCAAAAAGCGACGCTGGAATTAGAACAAGGTTTACGCCGCTATGCTCAAATCGATTTCTGTATGGAGTATCAACCTCAAGTTCAAACCGCATCAGGCAAAGTAATTTCGTGTGAAGCATTAATTCGAGCCAAAGACCCGGTGTCCGGTGAGATACTCTACCCTGGTGCATTCCTTCCTTATTTCGAGCAAGCGAACATGATGCCAGATATCGATTTATGGACGGTCAAAAAAGTCGTGTCCGACCTCAAGGTCTCTCAAGTAAATCAGTGTGTGCTACCTACCAGCATCAACATCACACCTGAGACTCTATTAGATAAAGAGGTAATGAACCGTATTTGTCGAACCATTGAGCCCGTAGCCAAATGGGTCAGTATTGAGATCACTGAAGAAAGCTTAGTTACAGACACAACTAAAGTGTTGGAATCACTACAACGCCTCAAGAAGCTCGGGTGTAAAATCTTCCTAGATGACTTTGGTGTTGGTTTTTCATCTTTGAGCTATCTGAATCAGTTTGATGTGGACTGCATTAAAATTGACCGTAGCTTTGTGTTAGCGCTAGACAACGAAAAAGGCAAACGGGTCTTCTACGCAATGTTAAGAGTCGCTCAAGAGCTCGATTTAAGCTGTGTGGTGGAAGGTGTTGAAACTCAACAGCAACTCGATTTAATTCCTCAGGACGACTCTATTTCGATACAAGGTTGGTATTATTCAAAGTCGCTGTCTCTCACAGCGCTGCAGCATTATGTCAAGCAAGCCAACGCTGCAGCGGCATAGAGTAGAAACCAAAACGGCTCCTTAATACAGGAGCCGTTTTCATGTTATCTATCGCGTTTTTAATTTAAGGCTGAACTGGGAACATTAGATTGATCCTCAATCCTCCTTCCGATTTATTCTCCGCCTTTACATGACCACTCATCACTGCCATCGATTCTTTAACGATAGCTAAGCCTAAACCATAACCGCCTGACTTTTTATCACGCGCTGATTCTAGGCGAGTGAATGGGCTAAACACACTCGAAAGTTGCTCATCTGGAATACCTGGGCCATTATCTTCTATAGAAATGACAGTGTAACGCTTGATCGAACTTTCTTCGTAGTAATAGGTGGTCAATGCAATACGTGCTTCTGGTCCAGCATATTTAATGGCATTACCAACAATATTTCTCACCACACGAAGGACGAGCCTTTCATCAAGGTCGACACTCGGTGTCTGATTCGACAAATGCGCCACCAGCGTTTGCTCGCCTTTGAGGTCGTATTGCATTTCAGAAACCAGCAGAGAACAGTAATGTTCAACGTTCATTGAAGTCACATCAGCATCATAGCGTGCGTTCTCTAACCGGCTATATTCGAGAATTTCGCCAACGAGGTCATTCATCTCCTTGGTTTCACTCTCAAGCCTATCAATCAGGCGTGCCGACTTATCTTCAACACTGTTACGTAGCAGGTGTAGCACCAAATTCTGCCTTGCCAATGGCGTTCTTAGCTCATGAGAAACATCACGAATTAGACGACGTTGCTTCTCACCCAGTGACTTGATCTCTTGCGTCATATGGTCGAAGTCACTTGCTAGTTCGTTAAATTCCCTGGTGTTGGATTTCAGCTCAGACACAACCTCGACAGAGAAATCACCCTGCGCTAATCGACGGCTTGCTTCACGTAATCGGTCTAAAGGCTGTTGGAGACGCCTTGAAAGGATCTGAGAGAACAAAATCAAGATGACAAAAGCAATAAACACCTTCATCAATGAAGAGTATGTCGAAAAGGTATGAGCCGGGTGAAAGTACCTCGGAAACTGAACCACTAACAGGTTGTCATGTTTCAAAGGAATACCAAGAATGGGTTGATTCACTTGCGCATCAAGCTGGTGATCCAGATCCCTTAAGAATCTCAGTTTGAACTCAAAGTGTGGGTGCATGTGGCGATGGGTGATTGGGTGTTTATCTTTATCGAGCACGAATAGATAGTACTCTTGTGCATTGGCCCAATCCGCCAATTCATCCATATCCCCTTCTTCAATCAAGATATCGGCTTGGTAAGCCAGATCTAACATATCTGACTTCACTGACTCCGGAACTTTTAGCAAAGCTCTCATTAACGCCTTTTCCGCTATACCCTGAAAGATAAAAATGCTGACAATAATGATCGTTAGGTAGGCAAACAGCTGAAACGTCAAACCGTCCTTACGTTTCTCAATAAAAGAAGGACAATGAAAATAACTTGAACTCATGCACTTACAGACTCTAGGTAACTGTAGCCTTTGCCGCGCACAGTTTTAATGTGCTGCTTTGAAATACCCGCCTGAACTAACTTACGTCGAATGTTGCTGATATGCATATCAAGGTTGCGATCGAATGGGCATAACTCTCTCTTAAGCACATGAACTTGAAGATCAGATTTAGAAACAACAATGCCGTTATGCTTAATCAGGTAATCAAGCAGGTCTTTTTCTGTCCCAGTCAGAGGGATACGAGCCAGTTGCTCACACAAGCCTTCGTTCGAACTCGCAACAGATTGGCGCTGACGCTCGAATCCGACGCGACGAAGAATCACTTTAATTCGTGTTAGAAGCTCTGGAACATTGAAAGGCTTGGCGATGTATTGATCAGCACCCGCTTGATAACCATCTAGCATGGAGGCGTCATCATTAAGCGCTGTTAACATAAGAATCGGAGTGGCAAAGCGTTGGCAAATGCGTCTTGCCACCTGTAGCCCGTTAAGGTTCGGCAGCATCACATCTAGTAGAACCAGATCTACCGGATTCTGCTGAATAAACTCCAATGCACTCTCGCCACAATGGACCTTATCAACATGATAACCCTCTGCTTCTAACACTTCAGAGAGCAACTCACATAACTGAATATCATCGTCAACAACTAAAATGCGAGACATCACCACCACCTATTAAATAATAATGGTTTGCATTTTAATTATCATAAAATTGATTTCAATTATAAAATTGCACTATTTGGCTACATTAGGAGATCTTTCTCGATTGGAACAAATTTTGTTGCAGAATCGATGAGATTTTGAGCTGTTAGCCCCGGCACACCGTAGACTTCCACTTTTGTATTGAAGCGTGATTTCATACGTTCAACTAAGATCTCGAAATCACCATCGCCAGAAACCAGAATGATCGTATCGACAGACTCCGCCAACTCGATTGCATCTAACGCGATACCGACATCCCAATCGCCTTTAGCACTGCCATCTCGTCGTTGAATGAAAGGTTTCAGTTTTACATCGAAGCCCACACCGCGGAGGATATGATGGAACTGACGCTGTTTTGGATCTTGGCTAGAAATTGCGTAAGCATTAGCTGATACGACGTTTCGCCCCGTGGTTGCCACATACCAAAATTGGTTGTAATCGAAATTGCTTCGATACTTATCTCTTGTTGTGTAATACACGTTTTGAACATCAACCAGAATCGCAATATTTTCCATGTATGGTGCCTGTGGCGCTATGCCTTTATTGGGTTCTTAAAAATAAGCCTTTACCCTATTCGATCTGCTTAATAAATGCGAGTCGCTTATCGTTGATTTTGAACCTATCAACTATGCTTTACGTATCGGCATTTAATCATTGCTTGATTATTGTGCAGAGTTTGTTGCTCTCGCTTTCAAAAACAGTTTTTTAAAGAGTTTTTAGTAGCAACAACACGCGTTGTTTGAAAGGAGTCATAGGATGTTAGGAAGATTACTCGCTATTGCAGGTATCGTTGCTTGCTCTCACACTGCCCTCGCCTACCCGGCCTATGAACACTCACACAGTTTGCCACATCGCAGTGTTATCCTGTTTGCGCCAGACCAAGATACTAAGGTTAAAGAGTTTATGAATAGTGTTTTGATCAACAACTGCCAAATCGATGAACGCGACATTGTGGTTATGGTTATTGCCGAGAACGGTTACACTATGCCTAGTTGGTTAAAAGAAGAGTTCAACTTAGAAGCGGTTAAGAAAATCTATGAGATCCCCAAGGGTAAGCACACAGGGATTCTGATTGGCAAGGATGGTAAAGAGAAACACCGATGGAGTGGCACGACCGATTGGGCGTTCTTAGCGAACTTCATCGACCAAATGCCGATGCGCCAGCAAGAGATGCAGCGACAATCTAGCCGCTGCAGCATCTAGGCAAGCAAATAGAAGTTGTTATTGTTGGTTGAACCAAGCCAGTTTCTCGTGAAGTTGAGCAACACTGCCAACGACAATCAATGCTGGGCTCTTAGCTTGTGAAGCGAGCTCAGCCAAATCGCTCAAGCCACCTCTAAAGACTCTCTGTTCCTGACGCGTACCATTTTCGATAATTGCTACAGGCATATCTTGACGCATGCCATTGTCAGTCAGGTTTTTCTGAATATTTGGGCTCTCTTTCAGTCCCATGTAGAAAACGATGGTGTGGTTGTGTTGAGCCAGTGATTTCCAGTCAATATCTTCACCATCTTTCTTAAGGTGACCCGTAATGAACTGTACGCTTTGTGCGTGATCACGATGCGTTAGAGGAATACCAGCGTAAGCCGTGGCCCCCGCTGCGGCTGTGATGCCCGGAACCACTTCGAATGAGACATTATTTTCTGCCAGCGTTTCACACTCTTCGCCACCACGGCCAAAAATAAATGAGTCACCACCTTTCAAACGTACCACGCGCTTGTTTTCTTGAGCTTTAGTCACAAGTAGTTGATTGATTTGATCTTGTGGTACGCAGTGATGATCTAGTTTTTTACCAACATAAAGCATCTCTGCACCTGGGTTAGCCATCGCTAAGATTGCCTTAGATACGAGACGGTCATATACCACAACATCAGCTTGTTGAATCACTCGTGCGGCTTTAACGGTTAATAAATCAGGGTCGCCCGGACCGGCACCCACCAAAGAAACGAAACCTTTTTCTACTGCTTGCTCACTCATTGCTTACGCCTATTTTAATTATTTTGCTGTAATTCACTGTATCAACAAGAAAACATCTCGTCGATCACAGTTTTTGCATATTTCATAACTAATTGAATTAACGTTTTTGGTTATTCTCGTTGCAATTCTTTATCACTGGCTGTCGTACTCTTTAAAGCATAGTGAATATTGATGTTCACAACCAACGAAGGTAAAGAAGGTAAACGAGGTAAAGAAGCTAAAAAGGCCCCACAGTACACTGCAGGGCCTTTCCGTTAATTCATTCGCTTAATCACTCAGGTCAGGATTATTTAATCGCTGGCGCTGTTTTAGCGTGAGTTAGGTAAAGTGGGATACAAGTCATCACTAGACCACCAACAATGTTACCTAGGATTGTTGGGATAAGGTTAAAGTTCAACCAAGTCGCAATACCGAAGTCAGCACCTAGAATCATACCTAGTGGGAATAGGAACATGTTTACCACTGTGTGTTCAAACACTAGTGCGAAGAAGATGAAGATTGGGAACCACATCATCGCAACTTTGCCAGGCATAGAACGCGCAGTCATATTACCGATTACACCTAGACAAACCATTAGGTTACAGAAGATACCGCGTACGAAACACGTAATCCATCCGTCCATACCCATGTTTTCAAAACCTAGGCTACGTGCAGTTGAAACCGCAATGAACTTTTGAGCTACTGCGTTTGGATCTAGAGAGAAGTTACCTGTTAGAGAAACAGCAACCAAGAATGCTACAAGTAGAGAACCAAGCAGGTTACCTAGACCAACAAGACCCCAACAACGGAAGATTTTACCCCAAGTGATACCTGGGCGATTATCGAACTTAGCCAGTGGCGCTAGACCGAATACACCCGTTACTAAGTCGTAGCCCATGATACTAAGAATCACAAAGCCCACTGGGAACACAAGTGCACCAACGATACCAATACCTGTTTGTACGATAGTCGTAATCGCAACTACAACAGCAAGTGAAAGGATCACACCAGCCATCGTGCCTCGTAGAATAAGATCACGAGTACTTGTTTTTGTTTTCGCTTCACCAACATCGATCATGGTTTGTACGAATTCTACAGGTTTTAAAGCAGACATAAATTGCCCTTACTAAAAGTTAAAAATAAAAGTTAAAATTGGATAGGAAAAGGCTCTAGTTGTCGTCATGACAATCACCACTCACTAGAGCCCTTGAACTATCAAATCTTAGCGATTACGCCGCGACTTCTACTGCACCTTTAACAACACGTGCTTTGTAAGATTTCACGCTCATACGCTCGTCTTCCATGCACAAGCCAGTCGCTAGATTGAAGCGCTGCTTCTTTAGCGGACTTGCAACCCATAGCTCGTCTTTGTGCTCAACGATAAGGCCGCGAGAAAGCACATTTGACTGGAAGAATGGGTCCATGTTGTTGATTGCGAACACTTCTTCTGTTGCACGTGGGCGGAAGATTGCTACTTGCTCGCCGTTTAGCAGTGCCACAACACCAGTACCTGGGATGATGTCTTCGATTTTACAAACTTTTGTAAATGCCATGATGTCGTTCCCCTATTACTCTGCCGCTACGTGAAGGATGTCGCCCTTCGCTTCTGGGTGTTTTTCAGTAAATGTCGCTGGACGGTGTTGCTCACGACCATCAGTTACAAACATTACGTTGTCATCACGCTCATCAGAGTTAATGAAGTGAGAGAAACGCTTCAATTGTGTTTCGTCGTTGATAGTGTCAGTCCATTCACAGCTGAAGTTTTCAATTAGGCCAGCAATATCAGCTTCTAGTTGATCATTGATGCCTAGTTTGTCTTCCATGATGACTTCACGTAGGTAGTCGATGCCACCTTCTAGGTTCTCAAACCATACTGAAGTGCGTTGTAGTGGCGCAGCAGTACGAATGTAGAACATCATGAAACGGTCGATGTACTTGATTAGTGTCTCTTGGTCTAGGTCTCCTGCTAGTAGTGTTGCATGACGAGGTTTCATACCACCGTTACCACATACGTACATGTTCCAACCAGCATCTGTCGCGATAATACCAAGGTCTTTACCTTGTGCTTCCGCACACTCACGAGTACAGCCAGATACACCGAACTTCATCTTATGAGGAGTACGGATGCCTTTGTAACGGTTCTCAATCATTACACCAAGACCAACAGAATCTTGAACACCGTAACGACACCAGGTAGAACCGACACATGTCTTAGCCATACGCAGTGACTTACCGTACGCTTGACCAGTCTCGTAACCCGCTTCGATTAGTTTCTTCCAGATTGTTGGAAGATCATCTTTCTGAGCGCCGAAAAGACCGATACGTTGAGCACCTGTCACTTTCGTGTATAGGTTGTACTCAGCTGCAACGTTAGCCAATGCTGCTAGGGCTGCTGGCGTCACTTCACCACCTGCCATACGTGGGATAACAGAGTAAGTACCATCTTTTTGGATGTTACCTAGGAAGTTATCGTTGGTATCGTGTAACTTAACTAGAGACGGCTTAAGGATGTGGTCACCCCAGTTTGAAGCGAGGATAGAACCAGCAAGTGGCTTACATACTTCACAACCGTAACCCGTACCGTGCTTCTCAAGTAGCTCTTCAAACGACTTGATTTCACCGATGCGTACTAGGTGGAATAGCTCCTGACGAGAGTAAGCGAAGTGCTCACATACGTCGTCTTTCACTTCAACACCCGCTTTTTCAAGCTCAGCGTTTAGAACTGAAGTCACTAGAGGGATACAACCACCACAACCAGTACCAGCACCCGTTACTGCTTTGATATCACCAATGGTGTGGTGACCTTGAGCAACCGCTTCTGCAATCTTGCCTTTTGTAACATCAAAACAAGAACAGATAACTGCAGACTCAGGCAGTGCGTCCGCGCCTAGTGTTGGCTTCTCTGCACCAGCGTGAGCAGGTAGGATTAGCGCATCTGGGTGCTCTGGTAGGTCGATTTCGTTCAGCATAAGCTGTAGAAGATCGCCGTAATCAGACGTATCACCAACCATTACTGCACCAAGCAGTTTCTTGTTGTCTTCAGATACGATTAGACGTTTGTAAACTTCTTGCTCTTCGTTTTGGTAAACGTAGCTCTTACAACCAGGAGTACGGCCGTTAGCATCACCGATTGAACCTACTTTCACGCCCAAAAGCTTAAGCTTCGCAGACATGTCTGCACCTTCAAACTTGCTGTCGTTACCAACGATATGGTCAACCGCTACCGTCGCCATCTTGTAACCTGGCGCAACTAGACCGTAGAAAGTTTCGTTCCAAGACGCACATTCACCGATAGCGTAGATGCTGTCATCAGAAGTCTGACAGAAATCGTTGATAGCGATACCGCCGCGTGGAGCAACGTCTAGCTTCATGTCTCGAGCAAGTTTATCTTGAGGGCGAATACCCGCAGAAAATACGATAAAGTCAGTTTCTAGCTCTGTACCGTCTGCAAAACGCATAACGTTACGTGCTTCTTTACCTTCAGGAGCAATTTCAAGCGTGTTTTTGCTGGTGTGGACTTTCACACCCATGCTTTCGATTTTTTGACGAAGTTGGTTACCACCCGCTTGGTCCAGTTGCTCAGCCATTAGCTTAGGAGCAAACTCAACCACATGAGTCTCTACACCCAGTGCTTTTAGAGCACCAGCTGCTTCAAGGCCTAGAAGACCACCACCGATTACAACACCGACTTTGCTCTTCTTCGCACACGCTTCGATCGCTTTAAGATCTTCGATAGTACGGTACACAAAGCAGTCTTTGCTCTCGCGGCCTTTAATAGGTGGAACGAATGGGAAAGAACCCGTCGCCATGATTAGCTTGTCGTATTGAATTTCACGACCAGAGCTCGAGTAAACAATCTTCTTTTCACGGTTTACTGTGATAGCGCGTTCGCCGATCAACATGTTGATACCATGTTTCTCGTAGAAGCCCTCTTTAACTAAAGAAAGTTCGTCTGCTGTGTGGTGTGAAAAGTAAGAAGAAAGGTGTACGCGGTCATACGCAACACGTGGCTCTTCACAGAACACCGTAATGTCCATGTTGGCTACGTCTGTCTTCTCGACTAAATCTTCGATATAGCGATGGCCTACCATCCCGTTACCGATTACGACTAGCTTCATCTTGCTCATAAGAGTTCCTGAAAGGTTATAATTTTCTTAACTGAGCGAATAATGAATTATGAAAGAAAATGAAAATATGATGTAAATCAATTACGAAAATGAACTACCCGAAAGGGGTAGAACAAAAGAGGTATAACCGATTAAAAATAGACCAGAGCAAACGTATAACCTGACTTTATCTATGGTTAAATGCCATTTCAATGCTCAACTGTAAGCATATCACTCTGTAGTAAAATTTCACATAGAGTAACTCAAAAAGAAATTAAATGACAATCATTTTCATTTGGGCGCTAAATGATGACATATTGTTTTAAAATTTATCGAGTTACGTGACAAAGTGTTTGCCAATATGAAAGGTTCTTCAACAGAGCTTACTACAGGTGTTTGTTAAAAGAGTTTTCTATGTAATGACGCAAAGTTGAGGTTGATTTGAACATTGGACTCACTGGTAGATCAAGGTTCAACCTTTCTATCTCAACCGCAGAAGAACCAAACCGAGATTCAAATTCCATCCAATCCATACTGTTTATCTTTTTAATCAAGCTAGCCTGTAAAAGTAGACGGCCAAAATCTGCGGGAGTGTAACCTTCTTTCTCTGCGATAAAATGCTGCCTGTTATCCGGTTGGTTTTGTACTAAAGATAAATAGAAGTGCGCGATATCTTCGACATGTATATATTGGTTATGCCCTTGTGTTGGCATCGCCACTGATAGAGATCCATCTAACGTTTCAATAATCCTCATCAACTGACAGTTTTCACCGCCATAAACCAAACTCGGGCAATAAACGACATGCCATTTATACCTTAGTGCTCGCTCAATCGTTGTTACATCTGGCTCAACCACAGAAAGAGGTTTCAGTTTAAACCCTCTTAACTCATCGTAGTTTGCTTTGCCAAATAGCCATACGCCCGATGTATGGATTTTTATCGCCCCTACTTTTGCCAAGCTATCTAGCTTTAATAGTAATTTGGACTCGATATTGGCTATTTCTGATGGCGAATATTCTGACCAATGAGGCCTCGCGCAATTAATCACAACATCAAAGTAATCTTCAAATTTCGAGTATCTCTCATACATGCCTTCAGGACAGATAATTGCGCTTCGCCCTCTATCATAGAGATACACCTCAGCCCTAGTTTCCTTAAACAAGCTCGTCACGTGACGGCCGACATACCCGTTGGAACCTGATATCAGTACTTTCATCGTTGCCTTGTGTATTAGTGGGTATCGTGATCTGTCATTCAATGGGACTACGCGCCTAGTCTATCAAGGATACTATCTATATATTGTTCCAATCTTTCAGGCCACTTCTTCTAGATTGAAAATGATAATAGAGACTCAAAACAAAGGAGAATACTGAACTGACGAAAACGGCACTAAAGAACGTATCAATAAATCTCGCCTCCTCCTCAGCCAAACTAAAGAGATAAGTAATAACAAGATACACAATGAAGAATTCAGTGAATTTCAAAACCACGTTTTTGTGAAAAGATTCCCAATAAACGGGCTTCAACGCGATGCCTCTGCTTCTTAAAAATCGGTATAAAATTGTTTTGTCTGTATTACGTGACAACCCGACAGAATGTAAATAAGTGTCAGCTCTTGCTAGCTTTTCCCGATCAATCATTAGTGCTGTCCCTCAGTCAAATCGAGGAGATTATCAGACTAAACCAACGCGCATTTCGAGGCTCTTCAAACTTTTATCGTCGAAATAAGTTCACGGTTGCAGCTTTTTAGCATTTAGAGCGGGATTGACACTTAAGATGGGATAACCAAATCTGCGAAGAGAATCGGCATTAGGAACGTTACTAATTAAAATGATTCACTAACTATTATTCTGTAAGTGGTCTGATAGCCTCATATTGGCCATTCGTACGATTTGTCGTACAGGTTGCAGCTGGATCTCAGCAACGATCACTGACACTAAACCTGAAAACACCAACGGGATACCTATTGAAACAATATACAACAGTGTACCGCTTAGCGTCGATTCTCCCCAGAAACTGAGCAAAGACAACAAGATAGAAAAAAATGTCAAAGATAATCCGGCAAGTTGAACCCAGGAGTGGCTTGATACGACGAATCGATTTGAATAAGCATTTTTACGGATAGTCGCTTTGCCAGTAATTGCACTAATCTTAACTTTTATACCTGAATCTCCCCCAGATACTTCATAGCCCTGAGCGACCAATTCATCAATGATGTTCTCCATTCAACATTCCTCAAATCGTACGTCATCAGTGTTTATTATCATAAAAAACAACACACTAAGCGTGCTACTTCCTAAATATTAGATACGCCATCAATTGTACAACTGCTAGTTTTTCCATAGTAGAAGTCTATGTTACGCAATAGGTGATTTACTTAACGAATGCTAAAAATGGGACCATAAACCCAACACTTGACCGTGTACGGTAAGGTGTTTATATTGACGCCGCCTAACGGGCACACCCTAAAATGCACATCCGCCATCCTGCCATCATTGGTGCATTTATATTGGTGTTTCTTACACTCATGTTGAACAAACTACGTCCTTTTACTCGCGAATCGGGTGCTCTTATGCAGCTTTCGATTCCAATCATTCTGACTCAAATTGCAACACAAGCGATGGGCTTTGTGGATACCACCATGGCCGGCCAGGTGAGCCCTGCAGATCTTGCTGCCATTGCCTTGGGAACCAGCCTTTGGATCCCTGTACTGCTGTTATTGCGCGGTATTATCATGGCGTTAACGCCGGTGGTGGCGTACCACAGAGGCGCGAGAGACTTTCGAAGTGTCTCTGTCGAGTTCTTCCAGATGGTTTGGCTAGCGCTGATCGCTAGCGTCATACTGATTGCCTACCTTGTTAGCGCCAAACCTATTTTGGAGTGGATTGGTGTTGCTTCAGAGATCATCCCAATTGGTAGTGACTATGCGTTCGCACTGGCCTTTGGTGTACCGGGCATTGCTCTGTTCTACACCTTGAATGGCTTCTGTGAAGGCATGAACAACACTAAGGTACCGATGATCATCTCCGTCATTGGCTTATTGGTGAATATCCCGGTTAACTACGTTCTGATTTACGGTAAGTTTGGTTTCCCAGAAATGGGCGCTGTTGGTTGTGGTTGGGCGACGAGTTTGGTGTACTGGATGATGTCGGGCATGCTTTATTCATACATCCGCACACATCATCATTACAAGACGATTATTAACTTCTCTGACGCAGCACCTAAAGCTAAAGAGATGTTTCACTTGCTAAAGCTTGGCTTACCTATCGGTATGAACATTGCCGTGTGTGGCAGTATTTTTGCGGTTATTGCGCTTATGATTGGTCGTATTGGTGCCGAAAACGTTGCTGCTGCACAAATTGCACTGAATATTTCGAGCATGACCTACGTAATTCCAATGAGCATCTCATTTGGCATTACCATTCGCGTTGGTCATGCCCTAGGTGAGAAGAACGAACTCAGTGCGATTGAGCGCAGTAAAATCGGCATTTTAGTAGCGGCAATGATTTCACTGCTATCAGTTGCGACTTTCTTACTGTTTCCTGATTGGATCATTCGACTGTACACGACGGACCCAACCATAAGTGCTACAGCAGCCACACTGCTTGTTTTTACCGCCATGTACCAATTTAGTGACGCGCTGCAAACATCGGCGAATGGTGCTCTACGTGGATACAAAGACACTAAAACCCCAATGTTTCTAGCGATTGCATCTTACTGGGGCTTGGCATTGCCGATGGGTATGGTACTCGGCCTCACCGACTATGTGGTTCCGGCTATGGGTGAGACAGGCTTTTGGGTAGGCATCTTAACAGGGTTAACCGTCGCTGCTGGCTTGATGCTGCTTAGATTGCGTTACGTAATTAAACACCGTGATATAGAAGCATTCAGCGCCGCATAAGCTACAAGAAGACCAGAAAAAAGGCGATCCATTGGATCGCCTTTTTTATTAAGTTTTAACGCAACTATCGGTTAATTGCTAAATAGGAGCCTGCGGCAATCATGATACCACCAGCGCTCTGGTTTAACCTTTTGTGAGCACGAGGCGTTTTCAACAATGTCACCATTCGACCTGCCCCCATCGCAATCAGCAACAAGCCCGTCATTAGAGCGACAAACGCTAACATAGCAACTAGTACGATATCTTGTGAACGTAGTACAGTAAGATCGATGAACGTTGGCAAGAACGAAATGTAAAAAAGAATCACTTTCGGGTTTGACGCAGAAATTAAAAAGCCTTGCGCAAAACTTGCCAGTGCTGACTTTTGGCTTTGCTTAGCAACTTGCTCTGCCGATCCCTGCACTTCAGGCAGGCTTCTGAACATCTTGTACCCAAGGTAAATCAAGTAAGCAGCACCAACGTAACGAATCACTTCGAAGGCGAATGACCAATTTTCTGCAACTGTCGCTAAACCAAAACAGGCAAGCACGAGATAAATCATATCACTGCATGTCATTCCTAACGAAAGAGTGATGCATTTTTTCCAACCGTGAACCATACCGCGTGCCAATATGGCAAACACGCCCGGCCCTGGTGTAATGCCGAATACAAACATGGCTATAAAAAATGTAACCGCACTTTCAAATGACATCCTCTGCTCCTCCTTTACACATGTGCTTGAAGAACTTCGAAGCTAACACGGAGTTTACTATTGAGTAAAGATTAAACATCGACCCACTCATTGACACAGGTAATTAATCATTGATTACACAGCTCAAGGATTCTAGTTCGCATCGCTTGATTAACACTAAAGTGCGCATTCAAGAACTCCAACTGTGCGACTGCAGACTCCGGCGTAAACTCATAGCCTTGAGTAAATGAGGGGAGCATCTTGGAAAACTCTGGAAAACGAACTTCTAATCTTCTATCCGCCATAAACACATCCACTAGCGCTGGATTAGGTTGTTCGATTCGCTCTGCCAACTCAATTAAACGATCAAGAGCAAAGGACTGGACAAAACGCATACCAGACAGCTTCTCACCTCGATTATAACGACACATTCCAACATAAAGGTTGGTCATCGCCTCCCCAATGATCCACTCTAAATCGTTATCTTGATTCTGCTCTTGCTTTGGTGGAACACAGAAATCGGTATTAAAATCAGATTGTTGCCAAACGATGCGGCCTTCTGAAAAAGGAATACCCGCTAACTCTTCCGGCTCAAACACAGCGAATTCACAGAAAACACCATCGCTGTACAGTACTTTGTAGCCATCAACCGTATTTCTTACCGCGTAATCAATCGGCTTTATATCCGATAACCAAGCAAGACTGTCTAGAAACGCTTGTTTATGGCCTTTTTGGACAATCGCAAAGAAGTCAATGTCAGAATACTCATCCAATCGCTCTAGCTCTAAGCCTACGGAGCCGAGCCCAAGCAAAGCGTGTGCTTTACCTGTCCCTTCTAACGATACACCTATCTGGTTTAGGCGCTCTAATAATAATTTAGGTCTATCCATAATTCTTTTCTCGCTTGTTGAGTCACATCAACCTAACGAAAATCAAACGATGGAATAAGCCTAATTTATAAATTCTGTGTATAGGATAACCATTTGTATGGGAAAACTTGACCAAGTCATTGTACGGATTGAGGTTTAAAGGGAGCAAATTGGAAGATCAACACCGTGAAAACAAAAAGCGCGTTGCAACCAAAAGAGCAACGCGCGATATCATTCAAAAAGAAGTTCTACTTAGCATTCGTCATTAACAACACGAACTGTACACTCACAACCACCTACTGGACACTTGCTACCATCCGAACGACCAAAAGAGTCGTAAATAACATAGCAACCTGAAGGGAGGTCTGCATCAGGAATGTTGGTACTATCAAGCTGTGCTTGCGTGAATGAATGGGTATAACCAATCACTGTGTGTCGGTTACCAAATTCCGACGTCAAACTTTCATCGTCAGATAATGTTAGGAAATCGAGCATGTTAAGTTTATCGCCCGACTCGCCTCGGCTTTCTGGACATAAGGTGCCCCAATCGACTTCAACACTACCGATACCAAAATCAATCACGTAGTTGCTTTGATCACTTGGATTCTCTGCGCTAGGGTCAAGCCCTTGAATAATGGCTTTCGATACAACTTGAGCATTCACACTGTCCATTGCACTTGCAACGCCTTCTAACACGGCTTCTCGCGCTGATTCTTGGATTCCCAAAAACCTTGGTGCAGCTGTCACAGCGAGGATGCCGAGTATGATCACAACGACAATCAACTCTATGAGAGTAAATCCATTTTTCTTCATAACACCCTTACCAATAACAGCAAGTTCAATAAAAAACCTGAATGAATATTCTAAAACTATACACTGTCATTACCGAGGAAGACATAAGTCGTCAATCGCAATTTGACCGCAGTCTTGAAATGAAGAAACCTAGGAAGCTGTTGCGTATTACTTAACCGCACTCAGTTTTGTGCAGTTTAAATTAAATAGAACTGCGAAATTCTCGTGGGCTCACACCAGTTTTTGCTTTAAAAAGCTTGGAGAAATGTTGAGGATACTCAAAACCCAATTCATAGCCGATTTGAGTGATACTGTGCTCTGTCTCAGCCATCAAAGTCTTAGCACGCTCTATAACAAACAAATGGATATGCTCTAGCGCGTTTTTGCCGGTCTCTTTCTTTAACAGATCGCTTAAATAATACGGAGAAAGCCCAAGCTCTTTACCACAGTATTGAACCGTAGGAATACCAAGCTCGAAAGGTCTATCGCCTTGATAGTAATCGGCGAGTAATTTGCTCAAACGGTGAATATGGTCATGGTTCAAGTCTGCACGCACAATAAACTGGCGATCATAAAAACGGTTACAGTATCTAAGAAGTAGCTCAATGTTGGAGCAAATTAATGACTGAGTATGCTTGTCGATATTAGCTTCTGTTTCGTTGCCAATATTGAGCGCGATATCTGTCACCATGGTTCTTTCGCGCTCTGACAAGTGCAGCGCTTCGTTACTCTCGTACTCAAAGAAGGTGTAGTCGAGCATTTTTCCATAAAGATCCGACTTAGCAATCAACTGTGGGTGAAAAGCCAACGTCCAACCGATTGAATCCTCAACATGTTCGCTAGGAGCAATACTCACTTCTTGTTCAGGAGCGAAGAATGTCATAGTACCAGTATCAAAATCGTAGGTTGTCTGCCCGTAACCAATGCTGCAGTTGGCGCCATCCTTGAGTGAAATAAAGTACAGACCGAACCCTAGAGTCAGATGTTCGTTGAACTCTCGCGTGATCTTAGATTGATCAATCAATGTCACCAGAGGGTGTGTCGGTTTCGGTAGCCCTAAAAACTGGTGTAACTCAGAGATGGTATTTATCTGTACTTTGTTGGTCATAATCACTCTCCAGACGCTTTACTTAATCGTTACAAGCGTTACTGAACAACGGCTCTCATTGTAGACTCTAATTCTGCGTAATATGGGTTCCATGTTAAGCGAGCATGGATGCGCCCTTTTTCAGTATAACCCCAAGCAGAGAACCATGTCGGCTCACCATTCTCACATGCTTCGGTATCTGATTTGCTAAAACTATTCTCACAAATAATCTTTTCGCCCTTCTCACCGTAGTAGCTGTTTTCTGGGGCGAACAGTGGGCTCATGTGTGACGCTGTGCTTATTCTAAGATCATCACGATGCATTGAGTAGACTTGAGTCTTACCTAACTCGTCAGATTGCTTTTGTTCCCCATACCACACCAACTTGCTATTGGGATGGGTAAAGTGGTTCTCGAAGTAATCGTACAGAGCTTGCGAATCAATCACACTATCCGCTTCTGCAGTTACTAACAAAGTTGGGATATCTAACTCTCTGACTTCAATTTTGTCACGGAACACTTGTGCACTCTCAGAATAGGCTAAAGCACTATTAATCGGCGCAGAGCTGTATCTCGCAAAATTATTCTCCTCAGCGTTCCAGCCATCAGTAAACAGAGCGACAAAGGGAGTGAATTTTTCTAGAAATGGCGTGACTGTTTGGAACCCGGGAGAGAACAGCATCAGCCCATCTACTCCGTCATTATCCATCGCATGAATAGAGACAAGGTTTCCTCCTGTCGAGAAGCCGCCGAGCCAAACTTGAGCATGTTCTTGTTTAAGCAGATTCGCATAATGGTCAACTAAAGTTTGCCAGTCTTGGTACCGAACCAACTTCATGTGTTCAGGGTTGCTTCCGTGACCCGGTAACAGTACGACTTGTACATAAAAGCCCTGCTCTACCAAAGATGTCGATATATCACTAAAGCTGAATGGTGAATCGCCAAGGCCGTGAACCAAAAGAATCGCCTTATCTGAAGTCGGGTCGCCTTTGCTGTATGGGACGTTCATTGACAGCTCTTTGCTATGGTCTTCAGCAATGAAAGCGCGATTTTCTGACAACCACTCGCTCGTCGTATCCACATATTGTTCAAACGAGGGCTGAATATAATCGTAATACTCGCTAGATGTATGAAGAGGCTGATGAGTTTCATTGACGCTGGAGCACCCCATTAAAACTAACGCGGCTAGAGAGATGGCGACTAGTGGCTTGATGATCTTCATGGGGCTCCTCAACATCTTAGAATTCTATTGACTAAGCAGTGATACGTTCTACTGGCCAATTCATGGATATCACTATTTTAAGGAACCCTTGCGCTCACTACTTATACAAATCTAAAAAAATAGCGTTACTTCATTAATAAAAAATACACGCCAAGATATTGAATATTAGATAGTTATTTCAAAGCTTATCTATAATCTGGAGATCTGGAAAATGTATAAGTCGATCACTAAGGAAGATTAGGTATATGCAGTTTCTAACCGGTGAGAGGCATAGAAGCGAGAGTGGGCAAAGAGGTTCTTTGCCCAGTTGATTCATTTTGCGTTATTTGATTAGACGGACAATCAACGAACCTGGAGCACGAAGCGTTTCAAGGTTGTGGCTAATGACAGTACCAGATTCAGGCGCTGTGTATCTCAGTAACTCCTTGCCAAGTGAATCGTATTGGATTGCAAGCAAATCGTTCTTTTCCACTTTCTGCATCAACGAAACCTGTGGCTCTACAAAACCGCCCTGCTTTGCTTTAATACTTATGATCTTATCGCCTTCTAGTGGGCTGTTCAGTTTAGACACTTCACCTTCAATGACGCCTTCCACTATTAGGATGTTCATAACCCCTTGAGTTGCACGTTCCACCAGTTCACGTTCAAAATAACGACCAGAGCCTACTTCCACCGTAATACTAGGCACACCGTGTGTGTTCCAAGCCGTTTCCAACACCCCTTTCTCACCCGGATCGTTCAAGACCACATCAGCGTTCATAAGAGCCGCCATCTGTTTTGCTTTTTCAACTCTGTAATCTGCGAAAATATAGAGTGGATAGCACGTCCCTGAGGTTTGCGTGTGCAGGTCGATCGCAATATCAGCGTTTGGCAACAATAGGTTGTTCCATAGCGTTCCTAGATAGCGCTCAACTTCATTCCCCTCAACATTACCAGGGAAGAAACGATTGAGGTTTGACGGCGATGTATCAGGATCGACAGGGAAGAAATTGCGACTGTGATTTAAAATACCGCTCACGTTAATCGTTGGAACAATAGTGACGCAACCCGCGATATCCTGCTCAACGAGTCTTTGTGCAACTTTCATTGCTGTCATGATACCGTTCTGCTCATCGCCATGAACACCAGCAGTAATCACGACTTTCTTGCCCTCATTGCGTCCTTTAAAAACTCGAACAGGTAACTGTTGCCATTGCCCGATAGCATTGGTCGCTACAGCAAAGCTTAACGTGTGATCACCCGACGGGAGATCATCCACATTCAGTGAGTGAAGGTATTCAATAACTTGCGTTTGATTATGTGTCGCCATTTCTGACATATCGATTTCCAATAGATTTAATAAACAACAAAGGCGAGTCTCAGCTCGCCTTTGGTCGTAGTGTAATATAAGTCGGTCAATTAATTCGCGATCGCGAATTACTTTTCAGAGATTAAGCAAAGCCCATCAGGTGTGCTGCAATAACGACCACGCTTGCTAATACAAACAGCAGGCCAATAAAGCGACCACAGAACTTAACCCATACACCCCAATCGATGCGACATACACCCAAAGTTGCCATTAGAGAAGCAGACGTCGGTACGATGATGTTAGTAAAGCCATCACCCAGTTGGAACGCCAGTACTGCAACTTGACGAGTTACACCTGCGATATCCGCCAACGGAGAAAGCAGAGGCATGGTTAGTGCTGCTTGACCAGAACCTGACGTCACGAAGAAGTTAAATACAGATTGGAAGACAAACATCAGCCAAGCTGCCATCACGTCTGGAAGACCACTAATGAAAGAGCCTGCGCTATTTAAAATCGAGTTTAGTACGCTCGCTTCGCTACCAGAACCACCACCTAAAATTAGAAGGACACCTTTCGCACAGCCTACCAGTAGTGCAGGCGCTAGCATCATTCCTGCCCCCTCTTTAAACGCATCTGCTGCGTCATTAAGAGACATGCCGTTCAAACGAAAAATAGCGCCGATGATTGCCACGATAAAGCCCATAGTGAAGAACTGAGAAGCAATCTCTGGGATGTACCAAGCATGAACCACTACACCGTAAATAACCCAACCAGTAGTGCCCGCAACAGTTAACATGACTAACGTATCAGCAAAAGACCATTTCGCAACAGGTTGATCATCTTGTTCTTGCTTGCGGAAATGTTTGTCAGTTGCAAAGGTAAATGATGATTCTGGGTTCGCTTTAATTCGTGATGCATACAACATGGTGAAACCAATACCGACAACCGTAAAGCATGCCCACATCACCATACGGAAGGTCATGCCAGATAGTACAGGAATGCCAGCGATACCTTGCGCGATTGCTACTGAGAATGGATTCATCCAAGACGTTGCAAATCCGATTTGAGTCGCAACGTAAGTTACCATCACGGTAGTAATACTGTCGTAACCAAGTCGTACCATTAGTGGGGCAATGATAATCGCAAATGCGACCGCTTCTTCACCCATACCGAAGACTGCACCACCTAAAGAAAACAGTAGAAACAACACTGGGATAAACAGTGCTTCGCTGCCTTTAGTTCTATTGATTAGGTGAAGAATACCGTTATCAATGGTGCCTGTGCGAATAACAACGCCAAACGAGCCACCAATGATCAACATGAACATGATTACGCCAATTGCGCTACCCCACTTCGAGCCTGATACCAGACCTTCAAATGGGAAGTTCATTAGACCAATACCACCACCAGATGCGAAGAAGCCAACCGTGTTGTAGACAAGCTCACCGTTTTCATCTGTTGCGTAGCTAAAAGAAGCAGGGTCGATAACGGTGCGCGTTTTTTCTGCACCATCAACAATGAAAGAGACGTCTTGGCTTTCAAAAGTACCAGCAGGAATGAAATAAGTCGCTGCTGCGGCAAAAATACCGATCAGGAAAATCAGGATCAGTGTATCTGGCAGTTGCCATGATTTAGTTTTCTCTAGAGAAGAGATAGAAGATGCTTGAGACATAAAAATTATTATTCAAAAAATATGCATAAATTATCAACAAAAGCACAAGTTACTTCAACCTAAATTTTCAATTTTAATGAATTAATAATCTATATTTTAATCATAAATAAAAAATAATTACTATTTTTGAGTAAATTTTAAGCATTAACAACCAATTAACTATATCTACAACAAATCAATCACACCACTTTAATTTTCACATCAAATGCAAAGATCATTTTTTCGACAATACTATTTATGTACATACATAATCTCATTAATAGGAAGCAAACATGAATAAAATGATCACCTTGCTCTCACTAGGATTAATGACCATCAGTTTTCCGTTACTGGCATCAGGACATTTCCAGGTAAACGAACAGCTCTCTACGGTTAACTTTGCTTCGATAAAGAAGCAGTATGTCGTTGAACCCGCTGTCATATCGGGCATAAGTGGTAAAATCGACGATAAAGGAGTCTTGGAGCTCACAATCCCACTTAATATGCTAGATACTGGTGTATCTATACGAAACGAAAGATTAAGAGCGATGTTCTTTGATGAAGAGAAGTTCCCATCAGTCAAGGTGACTGCATCGGTGCCTGAACAACTGATGGGTAATGAAGACCTCGCAATGCAGAAGATGCTTCCAGCGACGGTTGAACTCTACGGCCAGTCAAAAGAGCTCATTTTTACTGTAAACATCGTCAAGTCTGGAAGCCATTTAATGGTGTCTACCGCCAAGCCAACCGTTATTTCAGGTTTCGATTTCGGTATACCTGAAGAGAGCCTAAGCAGTGTGTCAAATACCGTGGGTAACATCGCACTGTCACCCAGCGTACCTGTGAATTTTTCACTAGTGTTAGAGAAACGCTAACTCTAAACTTCAAGGCTTGGGTAATCACATACTCCAAGCCGTTCCTAGAGGCTCGCTATAAGGATTACTGTTTTTTGGAGCTAAATGCACCGAGATTTCAGCCTAGATGTTAGATGAGCCTTTCAACTGCGACTCATCATTTCCTACTTAGCGGTGTCATTAACGTCCACCAGCAATATCAATAAAAGTACCCGTGACATATGAGGCTTCGTCAGATAGCAACCATGCTATAGATTCCGCGACCTCTAACGGTGTTCCGCCTCGCTTGAGTGGGATATTAGGCGCTAAGCGTTCAACGCGGTTAGGCTCTCCACCATCGGCGTGCATATCGGTGTGAATGAAACCTGGTCTAACCCCATTGACTCGAATGCCTTGCTCAGCTAACTCCAACGATAGGCCTTTAGTTAACGAGTCCATTGCACCTTTGGAAGCGGCATAGTCTATATATTCAAATGGTGCACCGATTCGAGAGGCAGCCGATGAGACATTGACGATTGCACCCGGACCATCGAGTTGATTGATGAATGCCTTACAACACAGAAAACAGCTTCCAATATTCGCAGCCATGACTTTGTTAAAACGCTCATAGTCAATGTCTGCCAAGCGAGATTGAGTGAAAAGAACACCAGCATTGTTCACCAAATGTGTTACCTGCCCTAACTCTTGGTTTACTGCAGAAAACATAGCTTCCACTTCGGATTCTATAGACGCATTCGCTTGAAAAGCCATCGCACTGCCACCTTTAGCGACAATGTCTGCAACCACCGAATTTGCTGCACCGTGGTCTTTACGATAGTTAACACAAACACGGTAGCCTCTACTTGCTAGCAAAAGGGCTGTTGCTGCGCCAATACCACGCCCACCACCAGTGACGATTACTACTCTCTGCATCGCTTTTCCTTATCTTTCTGTGCCAATAGTGAAGACACATTGCATTATGGACGTGAGTCCAACGTTTAGTGGATTCTATGAAATACCACTCATTACCTTGTAATACACCAGGCCAAACAAGCCCGCGAACACCAAAACAGTAATCAAGATTTTTAACCAAAGAAACTTCATATCTACCTCTACCTTTATTTTTGCTTTTATCTGGAAGTTGATGATATGCAAAAGAAATGTGGTGAACAAGGCGTGCTACACAAAGCTACTGGTTAGATCAAAAAAGCAGAGCCATTATTAGCGGCTCTGCGTCGATTATTGGCTAAAATCGTTTATTCGTTAACAATTAACGCGATTAGTTAGCTGGGCGCCACACACCCCATTTATCCTTCTCGTATGTCGCTTGCGGGTTATCACCACCTTGAACCCACCATTGCGCTTTCCAGTTTTGGGCTGCATAGGTCACAATCTCACCACCAAGGTAAGTTGTGGTCGCGCTCCAAGCATCGCCATCGTCTGGATCTGGAGTCGGCGTTGGTGGCGGTGTTACTTCATCATCAGCAATCACTTCAAAGCTAAAGGTCTCTACACGCTCACTGTTAATCGCATTCGCAGAGAATGTCAGCGTTTCGTTTTGTGAAACAGGTGTAGTATCAATCAGCACAGAAGCCGTTCCGTTATTCTCAATCGTTACCGATGTGCCTGAGGTTTGAATAAAGTTTGCTGGTTCTTCCGTTGCAATTACAACTTTATCACCTGCGTTAACCACTTTATCACTCTTAACAAGTTCATAGATGTCGCCCGCTAATGGCTCAACGTTACCATCACCATCTTTAATTAGCGTAAGTTCACCTGAAGCGCGGCTGTCTCTTGAGTTAAAAAAGTTGCGTGACGGTTCGTTTTGGAAATACATGTAGTGTTCCATTTCCGCGTGCCAATCACCGATGAAGACTGCACCATCTTTAAACTCTTCATGCCAACCATTAATTTCAGATGCTAGTAGTCGCTCCCAATCATTAACGTTTGATGCATCGATCTTAATATCGAAGCTACGCGCTACGTCACCATATTTATTGATAATGTCGTACTGGACAGTGTCGCCAATAGCAGGTGTCGCGAAGTCCGTTGGAATGTAAAGTTCACCGCGAACAAGATCAGGTTGTGGACCCGGCTCTGGTGGAGGCGTTTCACCATTAACAATCGTGATATCCGAACAGTTGTAGAAGCCCTCGCCTGCCGCGTCATCACGCTGCCATCGCACGAATAGAATAGCATCACCAGAACGGTCAGATGGAATAGTGACATCCATACGGTACTTTCCGTTGTTCACAGGAACATCACCTTCTGTTTGGATTAGATCGAGATCGCTCCAAGCTAACGCTTTGCTTAAATCTGCGTTTGGCTTAGTTAAGTAAAACTGCCAAAAAGATGGATTGTGTGGTGCGGTTGCATTAAATACGAACTCAAATGTGCCAGCATTGACTTCAGTGCGAGTCCAACCAGTGTGTGGCGCTCCCATACCTTGTTTCTGTGGGTCATTTGCATAACACAGTGTGCCGTCAGGAATGGCAGCACGAACAGCATTCATGTTGTTGAAGTCAGTGATATTTTTTGCGTATTCGTTGCGTTGAACAAAAGGGTAAGTACCAGAGATATCTTTGGCGTTCGCACAAGCTGCATTAGGTGGGCTACCTGACCAGATACCACCTTGTTCATAACAGATGTTTTGACGAGCGCTTGGAAACTCTGACCAACCGTGCGCGTGAGCAGTTGTAGACATACCTGAAAACAGGGCCATGCTTACTGCTAGCTTTAACATATTTTTATTTGCAGTCACTTTTTAACTCTCTACATTTATTATTTTACGTTTCTCATACGTGATAACTCAAAGCACCACTGCTTTAATCACGTTGGACTATTTTCGTTTCGAAAACTAAGAAAATAATAGTTATTCAAGAGATCAATTAAAGACAAAGTTTTTTTGAAAGGAATTAAAGTCACAATTTTACATATTAAACACATTTCATCTGGATTTTATATAAATTCAACAACCAAATAAAAATCAACAACTTAAATTCAAATCACCGATAATTCTGTCAACTTCAACAAGTAAAACCAGTTATTGATATCAACTTCATATATTTAATCTAATAATAAAACCCGTGTGATATTGTGCCCATTTGTTATTTAGATGAATCTAAATTAATAAAACATAACATTATTAACATTAATATAAACCAACATTTAAATAGGTGATAATTATCTATGATGTCGAATTTATAATTGTTAAAAACCTCGTTGAACCAATATTTAAATATAACTTCATTTCGCATGGCCTCTTCCACTGCTAGCAGCATTCAAAAGGTAATCGATAAACTCTTTCTTTCGCTTAGGCATAAGTTGCCTCTCAGCATACACTAGGCTGACACTGACTCCAGGCATCTGATAGTCAGGAAGCAATTGAACCAATGTCCCTGATTCAAAATGCTCGCGACAGATGAACTCTGGTAAGACTGCGATTCCCAAACTGTCAATACAGGCACTCAGGCATGCGGTCACGGTATTTACTCTTAGCTGAAATGGTAACTCAATCGGAACCTGCTCACCGTTGGGAGGGGTGATAGTCAGCTTTGGTACCCTTGCTGCTTTATTTGACACTTGAACCATCTTGTGTGGAGGAACCAGATCTTCATGTGATTCAATATCCCCAAATTTATCTAGATATTGGGGACTGGCGACAATGACTCGCGTCGAGGTCGCTAAGTATCGCGACACCAAACTTGAGTCGACAAGCTCGCCAATCTGCGCATAGACATCGATCCCCTCACCCACAATGTCGACTTCACGGTTGGTTAACTCTAAATTCATCGTCACATTTGGATATTCATGAAGGAATTGATGAATGTAAGGCGCCAATACTTGCTGACCCAGCTCTACAGGGAACACGACACGAAGTGGTCCCCGTATCAAGTCTTGATTGGCTGTCACTTCCAGTTCTGCTTGATTCATGATTTCAAGCATCTGCAAACTCGATGTGTAGAAACGTTCACCTTCTGGCGTTAAAACCAAACTTCGAGTAGATCGCGTGATCAATCTCACACCTAAGTGCTGCTCTAACTCTGCCAACTTACGACTTACCGTGGATTTTGTCATATCCAAAACTTCCGCTGCGTGAGTGAAGCTTCCACACTCAACCACTTGTACGAAAACGGACACGGCGTTGAGATCCATCATTAACCTCTGCTTTTAATTAGTAAGATTTGTGCAACAGTGCTTCTTATTTTTCCTATCTTATCAACCAATCGATTTCATTTACAATTCGTTACATCTATAAAAACGAGATCGAATAAAATGACTGATTCAGCGCCAACAGCTCAAACAAAAAACAAGAAACGTAACAAGGCACCACTGATTGCAACCGCGATCATGTTAGCGCTGGGCCTTGGTGGCGGTAGTTACTGGTACGGCTATGGCCAATATTTTGAATCAACCGATAACGCCTACCTACAAGGCGACATCACTAACATTAGCCCAAAAGTATCGGGCTACATTGTCACTTCGCATGTACATGACAACCAAATCGTCAACAAGGGCGACCTATTGGTTGAAATTGACGACCGTGATTATCAAACCGCACTATCCCAAGCCAATGCTCACCTCGCAGTTGTCGAAACAAGTGTGTCCAATCTATTGGCTCAAAAAGAGCTTCAAAACAGTCAAATTCTACAAGCTGAAAGTCGCGTTGACTCAGCCAAAGCAGAATATGACCGCGCAATACAACAGACGCAGCGCTCGCGCAGTTTGCTCACTCGAAACTATGCCTCTCAAGATGAGGTAGACAGTATGTTAGCCCAACAAAAAGTTGCCCTAGCAGCGCTTGAAGAAGCGAAGGCGAATCTTGTAGCAAGCCATGACCAGTTGACCGTTATCGACAGCGAAATTGACCAAGCAAAAGCTTCGGTAACAGAGGCAATCGCCCAACGCGATCAAGCTCAGCTAAACCTTAACTACACCAAAGTATATGCTCCCGCGTCAGGTGTGATTGGTAAACGAAGTGTCCGTGAAGGTCTTTTAGTACAAGCTGGTACGCCGTTAATGAGCTTGGTGCCAAACGGAGATATCTGGATTGAAGCCAACTTCAAAGAGACACAACTCAATGGTATTCACCAAGGTCAGAGCGTCGAAATTGAACTTGATGCATTCCCAGGCCAACCACTAGAAGGCAAAGTCGATAGTTTTTCACCAGCCACCGGCGCGAAGTTCGCTCTGCTTCCACCAGAGAATGCGACAGGTAACTTCACCAAGATTGTTCAACGCGTTCCTGTGAAGATCACCATACCCGATCAGAAAGAACTAAAAGGTCGCCTGCTACCTGGATTGTCTGTTGTAGCAACAATCGATACTCGAGGCTAAATCGATGAGTGAAGTTATCCCCTCCTCTACACCACGTGAGCAGGAAAATGCTGAAGTGCCAACACGTCATTGGATCGCTCTATTTGGCGGCCTAATCGGTGCGTTTATGGCGATCTTAGATATTCAAATCACCAACTCATCGCTCAAAGACATTCAAGGTGCACTCTCGGCAACGCTAGATGAAAGTTCATGGATCTCTACTTCCTACTTGGTTGCAGAGATGATTGCGATTCCACTTAGTGGTTGGCTATCTAAAGCACTCGGTAAACGTCGCTACCTTACATGGACAACAGCGATTTTCACGCTTTCATCGTTACTCTGTTCGTTCTCTTGGAACATGACCTCAATGATCGTGTTCCGCGCGATGCAGGGCTTCAGTGGTGGTGCGTTGATCCCACTTGCTTTCTCACTGGTCATCCAACTGCTGCCTCTCAACAAACGAGCAGTCGGTATGGCACTATTCGGTGTAACTGCGACGTTTGCGCCTTCGATTGGTCCTACTTTTGGTGGATGGTTAACTGAGAACCTGTCGTGGCACTACATTTTCTACATCAACATTCCGCCAGCGCTTTTGGTAATCACCATGATTCGCTATGGGCTCGATGATGAAAAGCTCGATTTAGGTTCGCTGAAAAAAGCGGATTGGTTTGGTATTGCCACAATGGCACTCGGGCTTGGTTGTTTAGAGGTCGTGCTAGAGGAAGGTAATCGTGAAGAGTGGTTCAGCTCAAGCTTTATCGTCACGCTTGCCATTATATCTGCAGTCAGTTTGGTCTATTTCATCATCAACGAATTGCAACATAGGAAGCCGCTAGTTAACTTGCGTTTACTAAAGGATCCCCAGTTCGCAATGTCTTGTATTGCCTATCTAATTTTAGGCATGGCATTGCTTGGCTCTATCTATGTGCTGCCTATGTATCTAACTCAGATACAGCAATATAACGCAATGGAAATTGGCGAAGTGCTTATGTGGATGGGTTTTCCACAACTGCTGATTTTTCCTCTGGTGCCAAAGCTTACCCAGATCATCAAACCTAAGTACCTCGTCACATTTGGTTTTGCGATGTTTGGTTTAAGTTGCTACGTGAATACCCATATGACTGTCGATTTCGGTGGTCAGCAGTTGATTCTTTCTATGGTTCTGCGCGCCATTGGTAGCCCGTTTATTATGGTGCCTTTATCACTCGTAGCCATGAAGAACATCAGTAAAATGGATACGCCTGACGCCTCTACGCTTACCAATGTGATGCGTAATTTAGGTGGGGCATTTAGTATTGCGATCATCGCAACATTACTGGACAACAAGACTCGTGAGCATCTTGCGCATATTAAAGAATCGCTTCCTTCTGTAAGCCAATTGGGCTGGCAAACATTACAACAGCAACAAGCATTCTTCATTCAAACAGGCAGTGATGCAGCGACAGCCATGCAACAGGCACAAGCCAGCCTACTCGGCACAATGCAGCGTGACGCTGCTATCATGGCTTACAATGATGTGTTCTTAATGATGACTGCGTTTCTCGCCTTTGCATCATTTCTTATACTAAATATGAAGGACTAGTGACCTTTGCTCGTTCATGGATGAACGGCCGCCGATAAAATGCGAATCATTTCGTATAATATTGATGATTACCAATGTCTTAAAACCATAAATCGCCTTTTCCCCTCACTTGACATTATGCATCTAGACACCTAAATTCTAAGTTAGGACAAAAAGCTAGGATAGCTAGAACAATGACAATGAAGTTGCCACCCGATCTCAGCATTTTGATTGTCGATGATTCAAAGAGTGCCACCATACTCATAAAACAACAATTAGTTAGCCTTGGAATCTCGCACGACAAAATCTATATCGCCACGGACTACCGCCAAGCCATAAGAACCGTGGAAAGACACACCTTAGATGTACTCTTGATTGACTATCATCTAGAGCAGACATTTACAGGGTTCGAGTTGCTTGGCATCCTTTATCGTAAAAGATTGATTGATCATACTGTCGCCACGATTTTGCTGTCAGGCGATATGCGTCAGGAAACCGTGTTAACCGCCTTATCTGGCGAAGCTCATCATTTTATATCTAAGCCAATTAAAACACCGATACTTGGAGATAAGATCGCTCTTGCTGTTGAAGAGTCCCATCAAATAACACAGCAGAAACAGTACTATCCGATCGATACTCCCTCCTCATTACAGCAAGCATTGTCAGTACCTAATACTCAAAAAAGTGTGCAATATGAAGCAAGCCTAATCGAACATTTGATTGGCAATGAACAATGGGAACTGTTGGCGTATGTTCTTCGAGAATCGACAACCAACATGCATCCAACAAAACTGGTTGCACAAGCCTTGGTACTCGATAGCTTGGGCAAGGCACAAGAAGCAATCGACAAACTTCATAACTATCTTATTGCACGCCCTCTATCTCTCAATGTGATCGACTGCTTGAGCTGTATTTATGAAAAACACAACATGCTGCTCCCAGCATTAAAGTTGGCTATTCGTGCGTTTGAACTCACACCGAGTATTAGCCACCGTGCAATTAGAGCCATCGATCTTGCTGAGAATGCAGATAACACTCAAATCTTGATTAAGATGGGTCACATGTATGCAACCAACATCTCGCCGGCAGATATCGACGTTATCAACTCTATTTCTAACTACTTTCACTCACTTCAGGTGGCTTACGAAAAAGAAGATAGTATTGCCAATAAACGTACTCTGCTCGAACAGGCGAACCAATTCACTAATCAAGTGAATTTGAAGCTCACACAGCATCAACAGCAACAAGTCTTAGCCGCCTTGGCTGTGTTCCAGTGTCAAGTTTTGCATTTGGAGGGCAATCATCAGCTCGCGCATCAAAAGCTAATCAGAGCTGCGGCACTGCTTTGTCATGTTCTAAATGAAACCCCCACTGTTCTACTAAGCCAGTTACTTCCTTTGCTCAATATTTATGGTGAATACTCTTTGTATCAAGACCTAGGAGATCTCATTAAGGCGCGTGGGGAAGTGATTAATCAACTAGCTCTTGGCAGTGACACAAATCCAATAAATTGCATCAATATGGATAGCCTAGGGTCTGTACAACAGCTTAAAGACTACATTCACACTTATCCCTATTCCGTTGCTGCGAAACTTGACTATCTGTTTGCCGTCAACAAAACTCAAACAGAAGAACAACTTACTAACGAATTCATGGCGCAATTACAACAATTGGAATTGCCTTATAAATGGAATCAATGGATTAGTGAATCTGTCAGGTCCGGTTTTTCTACCAAACCACCTAGCCCACTTTCACTATGTAACTGACAGGAGTCTCTATGCTAGATTTTGATGCTTTAAACGCCTATTTGGATAATGATAAAGACATGATCTTCGCAGTTCTATCTACTTATCAAGAAGACCACGCCAATTCTCTAGAAGAGATTCAAGAACTTGTCGCGCAACAAGATTGGGGTAAATTACACTTTACCGTGCATACGTTGAAGGGAATATTGGTCAGTTTTGGAGAAGAGACAGCAACCTCGGCACTAGAAAACGTAGAACAAAACGCACTCAAAGATCTCGCCCCATCCGACGATGATCTCGCGGTTATTTACACTGAAGTAAAAGTGATTAACCAACAGATAGAAGAAGTGCTCGCCACCTACTAGTCAGACATAGTCAAAGTATAAAGGCTTCTTAATAAATTCGGCTCTCGTCACATCGAGAGCCGATTTAGTTTATGCACTCTTAAACGTGGTGCACCTTTGCTAACTTCATTTATCGACACTTGTAATCGTAATCAAATAAAAAGGAGCAAGCATGAGCTCACTCCCCGATATGGTTACTTGAACCTATATTTATGCTGGCGCACTTGCTCGTGCATTCAAGGATTTAGCACTAGAGATCCAGTGTTGTACCGACTGTGGTGACATTACTTTCGGGTTACCTAAATCACTATCTCCCGCCGAAGCTAACTCTGGAGGAAGTACATCAATAATCAGCTCGAGATCTTTATGTGAATTGATCTCCCGCGTAAACACATCTGCCATCTCTTCACTGTAAGAGCTCCCTCGTGCTTTCGCTGCCTTTACTAAGCCATCAAGCAACACATACCATGTTGTCATAGGACCTTGTGCGACTGATGCCGATTCGGCGGCTGAATCAATGAATGCGAATGGGACGGTAATGATTGGCTGATTGAACTCCATCGCTGCGAAAATCCAATCCGTATCAAATGAGAAATCAAACACCGTCGGATTTTCTAGAATTTTCTCCAAGATACCTCGACCATAAAGTTTGAACGCAGCTTGCGTATCTTTAATACCACTATCAAAGATCTGGGCACCAATCATGCGCTGCATGTGACGTAACGTCTTAATACCAACGCCCCAGCGCTCTTCTTGTTTAACTAAAATCGAGTCTGCATGTTTGCGGTTACCCAGTACTACTTGCTTACCATCACGGCTGTAAGGCGCCAGTGCCAACCCTATTTGCCCCAAGTGAACAGAGTTATCGGCATCCGTATAAAGAACAGCATCAACGCCATCTTCCAGAGACTGTTCACAACCAAGGATGATGGCACCACCTTTCCTTGAATCATCAGCACTCGCCAGATTACGAAGCGCACCAGATGCAGCCGGCAACGCATCTTCCAGTTTAAGTACTTTGACCTTCGCTTGTGTACCCGCATCGTAGGTTTGTTTAATAGATCTCGCGACGTCTGCACTGCCGTGTGGACACCCGTCATCAACCGCATACAAGGTCCAATCAACATTGGTCCCTTCTGTCACCCACTGAAGTTGTTCCACTTTCGTTCTCAGCGAGTCTTCGCCATGCTGGTTGTCTGCCGACTTGGGGTTCAGGCGGTTGTGCTCCCCCCACATAGCGAATACCACACCAATTTTCAAAGGCTGACAAATTGATTGTGTTTCTCTACGTGACTCAACGAGCTTCACCGCGAGTTGAAACTCAAGTGGTGCATTAAATTGAATTGAAAGGTCTTTCAGGTCTTGAGTGGAGAGTTTATCCAGCTGCAGTAAACGGTCTGCTAGCCTAAGTAAACTTTGTTGATGTTGTGGCTCGGTCAAATCAAACTTTTCATTCGATTTGTTTAAGAGCTCAATAGCGGTAGACAAAGAAGTATCCATACATATTCCCTAGCGTGACGTTATTATGATCACTTAAAGCTTAGTATGCATACCTTTTCATATCAAAGTGATAGCCGCTTTATTTTGTTGTACACCTCTCATTTTCTTTGAAGCTGAAGTTTCGGTATTTAGCACGATACTCTCGAACTTTGTCTTCTCGGAATTTGCCTGCCCAGTTGGCGATCTCAGGATCGGTTGCCCAAATATTTGCCATTACCCTTAAATAAGAGCTTTCAGTGCTAGGTGTCGGATCATAAGGGCTATTGTTCACTCGCAACACTAACTGACCATCAATAAACCACTCGATACGATCTTCGCCCCAATAAATCCCATAGCGATGGAACGCCTTTGAGGCATCGAATCCTAGAAAAATGAGCGTTTCGTGAGAGTTTGTGTAGCTGTCATCATCGGTCCAAAAATTAAGTTGGACCATGTTGGTATTAGATCCCAAAAACTCGATATCTATCTCGTTGTGTTTACCACTTCCACCTTCTGGCTTGTCATAAGGCCCTGAGAACAAGAAAAAAGAACTCACTACGCCTGGCGCTCGTGCTGGCTTCATATCGATCTCATAACAACCATAAGGAAAAAACTCATGGCTTCGTAACTCGCCCCCATAGAACGTCAGCTTGCCATCAGCACCACGTTCGTCATCCGGTGCTAATGTTAAAGTCAGACCCTTTTTATTAAAGGTCGCAGACTTCGCGTCCCATCGACTCAAAAACGGAAAACCATTTTCCCATCCATCTGATAACCACCAGCGACTCTCATCAAAAGTTCTTAAAGGGTCTTCGAAACTTTCCGCACTAACAAACGAGCTCGTCAACGCCAAAGACACAGCTAACGCACAATAAGTTTTGGGTAATAGCATGATGAACTCGCTTATTCATTTACACACATAAATAAGCCTAATACATAAGATGAGTTTTTCACCAATAATTACTGATTATCTTCTACTGGTGCAAAACTGCGCCTCTGAATAGCTTGAACTGCTGGTACTGGTGCTTGGCCTAAATTTCCCTTGGGAATGGCACTCGCAGGGGGTTCAGCTACCACAGGAGTTTCCGTCATAACAGGCTCAACATTTGTCGTAGCGACCGGTTGTGAAGAAGGGGAATTTAGCTCTTCTGTATTCGATACGTTTGTTTCAACGATGACTTCTGGTGTACCAAGCGGAGTAATTACCGTCACACCTGTCTCGTTTGAAATTGTTACATCACCACTCTCAGCACTATTCACATTAGTCTCGCCAGATTTTAGTGGTGTAGAAGACACTGTTTGCTGAGCTTGTTTCTGCGCTGTGGCTTGCGACACAACAGGTGTAATTGGCGAATGGAAACTACCTTTAGTCGAGCTTACCTTACCACCACTGAATTGCTGTTGCGTGGTTCCTTCTGTTCCCTGAACAGATCCTTTCGGTGTAACTATTTGCCCTGTTAAATCTTGTTGTTCTTGAATAACACTTTTCTCGGTAACAGGATTTTCGGTGGGTTCGACAATAAATGTCTGTTTATTGGAAAAGTCCTTATTGAGCATTAGTTTACTGTTGGGCGTGTATTGTTTGAGCTGTTCACCAGACGATCTCGGTACGCTTGCGGTTGGTATTGTATTGGCTGGCTGCTTGCGAATCAGTCCTGATGACGGAGACTCGTATCTAAAAAAGTTTAGTTTTTGATCCCAAATATCAATTAACGAAGAAAATTGGATCCACGCATCATCCACGTATGCAGAGGGACCATCTGAATTCGTTGCGATAGAAAACTGAGCGTCAAATGCTTTATAGTCCACCTGTAATTGCTGGCGATATTGATTCCAATTACTTCCCCCCATCAAAAAGTATCTAACGCTGTTCGACCAATACTCGTACGCGACAGGATCTTCGACTTTCTCTGCCGCCATGGCTGCTAGCGCATCGGCCAGTGCGGCCGTCTGCCACATTTCTTTGGTTCCAATCTGGCTCTCGAGACTGAGTGCCCGGTTCGCTTGTTGATGCATTAAGGTCGCGGCTTGCGAATAACGGCCTTGGGACAAAAGAAGCGTTGGTGTGCTTAGCAAGTCAATGGAGGTTTGACTAAGCGCCCAAATAGGAAAAGACACTGCAAACAAAATAAGTGTAATTAAGCGCCTCATCGGAATGTCTCCACCATACATTTGCCAGGATGATCAAAACGAGAGTTAAACTTAACGTCGCGATACTCTTTTGACTTGTTCGCTTTATAAAGTTTACCGGTCTGTTTATATAGCAAAGCTTCTAGCACACCGGCATTGGTCTTCAAGCTAATGCTTTTTTCATAAGCACTGGTAAGCTCATAACGACCTTCATACCACCCTCTTTGGGGGTCATAAAGCTCCTTCACTAACGTCATCAGTCGGTCGGTATAATCGGTTTTCCACAGAGCCCACATTTGAAAAGCAACACGCGTTGACACCAGTGCTTTTTCATCGTGTGAAGAGCCGTCTTCCGCGAGTGTTATCCATGGCGTTCCCAAGCCATATATCGCATCGTAAACAAAATAGGGTTCACCAGTGACAACATGTTCACCTCGCGCTGTATAGATTCGCTCATTGTCCCAACGAGCCTCTTGCACTTGATAAATCGCGTCGGCCATTGCGGCTAACGTGTTGTTGGTGTGTTTCGAGTCGCTTGACGTAGTGTCCCCGACTTTATCCCAATTGAATTCAAGACCCATCCACAAATAAGGTGTTGAGTAAACTGGACGTAGCACGTTGAACACTCGTGGGTCGCGACCATCAAAAATTAAGTCGATATCGTAAATCGTCGCTACGTCGTAAGGCTCAATGTTCATCGCTTTTTCAGGCACAATCTGCCAGTCCAAATAACCGTACGATGTGTACTCTTCGAGTCCCAAGCGGCCTTCTTTATAGCGAATTAATTGACCGTCCTGAATCATGCTCCCATAGAGCTCGCCATCAAGGCTTATCAACTCACAAAAGTTCCAACGCAATACTGCCTTGTCGACATATTCAGAAAATTCAGGAGAGTGTCTCTTTACGATAGCAAGAGCAATTAATAAACGACCGACATCGAGCGATGACCAACCAATATCTTGTGGTTGGTTGCCATAGTTAACCATGTCACCACTTTGCGTGCTGTACACTTTATTGGGGGCGTGGCCATAACTAAGATCCATTTCATTAAGGAAGCTCAGTACTAAAGTCAGGCGCTCGTCGTACTCTTTGTTTGAAATGAACTCAAACTCTCTCGCGGCAATCAACGAGATAAGATAGTCGGCCAGACCCGCCATATTCGTGGTAGGAAAGTTATCAATACTGTTGACCAAGCCCGTCGTGACTTGGGTATTGTTATCAATATACTTCCACGCCGTTTGTGCCCACATCAGCTCTTCTTCAGTCAATGAAGCATGACGACCTTGTCGAAACACTTGTGATTGACTGAAAGAATCAACACTGTTGGTCACTCCTTGGTAAACCACACCGCAGCCGGATATAGATACCGATAACAGAAGTAAACTCCACTTCTTCAGCATTCAATAACCTTATTCTACGGGTTTGATTTTCTTACGAGGCAGACACTGGCCTTCATAACCGAATGGTGATTCCAGTGCTTTCTCCCACAAACTCGGTGCCAGCTGGTCTTTGTATTGAAGTAGCTTACCCTGTTTCTTATACAATAATATCTCTAACGTGATGCCGTTATTATTAGAAGTGAACGTGTTGATGAGACCAGTACCATTCTCGAAGATGCCCTCATAGAAACCTTTTTCTCGATCATAGGCGGTAGAAACATGATCAAACAGAAGGTCGGTATATTCGGTATCCCAAAGAACCCACATCCCCATTGCGCCTTTGATGGCTACCGCAGAGAATTGTGGCAAATATTCGCCAACCTCAGAGATGGTGTTCCATGCGAAACCATCCGTATAAATGGTGTCGTACACGAAATATGGTGCGCCGGCTAATTGGTGCTCGGTACGTGCTGTAATAATACCCGTTTGTTTATAACGTTCTTCCTGTACGCGATAGATTTGTAGAGCGAACTCTGCGATCCACTCGTGGGAATAGCTGGAATCATGGGGGCTTCGGTCTTCCACCAAATCCCAGCCCATTTCAATACCATCCAACACATAACTTTCAGTTACAACGTAACTATGCGCTTTCAGTTTACGTGGGTCACGAGTATCGTATGGAACGTCATAGCCGAATAGGTTAATCGTTGCGTAAGGTTCTGCCATTGCTGCTTGTGTCGTATCAAAGCCCCACAATTCGAAGCCTTTGGCTGCATACTCTTCGTAGCCGAGACGTCCTTCTTGAAGGTATTGCACCTCTTTTCCGGGTTCAAGTAGCGCGCCAAACATGGTGCCGTTTTCGTCCACCACGTTACAGTAGTTCCACCTTAGCATCACAGAATCGATACTGGTGGCGAACTCTGGATAACGATTCTTAAGGATATAAAGCCAAATCATCAAACGACCTAAGTCGAGAGCTGAATACCCAATTTCACCCGGTTGGTTACCGTAGTCCACCTTGGCTGCGGTCTGGGTGTTATACGCCTTGTTAGGTAACTCTCCCATAAATAGGTCGAGTGTATTCAAAGTTGTTAGGAAGCGAACGAGTCGTCTATCAAACTCTTCTTTTTCGATGATCCCCAATTCATACGCACTGGTCATGCCCGCGAGATAGGATGCCGCATCCCACCATGTCACCGACGGGTAGTTGTTTACCGCGTTTACCAATCCCGTCGACTCTTGGTAGTTATTTTCAAAGTACTTCCAAGCGATACGGGCCATATCCATCTCTTTCTCAGTCAACTCACCATGACGAGGCTTAGGGACGGTCCAGTGTGTATTTCGGTCAATAATATCATCAGAGAATTGATTGTATTTACTACCGCAACCAACGATTGCAAGAGTGATCAAGCCAAGACTAATCGTTCGCATATAAATTCCTTCTTATTATTTTAATTCGCTGATTTACTTCAACTCACCAATCGTCAATAGAGGTCCATTTTCAATATAAGCCAATGATTCTAATACGATTCCGTTGGTGTTTGCTGTCACTGCTTTGTTAGTACGGCCATCAATTTCATAGCGACCCGAGTACCAACCTTTCTCATCCGAATACAGAGCAGAAGCTTCATTGATCAGAACATCGGTGTAATCTGAATCATAAAGCGCGTACCAACCGAATGCGGCTTTGGTCGAAAGTGTTTTTAAGTGTGATTGATCTTTACCGTCGTCAGAGATGGCATTCCATTTTTCACCATCCGAGAATACGGTGTTGTAGACAAAGTATGGTGCCTCATCGACGTTATCTTCACTCACGGCGGTAACAATGCCAGTGTCTTCATAGCGACGCTCTTGGGCTTGGAAAATACGATGTGAAAATACCTTAGACACGCTGTCCGCACCAAACTCGATACCATCAAGAATGTAAGATTCACTTACTACATAGTTATGAGCGTGGAATTTTGAAGGGTCACGCTTATCTGTGGGAATTTCGATGCCGTAAATATCAACCATGTCTAGGTAATCGATATATTTCATAGAGTTAAATACATCACGTCCCATCAAGGCTAATGATTTAGAAGCGTACTCTTCATAACCGATACGACCTTCTTGTACCAGTTCCATGACACTCGCATCTGATGTAGGACGAGCACCATACATATAGCCATCGACCAGCATCGCACTCACTTTCCAGTAGTTAAGGACGTCGTTTACCTGCTTATTAAATTGCGGGTATTGCCAAATCATAATGTTCATAGGAACCAGGATTCGACCGATATCGATCGCCGACCAACCAATACCATTTTCAACAGGTTTGTTAGCGTAATCTACCATCTCGAGCGTTTGCGTGTTGTAAGCTTTATTTGGTAATACCCCATCAACAAGAGGCAAACGCGCTAGAGTCGTTAATGCCTTTTCCATACGCAATTCAAACTCTTCAGTTGAGATGATATTGATCTTCTCTGCTGAAATGAGCCCCATTAGATAAGAAGCGGTATCCCACATGGTCGTTGATGGGTAACCATCTACTGAATTCACCAAACCGGTATTTTCTTGGTAGTTGTTCTCGAAATACTGCCAAGCGACATTCGCCCACTCGAATTCCTGTTCTGACAAAACCCGTGAAGACTTGAATGGGATATCTTCTGGAATCTCAAAGGTGATGTTTCCAAGTACTCTTCCCGATTCACGAGTCTCGATACTGAAAGCAATAATAAGCGCTGTCGCTAAACCCAAGATGAACACAATATGATGGCGAGCATTAACCATCGATTTTTTAAACCCCATACTTCAACTCCTCTGAATTGGCAGTTTCTTCACCTTCGCTTTCAGCTGGTGGTGTCCAGAATGCTGCAGCGATCATTCCCCACATCGCTAACATGTTATTTAGAATCCAAAATGTATTTAGAACGAGACCGCCCACAGAGTAATCTCCCCATGAACCGGTTGAATGACCAAACCACGCAAACAACAAACTAAATAGACTTAATCCGAACACCATCGCTTGTGGTATTACTAACTTGAAGAAGTTACCTGTTTGTCGCTCTTTCGGTGTTGTTGGGAAGCTGATCTTCCGCCCGCGCAACACTGTCCATAGTGCCCGCAAGTTGACAGGGAAGAATGAAAGGAAGTTCGTCTTGCCCTTATATCCCGCAACGCCCCAAGTACCTGTCATCATCGCCAACTCAGCTGTGATTACATAAGGCAAAAAGTGCAAATAGAATGTCACGTCATAGGCACTTACTGGTGCAATTGAAGTAAGGAAGTAGATGATTGGACACGCTAAGAAAACAATGTTCCAGATTGCTGACAAGTTAGACCAGAAACTCGCACCATACATCAGCTTCTGTTTAAAATTCAGCCCTTTTCGAAAGATCGGATTATCGTTCATAAAGATATCAATCGATCCTCCAGAGTACTTAAATCGTTGTACGGTCCACGTTTGTAAGTCTTGTGGAGAAAGCATTTTACTTTCCACATTTGGATGCATTACCGAACGCCAGTTACGCTCGCGGTCAGAGTGAAGCACGATCGACGTATAGAGGTCTTCAGATACGTGGAACTTGTAAGGTGTAAATTCCGTATCAAACAAGATTTCATCACGCAGGTTATCTGATACCGACTGTTCAACCTTCTTTTCTTTGGTTAAACGACGTATCTGCGCTTCAATTTCGTCTTGCTCTTTTGTGATCTGCTCTGCGTAAGCTCTTAACGCCGCTTCCATTACCGCTTCACGACGGTGGATCGAGCCTGCGCCACAACAGAATGAAGAGTTTACCCAGTTACGACGGCGTTGAATAACGTCGTAAAACATTTGTGGGTCGTTCACAAACGGGTCTTCGCCAAGTGTTACCGGACCATAGAATTTTTCTATACCTGAACCGATAGATTTTGCCCATGTACCCATTTTTCTTTCAAGGAATTCAGGTAAGCGCTCGCCCTCGGGTAAGTCAAAAAACCATTGAGGTGTTTGAACCCAAGCAACAGTAGGATCTCTAAAGTAGCCAAGGGTATTTTCAAGAATAGTAGAAAACGGACGCGTATCAGCGTCACAGATGACAACGAAGTCACCACTGGTGCGCTCCATTGCATTTCTTAGGTTACCCGCCTTGAAGCCAACATTACCGTCACGAGTAATGTAGCCAACTCCCATTTCCTTAGCCATCGCTTCCATTTCTGGTCGCTTGCCATCATCAAGAATGAAGATTTTGATCGTGATATCGTGCGGGTAAGTGATTTTCTGTGCGTCTAAAATACTCAGCTTAACCAGTTCAGGTTCTTCATCGTAACTGGGAAAGAACACATCAACACTAATTGGCCTGTCTTCTTCAGTGTCGAGACTACACTCTGAAATCTTATATGGTGGCGCTTTTTTAGGTTCATCCTCAACTTTCCACAAGTTATAAGTGAAAAGCATCGAACCGATAAATGCACAAGACTCCGCAAATGCCAAAGGTAACGAAAACCACAATGCATCATAATTTAGAGCATACATCCAGCGCCAACCTAGGTACCAAATGCCAAGTGTTAAGTTACATGTTGCTAAATACTGATATAGAAGTTCTCTGGGAATACTATGAGGGACAGGTTCTGGTGGTACCCTGTGCTCAAATTTCTCAAAATAATTATCCATTTGTTCCTTTCCCTATTTTATTGACCTAGCCAGCTCTTATTAGAATGTTCTAATCAGGGGGGACACACGTTTTCTATGAGGTCATTTTCCTCAAGTTCCTTGGTCATCATGAAGCAGTTTTCTCCATCTTCTACACGTAGCGTAATGTCATCCATCAGTGCAGAGACAATCATGAATCCTCTTCCAGACGTTGCCCAAGTAGTGTCGTCATCAGGGTCCATATCAACAAACTCGTTGGACAAAGCCTTTTCCAATTGAGTTTGTGTCATAGGTTCGCCTCTATCGATGATGTCAATACAGATGGTCTTTGTTTCTGAGTCTTCATTCAGATTGCACTTTACTTTGACTGGCTTGCCTTCTTGCTCGCTATACGCATGTATGTAAGTGTTATTCACCATCTCGACCACACACAGCTCTAACTGAGTGGCTAACACGGGAGAAATGCCTATACCAGACCAATAATCGTTGAGCTCTACTGCGACTTGTCGCGAAGTCTCCAAAGAGCTTTTGTAAGCTTGTTCGAATACGTCTAACATCGGCACACTCCTCTGCTACATACCATTCAACATGTCAGATACACGATTGTGCGCGGCGTAGGTTCTCAAATTGCACCAGTCCAAGTCGTGGTTCTGTTCGCCATCATGACCAATGCAGTACTGACCAAAAATGGTTTGATGCTTAATATGGCAACCTTCTTTGACATGAATGTTGTCAAAAATAAGTGACTCTTCGACCACTGCTTTTTCATCCAACTGACAATTGGCTCCGATAAGTGCAGGACCTATAACTTTTGCATTAGGGTCGACTTTGCATCCGCTACCTATTACAACGGGAGGCTGAAGATTACAGTTATTCACGTCAACAACCGTATTAATCCCTACCCACACCCCAGCTTTCACTTGGGTGCCTGGAATACGATAACCGGGAACTTTTCCCTCTAAGATATCTTTGGTCACACTCCAGATATCCGTAATGTTGCCTACATCGAGCCACTGGAAATTCATTTCAACTGCGTAAAACGGGACGTGTTTCTCTACCAACATTGGGAACAGCTCACTACCAATATCGTATTCACCCTCTTTCGGAATGTAGTCAAAGATCGCAGGCTCAAAGATGTAGATACCCGTGTTAATCTGAGTAGAAAGTGCCTCTTCTTTAGATGGCTTTTCTTGGAAGCTGGTGACTAGCCCTTTTTCGTCCGCAACGACAACGCCGTATTTTTCAACTTCATCTAAGATGACACTTTTGGTGATGATGGTTGCGATACCGCCATTCTTCTTATGTTTGCGAACGGCTTCTGTAAGATCCAAATCGATCCAAGCATCACCACAAACAACCACAAAAGTTTCATCAAAGAAGCCAGAAAACTGCTGAATCTTCTGCATTCCACCAGCAGAACCGAGCGCTTTGCTCTGATACTTGCCGTCAACACACTCACCCTCGTACGAGTACGAAAGTTGAACATCAAAGTGGTGTCCATCGCCAAAATAGCCTTCGATAACTTCCGCAAGGTGACTAGTATTAATCACAATCTTATTGATATTGTGTTGTGAAAAGAGCTCAATCATCGATTCCATTACCGGCTTGCCCAGAATTGGAATCATTGGCTTAGGCAGCGACTGAGTGATTGGCTTCACTCGTGTACCTTTCCCTGCCGCTAAGATCATTCCCTTCATATCAGTCTCCCTTACACAGCTGTTGCTAGCGCTTCATCAACACTGGTATACGTCTTAATCAGTCTATCCATACGCGTAAGCTTAAACAGGTCTTGCACAGGCTTCTGCGCGTTAGCAACCGCAATTTTCTTGTCACGAAGCATTTTGTACACACCCATTACCGCACCTAAGCCACTGCTATCCATAAACTTAACGTTGCTGATATCAAGCACAACGTTTGGTAACAGCTCCGGAGTAAGTGTCTCTAAAACTTCTCTAAACTGGGGTGCTAATTTGGCGTCAAATCGCTCTTCATTTACTTGAAGAACTGTGCTGTTGCCTTGTTGACTAATTTCATATCGCATTGAGCGTCTCCTTCTTGAGGACCTTTCCATTCCGCCACTAGAACACTGACGTCATCGTCAAAACAGTCTGACTTTGTCCAGCCTCTAACGTTATTTACTAATAATTCGGTTTGTTGTTGGATCGGGTATTGATTCAGTTGTTCGATCGCATTACGCAAGCCTTCTTCAGAGTACTGCTCGTCTCCGTTATCCGCTTCTGTAATACCGTCTGAGTAGAACCAGATTTTATCGCCTGGTTCGAGTTGAATTTGTGCAGCTTGATATTCCACATCATCGAAAGCCCCAACAACAAAGTTATCGTGACCAATCAGTTCTGCATTTCCTTGGTTGCCGTGGTACCAAACTAAAGGAGGATGACCAGCACAGCAGTAAGACATAAGGCCAGTTTTTACGTTTAGTACGGCATAAATCATTGTGAAATAAAGGATATTGGCATCATTACTCATGTACATTTCATTGAGTTTAGATACCACATCAGCAGGCGCGCATACGGTAGATGTATCACCATCATTTTTCAGAACCACCGAAGAACTGCCGTTCTGAACCGATAAGCTGGTTTGCACTGAGAACGACATAAGAGCCGAAGAAACACCATGACCTGCGACGTCGAACAGATAAAAGGCTACATGATCAGTATCAAGCTGCATGTAACCCAACATATCGCCCCCCACCTGAGCGCTCGGAATTGAGATATAGCTAAGCTCAACACAGCTGAAATGTTTAGTTTTGGGCAGGATTTGTCGAATCAATTCGCTGGCAGAATCAAGGTCGCGTTTGATCGTTTCGTAAGCTCGGTCAAGCTGTGTATTTTTATCGACAACTTCATTGTGAAGTGCAAGAGTCCGAAATCCAGCGCGAATTCGCGCATCAAGTTCGTCTATTGAGGTTTTCTTATCAATGAAATCATCCGCGCCGGCGTCAATACCATTGATGATGGACGCTTCATCGCCCTTTGAAGAGAGAAGCACAAAAAAAATGTAACGGTTATAGTTTTTAGATTTAAGCTCGCTGCACAGTTCTACCCCACTCATACCTGGCATCATCCAATCGCTCAGTACAAGCTGAATATCGTTATTATCTGCTAACATCTGCAAAGCGGCTTCACCACCAGTTGCAGTATGTACTTGATAACCACGCTTTTTTAAAACCGAACTCATATAAACCAATATGGTTCGGTTATCATCAACAAGCAGAATATCCTTCATTCTTTACCCTAAGCCTTTTCTGACGTTCTTATCACACTTCTGCCAATTATGATTTTGGCTTTGGTTCACGTGCTTTATTACTTTAGGTTAGACTCAACTCATTGCTTTGCAAATTGTTTCTTATGGTTTTGTTATACTTAAGTTAACGTTGTGCGGTATTTAACACAATCACAAGGAGTGAATTGTTAGAAATGACAGTAATGATTCAGCGCAGATTACTTATCGGTATTGTTCTATTGTCGAATAGTGCATGGGCAGACAGTTTTCTGGCAAACACCGCTCCTCATGCTCCCCCTCCTCAAGAGAATACGACGTTATCAAGTGTCGGTAATCAACCCTCTGCACCAAAAGTACCTACAGATGACGAAATAGATGAAATTTGGAAGGGAGTATCAAGCTCATTCGCCTTTCCTTTTCAGAACTGGGAAGACAGAGAATTATTTGATGGTTTGAGTGGCAATGTCGGTTATCACCAACCTTTGGCTGAAACCGAATCAGCCAACATTCCAGCAGGCAGTACTCAAGGGCCAACCAACCTCAATAAAACCCTAACCCTTTCGCTAAAATACACAATTGCTGGCGCTTGGTTTGTGTCCGGTACGGTTTATCACTATCTAGATAGCGATCAACAACAGGCGTGGAATCCAGATTTCACCTACGTGTTTGGTTACAGTGATTGGCGTCCTTATACATTAAGTTTGGTCTATGCGAACTACGGCGGGAACAGATTTAATCCCGATCCTGGACAAAATCGAACGGAGTTTAAGCAAGGAACTTGGTCGCTTGGTTGGAAATTTCCTATCAAGTCGCCTTTCGTCGATCTATTCAGATTTACTGACGACGGAGCCATAGGTTGTCAAATTGACTATAACTTCACACCTGAGTATTTCAATCTTGCGACAACCGAATACAAAAACAACCACCAAACCTTGAGCCTAGGTTGTAAATACTCGATTTGGGGTAACTGGTATGTCAATGGCACCGCGTTTTACTATTTTGACAAACAGCAACAACAGCCTTGGAACCCCGATTACACCTACGGTTTCGGTTATTTTGACTGGCGACCAGGCACCATCACTTTGCAATATAACAATTATTCTGGGAATCGCTGGAACTCTTCTGACAGAGGTGAAGGTACCGGTCGTTTCAAAGATGGTTCAATCACCCTCGCATACAGTTTTGCATTCTAAGTCTTTTCGACCATTAGTTGTTGATTTCATTCATTTTGAGAATCTTTGTGGCAAACATCTTCAAGCCGTCTAATCTTAAGTTACACCTCAAAATATGCAACCGGCACCATAAATGCAATTAGCAATATGAGATTCAAATAAACACGCTAATTACTAGACCAGATTGTTTGAACCGTAACGTCAGAAAATATCACCTAATACGGCTAGGAAAAGGCTCATGGAAGGAACAAAACACGACGATCTTATTGTTGGTACAGAGCAAGATGACGCGGTCAACAGCCGTGCTGGTAACGATACCCTATCTGGTGGTTTGGGCGATGATAAACTCATTGCAGAAGGCGGCAGTAATACTCTATCAGGTGGCGAAGGCGATGATACCTTACTTGGTGGTTCGGGCGCGGATACCCTGTTGGGTGGTCAAGGCAACGACTATATTGAAGATACCTCAGACAACAACATCGTCGATGGTGGTGATGGTGATGACAATATCCAACTGACTGGCGCGAGCAACACGGTTACTGGCGGTGCAGGTGCTGATGTTATCAGCTCTACGGGCGGTGGAGTAAATGACATTTCCGGTGATGACGGCAACGACACGATTACTGTGACTGGCAGCGTAAACACGATTGCTGGTGGCGACGGAGACGACACAATTACCGCCAGTGGCGGCACCAACAACATCACAGGCGGTGAAGGACACGATAATATCACTGCAAGTGGCGAAACCAGCACCATCGCAGGTGGTGAAGGTAACGATACCATCAGAGTGAACTCTGGCAACAGCACTGTATCTGGTGATGACGGTAACGATTCGATCACGACTGATAGCGGCTCAGACACCCTTTACGGTGGTACTGGTGCCGATACCCTATCCTCCGGTGCAGGCAACGATAGCTTATTCGGTGGTGCTGATAGCGATAAACTATACGCTGGCGATGGAGACGATACCCTCGAAGGTGGCGAAGGCAACGACATCATGTATGGTCAGAGTGACCAAGATACTCTGGATGGCGGAACAGGTAACGACTACCTATCTGGTGGCTCTGGTGATGACACACTCGTGGGTGGTGAAGGCAACGATACTCTAAGAGGTGATTCAGGCGAAGATACACTGTGGGGCGGTTCTGGAGACGATAACCTAGGTGGTGGTGGCTCTGCCGATACACTGTTTGGTGAAGAAGGCGACGACACACTATCAGGTAATGGAGGCAACGATATGTTATATGGTGCAAGCGGTGACGATAAACTTTCTGGCGGCTCTGGCGACGACTATGTGTCAGGCGGTGGAGGCAACGATACTCTGAGCGGCAATAATAATGCTGATACCCTAGATGGCGGCGAAGGCGACGATAAACTGTCGGGTGATTCTGGCAATGACACCCTATTCGGCCAAGTCGGTAACGACATCTTAGATGGTGGTGAAGGTATCGATCAGCTTTACGGTGGTGCGGGTAATGACCAACTGATCTTTGACTCTACTGAAGTTGAGTCTGGTGAAGCGGGTGTAGTCCACTTTAGCGGTGGTTCAGACTTCGATGTCCTGGTTGTGGGTGGTGACAATCAAAGCCAAATGATCGATATGACGCACAATACATTCCAAGAGATTGAGGGTGTGAAGATCAGCTCAAGTGACACTGAACTCGCGCTTGCTCTCGATAAGATTGCAGCCAATAACACTGCAGGTGATACCGCTGGTCAGTTCGTATGTACCGGTGCAAGCAGTATCGACGTTTCCGGTTGGGGCTGGCAACTTACTGAGAGTCACCTAGAGATGAGCGACACTCTTCAAGATATCTATCGTGAAAGCAACATCGACACTGGCTCGCTATACGGCTACCGCTTTGAAAGTGAAGCTGGACAAGAAGTGGTTATCTGGAGTGACTTGAATAGCGGTGACATCAACTTCCCAGATTCAGAAGACGTATAACACTCTTCGTTAACCTAACTCACCAACAAGCGGCTCATTATGAGCCGCTTTCTATTTTAAGATTACTAAGCCAAAACCATTAATCTACTTCCCTAGCCGGTTGGCTCCTAATCCATTTCTTAACCAATCCCTTTCGGCTTCTTCGAAAACAAAAAAATGGACTCATACGAGTCCATTTTTAAAGCTACATTATTCCCAGATATCTAACAGAACTGATTTCAATTACCCCTCAATACACAACTCTCGGGTTTTGCGGGTTATTTGAGCGTCATTTGAAATCACAAAAAAATAGTATTCTGAGTTTAGGTCATTTTGTTGAATGTAAGTTCGCATATGGTTAAGCATGCTTTTCGCTTCTCCATAACGTTCTAAGTATTTAGGATCGCACTTATTAACTAAGTCTAAGTCCACACGCAGATTAGAGAAGTTAGTCATAATTTCATCGACACGTTTCTCAGTCTCTGCCCTTTGGGCTTGTGTTGAGTACTCGCCTTCTAATTCCGTTCTTTGAGCCGCTAGGGCTTTTTGATTCTGTTGCTCAAGTGCAACCTTCTCTTTAGCTAATTGCTCATTCATCGCAAGCTTGGCGCTCTTAACGGAGTCTTTCTCTGAGAGGTATCGAGAGCGGTATATACGAGCCGACTTATTCGCCTTAGCTAATGCGATATTTGAGGCTGCTAGTTTCTCAGCTAGCTCGTCTATTTCTTGTGACATTTCCACCAGCTTAAGATCTGCTGCCGCGACCTGTTTTTCATACGTCTCATCATCCATTTGCTTAACGTATGTCATTGAAGCCATTTGATCCGTTAGCTCTGCAATAACCTCATTCAGAGCTTCTATATCCGCCTCTTTTTCCGAGACTTTTTCGGCTATCAAGGTATCGATTCGCGATTCAATACTGGCGTTCTTATATCCAAAGTAGCCTGCTGCTGCGGTCGACGTTATAGCTACAGCAGTCATCAACACAATAGTTCCTTTACTCACAGTAGCCTCCTTAAATCACTTGTTTGTAACACTTTTGTTCGCACTTCGGACAGATATAAGATTGACGGTCAATCCGTTGCGAACAGTGTGGGCAGATTCCCTGTTTTCGGTCACTGCTCATCAATAACAAAATAAGACCAATCGGACCCAATACATAGCCTAAGAGTACACCGGCAACTAGGTTGTTCTTTTTGAAACCAACGTACGTGCTCATCGCAAAGAAACACAAATAGAACCCTAACCAAAACACCATTGACTCGCCCATTACGCCTCCCTCATGGCTTTAGCCATACCACTGGTTAGTGGGCCTATCAGGTAATCCCAAAGCGTACGTTCTTCGACCAGAATCAGCACCTCCGTCAACATTCCCGGGTACAGCTCAATTTGGTTTTCAGCTTGTAATGATTGAAGGTCATCACGATCAAACCGGATTTTCACCAAATAACCTTGGTCTTTTTCATCCGCGTCACCGCCTTTGACCGCTCGGTCAGCAGATACATGAATCACCTCTCCCAGTACTGGCGGTACTTGCCTTGCGCTATATGCCGTTAACCGGATCCTTGCATCCTGTCCTGAGCGGACAATATCAATATCTCTAGGAGGCACAATTGCCTCAACAATCAACTCATCGCTGTCTGGTACAATCTCCATCAGCACCTGTCCCGGACGTACCACACCACCAACACTGGAAATGTTTAATCCAACAACTCGTCCTTTAAATTCGCTACGAATCTGGATACGTGAACGTACATCTTCCAAGGTATTCATCACTTGTTTAACGTCCCGTACCTCATCGTTAACGGATTTTAGCTGCTGAGCATAATCGCGTTTTAAATCTAATAGCTGACTTTTGTAGCTTTGTTCTAAGGTTTCAAGTTCTCGCTTGGTCACGTCGATAGTGACGTTAATCTCCGCTAGCTCGCCTTCAATTCGAGCTAGATGACGTCGAAGCTCTAACATACGAGTTTTAGAAACGTACCCTTTAGCAACTAAGCCTTTCGTCATATCAATCTCTTGTTTGATCAAATCACGCTGTGAAGCCACTGCTTTTTTCTGAAACTGGCTACCCTGAATCTTTTCTTTATAAAGAGTCGATTTTTGGTTGTATAAAGAGTCAATCAACTGCTTTCGCAATAACCCTTGTTCGAACTGCACTCGCTCACTATTCACGATAGGCATAATAATCAACGAATCTTGTTGTTCACTCACCAAAGCATCGGGCCATTTCGGCTCGTCCGACTCATTCAGAAGTGCTTCAAGACGTGCCTTTTGCGCCACCAATGAGAAATTGCGGTAAAGGTAACGTTTATAATCGGATTCGGATTTAGTATCAGAGAGCTCAAGCAACACTTGACCGACCTCAACATGCTGGCCGTCCTTCACCAGCACCTCTTTCACCCAGCCACCTTGTAAATGCTGAATCTGCTTTCTTTTACTCTCAACAACCAAGTTACCGTGCGCTACAGACGCAGAGCTCAAAGACATGGTCATGGACCAAAACAGAAATCCTCCGACGGTAACCAGTAGGATTGCAGAGCCAGCAATAATCAATTTGCGTGTACTGAATTCGCGTTCCATAAATGCTCCTATCCTCTACGCTGCTCTTTTACTTGGTTGGTGTTGATAGTGTCGCCATCTCTCAACCCCAAGAACTGCTCACACGTTCCCGCTTTCTCAACGCGTCCTTCTTTGAGGCTGATTACCCAATCCATTTGACGTAGGAAACCCGGACGATGAGAAATCATCACCACTGTTATGCTGTTCTCTTTGCAGTGTTGAAGAACAATAGCGAGCGCCGTTTCGCCCTCAGGATCAAGGTTCGAATTAGGCTCATCTAGAACCAGAACTTTTGGGGTCGAATAGATTGCACGGGCAAGACCAATACGTTGCTTCTGACCACCAGATAGCAGAATCCCTCCCTCGCCAATATAGGTGTCATACCCATCAGGCAGTGCCATGATTAACTCATGTATACATGCGAGTTTTGCTGCAGAGACGACGTCTTCATCATTGCAGTCAGAGAATCGCGAGATATTCTGCTTCACCGTTCCGGCAAGCAGTCCGACGTGCTGAGGAAGATACCCTATATACTGACCAAACTGATTTTGATCCCATTTTTCAACAGTCGCACCATCAATTTTAATTTCACCAACGCTTGCTTTATGAATACCCATTAACAGGCTCGCCAGTGATGATTTACCTGAGCCAGAATTGCCCATAACCGCAAGTGCATGTCCCGCTCCTAGCTTAAAGTTGATCCCCTGTAACGTCGGTGATTTTGCCCCTGGGAACTTTAGCGAGACATTATTAAATTGAATCTCTCCTCGTGGTTGAGGTAGCAGAGTTTTAACCGATGGATTGGTAAGAGAGGCGCATTTTTTCAGGCGACTCCATGATTGATAAGCGCTGTACCAAGACTTCCAGCCGCTGACTGCACTTTCAAACGGGCTCAACACGCGGCCTATTAAGATTGAGCTAGCAATAACAGCACCCAACCCTATTTGTTGTTGTAATGCCAAATAGACACCAAGCGTTAACACCACAACTTGTAATAGGGTTCTGAAATAACGACTCACAGCCAGCAATAAGCCAACTCGCGCGTTAACCAGCCATTGCAAGCTTAGTACCTTATGATTTTTCTCTTCCCATACTTTACCGATGTTTTGGCTCATGCCCATGGCTTTGAGAGTTGGTGCATTTCGTAAAAAGTCGTTGAGCTCCATTGCGACTTTCCCCGTCTCTTCTTGCGCCACCCCACTTACCTTACGCCCACCTAACATCATCACAACAGTAAGCAGAGAAAAAACCACCGCACCTGTCAAAGCGACAATACCAATGTATGGATGAAGGAAAAACAGCAGTAGCAAGAACAGCGGAGTGAAAGGGAGATCAAGAATTGAAGAAGTAGAAGGAGACGCTAGAAAGTTACGTAGCGTGCTCAAATCATGCAACGGCTGCTTATCTATACTGTTTGTTTGAGAAGAAGTGGAGATACTCAGATCCAACAGTTGACCACTCAATTGAGTGTCAAGCTTGAGCGCAGACCGCTGCATTAGCAAAGTCCGGATATATTCGAGTGCGGATTGAGAAGTGACCAAAAACAGAGTTATGCCAAGCAAAGCGAACAAGGTTTCGATACTTGCACTGCTCATCACTCTATCGAACAGTTGCAAACTGTAGACTGGTACTGCCAACACCAGAAGATTAATGCCCATGCTAAAGCCAACGGCAGCCCAAGCCTCTCTTTTCACACTATGAAAAGGGCTCAGTTTCAAATCATCCATATCAAGCCAGCTCACTTAGTTGCATATTATTATGAAGTGAGTATAGACAAAAATTGATTTATTTCAGGAGAAGGATAGATTAATTTGTGATTATCTCTTTGTAATTCCTCGATAACTTGCAATAGAGCACAACTTACAAGATTTCATGAAGTTAGTGATAACCCCATGTTTAAAATTCAATATCACGTTACTAAACCAGATTAAACTGCTCACTGATTTCATAACCAGTCGCGACTTCTCGATGGCTCTCTTTAATGATCCAGTTAATCGGGTTCCTTACCCAAGGCTGTGGGTCTTTGGCCGGAAATCCATCATTCACTCTCAATGCGACCACTTCAAAACCAAGCGATTCACAAGTTTCGATACAACGCTGTGCGTGCCAAGACTGCGCGATCACCGTGATCTTCGCGAGACCAATATCGTTCAATGCAGCTCTCGCAACATCCGTTGTGGTTTGATAAGCGTTGTTTTCAATACTCACATGAGGCGTTGCTTTTAAATGAGCAGCGACCTCTTGCTGTACGTAACAAGGAGCGAGTGGATTTTCTTGGTGGAATCTTTCCACCTCTTTTGCAAGGAGTTGATTGACGTCGTCGCTATCACCAAATGAAAAAGCAATAACACCGTTAGAATTCGATACATCACCACAATTCAATCGCTTGAGTACATTGGAAGACAAGTAATCTGCAATTCTCTTTTTTGCGGGTTCTTCAATTTGATAACGAGAACTTGAGTAATGGTAGTCAGCAGAAAAATTATTGTGAGAAGCTTGCTGCTCTGGGACAACAACGCCTATTTCGCGGAGGAAATCGTAAAATTTGAACATAACAATCTTATTCCTAACTAAATCAAAATCCATCTAGCCAGTTCTGTCCGTTGTTATGCCTCAAGCTTAACAGCTAATCCCGATCAACAACAAGCTAATTGTTCAAATTATCACCAACTTCTATTCTCACATTTTTTGGAATTTAAACTCTGTTAAACAATAAGTTGTATTATCATTATGTTAGACAAACATTATGAGTCAGATTGCATTGTCACGATTTCTTCATAGACATACCCAATATAAGACGCTGTTTTTGAGTCTTATGGCCTTTTTTAACTCTTTCGCTAGCTATGGCGATGAAGAGGTTAGCTTTTATGGGCAACGAGGTGTAAGAGGTGAAAGTGTTGAATCTGCTACTGCGCCTAAAACACAATACTATCGAAGAGTGATTGCACCGCCGATTGTTGAAGATGCAAAAGAGAACAATGTAACGGATACCATCCAAGAAGAAGTGCATGTCGGTCATCCTCAATCAACCATTGTCAAAAACGACGCTCCAATAGCACTAAGTCGAAATGAACGTTTGCTCGCTAAAAAGGCGGAGCATTACATCCAACGTAACTTCCATAAAGAGACAGGATTGTGGAATTCCGTCCAAGGTTATAGCCATACGACGATGTGGGATGTAGCGAGTGGTATTGCTGCGACCCTCGCCTTAGAAGCATTAGGCATGAAAGAGACTGAGCAAGTGCATTACGAACTTGAGAAAACACTGGCTACTTTAAGCTCATTCCCGCTCTACAAAGGCAGTTTACCAAACCGAGAATACAGCACTAAAACCGGGCTGCCCTCAGGCCGTTTGAGTGATAGCGAAAGTAACGGCAACGGTTGGTCCGCATTAGATATAGGTCGGCTTCTCATTTGGCTGAAGATTCTAGAACAGCAACACCCAGAACTCTCTCCAAGCGTAAAGGAAATCGTCACACGATGGGATCTTAGTCGAGCAGTACACAACGGCACACTCTTTGGGGCGAAACTCTATAAAAATCGCGAGTACTACCGTCAAGAAGGAAGAAATGGCTATCTTCAGTACGCGGCTGAAGGTTTCAAAATGTATGGCTATGAGTTGCCCTTTCCAGACCTAGATAACTACTTAGAAACGATCGAGATTCAAGGTGTCGATATTCAGATTGACTCGCGTAACGTCCCTTTCCTAACCAGTGATCCTTATGTCCTTGCGAGTATTGAGTATCAAAGTGACCCGAGTTGGAGTCAATTAGTGCCCTTTTATGAGCTACACAAGCAAAAATGGGAAGAGACCGGAATCATCAGCGCGTACGCTGAAGACGCAATGAGCAAAAACCCTTGGTTTGCTTATAACAATATCTACTATTACGGAAAGGCTTGGACAAGCGTTAGTCCTTCAGGAAAAACCATTGAAAATCCGCAAGTTCTTAGCAACAAAGTTGGATTTGGTTTCAGTGTCTTGTTTGATGATGAGTTTAGCGATTTGTTGTACCAAGAGGTACTAGGTAGCAGTCTAAAGTTTCGCAGTATACCAGCAGGTAAGTACTCAAATGGCGGGATAAATTCCTCTTTAAACATCAACACTAACTCCCTCATTTTGGTAGGGCTTTGGTACAAGTCAAAAGGTCGTACTCCAATCCTAAATTAATACCTCCATCAAATAGTTACCTGTTCCACACTTCATTCAAAATTCATCAAATAAAATTTCCAATTTGGGCAGTTTGTCCTACTGTTTGTATATGCGTGTAGTTGGACGGAACCTATATGTCTACAAAAACAATATGGAATAATTTGTCAGTCAAACACAAACTCTTCGGCTTAGTACTACTTCCTATCTCCTTGCTGTTGTTTCTCGCAGGTAGACAAGCACTATTCTTAACTGAGCAGTTACATGACTTTGAGAGGACAAATAAGTTAGCGGTCTATTTACAAGACATATCAATACTTTATAGGAGCACGCTTGCTCCAGACCCAACCAGTTTTGTTGCTCAAAGTGCTCAAGCAAAAGAGGAGTTAAAAGCCCTCTCTCCGGTCATATTTCGTGAACAATCAAATGAGGTAAACCAGCTGCTTTCTGACTTTAGCGAAGCAACATTGTCAACTATGGAAGCAACCGATAGCTTCGATAAATTAGACGCCATCGAATGGCAAAGTGACCTCTACAAGCAACTCCTGTTATCCATCGAACGTGTACCCTTTGAAGTCACCAAACGCGAAATTCAACAACACTTAAACGCTCTTCAACAGTTGGAGTGGCTCTCGTTTTGGTCCAACGAAGAATTTAAGTTGAGCGCTTCACTGCTGGACATTTTCCAAAACCAACAGGAGTACGACCCAGAGTTAGCAGAACAGATTAAAACACTCGGTGAAAGACAACTGTTGTTTTTGGAGCGTTTTATCACTCTCAATGCTAATGAAAACCAAGTTGCTCAGATGGTCGAAGTGTTTCGTAATGAGGTGTTCATTCAAAGCCAAGAAATCAGAAGTGCCCTATTCAGTGCAGAGTCCATAAACCAACTTTCATCGGACGAGATCAAAACTGGTTTAGCTGCTATGAGTGCTAGGTTGAATCTTCTTCAAGAGTTGTCAAACGTCATTAAACAAGAGTTCCAAAGCGAAGTGGAACTCGCGATCAGTAATGCAGAGACGCAAAGAACACTGTTTATTAGTCTGGTTACTCTGCTCGCAGCTGTAGTCATGGGGCTCACGTTCAGCTTAGCGCGTCAAGTGACGAATAATTTGGGATTAATCTTAAAATTCCTTAAAAGTGAAGACGGGCGTCAACGTCCATCACTATCTAAGTTGGTTCAAGGTAAAGATGAATTGAGCCTCTTCGCCCAGCAAGTTGAAAGGTTAACCATTGAGAGGGAGCACGCAAAAGAGCGCCTGACGTTAGCAAAAGAAGATGCGGAGAGAGCAAAAGACGATGCGATTCAGGCAAGTAAAGCAAAGAGCAGCTTTTTGGCTAATATGTCTCACGAAATCCGAACGCCACTTAATGGAGTTATTGGTATTTCGGAGATTTTATCCGATACCCAACTTACACCAACGCAGCGAGACTATGTTGATACTATCGATACATCGTCGCACCTACTGTTAAGTCTCATCAATGACATTCTCGACTTCTCGAAAATTGAGTCGGGGATGCTGCTAATAAGCCCTCATTCTGCCTCAATCCGTGAATCGATTTATGATATTGCCTCAATTGTCGCGCCAAAGGCTAAAGAGCAGAAGATAGCGCTTAACGTCAACATCAGCCCGAATACCCCAAGTCGTGTCATGATTGATGATCACCGTTTAAGACAAGTGCTCATGAACTTCATGTCTAACGCTGTGAAATTTACCACTGAAGGTGCGGTGACTCTATCGATTGATACTTTAGGCGACATTAACTCTGTAAATCAGAGCACTCCTAACGCAGAAGAAAGTCATGCTCATAGCGTTAAGGTTCGTTTCTCTGTGCAAGATACAGGTATCGGTATCGATGAGAAGCAGCAGAAACAGATATTTGAACCATTTGCTCAAGAAGATGATTCCACTACCCGCCAGTTCGGTGGTACGGGGCTCGGTCTAGCGATCAGTACTCAATTAGTGGAATTAATGGGCGGGAAAATCCAATTAGATTCAGTGAAAGGAAAAGGAAGTTGCTTCTACTTTGACCTTGAGTTGCCGATTGATGTAGATGCAACCAAACCGAGCACAGCCACTTCAAACATTATTTTAGTAAGCAACAACCAGCACCTAGCACAGCGCATCGAGCAAGATTTAGAGTTTTATTCAATCACGCTATCTAAAGCTTCAAACTCAGCGAGCGAGCTCCCTGCTCTATTGGAGTCTATCGATAAAGCTAAACCAACTACCGTTATCTTCGCAGAAGACGAACAGCTACAAGCCAGTGATCATACGTCGCTCTTAGATGATGTAAGTGGACAAGGTGTGAAGATTTGTCTAATTCGTTCCTTCCTGAGTGAACCAGTTGATCTAGGCTCAAGTATCACAGCTCAAGTATCACAACCGCTACTTGGTTTGAGGTTCATAAAAGCACTTGAGCATTGTGATAGCCAAGGACAAGCTGAGCGCGCTGAGAACAAAACTTTAAAACAGTGTGCGTCACAGGTGATCTTGATTGTTGAAGACAACAAGATAAATCAAAAGATCGCCGGTTTACACGTTGGCAAAAGTGGCTACACCTTCGAGTTTGCCAATAACGGGCAAGAAGCGGTTGATATGTACACCGTGAACCCGCATTACGCCGCTATTTTAATGGACTGCATGATGCCGGTTATGGATGGCTTTGAGGCAACCGCCCATATACGCAGAATCGAACAAGAGATTAACTCTCCACGCCGCATACCTATCATCGCACTCACCGCCAGTGTTATTGATGATGACATCCAAAGATGTTTCGACGTCGGTATGGACGATTACATTCCTAAGCCGTTCAAATTTGAAATGTTAAAGGAGAAAGTAATTTCAGCGATCGATACAAGTGCTCCTATCCCACTAACTCAACAACTCCAATCTGAAGTAAATATTGCGATGGTAACACCAATCAATAGTGTCAAAGAATCGGAGAAAAAAGATTCTGAGCAAGCAGCGGTTCAAACTTCCGCACCAATCGCTTCAACACCGCAGCCAACGTTTACACCAAAAGAAGAGGTAGAAAACATTGTCGCCAAATCAGAAAGAATTCTGTTAGTTGAAGATAATCGTGTAAATCAAAAAGTAGCGTCGGTGATGCTTAAAAAGGGCGGCTACGCTTTCGAGATCGCAGACAATGGGCAAATAGCGGTCGACATGTACCGTAAAGACAACAGTTACGACGTCATTTTGATGGATTGCATGATGCCAGTAAAAGATGGTTTCACCGCAACTCGAGAAATCCGAGAACATGAACAAAGTTTCGGTCTCAATAAAACGCCAATCATCGCACTGACCGCAAGTGTCATCGATGACGATATCCAAAAGTGTTACGACTCAGGTATGGATGGCTATGTAGCCAAACCAGTTCGAAAGGATAAATTGTTCCACCAGATTGAAAGTGCTACGAGCTAGGAGAGCCCAATGAACTGGAGAAATACACTAATTCAATTACAACGCCAAGCCGTGAAACCTGCGGCTCTTGGGTTCTTTGGTTGTCTCCTAATGATTAACCCCGCTCATGCAGTTGGCGAATACGCTATCTTTTCTCTCGACTCCGAGTTTCAAGAGATAACAATTAATAAGGCAAGAAAGCTATACAGAGGCAAAACTAAGCGCTTAAACGGTAAGCGAGTTGAGCTATCTGATTGGCCTGCCAACACCAGTGAAAGACAGGATTTCTATCAACTTCTACTAGGAAAAAATACCGCACAGATGAATGCACATTGGGCCAGTCTCTCGTTCTCGGGGAAAGCTAGACATCCGAAAGAGATTAAAGCCCCAAACCCAGAGAATCTGATTAACTGGTTAAACGACAAACCTAACCGTATCGGCTACGCACCATTAGATTCTATCCCTCAAGATGCCAATGTGCTCTATGTAATTAGCGCGGAGAAATAACGATGAAAAGAATTGTAACGTCAGTATTAGGTTGTGCTCTCGCCTCTCCTGCTTTTGCAGTCATAGAGCTAACAGACAGCTTATCTTTAAGCGGCTTTGGCTCAACATCATGGGCAAGGTCAGATAACGAGACGCTTTTAATGATCAATCGCGGCTTTAAAGACGAGAACTGCTACGACTGTGACACCACATTTGGTCTACAACTCGACTACTACCTCAGCGCGTTGAGAGCATCGGTTCAAGTAGTAAAAAGACCTCAGGACGATTGGAATGACCCAGCATTAGAATGGGCTTATATCGGCTACGAATACAACAACTTTGATTTCAGTGTTGGTCGCCTTCGCCTACCTCTCTTTCTTGCATCAGAATACTATTATGTCGGCCAGGCATACATGACAGCAAGACCACCCACGGAAGTCTATAATAGTATTCTCGGTATCACTGCCTTTAATGGTGCGAAGGTATCTTGGAACCATGAGCTAACCGATGAAGCCAGTCTACAGTTAACACCTTTTTTCGGCATTAGAGATGAAAACGAAGTTGAGTTTGACAGTACAACCGATATTAAATTTACGACAAATCGGATGTTTGGTATCAATATGGTGATTAGCGGCGATAACTACCGCTGGAATGCCGCATTCCTAGACTCAAACTTCGATCAGAAACTGACTATTGATGGAATAGGCCCTCTACCAACAACTGAAAATCAACACATTCAGATGTGGTCACTGGGAACAGAATACGAATTTGGTAGTGCAGTCGTTGCAGCCGAAGCACAAACCAATGACTTTTCGTCGTCATTCTATACCAGTTTTGGCTACCACTTAGGCTTGTTTACTCCTTATGCGGTCTATGGTGCACAGTTTAATGACCATGAACACTTGTCTGGAAATAGCTATACCTTAGGCGTGGACTACGATGTGCTACCAAACGTATCACTAAACGGTGAAGTACAATATTTTGAGGCACGCAGAGGTACCGGAGCCTTTATCGATAGTCCAACTGACGATAATGCGATGCTCTACACCATCATGCTTAATTTTGTTTTCTAGAATGCCTCATCGACAGATACCAAAAGAGCTCAACTTGGTTGAGCTCTTTTTTAATAACTAACTAGGGTTAACTCGCTTCTCTTTCAGTTGTTTGATTACATAATCTGGAGCGACCTTCCCCAACTCAGACAAACACTCGTCACTCTTCTGATGTCCATATCGCACATAGATGTCACACACCGCATACAATTGCTCTGGCGCACCAGAGATCATGTACGCTTTCTCGAATGATTCTGTCGATTTATCTATGCTTAAAGGCTCTTGTAAAACACCATTAAGGTACCAGTAGTAGCTGTTATCTTTTGCTAGGTGCGCTGCTTTCTCTATTTCAGCAGCCGCTGCGCTTTTATCTTCTAAACGCACTAGAGTGAGCGATTTTGAATAGTGCAGGGCTGCATTGCCGGGCATTTTTTCAAGGCCACGATCCAGTATGCTCACTGCTTCTTTGTCTCTCCCTTGAGCTCGGTAGTTATCTGCAAAGCTTAACCATACTTGTGGATCTTCAGATCGTGTTTTCACAAGTTCAAGATAGATAGTCTCTGCCTTATCTGGATGCGCGTACCAACGCAGCACATCAGCTAATAGCAACTGATACTCCTGTGTCGGCTGCTGCTCTAAGAACTCAATCAAAGATGTTACCGGCTCATCCAATTGCGCTTTCTGATCTGCATTCATCACACCGTAATCACGAACAAGGTTTGAAGCGGCGCTGTGTTTAACCATTTCTGATTCATCATTGAGTAACGGTGATACGAGTGTCCAACGATGCTCGAAAGGATATGGCGCAGCTCCAATCACTGCTGCTTCTCGCACTTCAGAGTTTGAATCTTTCAATCCTCGCGCGACAGCGACAAGCGCATTTTGGCTTGGATAGGCGCCCAACGCTCGCAGTGCGCCTGTGCGATTCTGTATTGATTGTGATTGGTCTTGCGCCATGTACGAAAGCTGTTGAATGCGTTGCTGTGGATCACTAGAAAGCTCCCCTTCGACATGTTGCTCTGCTGGTGTTTGTAAAGCCGAGCCACTTTGAGCAGGACTTAAATCATTGCTCGCTGCAAAACCTGACGTTGAAAGCATTAAAGCAATCATGGTCGCTAAACTTCTTTTAATCATCATAAGTGCCTCGTTCCAATTAAAACTTAGTTTCGAATGTCGGTTGCTGACGACGTTTTGCAATCAATACTGCATCGCTATATTTTCCGTGCGCAACAGGGTGACCCATCGCTCGCAGAATGTAAGCCATCGACTTATCGACATGAGAAAAGAACTTATGCCACCCGGCACAAAGATAATTTAAGCCTGATTCTCCATCACGAGTTTTAATGAAACGGTTTTTTGGGCACTCACCATGACAAGCAAACTTATAATCACATTGTTGACATTGGCTTGTCAGAGTTTTCGATTTCGCAAAACCAAATGTTTGTTGAGATGGACTGTACGCCATTTGATCCAGTTTCTGATGATGGATGTTACCCACTTTGTATTCTGGGTATACATAATGGTCACAAGCAAACACATCACCATTTGGCTCCATAGCCAAACCTTTGCCACATAGCTCATTTAAGGTACATAACGGATTTGGACGCCCCATCCAAGTTTCAATGCTCGCCTCAAAATACTGCACGAAGACTTTGCCAATATCGTTTCTTGCCCATTCATCGAACACAGCGATGAGGAAGTTGCCCCACGCTAAATCAGATACACACCACGACTCCATCACCGAGTGTTTGTGCCCAGGAATAAGTCGCTTATCGCCTTGCATAAGCTGAGCGTCGAACTCAAAGGTTTGAGGTGCGACAGTACGGAACGTCTTCTGTTCTACGATAGGAATAAACTGCATCTGTGGCGATTTAACGACATCGCGCAAGAATCGGTACACTTCCAACGGGTTCTGGCTAGTAAGATTATTCACGCAGGTTAGTGTCGCGAATTTCACTTTGTGTTTATGTAGCAGGTCGACTGCCGCCATCACCTGCTTAAAGGTGCCGCGCCCCGCTTTATTGGTTCGATAGGTATTGTGAAGTAACTCTGGGCCGTCAATGCTCAAACCAATTAGGAAGTTGTTCTCAGCTAAAAACTGGCACCACTCATCATTCAACAGAGTGCCATTGGTTTGGAGGTCGTTAGATATCACAATGCCTTGTGGCTGGTATTTTTTTTGTAGTTCTACAATCTTTTGAAAGTACTCAAGACCAAGCATGGTTGGCTCACCGCCTTGCCACGAGAAAATAATCTCAGGCGTGTTTTGGCCTTCAATATATTGGCGAATATAGGTTTCTAGTGTTTCATCGTCCATCTTTGGAGAACAACCTTTCTTGTACTCCAATAAATCCTGCTTACTTAGGTAATAACAGTACGTGCAATCGATGTTGCATGCCGCACCAATTGGTTTCGCCATAACGTGCAATCGTTTTGAAGCCTTACCGTTATATTGAGGACCTTGAGTAATATGCATGATTCATGTACCTATTTTTAGTGTCTGCACTCATCATAAAACGCCTTGCTATCAGTAGCTTGTTATACCCTTTATAACCAATTGGAATAGCCGAAATGGGTAAAATTACGCCACTCCCATTCGATAGAGGCTTCCTAATGAAGAGCTTGAATTACAAACACTTAACGACTTCTGGCAGCATATTACTTACTTTGATGGTTTCAGGTTGTGCGACAACACCTGAACACCCTATTGCCCAACGTATCAATCAAGACATGGTGCTCGTTGAAGGCGGCAGCTTTAGCATGGGTTCCGACGCAGACTCAGCAAAAAAAGCAGAGACACCCGCGCGTGAAGTGACCGTAAACAGCTTCTATATTTCTAAGTTTGAGGTGACCCAAGAGATCTTTGAATCTGTCATGGGCTCATCGATGAGCTACTTCCCTAACCCACAAGTACCAGTGAACAATCTAAGCTGGCAACAAGCCGTCTATTTTGTTGACCAACTCAACGAACTAACGGGTGAGAATTACCGCCTACCAACGGAAGCAGAATGGGAGTTTGCAGCCAAAGGCGGTAATAAAAGTGAGGGATATATCTATAGTGGTTCCAATAACTTAGACGACGTAGCTTGGTACTCTAAAAACTCAGAAAATAGTGCCCATCCTGTAGGCTTAAAGCAGCCGAATGAACTAGGCTTATATGACATGACGGGCAACGTTGGCGAGTTTGTTATTGATGCGTTCGATGACACTTATTACCGATACGCACCTTCCGACAATCCGAACAATGCTAAACACAGCGACATTGGATTATCACATAAATCAGTCCGGGGCGGCAGTTTTGCCTACGATAGTGATGAATCGGAAAGCTACAGACGAGATTTCGCAAGTCAGTCAATCACCATGTCTGACATGGGACTTCGCCTCGTTAAGGATAAATAAACACATTTGAGCCTAGTGACTCATCCGTCATGACATAACTGATGGTTATGAAGCAATGGAGATCCTTTGATTTACCGCTGCTTTTAACCATCTTTACAACGTCAGTTAAAATAACAATTCTCAAGGGTATGCTATGCAATACGCGAAACTGTCTGGACTCGCCCTAGCGCTTGTCTGTTCTCTACCTACGCTAGCTTCTGAAAACAAACCCAATTTAGTACTTCAAATAACCGTAGATGGTCTTCGTGCAGACCTTCTAGAAAGATACAAACACAACTTTGGCGAAGGTGGTTTTCGCTACCTAATGGAAGATGGCACCTACTACACCAACGCACATTACCAACATGGTAATACTGAGACCATTGTTGGTCACGTCTCTTTAGCGACAGGCGCTCCGCCTAGCGTCCATGGCATGGTCGGCAACGTTTGGTACGATCGCAGTCAAGAGCGTTTGGTCTACAACGTTGAGGACTCAAACTACAACATGTTGACCTCTGGTGCTGGCGTGGATAAAGCGACAGAAATCGACCCAACGCAAAAAGCGGCAGGTGGTGATGGGCGTTCGCCAGAGCCAATCCTCTCTACCACTTTCAGTGATGAGCTGACTATTTCAAACAGTGGTCAATCCAAGATATTTGCAGTATCCGTTAAAGACCGTGGTGCGATTTCTCTCGCTGGCCATAGTGGCAAGGCATTTTGGTTTTCCAAGGCACAATCTGAGTTTGTTACCAGTAATTATTACTATGATGAGTACCCAGCTTGGGTTGAACGATGGAACGAAAAAGCCATCCCTAGCCAATACTCCAAGCAGAAGTGGGAGTTATCGCTACCTAGAGAGGCTTACACCCTAGAAGAGCATAACCCAGACCATAAAGTAGAGTTAGCAGGTTTCCAACGCACCTTCCCACACCCTTATGGACCGGCCAGTTACAAGTACTACAGCACTATGTTAACCGTCAGTCCTGCTGGTGATGAGATTACGGAGAACTTTGCCAGTACCCTATTGATGCAAGAGAAGCTTGGGCAAGGGAAAGCTACTGACTACCTATCAGTCAGCTTTTCATCAAACGATTATGTTATCCACCTTTATGGCCCTGAGAGTCTAGAAGCTGAGGATAACCTGATTCGATTAGACAAGACGCTTGCGAAGCTATTTAAGAACATCGATAACCATGTAGGGTTGGAAAATACCTTAATCGTACTCTCGGCAGACCATGGGGTACCGGAATCTTCACCTGCAGCGAACGTACTTGGCTTTACTCAAGCTCAGTATTTTAATAAAGACTCTCTTCTTTCAGCGGGTGTCGAGAAACGCCTTAAAGATGAATTTGGTTTGAGTAAAGATGCGATCCGTCTCTATGCTCAACCATACGTGTACCTAAACCATGAACTCTTAAAAGAGAAAAAAGTAGATTTAGAAGCCGTACAAGCAGCAATAGCGGATGAGGTCTCGAAAGTTGAAGGTGTGGCTTATGCCGTATCGAGCAATGATATTGCAGCCAACCGCGTACCAAATACACACATCATGAACCTGATAAAGAACAACTATCACCCGGCACGTTCTGGTGATGTCTATATCGTGTTTGCACCTCGCAGCTATATTAACGACATGGAAGGGTTACAGATCGCGTCTACTCATGGCTCACCTTGGCGCTACGATACTCACGTGCCAGTGATCTTTGCAGGTTACGATGTAGAAGGTCAAAAAGTCTCGCGCAGTATCACTCCGTACGACATCGCTCCGACACTATCAAACAAACTTGGGATTACTCAACCGAGTGGCTCAATCGGCGAAGTTCTAAAAGAAGTTACTAATTAGAAAATAATTACTGCTAATACTCAGTTTGATAACCTAAAGCAAGAGTCGATTATCTGCGGGCGTTTATGTCACATAGATAATCGACTCTTTGTTTATTCTGTTATTCGGTAACGGTGAATTAATGTTTGCCTGAATAACGAAATGCTTCTTCCGTTAGCTTATCTAACTGGTCATCATTCATCTTATTGTGTACCACAGTGATACGCCCTAGATAAATGAGTGGCACCTCTGACTCACGCTTTTCGAGGTGAAACTTTATCGCTTCAGCCGTCGCAACACCGAGATCATCGCTCATACGCATTGGCGTGGCATCTAACTCGTCTGAACGAATCTTCTCAATCTCTTTGGCTGTTCCACCCCAACCCGTTAGATAGATGTTTGGCAATTTTCCAGCTTCATTCAGAGCATCAATCGCCCCGATTGTCATTGCGGTATTGGCATTATGTACCATGGTCACTTCTGGGAAGTTTCCTAGTACTAATCGAATCCCATCGGCACCACCAATTTTCTGATATTGACCAAAGTGCTCGTAAACTGTCAGCCAATTGCCCTTCTCTTCTACGCAGTCAATAAAGCCTTGAGAACGCTGTGTGTCGGTAATTCCCGGTATTCCTCGATTCGCAGAAAACTCCACATCTTCTCCAAGCACCTTCACGACATGATCGCACAACACTTCCGCACCCATTGCGCTTGAAAAGTCAAACCAGCTGTCTGGCTGATGCTCCCATTTTTCATTTGGTGTGTGGAATGCCCAAATAAAGGTTTTGAATTCATCGGATGCAGACAGCTTTTGAATGTTCTCAGCTTGAAAACCTAGTTCAGACGGACCAAAAATCACAAAATCATAAGGCGTATCAGAGCTCAGAACTTGCTCGATGTATTGAGTTTGCAGCGAGTGTTCAATCTGTTTAGAAGTGAATTGCTCGATTTCAAATGGCAGATCTAATGCAACCAGTCGCTCTTTCAATGCAACGTAGTTTCGTATCCAAAAGTCAGAAATATCTGCACTTGGGTAAATTAATGCAATTCGAACCGGTTTTTCCACCGTCATTGGAGCTAAAGCAACGGGTTTTCCACTGACAGTTTCTTGAAATTTATGAAGTTTCTTAACATCTGACTCAGACCTTACCCCGTCAGCCTGTGTGGAAAAAGAGAGCGTAGAACAAGCAATAACTAAGACCGATAAAATGTTTTTATAAATCTGACCCGGCATAAATGTTACCAAAAGTTTGAATGTTTATTGACAATATTATAAATATAGAGCCGTTATCGTTTAAAGCCTTTTATAAACATCATGAATAAAATGTTAATTTTTGTGAGTTGGCTGCTTGTTGGTACCTGGGGGACTCCCAGTTTGGCAGACAGTGAACAGCAATTCTTCGAATATGCGAAAGAAAAAGTGATACGAGCAGTATCAAGCCAACAGCATTGGGACGGACCCACTCAAGGCCCGAGGATTCGCCACGAGAAAAGTGTCATCTTTGTTGCCTCTGATCTCCGCAACGGAGGCGTTTATGGTGTTGGTCGCGGGATCTCTGAAGCGATTTCGAACATCAATTGGCATCTTAGATTTATCGATGGTTTGGGCTCAAAAGTTCGCCAAGGCGCTGCTATCAGAAAGGCCATCAGCTTTCAGCCCGACGCGATTGTATTAGGTGGCATTGATGCAGTACGACATAAGCACATCCTAAAACAAGCTGAAGAACTAGGCATTGTTGTTATTGGATGGCACGCGACTGAGTTTGTTGGCGGTAACCCTGAAATCGGTCTATATACCAACATCACAACCGATCCTCTTGCTGTTGCAGAGGTTGCTGCGCTTTTAGCGATAGTAAATTCTAATGGCCAAGCCAAAACAGTGGTCTTTACCGACCCCAATTATGAGATTGCGATGATCAAAGCCAATGCGATGGTCGAAACAATTAAGCGTTGCGCAACATGTGATGTTCTTGAACTCCACTATTTGCCGCTGGACAAAATTGCGGAGCAAATGCCAGCTACGCTACAAACTCTCGATAAGAAGTACGGCCAAGAAATCACTCACCTTTTAGCAATTAATGACCTTTACATTGATTATGCGATCCCTTCTTTAGAGACCAACGTCGAACAACTAAGAGTCATCCCGAATAACATTTCAGCTGGAGATGGCAGTAAAGCGGCATACAAACGTATTAACAGTGGTCAATTCCAACTGGCCACTGTTCCTGAGCCTTTATATCTACAAGGTTGGCAGATAGTTGATGAGTTAAATCGCGCATTCAATGGCATGCCGCCTAGCGGGTATTCAGCGCCAGTGCACCTCGTCACTCCAGATAATGTTGAAGAACTTATCGGCCAAGAAGATAAAGGGGTCTACGACCCTCAAAATGGCTACCGTGAAGCCTATCTGAAGATTTGGAAGCGTTAATGAAATTACATCAGATAAACATCACTCAAAGGCTCATCTTGTCCAACCTTGTTTCGCTGCTGATTGTAAGTTTAGCGGTGATCGTTGTGATTCGATCGCTCTACTACGTTGAGTCGACATTGAAGACAGAAACTTCAACACATGTTTCAGAGCTCATTGTTAACTCTGAAATAAGTCGTCGTGTATTTGCGCTAACTTCAAGAGTGAAATTGCTCGAACAAACCTTTTTGTTCAGTGAAAGTACGCTTTCAGAAGAGGCATTCAACGTGGATTTACAGCTACAAAAGCTCAGAGATTTATCGACCAATGAAGGTTTTTCTCAAAAGATCGACGCATTCATTGATAACTTTCACCGTTTTCTTGGTAGCTCGCTGGCGCTCAATCGAATCCTGAAACAGACCAATCAAATTGATGTCACTTTATCTGAGCAGCTTGATCAGCTCGAATTCGCGATAGCAGACAGTCGACTTAGGCTCATAGAACAGCCTAACTTGATCAACTACGATAATGAGCTCGACCTGTTTAACATGTTAAGAGAGTCTTTTCTAACATCAGGAAAAATGATCGGCGACATCCATAGCCGTATCACGCCAGAAACAGAAAAGGTGCTGATCATTGCCGTCGAAAAAGAGCTCGATATCTTTCTACTTCATTTAGAAAACGTTGATATCAAAACAGCTGCTGTCATCGCAGAAAAAGAGAAAATTAGCAAAACCGTAAAACGGTACAACTCAGCCCTTAAACGCATTAGAGCTAACTTAGAGCAACGCTGGATCGTAATGGCTTCTCTACTGGAAGCTCAAAGTGATCTGCTAGACATGGTAGAAAACACGGAGTCACGTGTTCAAGGGCAAGCCTTAGCATTGACCGACAAGTTAGAAAAAGAGATCGCAAATTCAAGGTTCAACGCGATTATCATCAGTCTATTTGCGGTCTTGCTATCCATGTTATTGGTAAACTACGTTGTCAGACATCACATCAGACAACCACTGAATGCCTTAAAACAAGGTTTTGATCGTCTGGAATCGGAAAGCCTCAGAAAGCCAATTAACTTGGGGCGTACCGATGAATGGTCACACCTTGAGAAAGCTTACAACGATATGTCGTTGCGTCTGTCAGAGGCTTATTTAGACCTAACAGAAGAGAAAAAGAACTTCGATTTTCTCGCACACCACGATCCACTGACTTGCTTAGCAAACCGCTTGTTGGCAACCAAGCTTTTAGATAGAGAGATTCAGCAGTCCATCGATAACAATTCGCCGTTTTTGCTGTTTTATCTTGATATCGATGAATTCAAAACCATTAATGATTCACTCGGTCATGCACCCGGTGACAACTTATTAGTTAGCGTTTCAGACATTTTAACCAACATCGTTGGCGATCAAGGCTTCGTTGCTCGAATGGGCGGAGATGAATTCTTGGTGGTATATCCGAACATGAGATTAGAAGAGAGCGAACCGATCGCTAAACGTCTCAATCATGCATTGAGACGACCATATTACATCGGTAGCAACTCTATCTTCGTTTCTGCAAGTATTGGCGTGTGTGAGTACCCTACTCACGGTGCTGATCGCGAAACCCTAATTCGAAACGCAGACACTGCAATGTATCACGCGAAACGAAACGGTCGAGATCAATACCGAGTCTATGCCGATAAAATGACCCATGAAGCTCACGACCTTATTGAAACCAATATGGGTCTACGCCATGCGATCGCTAATGACGAACTGGAAGTGTTCTTCCAACCTAAGGTCGACCTCAATACTCAAGAGATTATTGGTGCCGAGGCATTGGTTCGTTGGCAGCACCCAAAGCTTGGATTGCTTCCGCCTGTTGATTTCCTAGAAGTTGCCGAAAAGAGCGATCTGATTATCGATATTGATAAATGGGTGTTCAAGAAAGTAGCGTGCCTGATTACTGAATGGCAACGTGACGGTATTGACCTTGAAGGTGTCACTTTCTCAATCAACTTCTCTGCGAGAATGTTCTATAGAACAGACCTTGCAGAACAGTTGCAAGAGATCCTTGATCAAACGGACTGTAAGCCTCATCAGTTGTTATTAGAAATAACTGAGCGTGACATGATGCGTGATTTCGAAACCTGCTCAAGAACGATAGAGTTGCTGCACTCTAAAGGTTACAAGATTGCCATTGATGATTTTGGTACCGGATATTCATCGCTATCGGTATTGAAAAACCTATCTGCGGATTGCGTTAAGCTCGATCGAAGCTTTGTTGAGGACATCAACTCGTCGAAAGTTGATTATGAAATTACGTGCGCCATTCTCAAACTAGCGCAAATACTGAATTTCTCGGTAATTGCAGAAGGCTTAGAAACACAGTGCCATGTACGTACACTGCGCCAAATCGGCTGTAAATACGCGCAGGGTTACTTCTTTGCACGTCCACTGCCTGTTGATGATTGGCTGACTTACTTTCTTCAAAACCGAGAACTCGTTCCAAAGCAGGTTGCGTTAGAGCAAGTCTAACGATAAACCTCTTATTCCTTAAGCACTATGCCCCAGACACAAACGTCTGGGGTCATTATTTTATTGCGACATGACTTCTTTAGCAGCTGCTTTCAATTTGCATCGAAGCCATTTATGGCTTGGCTCGTTAGTTCTACTCGGGTGCCAAATCATACACATATCTAAATCTTCTAGATCAAATGGCAGTGGTAAGGTCTTAAGTTTGTATTTATTACCAAAACAACGAACCGACGACATAGGCAACATACCGATGTAGTCGGAGTTCTCAATGACAGGCATCATTTCGACGACTCCAGCCGCGCGATACACAATGCGACGCTTCTCCAACTCTTGAGAATCCTCTGCGCTTAATAAGCTTTTGCGAGCATGCCAACGAGAAACAACCACATGGTCATGGGTCAGAAACTCCTCAATATCCATGCTATCACCAATCGTTGGGTGATCTTCTCGACACACCACCACCAGCTCTTCTGTTGAAATCGTTTCGTGTTTCAACATGGTGCGCCCTCTCGGCGTCATGTCGACAATAATATCATGTCTTTGCAAACGTAAGTCCGACTCATAATCTTCAGTAAACAGAGGGTGAATTTCTAAGGCAATATTGGGGGCAGTTTGACTGATGAGATTCATCAGTTTAGGCATCAGCTCATAGCTCGCAGCTGATACGCAAGCAATCGAGAAGATTCGATTGGAGGTTTTAGGGTCAAAATCTCTCGATGCAGAGAGCGTTGAGGTGAAGTTTTTCAAAGCGGCCGACATTGCAGGATAGATGTCCGATGCAAAAGCGGTTGGTTCAACACCCGACGTGGTACGATGGAACAGAGGCTCGTCGTAGATATCTCTAAGCTTTGCTAGCGCTTTACTCACTGCCGGCTGGCTTATATCCATACGCGCTGCCGCTTTGGACAAATTCTGTTCTTCGTAAATCGCGACAAAAATGGGAATCAGGTTCAGTTCAGTGCTTTTCATAGAGCTCCAATATGGCTAAGCAGACTCCCCATGATGTCGAGTCTGCAAATGTACTTTTATAATCCTAGTTGATTCAGTGGCATAACACCGCGATACGGCACACGCTATCGAGATTTACGGTCCAAATCAGGTAAGGCTTTAGGAAAATATTTTCGCCACCAAGGTAGCGGGCTTTGGCTAATGTTCGGATCATTATGGTTGTGGGTTTCAATCACCACCTTCCAAACGCGCTGCAAAATGTGAGTCTCTTGGCTGCCTTTTTGAAATGCAAAATTTGTCTCTGACCAATCTTCAGTATCCGCACACTTATCAAGCTCCAGCAGTGACGATTTACTTCTGAGCTCTCGATAAACAAATCCGCGAATCTTCGGCCAATTGCCCGCTTTTACAACTCGGCGGAATGCCAACCACCTTGGAGTCGGACGTGTCTGATAATAACGCCTCCCCGCTAACACTATTATCACTACAATCGCAATAAACAAAGCAGCGACAATCATGGCTGTTGAGTACGCTTTAACAAATGACTTTAGAGTGTGCTTCGCGCTAAATGACGTAGACTCCAATACAACCGTTTCTAATCGTTCGTCTTTAGTATTCCACCACTGAAAGGTCAACTCAGGTAGCGTGAAATCACCACCTTGTTGGATAACATACACCGACTCTTCAATTCGCTCTGAGCGGTAATCCCCACGCTCTTGCGTATCATCTAATTTATGCGGTTGAGGGTATGCCTGGTATTGAGCTGTAGATTCGTTCTCTAACAAGTTAGGCAGCAGTACCGATAAGCTGTCTTGTGCCTTGATAGTAACGGTTCGAGTGATCGCATCACCAACCTTTAAATTCTCATTAGATTGTTGCCACTGCTGCTCAACATCAACACTGGTCGCACTAAACCAAGGAGTGTCATCGGTGAGTAAACCCGAGGGTAACTGTGTTTTGAATTTGATCGGTTGGGTATATAGCGTTCCACTCACTTTCTCGCCATCGTCCGCGGATACTTGCAGACGAACTGGCAGACGCGGTATCACATAGTCTCCGCTCTTTTGCGGGTACAAGGTGATTTCCCAACGCTGTCTTGACCACGTTTCCCCATTTTTACGTGCCGTGTAGTTAGTGGCGAGTGTATTCCTTTGCTTTGCAATAACGTCCGCCATTTCTACGTTACCAATACGTGTACCGCCAGTGAACCAGCGTGGCGTCGCAACTTCAATCGTTAATACAACCTGCTCATTAACACTGAAAGTCGGTATTTCCTTCTTGGGTTCACTCTCGTCGGATGTTGTCGGTTGCTTTCCTACCCAAGCAATTAACTCTACCTTTCCTGCTTTGTACAGGTCATTAATGTCGTTAGCTAAAACCGATTGAGATGTCATACTCATAATCAAAACAGCAGTAATAACTAATAGACCGGGGCAGTTTTTTAACGCGCTTTTCATTCTATGACGCAGAGATTTATTCATTATTGCTCTCCTGCTCTACATCGATTTGTGGCTCTCGTAACTGGATCTGAAACTTAGCTTTTAGGAAGTACTTCGGATCCGCCTCGACTCTTTTCAACCATTTATCAGACAGCTCTTGGCTACCAAGTATTTCATTGGCGTTCAGGGTCTCTTTGAGCATCAGTTCTGCAACCGTTTCTTCTTCTGCACCATCACCGGTTCTTGGTTTATCTTCATCAAGTTCAAATGACTCTTCAGGCCCATCGGTCGTGCCTGCTTGGCTTTCACTCATGCGATTTACCTCTTCAACAATACCGTTGAATACTGCGAGGTTGTGCTCAACCTTTTCGGCAAGCTCGTTATCAAGATCTGGTTTCTCCAAAAGTGATTTCAATAAGTCACGAGCGGCTAAGTATTCTCTCTGACGCGCTAGCGCTGTCGCTGAGTAATAGACACCTAAATCTGTCTTGGTTTGTAAGAAAGCGCTATGAGCAAGCTTGAACTCACGGGCATAGTAGTAAGCGACACCTTTGCGAAGTGGATCTTGAAAATGCTTCGCCGCCTCAAGGTACTCTTGCTGATTAAGTAGACGTTGCCCTTGCTGGTCGGGTGTTAACCATAAATCCCACCACCATTGAGAGGCTTTGTCCCAAGCTGTGACTTCTTCAATTTGAACTGGTTTTTCCGCCGTCAACTTAACAGGTTCAGCCATCGTCGGGTTAGAGTAGACGGAACCTGTCACCAGTACACCAACCACACACCATTGCACTAACCAACCCTTTCGGAACCATAACAACATAATGAGAGCAATAGGAAACAGTAACCCATAGCCCATGTCTTTCCACGGCATTGCTGATTCACCATTAAGCTGCATATTTCGTTCAACCGCACGGTTTAGTGCTTGAATGTCGGCGTCATCGACCGTGACTTCAATAACTCGCCCTCCCGTCGCACTCGCCAGATCATTCAATGCACTTAGGTCCACTGGGTTATCACTCACAATGTCGCGGTTTCCTGCAGCGAGGATCAACAGTTGATAAGGTTTGTCGTTAAAAAACGTTTCGTATGCTTTAATGGTTGCTGGATTGACACCATCAGTTACCAGCAGCACTGTCGAACCTGGTTCACTATTTAATTGTTGATCAATGAGAGGCAGGGCTGTTTCCGCAATTTTTCCTGCTACTGGCATAATCTCTGGTGTAATCGCGGCTAAGAAGGGCTCGAATACTTTACTATCTTGCGTCACTGGCATTGCAGCATGTGCACTGCCTGAGTAAACAACTAACCCAGTATTACCGCCATTACGCGCGGCCAGTAAATCACGAATCTTCTGCTTTGAACGCTCCAAGCGACTAGGAGGCAGGTCTTTGAGAAGCATGGTCTCGCTGTTATCTAACACAACCAACATAGAGGCCTTATCTTCACCAAAAGGCGAGGCCTCTCTTTGCCATGTTGGACCTGCACAAATCATTATCGCAATGGCGACGATCACCATTAATAGCTTCAGTGGCAACTGTTTACGCCAGCCTCGTTCTCCGATGGTGAGAGCGTAACGCAGATGCTCAGGCAGCACATCTTTCCAGCTAGGCTTTGTCTCTTCACGCCAACGCAACCAAAGCAAGAAGAACATTGGAATGAAGGCGAGCAGCCACAATGGGCGAATAAAATGAAATTGAGTAAACACTTGTTGCAAAACGAGAGAATCAAACATTCTGTTCTCCTTGTTTTTGCTCCTGAACCAAAGGTTGTTTCGCTTTTCTTAAGAGACTTCGACGACGAATAGTCGCAGCGCTGAAGGCGGTCAAATACATAATAACCACGATTGCCATTAAGTAATGATGAATCGTCTGTTTCGGACGATAAGTCGTGCTCTCATAGAGCTGAGGTTCTAGTTCACCGATTTCCGCATAAGCCTTTTGTAGTTCGACTCGATTCAACGCTTCAAATGCGCTGCCTCCCGACTCCTCAGCTATACGACGAATGGTTTCCATATCCAAAGCCACTTCACCAACGGTTTGTGGGTCGCCCATTGCGATGACATGGATACGCACACCTTTAGCTTTAGCCACCTTAGCGGCATCAATTGGCTCAACGAAACTGCCTGTGTCATTGCCATCCGTCAGTACGATCACCACTTTTTCTCTTTCCTGATCAGGTATTTGGTCACTCAAAGCATCTCGTTGACTATGGCTCTGTTCGAAAACTTTAATTGCAAGGCCAATCGCATCGCCCAAATGAGTACTCTGCCCTGCCATAGCAACATCCGTCTGGTTAAGCAGTTCTAGCCACACGCTTTGGTCTGCAGTAAATGGCGTTTGAACGAACGCAGCATCACCAAACAAGATCAACCCTAGGCGGTCGCCTTCTCGCGTCTTCGCAAAATCGGATAGCACCTCTTTGGTTGCATCAAGACGCGAGATTCTTTCTCCGGCTTTCGAGGTAAAGTCCTCCTCCGCCATAGAGCCAGATAGATCGACAACCACCATAACGTCACGACCGAACTGTTCGCGAGTTTGCGGCTCTCCAAGAATGGTCGGTTTCGCCAACGCGCAAACGACCAAGATCCAAGTAACAATTAGAGTAACTCGCTGCCACCAGCTAGGTGTTAACTGACTAGCGCCCTCAGACGGTGTCTCACCAATGGCATCAACCAGGTCTCGAAAGAAAGGAACTTTAATCGCCATCTGCTTTGTTCGATACGCAGGAACAGCAAAGTAGACAAGAAACGGTAGCGGAAGTATCACTAACCAAAGTGGATGTTCAAATTCAAAACTAGGTGAAATTAGTTCAACCACGTGGCGTCTCCTGAGGATTCTCTGAACCTCTGTATTGGTGCAATTTCACCCATGTGGTCGCCTTCTCGATGATCTCCACACGTTGCTCAAATGTCAGATAAATGCTCGGATTAACTAAGCTGTCGATCCAGATTTTAGAAGCGCTGTCCTGAAAAATAGTGGATGCTTTCTTCGGCAAGTAGCCATCAAGTGTAGCTAATGCACGTTCACCATGAATACTCGCATGACGAGCATTCAGATATCGAAGGACCGATTTCAGCACTTCAAAAGCACGCTTAGCTGAGCCTTTATCAGAAGGATCTAACTGATCAAGCACGTCTAACGCTTCTTGACGATAGCGGTTATTCCAACGATAACAAGCGTAGCGATAAGCGGCGTATGCAAACGCTATGATTAGCGCGACACCTAGAACCTTCCAGCCTATCGTTTGAGGTAGCCAACTGACGCTGTCAGGTACCACGACATCTTGAATATCACGCAGTATATAAGTACTAGGTGGGGCATGTTCGACTGACATTAGCGACCTCCCACCAGCTTTTGGAATTGAGACACGTGTTGCCCCGAGGTATCTACTTCGATATACGGCAGATGCTTAATCGCCATTAACTTAGCTAATGACTGCTTCTGAAGCGCAGCTTTTTGTGCCAAGCTTTCGCTCGCCGCTGACACTTTGCTTTGGCTGTCTAGGTTGAGCTGGTATCGACCATCGCCTACCACCCACTTTGCGTCCGCGAGTGTATGTGGAAGTGCTTGTTCTAGAGGGTCACTGACCATAATTGCCAGAACATCATTATGCTGTTGCAGCTGTTGCAAACGATCGAGATGATGCTCTTCACAATCACGCCAATCACTAATAAAAATAAGAGTAGATTGCTTAAGCCCCATGCGTTTAATTCGCTCAATCCAACGACTGAACGTCACATCGTTATTATCATGTGAAGCCACATCTAGACTCTGGTTAGCCTTAACCAGATGCTTTAATTGGGAAAGCAGATCATTTTGGGAACGTTGCGCCTTACTGTGAAATAGCGCTTGATGTGATGCGATCAGGTAGCCAACGCGGTCGCCGTCTTTAAGCACTCGCCAACCACAGATTGCCGCAAGCTCCGCAGCAACCACCGATTTCATAACGGATTGAGAAGCAAAAAACATTGAACTGCGTTGGTCGACACAAATCATAACATTACGGTCTTTCTCTTCGGTATAGCTACGAACATGTGGCTTACCGGTACGCATCGTTACTTTCCAATCCAGATTTCGAATGTCGTCGCCTAATTGGTAATGCCTTAACTCTTCAAAGTTAAGACCGCGACCACGAAACAAGGAATTATGACGACCAGACAGCACACTGCCGGCCTTCAAGTGTGGCAATAAAGTAAACGACTCGGCTTGAGCCTGTAACCGAACGAGCTTTGCATAATCGCAGTACAGCCGAGGATCTAGCCCTTGTGACTGTGGCGCTTGAGTTGGCTTAGCCATAACGCCTCCCGTTTAACCAATCTCTACTGCGTCAAGCAACTCTTCGATCACTCGTTGGTGGTCAACACCATCGGCCAACGCATCATAAGATAGAGAAAAACGATGCCCTAACACAGTTGGAACCATAGCTCGCACATCATCAATTGTGACGTGGTCACGCCCTTGTAGCCATGCATAGGCTCTTGCACATTTATCAAGAGCAATTGACGCGCGCGGACTTGCTCCAATCTCTAACCATTTTGGTAGATTTGACTCGCTGTAACGCTCAGGCTTTCGCGTCGCCATAACGAGAGCAACGATATAATCTTCAACAAGTTCAGAGACAGCGATATCTGGTAATTGACGGCGCGCTTCTATGACAAGTTCAGGTTCAATATGTTGGGGGGTAATCAGTTCTGAACTGGTTTCACTCCCTAGCTCTTCACTTCTTACTAATCGAATGATGTCACGCTCAGCGGCATCTTCAGGGTAATCAACCGTGACTTTCATAATGAAACGGTCCATTTGCGCTTCAGGTAACGGGTATGTGCCTTCTTGCTCTACTGGGTTTTGGGTTGCTAACACCATGAACAATTCAGGCAATACATGGGTTTGACCACCAACAGTAATCGTACCTTCTGCCATCGCTTCAAGTAACGCCGCTTGTACTTTCGCGGGCGCACGGTTCACTTCGTCTGCCAAAACAATGCTATTAAAGATAGGACCGGCTTGAAAATGTAATTGAGGTTTACCTTCGACCTCTTGGTAGACCTCTGTACCTGTCACATCCGAAGGCAGGAGATCAGGTGTAAATTGAATACGACCAAAGCTCGCGTTAAGTAAATTCGACAGAGACTTCACTGAGCGTGTTTTTGCTGTTCCTGGTAAACCCTCTAACAAAACATGTCCATTGGTGAGTAGACCGATGACCAGAGCTCTAACAACGTAGCTCTGGCCGATGACACTTTTTTCAGTTTGTTCTATGAGTCGATTTATCGCTTGCTGTGCGTGGTTCATAGGTCATCCTTATCAATTCGATATGCTGTGTACATCCTACTCACAAGCGCTATAACTATTGGTTATAAAGGCAATAGCTACTTTTCTCACAATGGTCGTTCTGTCTTATTCCGTTAGAAGGCTATCATTTGATCATTCTTTTCAGTTGATTAACGGCATCTGGCGGTGCGATTTTCTCTAGCTGCTGAACACAACGATCGAACGCTGGTTTCACTCCCGATTGCGCTGAGTTACGTGCCAGAATTTCGCATTCTGCATAGAGGTGCTGTGGATTACGACTCGCTGCGTAAGCACGCTGTAACGCTCTGGCACTCGCGAGCACATCAACCTGCTCTAATGATAGACCATAGACATACCAGTACTGCGGATTGGTATCGCCCATTTCCGCAGCTTGCTTAAGGTATGCTCTCGCCTGATCATAGTCCTTTCCTCTTAGTGCTGCTAACCCAGCGCTGTAAGGCAATACACTCGATTTTGGCTGTGCATCAATACCTTGCTTCAGCGTCGCCATCGCTTTAGTTTCATCCCCCATAGCACGATAGAGATCCGCCAAGTTAGCGTAGCTGTTCTCAAAATAAGGCTCTATTTTTATTGCTCCTTGGTAATATTCAATTGCCTTATCGTACTGGCCAAGATCTCGATAAACATTACCCAAGTTAGTGCGTCCAAAGCCCCTGTCCGCATTAAACTCTTGTATCTCTATGTACTCTGACAAGGCCGGCTTAATAAGGTCTTTCTGCAGCGGGTTCATTTCTCTCCAATAACCAACTAAAGCTCCTGCAGCTTCACTTCGTACCGAGAGTACTGAATCAGTCAATAATGGTTCAAGTATCTGCCAACGGTCACTGAACTCGTAGCCTGAAGAGCCCGCAACAGCGCCCAAACGAATCATCTCGTTGTCATGCTTAATTGCTCTTGCTAATGAAATCAGCGTATTTTGACCCGTATTACCAGCCATACGCTCAAGGCTCGAAGCACGGATAATGTTACTTAGGCTAGAGTCTTGCGATGAATACGCTAGAGCATCCACTGCACCTCGATGCCCTATCGCATCGGCATAAAAAGCCACGGCAAAATGTTGTTGGTTACGATACTTGGACTCTGGGAACCATTTACCGATCTGAGCATCTGCCCATTGGTCGGTTTTATCTTCGTGACAGCTTGTACACACGTTCGGCGTATCAATATGCTGGCTGATATCAGGGCGCGGTACATGCCAACTGTGGTCGCGTCGCGGGTCTACCTGCATGTAGGTTGTTTCTGGCATATGGCAAGTTGTACATTGCGATGCTTCTGTCCCAGCTTGGTGGAAAGTGTGTTTTTCAGGGGTGTACTCGGAGGCGATATGACATTGGCTACATACCGCTTCTTCGGCGATCTTTAATTGAGCTGTGTGAGGATCATGACAGTTGGTACAAGTCACACCTTTCTCAGCCATTGCTGATTGTAAGAACGAGCCGTAAACATAGTCTTCATCGTAAATTTGGCCATCATGGTAGTAGAGTTCAGGTGAAATCAGGCTTAATCGGTATTTATCAAAGAAAGAGCCCTTAACATGGTCACCCGATTCATTGAGTTGTGTGCGGCGGCTGTGGCACTGCGCGCAGGTCTGCACTTGATTGGTATGAATAATATCTTTCGGTTGAAGCGTCGTATTCCCTTCTTGATATACCCACTCTTTAACCGCTTGCGATAGGTCCCGGTCAAAACCGTAATGACTGGCAGCATCAAAAGAAACACCGATTGATTGCGCTTCCCCACTTTCTGATTTGTTCGCCATGTCAATATGGTCACTTGCAGGCCCATGACAAGCCTCACAGCCAACATTAATTTCTGACCAAGTGGTTTGGTAACGATTCTGCTCTGCGTCGTAGTTTTTTTGTAAGTTGGTTGAGTGGCAATCAGCACACATAAAGTTCCAATTCTGCCCACTGTTGGTCCAGTAAAACTCATCAGTATTAGTGGTATTAGGGTAAAGATGGAACCAGCGTTGGCCCCCTGCTTCACTAGTTCGGGAATCCCAAGCGAAAGGAATCAACTGCACTCGACCATCATCAAACTCCACCATGTATTGCTGAAGTGGTTCGAAAGCGAAGGTGTAGCTGATTTTATAATCATGAAACTGACCATCAGGCCCTTCGATATTGACCCAGTATTCCTTCTCCTTTTGAAAAAAACGATTTTCTTTTCCCTCATGCATGACACGAACATCATCAAAGTCGCCCAAAACAGACGTTTTATCTGCATGTTTCATTGCCATATCGTGATGTGAACCTTGCCATGCCGCAACTTCATTCTTATGGCAGTCTATACAGGCTTCACTGCCAACGAATGTGGCATTTGGATTGGCTGAACCCGATGTAACTGGCTGAGCCTGAGAGAGAAAACTGAAACCAACGAATAGTGCCGATAATGCTAACTTCCGAATAAACCATTTAGCAGCCATAACCTTCCTTGTTACGTTGAAATACATCCATGCTTATACAAACATAGGTGAAATTTCCCTTTTTATACAAAGAATTAATGAGGAATTAAGCAGAAAATAAAAAGAAAAGAGGCTCATCTGAGCCTCTTTAAGTGAGATGTTATTTAGCTGGAGTATCTTGGAGCTTTTCCATTACCTGATCCAAGCTGAAACTCGCCGCTTTTTGTCTTGGTGGATATTCCTTAAATGTTTCGAGGAATTTACCCACGTACGCCTGAGCTGGAACGAACATATACGCGTGGTCAATCAACCAATCATAATACGAGTTCGACGTTCTATCTGCCGTCTCGTACGGGTCCATTCTTAAGTTAAACAACTTAGGCACACGTAATGGTACAAACGGTTCCGCCCAGATTTGTAGCGTACCGGTTGCACGTTGCTCCATGAACACAGCTTTCCAGTTATTGTAGCGAAGTGCTGCTAGGTCACCATCATCAGTGAAGTAGAAAATCTCAGCACGACGACCTTTGTCCTCTTCACCCGTTAAATACGGTAGGAAGTTGTAACCATCAAGGTGAACTTTAAACGTTTTGTCGCCTGCAGTATGCCCCTTCAAAAGCTTGTCTTTGATTTGGTCATCACCTGCAGCTGCTAAGAACGTTGGCATCCAGTCCATGTGGTGCATGATTTCATTCGATACGCTACCCGCTTCAATTTTGCCCGGCCAACGAACCATTGCTGGTACACGGTATGCGCCTTCCCAGTTCGTATTCTTCTCACTTCGGAACGGTGTTAAACCTGCATCAGGCCAAGTATTCATGTGAGGACCATTATCCGTGGAATAGAAAACAATCGTGTTGTCTTTGATTCCAAGATCGTCCACTTTCTTGAGTAGAACACCGACGTGGTTATCATGCTCTACCATCGCATCCGCGTAGAAACTGATGCCAGTCTCTCCGAGCTGCTGCTCTTTGACATGCGTTCTAAAGTGCATGCGCGTTGCATTCCACCAAACGAAGAAAGGTTTTTCTGCCTTAACAGCGCGATCCATAAAGTCTAGTGCCGCGTCTAACGTTTCTTCATCAACGGTTTCCATACGCTTACGCGTCAACGGACCGGTATCCTCAATTTTCCCATCTGCAAAAGATTTGATGACACCACGAGGGCCGAATTTCTTACGGAACTCAGGATCTTTAGGGTAATCTACATTCTCTGGCTCTTCTTCAGCATTCAGGTGGTAAAGGTTGCCAAAAAATTCGTCAAACCCGTGTGCTGTTGGAAGGAATTCGTCTTTATCACCGAGGTGATTTTTACCAAACTGACCTGTCATATACCCCATTGGTTTTAGCAGCTCTGCAATGGTTGCGTCTTCAGCTTGCAAGCCGATGTCAGCCCCTGGTAGGCCTACTTTACTCAGACCGGTTCGAAGAACACTTTGGCCCGTAATGAACGTAGAGCGACCTGCGGTACAAGATTGCTCACCGTAATAATCGGTAAACATCATGCCCTCTTTTGCAATACTGTCTATGTTTGGCGTTTTATAGCCCATAAGACCAAAAGTGTAGGCGCTGACGTTGGCTTGACCAATATCGTCACCCCAGATGACTAAGATGTTGGGCTTTTCAGCCGCCATCGTTGATGTTGCAGCTAGCAACGCGGAACCCAATATCGCTAGCCGACGTTTGACACCATATTTCGCTGTCATAAAAACCTCTTCTTTAGTTGTTTGCGTCCTGCCCTTCAACATATAGTTCAATATTTAAGCAATAGCGAGATTGGGTAAGCTATTAATTAATTTGTCATTTCTTATCGAATACCACCGTTAAAAAACTCGCCTATATACGTTCTACTTCATGATAGAGATCACACAACCTGCGTAAGTCAACCTAAAACAAAGACAGTAAAATTTTTTAAAATCATAGACTTAAATAAACCACATAACGAATGGTTATAACTACTATAAAAGGACAGAACCGATTTTTGAGATTAATGTTTGCTCATCGATGTGTTGACTTAACGCATTATTTTTAAAAGTAAATCGGAGTCCTTATGGGTACTAAAATTAATAAACTAGCATTAGGTGTTGGCTTATTAGCAGCTTCTTCAGCAGTGACCGCTGCAGAAAAGCCTAACATTCTTGCGATCTGGGGTGATGACATTGGTGTGTTTAACATCAGTGCATACAACAACGGTATGATGGGTTACGAAACACCAAACATTGACCGTATCGCTAATGAAGGTGCACTGTTTACTGACCACTACGGTCAGCAATCATGTACTGCGGGTCGTGCTGCATTCTTAACAGGTCAAGAACCGTTCCGTACGGGGCTGCTTACTATCGGTATGCCAGGTTCTGACCACGGTATTCCAGACTGGGCTCCAACGATTGCAGACTTACTGAAAGAACAAGGCTACATGACGGCTCAGTTCGGTAAGAACCACATGGGTGACCAAGACAAGCACCTACCAACTAACCACGGCTTTGACCAGTTCTTCGGTAACTTGTACCACCTGAATGCAGAAGAAGAGCCAGAAACGTACTACTACCCTAAAGATCCTGAGTTTCGTAAGAACTTCGGCCCTCGTGGTGTTATCAAGTCTACGGCTGACGGTAAGATCGAAGACACAGGCCCAATGACGCGTAAGCGTATGGAGCATGCGGATGAAGAGTTCCTAGAAGAATCTCTGGCGTTTATGGAAAAAGCTGTGAAGGCTGACAAACCATTCTTCATCTGGCACAACACTACACGTATGCACGTTTGGACTCGTCTACAAGAGAAGTACCAAGGTAAATCAGGTATCAGCATCTACGCTGACGGTATGTTAGAGCACGATGACCACGTTGGTGTGCTTCTAGACAAGCTGGACGAACTGAAAATCGCAGACAACACCATTGTTATCTACTCAACAGATAACGGTGCAGAGACAGTATCTTGGCCTGACGGCGGCGCAACTTACTTCCACGGTGAGAAAGGCACAACTTACGAAGGCGGTATGCGTGTACCACAACTTGTTCGCTGGCCTGGTGTGATTGAACCGGGTACTAAGATCAACGACATCATGGCACACCAAGACTGGATTCCAACGCTTCTAGCAGCAGCTGGTGATGATAAAGTTGTAGAGAAATTGGCGTCTGACGACGGTGCTCGTTACAACGGTAAGAACTGGCGCGTTCACTTAGACGGCTACAACTTCCTACCTTACTTCGAAGGTAAAGAAGAGCAAGGCCCACGTGACAGCCTACTGTACTTCTCTGCAAACGGTGAGCTTAACGCTGTTCGTTGGAACGACTTTAAGATTTCGTTCGCGGTAATGGACGGTAACATTGTTGATGCGGTTCGCTTCCAACCAAACTGGCCTCAAGTAGTACATCTACGTGCTGACCCGTTCGAAAAAGCACCTCACGAGTCTGGCATGTACCTACGTTGGATGGCAGACAACATGTGGCTATTCGTACCAGTAGGCGGACAAGTTCAAGAGTTCATGGCTACCCTACCTGATTACCCAATGCAGCAGAGCCAAGTATTGAACCCAGGTAACTTCAACCAAGCTGCTTACTCGCTACAAGGTCGACTACAACAGCTTGAAGCTGCGGCGAAGCAAGCACAATAAGCTTTACTCTCAAGTAGAGTGAACAACAAAAAACCGTGAGGACTCTGTTCTCGCGGTTTTTCATTTTTGGTCTCACAAACAGTCTGAGTTATTAAAAGAAGAGCATCCTTGCAAGCATTACAATATGAAACTAAATTTATAAAAGTTTAACAAGGCTTGTACGTTGAGATTATTTGATGAGATCATTTGAAAGCCGAGCGAATTATGCGAAACCACTTACTCAGCTGATTTACCCAACAACTACGCCGTGTTATTTATCGTTCATTAGATGGAACTAATGTTATGAAAATACCGTATCTCGTTGGACTCGGCGTTATTGTTACTATGTCGGTCGTCGTTCTTGTCTACGACGCGCTCATTCGACCTAACCACACGAGCGCGGTTTCTCACGATAGACATCAGCACAATGAATATCATCATCTAGAAAAAACTCAACTGACAATTAAAGACGGTCACTCACCTTCCAATATTGAGCACAATAACGCGCTCTCACAACATAGAATCACTCCTATACCAACGAATCTTATCGTGAACCAACCGCTTGCCAAGGTGGGTTGGATGCTATTTAAAGATCGCAACTTATCTTCAAACCGCAGTATCAGTTGTGAAAGTTGTCACCACCTTCAAACCAACGGTGCCGAGGTGATTCCCATTTCAATTGGTGTAAACGGGGCTGGGATGCGTAACTCTCTAACGGTGTTTAACACCGCTTACAACTATCGATTCTTCTGGGATGGTCGAGTTAACACGTTGAACTCTCAAATTGATGGTCCAGTGCATAACACAGCAGAAATGGACTCTAACTGGGCTCTCATTACAAACTACGTGTCTCAATCTGAGCAATATGAGTTGTTGTTCTCTGAACTGGGTTTAGAGATCAATGAACAGTCTATCAAATTAAGTTTGGTTGAGTTCATGAACGCCCTCACAACGCCTAACTCCCCTTTCGACAGATACCTAAAAGGCGATGAAAATGCGATTGGTGAAAACGCCAAGCAAGGTTGGCAGACCTTTCAGGATGAGGGCTGTATTCGTTGTCATCAAGGCACCAACATCGGCGGCGGAATGGTGATGCGATTTGGTTACTTTGGATTGACCAAAACTGGGCAAGAGCGAAGCCACGACCAAGGCCGATATATGTTTACTGGTAAAGAGATTGATAGGCACCTATTCCGAGTCGCGAGCTTACGGAACGTCGCTATCACAGCTCCGTACTTCCATGATGGTCAAACCGATTCACTCGATGAAGCGATTAAAATCATGGGGGAAAGTCAACTTGGAAAAACATTTGAAGATGAAACCATAGCGCAATTAAAAAGCTTCCTAGAAACCCTAACCGGACAACGCCCTCACATTTTAGAGGTGTTCGAAAATGAATAAATTCAAACTACTCTCACTGTTTTTTGCGTCTATGTTTGTAGGCCTAATCGGTTACATCACTTTAGCGTACTCTGAATACGGAAAAGTCATCAATTATGGGGAGGCTACTCGCGAGCTCGGCCATAAAGTACTAGAAAAAAGAGACACCATCGCTGGCAGTATGATAAATGGGATTTCCAATCCTTATGAGATCTCTGCGAGCCTAGTGCAGTTAGAAAAAGATCTGCAGCAACTTCACCAAACATACGCTAACACAGAGATACACGCATTCTTATTTAAAGAACTGGAAACCCAAGCCTTATTGGATAGCTTCTACTTTCGTTCCATGGAAACTGTAGACCACCTCGACCATATTGTGGGCCATACAGTAATGCGTCAGTTCATCCTTCAATCTCTCACTGATTTGCTGGTCAGCTCCTCAACGAACGAGCCACAAAACCAGATCTACGGTACTTTGCTCTCGAACATCTCTGCTTTAGAGCAATCTCTTAATGATGATTCTAGTTATATAAACCAACAAGCATTGGATTCTGCGACTTCTCCATTGATAACCGAGGAAACACTAAGGCTTGCCATAACTTTTAAAGAGATTGAGCAACAACATAGGCAGTTAATTTCAAAGGCATTATCTCCAGAACATATTACTTATCTCGACCAGATCGAACATGGCTTTATCGACTTACAAGATTACCTTAATCGACTCATTGCCAGCATCACAACAGCACTTGTTATACTGTTCTTCGCACTTTGCATTACCATCGCGATATGGCGTTATTATGAACTGAAAGCGAACGCGGTCGCTTATCAAATAGCGGCAGACAATGCGGAGAAAGCCAACAACGCCAAATCTTTATTCCTCGCAACCATGAGTCATGAGTTACGTACTCCGATGAATGGTGTATTAGGTATCGCGCAAATCATTCGTGAAGATTCGAAAGAACAAAACACGCGTAAACAAGCGCAAGTCATCATCGATTCTGGTCAACACCTGGTCACTATTTTGAACGACATTCTCGACTTCTCTAAAGTAGAGCAAGGCAAAATGGAGCTTGAAAGCAGCCCATTCTCAATTCCCGATCTCACCGTTCACTTAGACAAAACACTTACCTCTCTCGCGGAAGACAAAGGCATTAAACTCATCATCAAAAACAACGTGCCACAAAACATCCAATTAGTTGGAGACCAAGCGAGAACTCGGCAGATACTGTTTAACTTGGCGGGTAATGCGGTTAAATTTACCGAAAAAGGACAAGTTGAACTCGAATTCAATATGCAAGATACATCACCAGCCACGGTCCAAATGCGGGTTACAGATACCGGTATTGGTATTGCTGAAGATAAGATAGAAGGAATCTTCAGTGCTTTTGAGCAAGCTGAACTCTCAACAACTCGTAAATTTGGAGGTACAGGACTTGGGCTATCTATCGTGAAACAGTTAGTCGAGTTGATGGGTGGAAACATTTCAGTATCGAGTCAGCTCAACGTCGGAACACAGTTTGTCGTCAGCATTCCATTTGAGCTAAAACAATTAGAACAACAGACTGAGCAAAAAACCGTTGAGTCACACGGTATTGCTCTCAGCAACTTCACTGTATTGCTTGTCGAAGACAATAAAATTAACGCCATGGTGATCAAGAAGTTCTGTGAGTCGCTCAACCTCAAGGTAGACAATGCTTACGATGGGCTTCAAGCCTTAGACAAGCTCAAGAAGCAATCATATGACCTAATCATCATGGACAATCATATGCCTCACATGAGCGGTATAGAAGCCATTCGAAACATTAGGCAAGAGCTGAAACTAAAGACGGCCATATTTGCTTGCACTGCCGATGTATTTAAAGAAGCTCATGATGAGTTTATTGAGTGTGGCGCTAACTTTGTACTGACTAAACCTCTCCAAAAAAACAGCCTGCAAAACGCAATCGAGCAATTTGAACAACTATTTCAAGATAATCGAGACAACCGCACACAAGATTGTAACACGGGAATTCCCTGCAACGTCACTCGTTTAACACGCTATCCAACAGACAAGCTGCCGATGACTGAAGAAGAACTTTCTACCAGTAATCTGCTGTCTCCTGAGCATCTTTCTCATCAAGAGAAGATTGAATATTTGCAATCACTGAAAGCTGAATTTGACGTTCAGATTGATGCACTGATCGAAGTGTTTACGCATTCCCAACCCGATGAAATTAGCCCCATCATTCAGACGATTAAAGAGGTTTCATTACGATTCGATATGTCCGAAATATTAATGCTTATTGAAGAGGTTGAACTTGATTTGAATGACGAGAACATGCCCCCAGCAGAGCTGTTGCAAAAGATAATCAACCGTTTAACGGTTAATAGTCACCAAGCAAAACGACTCATCGATAAATATCAACAACAATTAAAAACGGGTTAACTCTAAGCCAAAGTTATATTGATGTTTTATGAATATCGATATGTTCTTGGACAGTCAGAAAACTCAAAAAGAACAAAGAGGTAGACTAAATTTCGGCAATGGTGAGCGAGCAATATCACAAATTGACAATTATATCATTTGTACTATTTTTAAAGCTCATGCAGAGGCTAATCCTCAGCGCAAATTGTACTTCAGACTTAAGGACACAAGATGAAATACATAATTATTGCTCTCTTTGCACTTGCACCTGCCATGACGTTCGCTTCTTCCTTAGCGACGCCGTATGTCCCTTGCTATGTTGATGGTGACTTCGTGGGTAACATGGAGATCCCGATTTGTAAGAAGGACAACGGTTACTTCTATTTAGAATAATCGTTAAAATGAGTGACTAGCTGTTCGGTCACTCATCACTGTTTATTTCAGTTACGTTAAGATTCCGCAAAATATCCTTAATTTCATAGACATCGCTTGAACTCGACGCGCGTGCGTGAGATTGTAATTCCTTCTTTCCAAACAACTTGCCCGATTATGAAAACGACACAAAAGATTGCCTTAATCACTGCATTGGTAGCGGCACCTTTCGCTTATGCAGACGTTGAAATCAAAGTCCCTTCAAGTGTGGACATCTTAGCGGTTAACGAAAGTAAACCAGACTTAGATGGCGGACTTTTCTCATCTCATAAAACCATGACTCTGCCAGATGGTCAGAACCAAATTGTATTCCAATATCAGGTAGCCTTTGATCAAGGTAACGACCGTGAATTCATCGACAGTGACACCATCATCGCGACCTTTGATGCGAGTAGCACCACACTGACATTCAATATGCCTAAGTACCGCAATATCAGCGCTGCAAAAGAAGGCATGAAAGATCTTCAATGGAGTCTTGTTGATTCAGACCAGCAAACAGTTGAGATCAAAGAAGACACGTTAGTGAAAAAAGGCATGCAGATTGGGCGAAACTACCCAACAGAAGCTGCAAACTACAATAAGCAAGGTGGTGTCGCAGCATTGGCTAGCGCAACAGCTTCGGCAGCAACGATTAATGCGGCAGCGGCAAATACCCCTGTTCAGCCTGTAACACTACCAGCGAATGTAAAAGCGTCAGACAATACTACGGAAGAGATGCTGTATTTCTGGTATGAAAAAGCCGATGACGCGACGAAGCAACGCTTCAAAGAGTTTGTGAATAAGTAGCTATAACAAGTGCGCGATGTTCAAAAGTGCACTTGGCCAAGGTTCACAATAGAAAAAATTCCAAATAAAAAAGCTTCAAAATAGAAAAGCTGGTTTGACACCAGCTTTTCTATTTTCTATACATCTCTAACTTCACCATCAATCCTTGTTGGCCACCCCAATCGTTCGTACTCTAACGCGAGCATGTAAGCGCAACGTTGTGACACCGTCGCCTTTATCCATACACCGATACCACAGATTTTGTATTCCAACACTGACATCTTCATTTAAGCTTCCTGTTACTTATCACTGATTTATAATTTCTGTATTCGGCTCTAAATTTATAGAAAACTTGGTGGCTAGTATGTTCCGAAAAGAACATAAAACAGCATTTACTGATATAAAAATTAATTATGTGTTATTCGCCGGATAATTGTGGCACTAACCTGTCAGAGGGGTCTCTCAACATCAGGTTCATCGGCGAAATGCAGTGGTAAAGAACATCGAAATCAGAGATCACCACCCTGCCTCGATGCGTCTTAATTCCTTGCTTTTTCTCTAGGTTTTTTAAGACTTCATTCAAGCGTGGGCGTGAGATTCCAGTAATCGAACTCAGCTGGCTTTGGGAAACATCGATTCTTGCCACATCATTGACGTCCGTGTTTTGTCTCGCGGCAAGCTCTAACAGCACATAAACGGTTTTCTGTTCCTTTTCATGAATCGAGGTCAAGTACGCTTGCATCCACACCGAGTAGCTTTGCGTCGCACAATGTAGCAACCACTTGTAGACTTCAGGCACTTTTTCCGCCAAATCACGAACCTTTTTTCGAGGAAAGAAGATCATAGAGAGAGGATTGACCTCCTCAGCAACCGCGAACAGTTGATATTCCTTGTAAACCGCTAATGCCCCTATCCAATCCCCTCTACCAATGACACCACCAGACATGTGATGCATATTTTGTGTCGAAAAACAGAGTCCAGCAGAGCCGCTTAAGATGTAATAGACCCCTGGAACATTCTGATAACGTTTCGTGATTTCTAGCGCATCAATCCCCTGTTTAAGTACAGCGATTTGCTTGAGTTTTTCAATCACAATCTTGGAGAGGTCACACGGCCAATTAATCTGGTCATAAAGGTGAGCGTCTATCATGGTAAGTTCCTGAGAAGCGGCGAAGTCGATATTACAAAAGTGCCAAAACACTAATAAAACGCGCTACCAATCAACAGAACAAACAACAATGAAATGACCTTAGTGAAGAGTACAACCCAAACACAATCACCAACGGATGAATGAGTTGCTTTAGTCAGTAAGAAGACAAATGAGATTAAGCTCAATACGCCTCCAACACTTGGAATAAGTGCAATGATTGAGACGATAAAAGCAATCAGCGCTAAGGACTTAAAATCCGCAGATACGAAAGACATTTTCGAAGCAATGTACATACAACAAGTTGTAATGAGTACATCGACGGCAAAGGACAAGGCTTCTAAACCCATTATGATCCTTACTCAAAGGTTCCATTAAGTTAATGGTTTTGCTAACCGGAAAATTATCAAGCTGACCTGTCAGCAACAACCGTAGATTTACTGAAAATGCGTCAATTCCAGACTGAAAATATCTAGTCTAATAGCTTTTCCATCACAAAATTATTCATGGTTTGCCCACGGACTTCGATAGTCTGTTCATTCACTACAGAGAATCCAAAGTGCTCGTAAAAAGGACGCGCTGTGATGCTTACTTCAGAAAAGACCCTTTTTAATCCCTTTTGTCTTGCTAAGTCCAATACGTGTGACATGAGTTGTCGGCCGACGCCTCGTCCTTGATATTCATGATGACAAAAGAAATGGTCTATCAACCCGCTCTCTTGCAAGTCTGTATACCCAACAACGACGCCTTCCAGTTCAACAACAAAGGGACGGATTTTATCCATCTTGTTTTTCCAAACCTCCATTGAAAACTCAGAAGGTGCCCACGCTTCAACCTGAGCCTGACTGTAGTGTCGGATGTTTACGTTTCTCACGGTATTAAAAAACAGGTCCCACAAATGCGTTGCATCTTCGGGTTGATACTCTCGAATAATCATCAGAATGCCTTTTCTGAACATTTGTTTCGGTTAAATCTCTACAACATCAGGGAACTCTGATCTTGCGAACTCATGGTAAATATCAGCAAGGTAAGTTCTCAACTCTTGCTCTTGAAGATCAGATGGAATCACAACGTCGTATACTCTTGATCGCATGGAAGTATCAGATTCTTTAAATAGTAGCCATTCGTCGCCCTTGCGTTGTACCGACATTTTTTGCCCATACACGTTAAATTTAATAAACATACTGTTACCTCTACTCCATCTTATTTCAGTCACATCACCTAGCGATAGAAAACAGCGAGCCAAACAGTGGCTTCATCAGCGGCCGTGCGCACAACCTTGTGCTTCTGGTGTGCTTTGATGTTGATGTAATCACCCGAGTTCAAAGTCACTTCTGAACCATTTTCAAAACCGATAACCCCTTGTCCACTCAACACCAATACCCATTCATGTTCATCTTGGTCATACCAACCCGTTTCTGGTGAACTTTGCCCTTTCGAAACGATACGTTCAATGCGAATACTCTCGGTAGAGACAATATCCTCAAATATCTCATTTGGAATGTCTTTGGGTATCTCTGAAAACAGGTTTGGCATAGTCGTTCCTTAGGTTCGAACCGTTAGATAAGCAACTGGATTATAAGCATATTAAGAGTGTCTGTTTGTTACGATGACGTCAACCGTAATAAGACAAGGAATGGAAAATCACGACAAGGAATTGAGAATCGAGGGTGGATGAAAGCCAGAGCTCACGATAGAAAAAAACCTACCACATAGGGTAGGGTTTTCATCATTGAAGTGTTAGTGACTTTTTATCACAGTGTCCATCTCGACTCTTTGACGATCACCGTAGATGCCCTCATCCGTTCGGACACCACAACTCACAATCATAGTGATCTGGTCACTGTCACGTAAGCCGAGCAGAGCTTTCACTCGTTTCGAATCGAAGCCTTCCATCGGGCACGTGTCGTACCCTTTTTCACGCATTGCATACATAAAAGTCATTGCGGCGAGGGAAACACTTTTGTGTAAGCAAACTCGAACATCGGTTTTACTGACTTCTCTCACCATAGGTTTGTTGCGACCAAGCCACCAGCTATAGGCCTTGCGGAAAACACCTCGAATCCCGAAAGCGTCGTTGTTGTAAACCATTGGAATCAAGGTTTCGTAATATTTGAGAGCGCGCTTTGCTGCGGCGTCTTCACGACCTTGAAATGCCTCACGTACTTTTTGAGCGTTACGCTGCGCACGCTCTTGCCAGTTGTGTGTTGTCGCGACAAACACGACAAGCTCATTCGCCGTTTTAGCCGCGTTCTGGCCCATGCAATATTCAGCAAGCTTTTCACGTTTGTCGGAAGAGATAACACGATGAAACTCCCACATCTGCATATTGCTGCTATTTGGTGCCAAAGTCGTTAACTCTAGTGCTGTCACAACATCATCATGGTTAAACTCTGCGTTCGCATCGTATTTTCTAACTGAACGTCGTGTATTTACAATCGTTTCAAAGGTCGAGGATTGGTGTTCTAGCGGCATGTCAGGCTCACAAATAGGTTGACTCATAACGTGCTCTCAAAGAGCAAAGTTCTGATCATACTTGATACGAACCCAGCCGCAACTCAATTCTAACTTCGCTTTCTGTTGTTTTTCTTTCAGTTGAACTAATCCGAAACCTGCAGACTTTACGTATTACAGAGACAACAAAAAGAAAACCTTTCCATTTAGCGCATCTACATAGTTGCGCAGTAGCCTTTAAAGTTCGCATTTATCAGACCTAAATGCACATAACAACGCGATTGTGCTGCTTGGCAGCTGAGAATTGGCCACTTAGCAATGTATCTTCACACTTCTAAGGAAACAGTGATGAGCTTAATTCAAGATCGATGGAATCCGAAGACACTATTCACCTCTCTGGTTGTCACAACTGCTCTCTTTTCCTCCGCGCATGCTTCAAGCAGCGATGAGCAATTCGAGATAGGCAAACAAAAAGCCAAGGTATGCATGACCTGCCATGGCGAAGACGGCATCTCAACTCAAGAGCCCTACCCAAATCTACGCGGTCAAAAAATGGGGTATCTAATTTCATCGCTTAAAGACTATCAAACTCGCGAGCGTACCAGTGGACTTGCCGTTTTAATGCAGCAACAAGCTGATGCTCTTTCTGACCAAGACATTGAGGATATCTCCTACTTCTACTCGCAACTCGGCAACGAAAAGTAACCTTTACAGGAGCTTGTTATGGATAACGTGACAACGCAATACAGTGTGAAGGTGGTTAAGTACTTCATTCTGGCATCTTTCGTCTGGGCCATTTTAGGAATGTTAATCGGGGTGATTCTCGCTGCGCAGCTCTACTGGCCCATCCTAAATTTCGACTCTCAGTACTTTCAATTCGGCCGCCTGCGCCCGCTTCACACCTCCGGCGTTATCTACGGATTCGTCGTTAATATCCTTATGGGGACTTCGCTCTACATTGCGCAGCGAACCGGACATTGCCAACTCTTCAACAAAAGCTTGGCGTGGATGGTGTTCTGGGGATGGCAGCTCGTTCTATTACTTGCCTTGATTTCACTCCCAGCGGGCTACACCACTTCTAAAGAGTACGCTGAACTAGAGTGGCCAATCGACTTGTTAATTGTTTTTGTTTGGGTTCTTTACGCCGTTCTCTTCTTTGGCACGATAGCCAAACGCAAGGTAGGACATATTTTTGTTGCTAACTGGTTCTTTGCGGCATTCATTATCGTTATCGCGATGATCTTTATCATCAACAATCTTGCTATGCCTGTTTCAGCAATGAAGTCATACTCGGTATTTGCTGGCGCTCAAGACGCTATCGTCCAATGGTGGTGGGGCCATAATGCAGTTGGCTTCCTGCTTACAGCTGGGATCATCGGCATGAACTACTACTTCATCCCCAAAGCCGCTGACCGTCCGATTTACTCATACCGTCTATCCGTGATCCACTTTTGGGGCTTAGTCGGTTTCTATACTTGGGCAGGAACCCACCATTTGATTTACTCCTCTGTTCCTGTTTGGGTACAAAACATCGGCATTGTGATGTCATTGATTCTTTGGCTTCCTTCGTGGGCGGGTGCGTTCAACAGCGCAATGACACTGCTTCAGAACAAAGAGAAACTCAAAAACGACTACATCCTGTTGTTCTTCTTTTCTGCCATTCTCTACTACTGCTTAGCGACATTCGAAGGCCCTCTACTTGCGATTCGCTGGTTTAACATGCTCGCTCACAATACCGAATGGGTTATCGGGCACGTTCACTCAGGCGCACTAGGTTGGGTCGGAATGTCAGGCATTGCGGTCTTCTACTACTTCATTCCTCGACTGTGGAATAAAACCGAACTGTGGTCACCAAGGCTACTTAAATGGCATTTTTGGCTCGCGCATGCTGGGGTTGCTCTTTACGCCATTGCACTGTGGGTCGCAGGTATCGGCGAAGGCTACATGTGGCTAACACAAAACGACAACGGCGAATTAGTTTACAGCTTCGTACAAGCTATGGACTTCAAGGCTCCGTGGTTGTTCCTGCGTTTCTTTGGTGGAGCTCTGTTTGTGTTGGGTCTGCTATTGATGGCCGTCAACCTCTACAAAACTGTTCGCATGCCGATCGCGCTTATAGCAAAGGAGGCATAGATTATGAGTAAAGACTTCACTCAATCGGTTTGGATCCTGATTATCACAACGGTCGTCGTCGCCTCCTTCTCACTATTGGTATGGGTTGTCCCTAATATTGTGCGCACCGCAGATATAGCCGAAGGAAGCTTAGCTAAGCCCTTCACTGCACTGGAGCTAGCTGGCCGTGATATCTACATCAGCGAAGGGTGCCATGTATGTCATACACAGATGGTTCGCCCACTCGCTCCCGAGGTAAAGCGCAACGGTCGTGCGAACCAAGAAGCTGACGACATCTACGAATTCCCAAACCTTTGGGGCTCAAAACGTACTGGACCAGATCTTACTAACCTAGGTCGAAAATATTCTGACCAGTGGCACGTTATCCATCTCATCAATCCTAGACAAGTCGTACCCACTTCAATCATGCCTGCATATCCTTGGCTGTTTGAACAAACGCTTTCAGGTGATGACATTGGGGACAAGATGAAAACGCTGCGAACTCTCGGTGTGCCATACACAGATAGTGAGATCAGCGAAGCGAGGCTACAAGTAAGAGGTAAAACCAAAGCAGAAGCGCTCATTCGTTACTTACAAAGCCTCGGGCAAGATACAGCACAGGAGGTGTCGCCATGAGTACATTCTGGAACTGGTGGGCGATCATTTGCACCCTAGTCTTCTTTGTTTTAATGGTTTCTGTGGTTGTTAAATATTGGCGCAGTAACCATAAAGCCGACCAAGACCATACCGTCGGTACTTTTGATAACATTGAAGAGAAAGACGCGCCTCCACCTAAGTTGTTATTTGTTAGTTACGCCATCGCTTTTGTTATTTCTGCTGGTTACCTCGTGCTGTACCCCGGTATGGGGGAATGGAGAGGTCTAGTTGATTGGCAACAGAGCGATGACAGATTGAGTTCCCCGTCTACCTCGCTGGACGAGCAAATGGCAATGCAGACTCAAACCGATCTCAACATCTTAGCTTTGGTACCTGAAATTGTTGCCAGTGGCCAAATTCTGTTTCAAACCCATTGCGCAGCATGCCACAGAGACAATGCTCAAGGTCAGAAACATTTCCCCAATCTCATTGATCAAGAGTGGTTATACGGTGGTGACGACAATGCCATTATCCACTCTATCGCCAAAGGCAGAAACGGCGCGATGCCGGGTTGGAATGAGATTCTGAGACCTGATGAGATATCTAAAATGTCTTACTATCTGGCCTCTCTCAATCAGCGTCACACCGATGTGCCAGAGGTCAAAGTCGAACTGGGCAAGAGCCTTTTCATACAAAACTGCGCTTCCTGTCATGCTGATGGCACTGTTGCTAATCCTACTATTGGTGTACCAGATCTCTCAGACAGTATTTGGCTGCACGGCGGCAGTATCGAAGAGATACAACACACAATCAATTACGGCCTCAACAACTTGATGCCAGCCTTTGAAGGGCAACTTACAGCAAACGAGATTCTTGCTCTGGGCGCTTACATCCGTCATTCAGAACATACCGAAGTAGAAAGACTTGCTGCCTTAAAAGCGGACTCGGTTGAACGTGGTGAATACCTTGCTCATGCCGGAGACTGTGTTGCTTGTCATAGTGCAGAAGGTGGGGAACCCTTTGCAGGCGGCCTGCCGTTTGTGACTCCGTTTGGTACTGTTTACTCGACCAATATCACTCCTCACGCCAGTGAAGGCATCGGTCGATATGATTTTGATGACTTTAGGGATGCATTGGTCAAGGGTAAAGGTAAAGAGGGCTACCTCTATCCAGCAATGCCCTACACTTCCTATCAATACCTCACTGACCAAGACATGATAGACCTTTGGGAATATATGCAGTCAATCCCTGCGGTTTCTCGTCGAAATGACGATAACAGCATGATATTCCCATCCAACATCAGACTGGGACTGTTAGGCTGGAACATTGTCTTTATGGACACAGACCCAATCGACTATCAAGTGCCACAAGAACTTAAAGAGAGTGTGGAAGACGTCGAGAAGTGGCAACAGGGCAAATACTGGGTGGCTGGGCTCGGGCACTGCTCTGAGTGTCACACCCCAAGAAATATCGCTCAAGCCTTGATACCTGAACGTATATTCCAAGGCAACTTAATTGATGGTTGGAACGCTCCAGATATTACTGCTAACGAGCTCTATATCGATGGATGGGATGAAAAGACGTTAACGGACTTCTTGAACACTGGTCACTCAGACAAAGGCACCGCTTTTGCTGGCATGGCTGACGTGGTAAAAAATAGCTTGAGCTTAATGACGCGGGAAGATATCGAATCAATGTCGTATTACCTGTTACAAGGTGACACCCACAATATGATTTCACCTGACGCAGTTCCTTTGCAGCCGAAAGGTTTTGATGAAGCAGCGTATCAGTCTGATATCTACACGACCTACCGTCAAACTTGTGGAGCTTGTCACGGTGATGATGGTAAAGGCCGAGACCCAATTGCCCCTACTCTGCTAAACAACGGGATCATCATGCACAGCGATCCGTTTAATACTGTTGCAGTAACGGTTCGAGGCCTACAACCAACCTATCTCGATAAAGATAGAAACTTCATGCCAATGGCCAGTTTTGAAGAGGTACTCTCAGACCAGAGTTTGGCAGAACTCATCACCTTTGTACGTAAAAACCTAGGAGACAGGCACGACCCTGTTACACCGGAATACGTTCGAGAAGTGAGAGAGACCTTAGAAGCGGCGGGATACGCTGGCGGGTTGCACACAACCCCTGATATGTATGACCGGAGAGACAACAATATCCACATCAAATAACGATATTTGTTGGCTTAAAAGGACATTATCTAGCAAAAGAGACCTGCTCAAGGTCTCTTTTTTACATTATTGAGTCATTATTCATTAGAGATCAATCACTAAACATAACGATTAATTAACACATATTGCGATCGAAATCCCAGAAACAATACTACACAGAGTGCATAATGATTTCATTTTTAACAGATGTACTAAGGACAGTTTATGGATAAATCCACTCTCATTTACAACACCCTTGAAGGGCTATCGAATGCAGAGCCGCAAGAATTCGCTCAAATTCGTCAAGATCTTTACAACCAATTAGGTCTGACGTTCGAACAACAAACTGCACTTTATACTCGTGTTTTAGGCCCTGCTGGTGCCGGAAAATTAACTGACATCGACAACGCTGTACAGTCGGCTTGTCAGCTACTTGGCGAATAATCTATTTAAAATTAAGAACAACAAACGCCGACTTTTCCCCAACCCCCTTTTCCCCCTAACGGAATTAAAAAAAACGCTGCTAAATTTAGCAGCGTTTTTTCGTTGTCTGAGAAGAAACCTTTAAGCAAATAACAAGCCATTAAACAGCTGCAAGTTACTTTGGTAGATTCTCTATCGACTCAACCATTGTCATTAATTTATCTAGAATGCGTTCACCGTCTGCTCTGATACCATTGTGTTCGTATTCATTGGTGATCCACGCTTTCGAATTTGGGATCTTAGCCAGAGTTTCGCGGCTGTAATCAAGCTCAACGTACATATCATCTGCATACACTGCACACGCCATCGGCACTCTGTTTTCGCTAAGCTGTTTCGGTTCATATAAGCGAACCCAGTCTGACTTGTCAGCTAATAATTCAGCAGCTTGCTTTAACGGTTTTAGGGTTTCTAACTGGTCAAACATCCAAGGGTAAACCATTTCGCCGGTAAACCAGAACGCATCTCCTGTTTGGTAGTTAAAGTGCGGATATTCATCGCGAACACGGTGCGCTGACCATTGTGATGCCGTACCTTGACAGTAGATCGACTCATGCAAAATCGCATAAATAGGATTAGTGAGATAAGCCTGCTCTTGTTGCATCTGATTTAAGAAGCTGTAGCTCAGTTGCTTTTCTCCAGCCACATCAACAAAGGCATTTTCCAATGTGAAGTACATCGGCAAATTCGCCTCACCACCACCGAGATTAATGCCAATTAGCTGGAACTGCTCAACCGTGAAGATCTGACCATTCGGGAGGCGCACTTCATGAGTCAATAGATGATCTGCAATCTCACGACACAATGTTTGTGCTTGCGGGAACTGAGCGAAGAAGGCTTTGTTCTTATCTTCTACACGTTTGTAGGTCGCTCGATAGACATCGTCAGCCTCACGCTCAATTGATGGAATACCGCCTGTAACATAACAACGCAGTAAACTTTGAGGAAACAGAGAAAGGTAAGTCAGCGTACAAAAACCGCCAAAGCTCTGGCCGATTGTCGCCCACTGTTTGACACCAAATTGTTCACGAATAGCCTCAGCGTCACGCACAATGTTGTCAGCTCGGAAATGTGACAGGTAATCAGCTTGTTGTTCTGGATTAAGGTGAGCCAGTGTCTGATGGCTAATCACCGTGCTATTACCCGTGCCGCGCTGGTCTAGTAAGAGCACGCGGTACTGTTGTAGAGCGCGTTTTACCCAGCCCGATTCGCCACTCATTCTTGGGGAAGGAAAGCCCGGACCGCCTTGAAAGTAAACAAGCCAAGGTAAATCTTGATTGTCTTTTGTAAGATCCACCAACTCACGCGCAAACACCTGAATTTGTTGACCTTGTGGATTCTGGTAGTCGAGAGGAAGCTGAAAGTTATGTTGACGGTAGAGCGTCGTTCCATCAATGAATTGTGCCTGCACGCAAGTATCCTTTATCTGTGACTGATTAATTATCATTATATTAGAGTTTGAGCCTAACCTAGCTCAAGACTTCAAGATACTCGCAAGTCACCCTATAGGAAACTGTAAATCATCAATATTCGTAAAAATCTTTTACAGCCAGCCTGTTAACTCGTGAAAGTGACATCAACTCGCCAACCTTCAGGCGATTGCTGGGTTTGATAAGTCCACCCATATTGAGCGATAAGTCGCTGAGTCAGTTCCAACCCCAAACCAAAGCCGAGATCATCTCGTCCAATTTTGGGTTCCGTATTGCGGTTCACAATAGATAGCGTACTACTTGCTTGGGTAATCTCAACAATGCCATTTTCAGTGTGCTGAAAAGCGTTACGAATCAGGTTTGAAATGACAATTCGACACAAACCTTCGGGCAATTCCAACGTGGTTTGGTCAACGGTGGTGGTCACTTCCACTGATTTACCTTGTAGCAAATAGCCAAGCTCGCCGACTATCTGTTGGATACTTATTCCTAACGAGACTGGGTAACTAGGTAGATACTTCCCTTCCTGACGATTCAACCAGAGTAGTGTTTCGGTAAGGTCGGTCATGGTAAAGCCCGCGCGTTCGATGCGGTCGAGCACTTCGAGTTGTTTCTCTGCAGGCAGCTGCTTAGTAATCATTTTTCGCAGCAATTCAGAATTGGTTCGCGTAACCGCAATCGGTGTTCGCAGCTCATGGCTGGCATACCCAAGAAAACGTTGCTCTCGCTCCAAGCTCTCTTGTACCGAGCTTAAGCTAGATTTGATCAATTCCCCGAGTGCATTCAACTCACTGTAGTGAAAATTCGGGACAGGTTGAGTGAGCTGCTCTTTATCTAGCGCCTTTGCCCAATCTTTTAACTCTTCCACTGGCGAGGCTATTTTTCGCTGAACCAAAATCAATGCGATGAAAAAGAAGACGATGGCGCCAAGCCCAATAAAAATAATGTAGATAAACGGTGGCGGCTCGTTTTCAAACTTATCGTTCATATCCATATGTTTGAGCAGCAAAGAGATATAACGTGTTTCCCCATCTACGACGACTTTCATTGCGAAGTAACCCGCTTCAGGCTCAGAGATAATGGGTACGCCATCTATCCGTTTAAGAAGTTCATTCGGGATCAACTCTTCCGGGTTCAGGTTTTGCTGAATCTCTATCGGTAAGTCTTCCCACTTCGCCGCTAGCGTCACGTCATCAAACTGGACTGGTGCATCGTTTTCACCTAGTGGAAGCTCAGTAGCTTGTGCACGCATAAACTCCGTCATCGCGGTATCTAAACCCGCAAAGAAGTAGTGAATGCCGGTTATGGTTAGTACACCGATAGTGGCACTGCCAACAAACAGCATCGCGACGAGAAAATAGAGCCTGATACTCGGGCGGATCTTCATCTACGCGTCCTCATTAAGCTTGAATGCAAAGCCGTAGCCAGGAACGGTTTGAATAAGCTTGGTATCGCTTTTTCCATCGACTGCTTTTCGAAGGTTAAACATGTGAACCTTTAGGCTATTGCTGTCTGGCTGTTCATCTCCCCAAACAGCTTGCATCAGTTTTTCACGTGATACAGCATTTGGGCTCTCTCGCATCAAGCATTCTAGAAGTTTGATCCCGGTTGGCGATGCTTTAAGCGCCTTTCCTTGGCGAGTGGCGCTTTTATCTTGAAAATCCAACTCAACATCTTCAATGCGCAGCTTATTAACTTGTCCACTGCGACGACGAGATAAAACTTGAGTACGTACGATCAACTCTTCCATAGCAAAAGGTTTCACGAGGTAGTCGTCTGCACCTTTAGAAAAACCGGTCAGTTTATCATCGAGGGTATCACGGGCGGTTAGCATCAAAATCGGAACATCTATACCTTGAGAACGTATCTTTTCGCACACCTCTAGCCCATTGAGTTTAGGCAGGTTGAGGTCAAGGATGACGGCATCGTAGTGGTTAGTTTCGATAAGATTGTAACCGGACAAACCATTGGCTGCGTGGTCACATGATATATCTTCAAGTTCAAGGTAATCGATGACCGCCTTTGCCAAGTCGAGATCATCTTCAACCAATAGAAGTTGCAAATTGTTCACCCATCCCTCCGTCATTCTAAGAATAGCCCCACAAGCTTACTCGTGGGGCTAGATATGCATCATGTAATTGTAACGTACTACGCCAACTCTAGCTGATTTTCACTCTTAAAGAGCTTTTGTTTTACCTTGCTAATCAGCGTATTGGCATCATTTTGAATCAACAGCAGTGACGGTGTTAAAACCAAAGTGATAACAGTCGCAAACAAAATGCCGTAACCAAGAGCCGCTGCAGCAGGAATTAGAAACTGTGCCTGCATAGAAGTTTCACTCAACAGTGGCGCCAGACCTGCGAAGGTCGTCACCGAAGTCAGCAACACCGCTCGTAAACGCCCTGTGCAAGCCTGTTGAACAGCATCTTTGACACTCAATGACTTGTCTTTGATCAGTTCATTGAATCGTGAAACCAACAGTAAGCTGTCATTCACCACCACACCGCTCAATGCCAAGATACCATTCAGCGACAAGATACTCAGCGTCAGGTCGTTCAACCAGTGGCCTAAAATGGCACCAACAATACCGAATGGAATCGCCACCATGATGATCAATGGCTGCACGTACGACTTCAAGGGAATAGCCAGCAACGCAAAGATCATAATAAGCGCCAAAACAAAGGTCGATTGCATAGAATCCGTCGACTCTTGTTGCTGCTCTGCTTCACCAGTAAAGTCAATTTTCACCGTCGGATAGTCTGCATTGAGCTCTTTGACTATGCTGTTTTTCAGCTGAGCGACAAGCTCGTTCGATGCGACCTGATCTTTGTCGACCACTGCTGTGATGTACACGGCGCGCTGGTTATCAATACGGGTAATTTCAGACTGTTGGTAGTCCGAGTAGACCTTAGCAACCGTCGTCAATGGAACAACCGTACCATCTGGCGTTCTCACTTTTGACGCACCAATATCCGCAAGTGTTTGGCGATCTTCTTCTGGATAACGAACACGGACTTTCACTTCGTCTTTGCCGCGCTGAAAACGCTGAACAATATCGCCACCAAATGATTGCAACACTTGTTGCGCTAACGTTGCAGTATCCATACCTAGCGCTCGACCTTGATCCGTCAATTCAAAACGATACTGAGGTTCACCCAAGTCCAAGTTATCGTCAATGCCACTAACTCCAGCCACTGTTTGTAACTCGGCTTTGAGTTTATTCGCTGCTTCTTTCAATAACTCTTCGTCGTTGGCTTTCAGCTCGGCTTTGAATGCATCTACCATCTCCATCATTGATAGGACTTTGAGCTTTTTGACGCCTTCCATATTTTCAGAGTTTGCCAACCACACGTCAGCAAATTCGTTAGAGTCATAGGTCGCTTCACCGTCCAGTTCAATCGTCACTTTGCCCGACTTATCTTCCTCTGCAATCACCTGTACGCTTGAAATGCCCGACTCACCACCATGAATGGCTCGCAATTGTTTGTCCACTTCCAAAGCATTCGCTTCTAATTGAAGTAAGTTAGTTTGCGTTTGGCCAAAGCTACTATCGTTATACATGCTGATTTCAGCGGTAACAGTATCGCCAGCAATATCTGGGAAGAAGGCAACGCGTACGCTACCGGTAAATGGCATCCCAATAACCAGAATGAATAACGAGATAAAACCGAGAACGACCGCATATCGGAAGTTCAATGCTTGTTTAATCAATCGCTTGTAAACCTTGTTATTCACCCACTCTAAACCGTTATCAGCGCCTTGTTGAATTCGATTCCAAATCCCTTTTTTGTCTGAACGTTGAGTATTCACGTGCGCCAAGTGAGATGGCAAGATTAACTTAGACTCGACCAAAGAGAGCAGTAAACAGATGGCAACGACGGTAGCAAACTGAGCATAGATTTGCCCCATTTTGCCTTCAACCATAGCAATCGAAACAAACGCGACCACAGTAGTGAGCACACCAAATATGGTTGGCGCTGCCACCTTATGTGTACCTACAATTGTGCTCTTTAATGAGTCCCCTTCTGCTCTGCGCGTCGAGTAAATGCTTTCTCCGACAACTACCGCATCATCGACCACAATCCCGAGTGCCATGATGAACCCGAATGTAGTCATCTCATTGATTGTGAGACCCATAAATGAATCGGTCATAAAGAACAGAGTGCCACAGAATACAAATGGCAGGCTCGCCGCTACCCAGAACGCAACTCGGATGTTAAGAAACAGAGCCAAGACAATGAATACTAAGGCGATACCCGTTAGAGCATTTTTCGCCAGTAGAGACAGTCGTTCTTTAATCAGTGTGCTTTTGTCGTACCAACTCTCTATTTCAACGTTCTCTGGCAGTAAGTTACTCGATTTCCACGTTTCAACGACTTGTTCGGCCTGTTCAACGATGCTGATAACATCACTGTATTCATCCATTACAATCTGGATGCCAATCGAGTTCTGCTGGTTGTAACGAGACAGGCTGAAGGTATCCTCTTCAAACACATCACTGACTTTAGCAATATCGCCAAGTACGATCTGGCCACCATTGGCGGTGTTCAAGATAGGGATCGCTCTAAAATCTTGCAGCTCATACGCCTGATCCGACACTTTAAGACGAACCGTTTTATCGCCATTGCGTAAGCTCGTCGCAATGCTGGTTGATGATTCTGCGTTGATTGCGTCCGAAACATCCGTCAGCGTTAGATTATAAGCCTGCAGTTTTGCCTCATTAACCTCAACAGAGATCATCGGATCGATCTTAGCCTTAACCTCTAAATCACGAATCTGACTTTGACTCAGTAAATCCGCTTTTAACTGCTCTGCAAGGTCCTGCAAGGTAGCGCGGTCTGTATCGCCATAGAGCTGAACCCACAGAGCGTGTTCTTGCATTCGCGCTTTGTCGATAATTGGGTTGTCCGCTTCGGCTGGCAGATTATTGATTGCATCAACCTTAGTCTTCACGTCATCGAGCAAGGTATCAAGATCGTAGTTAGTCTCTTTCTCGATAGAAACGTGGCTGCCTGAGGAGTCAGAAGTCGACGTTATATGCTTAATGCCTGATACCGTCTCAAGTGCCTCTTCAATCTTCATCGCGATCCCCTCTTCCGCTTGAACGGGGTCACCACTGTCGTAGGTCACAGACACCGTGACGATGTCAGGTTCTAAGCTTGGGAATGCCTCTTTACGTAAGCTATTAATCGAGAATAAGCCCACCATGATAACGCCCAGCATCAGTAGATTTGCCGCTACGGAGTTTTGGGCAAACCACGCGATGATGCCTTTAGGCTTATACGCTAATTGCTGGTCGGTTGAAGGTAACGAACTCATATTAGCCCTCCTCTGACATCGTGCGATCTGAGGCTGAATCTAACTTACGTTCAACCATTTGAATGTCATTGCTCTCTTCGGCAACCGTTGGATTGACCTTCATACCCACTTTAAAATTGCTTAATGGACGCATAACCACTTGTACTGCGGTTTCACTGTTAACGGGTTCAACATAGATATGTTCATTGCGCTCAAACAACGTGGCTGCTGGTGACTTACTTAGCATGCCTTGTGAATCAACAGTCCAAATGTCACCTTGCTGAGACAAAGCAGAGGCGGGCAGTTGCCATAAGTTATCTACTTCAGCACCCGAAATAGTCGCAGTAACAAAGGTACCTGGGAAAAGCGGCTGAGCTTGTTCAAGCGGGTTATCGACAACCAATACTACTGAACGCTGACGCGTGTTCTGAGCGACGTATTGATAACTACGCTCGACTTCGGCTTGCCATTCAAAAGCGCCAGTGCTGTCAGTAATGGTCGCGTTCCAAGTGACATTGCCTTGTTGGTTGCCATCCTTCGCTGCTTTTGGCAGGTTCGCCCACTGCTGTTCTGACAAAGGAATTTCGATTTCAATACGGTCGGTGCTGTATAGCGTCGCAACGCTGCTGCCCGCGTTTAGATAACTGCCGGGCTGAATATCACGGCTGACGACAACGCTATCGAATGGCGCTCGAACTTCGGTATTCGATAAGTCTTGCTGTGCTTTGACCAAGGCTTGCTTAGCATTCGCTAATTTAGCTTGCGCACTCGCTAGCTGTGGTTCGCGAAGCACAAGTGGAGAGCTTGGTTCTCCTGTTAAACCAGAACGCTCCCATTCAGAGCGAGCTTGTTCGCCTTGTCTTTGCTCTTCTAATAACTCCTGAGTAGCAGTAGCAACATCTGACTTCGCTTGAGTCAGGGCTTGTTGGTAGGTAGTTGTGTCGATCTTAGCCAGCAGCTCACCTTCTTTCACGGTAGAGCCTGCTTCAAAACTACTAGACAACCACTCAACACGACCGCTCACTTCACTGGCAAAGGCAAGCTCGTAGCGGGGTTTTGTTTCGCCATAACCCACCACTTCAGCACGATAGCTGGCTGCGTCCGTTAACTGAACCGCAACCTGAGGAAGTGAACGTGTATCCAACGGTTGTTCACCAGCAATATCGAGTTTAGTTTGTGGCTGCGCTTGAGCGGCCTGAGCCATTTGGCTGCCGTTGTACGCAACTACAGCAAAAATAGAGCCCGCAGCCGCGACTGTGATAGCGAACGTAATTGCATTCTTTTTTAATGTGCTTTTCATGCTTTGTTTCCTAGATTTTCGACACCTAGGCCCAGTGCTAAGCCTAAATCAATTCGGTTAAGTAGACGTTGGTATGTGGTATTGGTGAGTTGAGACTCGACGTCATAGGCTTGCTGCTGAACGGTCAATAAATCGAAGATATCCACCAGCCCTTGACGGTATTTCTCTTCGTAGCTCACCACACTTCGTTTAGCACTCGATAGCGACGCTTGGAGGTGCTGCTGTTGCTCCGCCAATGAGCCTTCTTGCCCAATTGCGTTTTCCACCTCGTTAACAGCGGTTAGCAAGGTTTCTTGGTAAGCCCAGTAACTTTGCTCTGTCGTGAGTTCAGCAATCTCGGCATTGGTTTTCAGACGACCTCCTTGGAATAGCGGTGCAGATACCTGCCCTAACGCACTCCACAAAGGGTTGGCAAACAACGCTTCACTTGGTGTTTCAGCCATGTCTTTTAAGCTCGCAGAAAGACTGAACGATGGCAGCATCGCTTTATAAGCAGCATTGGTTCGTAGACTCTCGGCTTCAATATTGAAGAAGGCTTGTTGAAGATCTGGACGACCCGCTAGGTTTTGAACCGACATGTTTTCAAGTGGATTGAGAACATCAGGAAACGCTTGCGCGACATTGACGTCAGTAACCTTAGTATTCAACTCACCTGTTAACAGCAACAGGCTTCGTTTGCTCTGCGCTAGGTTTTCTTGATACTGAGCCACTGTGGCGCGAGTAGAAGCAGTGCTGGTTTTGGCGTTGTCGAGCTCCTCAAGTGTCCCTAAGCCGACTTGATAGCGGTCTAATACCAATGTTTCGTTGTTTTCAAGAATCGCTAAACGGCGCTGCTCAATATCCAGCAACTGTTGATTAACACTGATCTCTAGCCAACCACGCATAATGTTTGCAGCAAGAAGGTTGGTCGCGTTTTGGAGGCTAGCCTGAGATGCCGCAACATCTTTTCTAGATGCCGCGCTCACATCAGCAAGGCGTTGCCATAGATCTAGTTCCCAACTTACAGTGACATCAGCGTTGTAGCTCTCGTCACTACCTTCTGTTTTCTCACCTGAAAAATTGGCATTAGCCGTTGGCAATTGGTCAGCAAAACTCAACCCCTCTTGGGCATAGGCGATCTTGAGAGCCACAATGCTCTGCTGAAGACTTGGGTTCGCGCTAAACGCAGTCGTCAGGTACTGCTCTAGCTCAGGTACATTAACGAGATCGGTAATTAAGTTCGTTGTTTGTTGTGTCTGCTCTTCACCAGCTGTTTCTACTCGATTAAGTAACTGTTGAATGGACTCACTTTGTTGCTCTGTAGCCTGCGTTGAAAAGTCGGCTTCACTGGTTGTCGCACAACCCATAAGACCGGATAACATTATCGCAAGCACTGAATATCGAAACGTCATTGGTGCTGTCTCCCACTTAGATGCGGCTAAGATAGAGCAAGCAGGGTTAAGGAGGGGTTAACGCCTCAATACATTCATCAGAAAAATATATAGCTGAAAGGTTTAATACTGTTAGAGAAGAAAAAGAGCCTAATGCTGAGAGGGGACATTAAGCTCTTTGGTTATAAATCACGTCAAAACAAGTGACACCGTCACTAGTATTTCCAATTGGTTCCTAGAAAACAATGGAAGTAGCTTGCGGTTTTAAATGGTTTCCGGTTCTAACTCACCAGCCCCTTGGACAGATCGTTGGCTGTTTTCGACCAATATCGCTGTAGCCGTTTCTTTCAATATGCCCCACTCTTTTTCATCAACCTCAATACCATTTTGCCAAGCATTACTCTGACTTTCTGTGAGAGAAGAAGACGTTATGTGTTGCTCAAACCCTTGAGATAACGCATCCACATCGAAATCATGAATCGACAGCTCAATGGTCATATTGTGATAATCATCGGTATGAGGTGAGACTTCGTCTGACAGGAACAGCTCCGGTGCAACACAACCTCGGTTGAGAACATATAAGGTGCGCTTTGGATTCGATCCATTTGCCCAACTCGCAGTACAAGCGATACCCTTTGAAGCGAGTTTTACAAGCTCGCTATATGCCAACCATCGATTGTGACAGTTTAGAAGCTCAATTTTGAGCGCCTTTTTACCGACCATTTTTTCAATCGCGTAATCCATGATCACAGGTAAATGGCATGCAACGCTGCTTTTGTGCAGGTCAACCTCTACCGTATTATCACTGGTCACCGAAATAGCCACTGGCGTGTCAGACTCAAGTCCAATGTAGTTGCTTGCGTTGTTGAAGTGACGCACGCCGTCTAAACCCACCATCTGCAAATCAGCCACCATGTTGGCAACCACATCCGCTTCACCGCAGCAGCGACGCATACCAAGAAAGGCTTTGTTGACAGCCGCGACAAGTTCATTATGAGAAACGATCATCATTACTTATCCCCTTCAAAGTCAGTATGGTTAGCGGCGTTAGTATGGTGCGGTATTGATGAAGATGTTTGCTCTGGTAATAGTGGGAATAACCACTCATCTTCATGGATTTCATCCAATAGTGGTGCGCCTTGGAAGAAGGTCACGCGAACCCATCGGTCTGAGCGAGGGTCGAATTTAGTCGCGCCAAAAATCGCTAACTTACAGCGTAATAAGTGCATCGGCAGTGACGATTTGTGGAGTACGTTCATTTGAATGTCCCCCATCGCACTCTGCCCTAGTGACCAAACTCGTCTTGAAATCGCTCGATATTGCGGGTTCTGTACTAAAAACTCAGCCAGTGACAACTCCGGAGGGAATTGCAATAAAGCATGATACAGACGATAGGCTTGACGACCGATATCCAACGGCAGTTCACGCTCCTCGCCCGGCTCTTCTCCACGTACACCGAGTCTTGGCTCTTCTTTGTCTTGTGAGCGATACCAGAACCAGTAGTTGTTTTCTGCTTTGGTGAAATCTGTATTAATCGCCCAGCGGTATTTAGCCTCTAGAAGCACCAAAATATCCTGAACTTTTTTGCCGCTTGGGAGTGACAGCATCTCGCTACAGTTCATCTCATCTTGATGGGCATCCACTAAGTCTGGATAGAGCTCCATCAAGCAGGAAATGAGTATTTCTTGGGCTTCGAGACTCATACTTTGAGATTGAGTAACGAGCTGCTGCCATGTTCTGCATTTAGCCAGGTTTACACTCAACGACGCGTTAAACTCTTTTAGGTTAGTGACGACCTGTTGGTTTAGCCCTTGTTGGTGATCGTTAATGGTGATCACTTGCTCCAAATGGCAAATCGCCTTATTTATTAATTGCTCAAGTGGATACAGTTTTTCTTGTGATACCGATTGTGCCAACACATCAGCCAGCGCATGTTCACGCGTGGTCATCCATTGATCAACAATGCATGGGTGATTAATCAAATACGGCGCCATACCTAAGCCAGTCGCGTTACCAACACCAAGGTATCTCTGTAAACCTCGGTCAAGCTTCACCGCAGCATCGCCACCAGTTTGCTGTGCAAGGTAATGTACCCAGTCCAAGCTAAACTCACGCAGTAAATACACAGCACACATTTGAGCGCTAAACGACTGATTAAAGTCTGGGTTGTTTTCTAGGACTTTGAAATCCGCAATACCGAACTTGCCGTTGCCGTATACGGCTGTGGTTCTCAGTATGTAACCTACTTCTGCCAACTCAGCTGGTGTTGGCTGTTTGCCTTGAGCAAGATGGCTCACAATATGTTCGAAGACTCGGACACTCTTGTTGGCACGCGCTAGAACCAAAACATTATTTGGGTTACGGCCCGCTTCCTGCAGTGGAACATTTGCTCGAAGGCGTTCAAGAAGTGCTTGGTCGACATCACCAATAACCAGAGCGAACGTGACGTCCCACTTTTCAGCGATCACTCGATCATTACGCTCTTCATCTGCGATCTCATCACAGAAGACAACCAAGTGATAAACATGCGTTGGCGTCGCTAATTTGTAAATCACATGACCAAAGCCTCTCGAACATAATTGCCAATCGTGCTTAGTTACTTGCCATTGCTGTTGTGCCATTTTTCGAATCAGCGTTCTTACAAAGCTGATGCGAGTTTGGTGCATTGCGCCTAGCCTTTCTGGCGCCATAACACTCTCTGCGTTACGTAGTTCGGATTCAGTGTAGGTTGAACGATGTGCATCCATTTTGCTCACCACCTTTATAGTTATTTAGTATCACTAACCGTTCCCAGCCGAGGGTTAGTTTTCACGTTATTGAATGAATTGGGGCGAGCCTTTCGCCCCTAATTATTATTGTTTTGTTTATAGACCTTGCTCTTTTGCCATCTTGATTGCGATTTGTGGCGCATTCCAAAGTGATGGTAAAAGAATCAACGAAACTGGTACTGCAGTTATGACAATGAAAGATTGCAGTGCAGATATTCCGCCAGAGCCTAATGAGATGAGGATCAATGCCGTCACACCCATAGCCACACCCCAGAATGTACGAATGATGGCATTTGGCTCCGTCTCACCACTGATCACAACACTGATGGTGTACGTCATAGAGTCACCCGTCGTCACGATGAAGATCGTGGTTAGAATTAGGAACAAGATTGACACCAACATTGGCATTGGTAGCTGTTGCGTTACCGCCAGCAGTGCGCCCGGCAAGTTAAATCCTTCGAATGCCTTACTCACACTACCTGGGTCAGCAATTTCAAACGCTAGACCAGAGCCACCTACGATGGTGAACCAGAAGCAAGTTACCAATGGCGCTACAACACTAATCGTCGTTACAATCTGGCGAATATTTCTACCGCGTGAAATACGGGCAATAAAGATTGCCATCATTGGTCCATAGCCTAAGAACCAACCCCAGAAGAACACCGTCCACCAGCTCAACCAGCCTTCATCACCACGGTAGGTCGCCATTGGAATGAAGTTGTCCAGCATGCTACCAACGCCTTGGATGTAGCCATTGAAGATAAAGTTAGTTGGACCAAACAGTAGGATGTAGACCATCAGTGCCATCGCAAGAATCACGTTGTAACGACTCAGCAATTGCATACCACGGTTTAAGCCACTCAGCGCAGACAGCGTATATAGAGCAATAGCAAAAAGGATGATGATCAATTGAGTTGTAAAGCCATCAGGTATCTCAAACAAGGCATTCAATGCGTAGCTAACTTGTAGCCCTAAGAAGCCAATTGGGCCGATGGTTCCCGCCGCAACCGCAACAATACAACAAGCGTCAATCAGTGCCCCTGTATGCCCTTTTAGCGCTCGCTCACCCAGCACTGGGTAAAGTAGGATGCGTGGTTTCAATGGCAAACCTTTGTCGTAATGAAGGTGCATCACCACAATAGAGGTTAAACTACCGACAATCGCCCATGCCAAGAAGCCCCAGTGCATAAAGGATTGAGATAGCGCATTAACCGCGCCTTGCTGTGCACTCTCTTGCGCGCCATACAAAGGCGGTGGACTTACATAGTGCGCGATAGGTTCTGCTGCTGCCCAGAACACGCCACCACCAGCAAGCAGTGTACAAAAGATGATTGCCATCCAGCGGAAGCCGTCCATCTCTGGCTTATCTGTTCCACCAAGAACTACCTTGCCTGTTCGCCCTGCCGCCAAGCCAAGACCAATAAGAAAAGTAAGCAGAAGGAGCAGCTGCCAATATGGGCCAAAGACTTTCACTGACCATGCAAAGCCGCTGTTTACAAGGCTAGATAAGAGTTCTCCATCATAAAGCGCTAGAGCAACAAACAGTGCGATGAAGCCGCCGCTGTACCATAGAGCGGGGTTACTCAACCCTAATTTGTCGTTGTTTACGTCCTTAGTACTGTTCGCTGTATTCGAATCTGACTTCTGTTTGTCTTTCTTCGACGAGGCATTCATGCTCGCCGCTTCCAGACCATTCGGTTTCACGCTATTGGTTAAATCAGACATACTCTGACTCCAGAGGTTTCTTTGCAGCTCTCATAACGATGATGGCTGCAAACGGTGTATTTAACACCTGCCCTGTTATTGTTGTCTTGGGCAGGCTAGTCCATGTTTAGGCCTATCTGGTATAAGGTTTCCTTTTGTTTCGTCCTACTCTTTAGCCAGCGGCTCTAAGCCGTCACTTAAGAAGTTAAACCAGTTTTCACCTAGTATTTTTCCGGCCTCGGCTTCACTAAAGCCGTGACTCATCAAACCGTTATAAATGTTTTCCATGCCAGTGCTTCCACAGAACCATGGCAGTGCGTCTGGCCAGCCAGAATTGCTAGCAGAACCCTCTCCGTAATCCATCGCCTTTGACCAGCGACCATTGCGCATCCACTCCAGAACCGATTGAGGTTGGTTCAAACACAAGTCACTACCGATACCTAAGTGCTCAACGCCCACCATGTCTGCTGTTTTTGCGACCATTTGGCAAAAATCTTCAAGCGTACATTGGCTGCCGTTTGGTAAGTGGAATGGGTATAAGCTAAAGCCAATCAAGCCGCCGCGTGCGGTTAGCGCTTTGATCACCTCATTGGATTTGTTTCGCAATGCATCGTGAGCAAACGTTGGATTAGCATGACTAATACAGATTGGACGCGAAGAGAGGTCGATCGCTTCAAGCGTTGAGCGCTCGGCGCTATGTGACATGTCGATGATCATCCCGACACGGTTCATCTCTTCAATCGCTTGCTTACCAAAACGAGTAACACCCGTATCGTGCTGCTCATAACAACCGGTCGCTAATAGACTCTGGTTGTTGTAAGTCAACTGCATGATCAAAAGCCCTTGCTGGCGCATTACTTCAATCAAACCAATTTCATCGTCGATTGGTGAACAGTTCTGAGCGCCCATAAAGATGCCAACCTTGCCAAGCTGCTTGGCTTTTTCGACATCCGCCATTGAGTGGATTGGCATGATAAGGTCAGCGTTTTGTTCAAACCTTAGGTTCCATTCAGCAAAGCGAGTCAGAGTTTCACGCGCGTTCTCGTGATAGACAATCGTTGCGTGTACTGCAGTAATGCCGCTGGCTTTCAATGTTTGAAAATATTCTCGATCCCAATTGCAGTACTGTAATCCATCGATAACTATTCGTTGCTGGTACATAACCACTCCTGTTGAATAACTCAAAATCGAACGTTTGACTCAGCCCGAGCCACACTCGGGCTTCGTCCTTGTTCAGTGACAAAGGCGTTAGTAAGGGCGCTGATACGCAGTTTTAACCACGGTGTAGAACTCTTTCGCATACTGACCCTGCTCACGAGGACCAAAGCTAGACTCTTTACGTCCGCCAAATGGCACGTGGTAATCCGTGCCGGCTGTTGGTAGGTTCACCATCACACACCCGGTTTGCGCTTGCTCTTTGAACATCGCGCTAGTACGCAGACTTTGAGTAATGATGCCGCCAGTTAGGCCAAAGCGTGTATCGTTGGTCGTAGCGATCGCTTCTTCTAAATCTGCTACGCGAATAACGCTAGCCATCGGAGCAAACACTTCTTCTTGGTTCACTTCCCAGCTGTTTTGGGTATTCAAGAAAAGCGTTGGCGACATGTAATAGCCTTCGTGTTCGAGGTTTAATCGCTCTCCACCGAAAGCCAATTCCGCGCCACTTTGACGTGCCTTTTCAATCCACTCGAAGTTCGCTTCTAGCTGTTTTCCATCAACCACAGGGCCCATGAAAATGCCATCTTTAAGTGCGTGGCCTACTTTGAGTTCGCTCATACGTTTAATTAGTGCTTCAACGTATTGATCGTGGATGCTATCCATCACCACAAGACGAGAAGAAGCCGTACATTTCTGACCTGCACCTGAGAATGAACCAGCAATGGTTGCTTCAACCGCCGTCTGGATATCGGCATCGTCTGCGATAACCAGCGCATTCTTTGAGCCCATTTCCAATTGGCAACGAACGAAGTTCGGCGCTGTCGCGGCAGCGACTTTACGACCGGTATCTACTGAACCGGTGAAGCTCACACCATTTACATCTTTTGAATGAATCAGTGCGTCACCCACTGTTGAGCCGCTGCCTAGTACAAGGTTGAATGTACCCGCTGGAATGCCTTGGCGGTGAATGATCTCAGTTAATGCAACCGCACTCGCTGGCGTTAAATTCGCTGGCTTCCAAATAACGCTGTTACCAAAAGCCAGTGCTGGCGCAATTTTCCAAGCTGCAGTCGCAGTCGGAAAATTCCAAGGAGAGATAATGGCGATAACGCCAACGGCTTCACGAGTCACTTCAACGGAGACCCCTGGACGGACGGAAGCTGCGTTATCACCAATTTGACGAAGTACTTCAGCAGCGAAGTACTGGAAGAACTGACCTGCACGATAGATTTCGCCACGGCCTTCAGCAAACGGCTTACCCTCTTCACGAGAAAGTAACGTTCCAAGCTCGTCACAGCGCGCAATCAGCTCATCACCGATCGCCTGTAGAACAGCTTGCTTGCGCTCAATTGGCGTTTTTTCCCATTCAGGTTGAGCGTGTTTTGCTGCCGAGATAGCCTGTTGTACTTGTTCAGAGCTTGCTTGCGCGAAATCGCCAAGGTTTTCTGAAATATCGGAAGGGTTGATGTTCGAAACAGTACTCACGCCTGCTTGCCATTCACCACCAATATAGAGTGCATTTTCTGCTTGAACATTGTTTAGTTGAGTCATCATTCTATCCTTGTCACGTCTTAGCGACTGTTGAGTCTGGTCGCTCTGTATTGATTCAATAATTAGGTTGTGTTCGTTTCATTTAACCAGGGCTATGCCTTATGCCTGTGGCGAAGCAGACGCATACACGACAAATTCCACTAGCATCTCTTCTCTTGCGAGACCTGCCACAACCATCGCTGCGCGGTTTGGATATGGCGCTTCAAAATGCTCAGCATAGATAGCGTTAACCGTTTTCAGGTATTCACGGTCGGTCACGTAGATCAGCACCTGAAGCACTGAGTCCAATGACTCTCCTGCGCACTCCAGTGTGTGTTTTAGATTGTTAAAAGTTTGTCGCGTTTGAGCTTCAATACCACCTTCAACGACCGCACCCGTATCATCAATTGGGATTTGAGCGGTATAAAGAGTACCGTTGTTAACAATTGCCCACTCTAGAGGCGCTTTAGAGGCAAATAGTTCCGTTTTTACTGGCTGTTTTTTAGTTTGTGCGTTCACGTTTCAATCCAACTTTGTAACAACTTTGTTTCAAGATGGTTAAATATTGCACCTTGACGCCTGATAAATCTAACGGTAAATTTCGTGCATTTGATAAATAAAACTTATCACCATGCACAAAGTAAGGTGAAACAAGGGATTGAGAAGGATTCAAACGGATGAGTATCAAACTGCAGCAGTTAAAACATTTCGTTTTTGTGGTCGAGGAAGGGGGTTTTAGAGCCGCAGCGAACCGTGCCAACCGCTCTCAAGCAGCGCTATCAACATCGATTAAAGAGTTAGAGAAGATACTCGGACAACCCCTGTTTGAAACAGGCAACAAGTCAACTCTGACGCCATTTGGCGAAATATGTCTACCTAAAATTATTCAGTTTTTGAATGTTTATAAAGCACTAGATAATGACTTACGCGCCGCGGCGGCAGGTCAGCAAGGAAGAGTAAGGATTGCCAGCGTTCCCTCTGTAGCCGCAAAATTAATCCCGAGTGTGCTGGGAGCATTCTGTGAGCAATACCCGAATGTTGAAGTGAGTTTAATTGACGATAATGCGGCTGGCGTAGAAGCAAGACTATTGTCTGGAGAGGTTGATGTCGCGCTAGGCAACAGCTCAAGCCTCGATGAAGACACTATCGATTTTACTCCATTGATCTCAGACCCGATCGGTGTCGTCTGTTTGAAAGACAATCCAATAGCCAGTCAACCAGAAGGAATAGAGTGGCAGACTTTGCTTCAACAACCCTTTATCAGAAACGGCACATGTACCCTACTCGATCCTACTCCGGCGCGAACGCTCAGTGAACAAGCACTCTATTCGGTAGAAAACATCACGTCCCTATTTTCGGTACTTGAGCTTGGGATTGGAGTAACAACGTTGCCAAAACTTGCCTTCCCAACTAACGAAACCCGTTTAACTTGGATTCCGTTGATCGATCCGCCGTTAAAGCGCCAGATTGGTATATTCAGATTGTCAGATAGGACGATTTCTCCGCAAGCACAAGCCTTTCATGACTTGTGCGTGCAGTATTTGAAGGTAAACCAATAACGGTTTGCTGATTGAAAGGGTTGATGGGTTAAATCTATTAGCTTAATCGCGGTTCAACCAATCGCCCGAAATCGAAATAGAGTGCTGATCGAAATCTATCTTACAGCTCGATCCTAATGGCAAAGTGAACATTGGATGAGTATGACAGCAATCGAAGCCCGATAAGATCGGCACTGCTTGACCATTTAACACTTCTAACAATACGTCTAGTGGTGTGCGGCCTGTTCCTCTGTCATTGAAGAGCTCATGCTTGCCGAGCACAATTGCAGACACACGGTCGAAAATGCCGCACGCCTTGAGTAGTGAAAAAGAACGCTCTACCGTTTCAATTCCAAGCATGCAATCTTCAACCAGCAAAATATCGCCCTGCTTAATCTCTGGCATGTATTCACTACCCCAAATGGCCCCCATGGTATTGAGGTTGCCACCGATAATGCGCCCTTCAACAACGCCCGAGCCTAAAAATTGCCATTCGTTCTGATAAACCGGTTTTGCTTTATCTTGGGTTTCCCATTCCGCTCTAAAGTCTGTCCAAACCGCAGGCATTTTATAAGTATGCTGATCAAGGTCTTGGCATAGAATTTCGTGGAACGATGCGAAGGTTTCCTCAACCAATGGCGCAAATTCACCAAATGAAGCCACCAAGGCTGGGCCGTAAAATGTTGGTATACCGGTCTTAGCATGGATCCCGAGCAGTAGCGCAGTGACATCGGAGTAACCGATGATCACCTTAGGATCATTTTTCAACGCTTCATAATCAATATAGGGAAGCAATGCATTACTGTTGTTGCCGCCAATGGTAGACATAATGCAGCGAACACTTGGATCTCGAATCAGCGCGTTTAACTCCTCTACACGCTCCTGAATTGACCCAGAGCGATACCCATCAGATTTGCCCGTGAGCTGACCTGCCACTAATTCAAATCCCTTGCTTACAAGAAACTGTTTTGCTCTTTCAAAACGTTTCGGTGCAAACACCGTTGCTGGAGATGACGGAGAAAAAAACGCGATCTTATCGCCTCGCTTTAAAGGTTTTGGTAGCAACATTTCGATTTCCTTATTATTTTTATTCAATAGCCATAAACTAAGCTATTGAAATATAGAGAGGATTTCAACATATAAAACGAAATTCAGTTTAACGTTTGAGATGTAAACTCAAAGAGACACATAAAGAGTAGAACGTAAAAGTCGCACTACGAACCATGAAAGGAAAAAGCCACTAATTATCGCTTAAATTTTACGCACATATATACGTATGTACTACAATGTATATACATCAATAATACATAGTAAAGAGGTAGGTATGAAACAATTAAAACTGTTGACTGAAAACCATGAGCAACCCGTATTTGGCCTGTTAGAGCGTATCAGTATCGTTGCACTTGTGATTGTCGCTACGCTTTTCACTATGGCATAACCAAACTCTGAGTACCTAAAGGGAAAAGAATGTTTATGGAAGCTTGTTTTAGAGGTTGCGAGTCAATATCTAGATTCTGACTTATCAGGGGGAACGCCTAGATAGTGGGATTGAGATAAACCGCGGTTGAACATCACGCTTGAACTGAGTGAGCGGCGAAAACTACTGCGGTTTTTCATTTTCTGATTCATGATCCGCTACGAAACGTTTGATGAACTGCCTAATCTCACGTGCAGCAGAGGTATCCATGTCATCACAAAGTGAAATAAAGTTATCTTTTAACTCACTGTTAATTCTGATGATCAACTGGCTATCTTTAGCGTTCGCTTTGTTCTTCTTAGTGGCCATCACTGCGCACCCTAGATACTCGATTTGATTAGTTCGATTCTAAGACACACAAGGGCAGAGAGCCAATGCGAATCGTATATTCGATGTATATACATGATCCGGCTCTACAATTTGTTACAAATGGAAAGTCACAGCGTGACCAGATAACAGCGCTAAGTCACAGAAAACCTTAGCTTATCCGTACATGTAGCGTGACATAAAGAAGTTCACATTCTCAATAACAGCATCGTACTCATCTTCTGTTTTCTCTACATCCCAAAACAGCAGTTTGTCGTACGTGGGCATCGGCGAAACCATTTGGATGGCATTCAAGCTCACTGTGATTAATAGGTCGTAGTGACCAGCGCTAAAATCACCCTCTACTTTTTCAAGGCCCCCAAAAGTCTGCACGCTTGCCCTTTCTCCAACGGCAGAGGTTGGAATCGAATAGCAGACAATATCAAAATGCCCATAGCACTTAATATCCAGCTGCTGAGCTGCAAAAAGAGCAAGGTCATTACTGGTATCCCCCAACACAAAAATTCTTTTACGTTTTAGAGGTGCCGTTGTTCGGCCCGATAAGGCAGAGCGTTTTACTCTGCCATCCAGTTTGTTACTTCGTCCAATCGTATTACCCAAAGCGGCCACTGATATAGTCCCTAGTCAAACGGTGTTGTGGATTATGAAACACTTCCTTGGTCTCATTCACTTCAATTAAGTCACCCAAGTGGAAGTATGCGGTGCGGTCAGAAACGCGCAAAGCCTGCTGCATGGAGTGTGTGACAATCACGATACTGAACTGTTTTTTGAGATCATGTATCAGTTCTTCAATAACTTCTGTCGCAATCGGGTCAAGTGCAGAACAAGGCTCATCCATTAAGATTACTTCGGGACTAATCGCTATCGTACGAGCAATACACAAGCGTTGTTGCTGGCCGCCAGAAAGCCCTGTCGCTGGGTGGTCGAGACGGTCTTTCACCTCATCCCATAAACCCGCTTTAGTGAGCGACTCTTCAACCACTAAATCCATATCAGATTTCTTCTCGACCAAACCATGTAAACGAGGGCCGTAGACAATGTTGTCGTAGATAGATTTAGGGAATGGATTTGGTCTTTGAAACACCATGCCCACTTGAGAACGAAGCTCTACAATCTCTTGCTCTTTGCCGTAGATATCTTGGTTATCTAAAGTGATGCTGCCGTTAATCACGCAACCGTCTACGGTATCATTCATGCGATTGAGACAGCGAAGAAAGGTCGACTTACCGCAGCCCGACGGGCCAATCATAGATAAGACTTCGCGTTCGCCAATGTCTAAACTGACATTTTTGATCGCCTGCTTTTGTCCATGGTCGTAAAACACATCAACATTGCGCGCTGACATACGCGCTTGGTCGATAAAAGGCAAACCGACGGTCTCTCTCGATTCATCGATACGATGATGAACCGAATTTGCTGCTTGGACTTCAACTTGCAGTTGGCCAGATAAAGTTTGAATATTTTCAGTCATTTGAGAAGCACTCCTACCAACGGCGTTCTAAACGTTTACGCAGTAGTACCGCGCATGAATTCATAAAGGCTAAGAAGAAAAGTAAAACCATGATTGCGCCAGAGGTGTTCTCCGCGAAGCCTTTTTCTGGGTTTTCAGCCCACAGATAGATTTGTACAGGCAAAGCACTGGCGGCATCGAACGGCCCTTGTGGCACATCGACAATAAAAGCGACCATTCCAATCATGATTAGAGGCGCCGTCTCACCCAGAGCTTGCGCCATACCAATAATGGTTCCCGTCAACATCCCAGGCATCGCCAATGGCAAAACATGGTGTGTTACCGATTGCATCTTCGACGCCCCTACTCCTAACGCAGCGTCCTTAATGGAAGGAGGCACAGCTTTAATGGCAGCGCGACTAGAGATGATGATAGTAGGTAGCGTCATCAACGACAGAACTAAGCCACCAACAATTGGCGCCGAGCGAGGCAGTTCCGCGACATTTAAGAAAATAGCCAAACCAAGTAAACCGAACACGATCGATGGAACAGCCGCTAGGTTGTTGATGTTAATCTCGATCATGTCAGTGATTTTGTTCTTAGGTGCGAACTCTTCTAAGTAAGTCGCAGCTGCAACCCCAATTGGGAAACTGATACAGAAGCAAACAAGTAAGGTATAAAACGACCCAACCATGGCTCCCCAAATCCCCGCCAGTTCGGCATCTCGACTGTCACCGTTAGTGAAGAAGTTCTTGTTAAAAACCGTTCTAACTTTGCCTTGGCTTTCAAGTTGCTCAAACCAAGCAATCTGGTTGTCTTTAAACTTTCGCGAATCTTCTGGGATGGAGGAATCGACATTACCTTTGTTGTATTGATTCGACAGATCGCCTGCCAATGCCCAGTAGGTAATTTCACTACCTACCAAAGAGGGATTTTCTACAACCCGATCACGCAAGTCATACTCTGCCCCTCGAGAAATGAAGGAATACAGAGCTTTACGCTCTTTTCGACCGTTGACTTCAATTTCCTCTCTGAGCGCGTTACGCAGAGCTTTCATGTAGTTCGCACTGAACAACTCCGTTTCGTCTGGTGATTCATTGATAAGCCCCAGAGTGTCATGATCTAAACTGACCTGCAGCTTGATCTCCGTGGTGTAGAAAGCGGTGTAACCCTGAGAGGTGATAGACGCAATTAAGATTACGAGGAACATGATCGCGGAGCTGATAGAAACAATACCGTACCAACGAAAGCGCCCTTCTTTCGATTTCCTTTTCGCTAAGCTTGCCTTTACTTTGGCCTTCTTAGTCTTTGATATTTCATTTAAGACACTAGTCATATTGTTCTCGATATTTCTTAACGATGCGTAACGCAACAAAGTTCAGCACCAGCGTCACCACAAACAGAGACAGCCCCAGTGCAAATGCCGCTAAGGTTTTCGGGCTGTCAAACTCTTGATCACCAACCAGTAAAGTAACAATCTGAACGGTTATGGTGGTTACTGATTCGAGTGGATTTGCCGTGAGGTTTGCAGACAAGCCCGCAGCCATCACTACAATCATGGTTTCACCAATCGCGCGTGATACAGCCAATAACAAGCCGCCTACAATGCCCGGAAGCGCTGCTGGAAGAACGACATTTTTAATGGTTTCAGACTCTGTTGCCCCAAGGCTTAACGAACCATCACGTAATGATTGCGGCACGGCAGTAATCACGTCATCAGAAAGAGAAGAGACAAACGGAATGATCATAATGCCCATAATTAAGCCTGCGGCTAATGCACTCTCGGACGACGCCGAAGTCAGACCCACAGCGTGGGCCGTATCGCGAATCATTGGCGCGACGACTAAAGCAGCAAAGAAGCCATAAACAACGGTTGGAATGCCCGCTAGGACTTCAAGAATAGGCTTAGCAACACTTCTTACTTTTGGTGAAGCGTACTCAGCAAGATAGATTGCACTCATCAAGCCAACAGGCGCCGCTATACACATAGCGATAGCGGAGATCATAAGTGTGCCGACCAACAGCGGTATAAAGCCAAAAGCACCACTTGCACCTTGTTGGTCTTCGCGTAGGGCCACTTGTGGCGACCACTCCAAACCAAAAATAAAATCGGTCACGGGTACGATATTGAAAAAACGGATCGCCTCAAACAGTACCGACAGTACGATGCCCAAAGTGGTAAGAATCGCGATGATCGAACAAATAATCAGAAACAGCTGAAGAATGTTTTCAACATAAACACGCGCTTTCACTTTTGGTCTAACGAGTTTTAGACCTAGGACTAACCCCGCAAAAGCGATCGCAATCAACGTTGCAAAGCGAATATTGTTACCCGACTCCATCACGTAGCTGTAGTAGCGAGAAGCTTCAATTAACCATCTTTTGTCTGTATCCGTAATACCATCCGCGACGTGCTTTATCTGGCTAAACAGTAGAGATGGCTCTGTACCACCAGTAAGTACACTGCGTGGTAGGTTTGACATCACCATAGACTCAACAATCGTTGGGTAGAATGCACTCCAAACCGCGAAAATGATCAGTGCAGGAATAGCTGACAGCATTGCCGCTAATGTCGCATAGTATGAGGGTCTAGAGTGGAGGTATCTTAATCCACCGTTTGAATGAGCCAATTGTCTGGAGCGACTCTTAGTTACCATATAGGCAAGCGTTGAGATACCGAACAACAAGATCACAAGCAAAGAATTCATAGGGCCTCTGAAAATGAAAACGGGGTAACCTATTGGCTAGGCACCCCGTGATTTCGACAAGAATTATAGGTTTGGTGTTAGCTCAGTACCTGCTGCACGAACCAATTTCCAATCTCTTGCAGATAGAGGAATTAGACCGCGGTCAGCTAGGTAGCCTTCATCACCAATAGCTTGTTCAGAAGTAAACGCCGCTACGTACTCTTTTAGACCTGGAATTGTGTCTTTGTGCGCTTCTTTCACGTAGAAGTACAGTGAACGAGATACTGGGTATTCACCAGAGCCAATCGCATCAAATGTCGGTTCTACGCCATTTACAATAGACGCTTGAACTTTGTCTGCGTTCTCTTCAAGGAAAGAGTAACCAAACACACCCAGTGCGTTCGGGTTAGAAGCCAGTTTCTGAACGATTAGGTTATCGTTCTCGCCTGCTTCAATGTAAGCGCCGTCTTCACGTACAGAGTGACATACCGCTTTGTATTTCTTTTTGTCAGTCTTTTTAAGTGCTTTGATTTGTGGGAAAGTCTTACAGCCACCTTCTAGAGCAAGCTCTGCAAAAGCGTCACGTGTTCCTGATGTTGGTGGAGGACCAAGTACTTCGATCTTGATGTTTGGAAGTGTTGGGTTCACTTCTTTCCATGTTTTGTATGGGTTTTCTACAAGATTACCGTTCGCATCTGGCACCATTTTCGCTACGCCTTTGTAAACGTCTTGTAGAGACAATTCAAATTGTTGAGCTTTTTTAGAATTAGCTAGCACGATGCCGTCAAAGCCAATTTTAATTTCAACGATATCCTTAACACCATTTTTGGCACACAACTCAACTTCCGAAGCTTTAATTTTACGAGAAGCATTTGTGATATCTGGTGTATTTTCACCGATACCCGCACAAAATAGTTTTAAACCGCCACCTGAGCCTGTTGATTCAATTTTAGGTACGGAAAAAGAAGATGTACGGCCAAATCGCTCTGCAACAACAGTCGCGAATGGAAATACAGTTGATGAACCAACAATACTAATGTAGTCGCGTGAAGCAGCATTAGCGACGCTGCCTGTAGCCATAGTTAGAGCAACTGTTGTAGTAGCAATAAGCGCTTTAATTTTCACATCAACCTCCAAGTTGATAAATGAATTAATGGAGTTAAACATCTGTAATCATTAAGATGCTGAATAATCAGTTCGATTTATGTTTTGAACTCCAATAATTCAAACAGAGGCTTGTGACGATTTTATTGCACAAAAATTAATCATAAGTTACATATCTATAATCCACACATCACATTCACCAAGCATAGTATCTCCAAGAAGAAAGCCAATCATAAATAATTGATAAATAAACACTTAAAAATTAGGTTACAACTTTGGGAATATAACCTATTAGCTTTAAACAGTGCGTTTGACGACCGCCCGCTCCAATAACTCATCTTCACCAAGTTCGCTTTTCAGATAAAGAACAGTATCGGATCGATGTTCTTAGAATAACCAATAAATGGATGTTAAATGCAGCCCCGTGCATTCATTAAAGTTTCATATATATCAACTAACCTCCTAAAAAAACAAGCGAGTCAATAATAACCCTATGATTGGTTGTATTCTCTCTACCTTCAATTTCAAGTTAAATGGAAATAACTGTTGAGGTTTCAATGCACTTGTCCATTATTCAGCGAATCATTATCGGCTTTGGTATCGTTATTACTTTCGTTGTCGCCATCAGTATTTTTGCCTATTTCAACCAGAGTAAGATGGCACAACAGTTAGAGCTAACATCGGTAAAGATGACGAATCTCCTCGCAGATTCGAATTTGTTGGGTCAAAACTTACAAAATATCAACCGAGCGGTTTTGGTTCACGCCAATACAGATTCTGTTGCTAACCGAAATAAACTAGAACAAGAGTTTTACCAAGAGAAGCAGCGCTATTTAACCAATTACCAAGAGTTGCTCAACGACTTCAATAATTTCCCTGCACTACAAACGCATATCGCCGAGTTAAACACCATTGCCCAGCGTATTTTCATTAATGCTGAACAGCAGTTAGAAACAAAGAACCGGCGCATGAGTGCGCGACACAAAACATCTCAAGAGCTAAATCAGTTTGATGAAAAATGGAAATTCTTCGAGCAAGACATCAGCGACCTAGCAGCTGTAGCAAAAGCCAACAGACAACGCACCAATAACCGCAACCTGAACTACTTAGTCGCACAAGGAACAGGGGCTGACCGTTATCTGCAGAAGATCTACGCAATGGAAGATGTCGATGACGCTGAGGTAGTCAAGAAGGAATTAATCGCTCACATTGAAAGATTTAAGGATAAAGCAAAGCGAGTCCCTATCTCGATGCCAGAGAGTAAAGAGAGCATCAGCTTCTATTTGAACCAGTTGATACGTGCCATTGAGCAGCCGCAAGGAGTACTTCAACAGCACCTTACCTACATTCAGCTGACGGCCACCAGCGAACAACTTCTGCGCCAACTTGCTGTCGACATGGACAGTGCGATAAACAGCTTTGAGCTTATGGGAAATGACATCGGATCATTGGTAAGTCAGACCGCTAATGAAGCACAGCAAGATTCAAACAGAGCACTACTCCTTAACGCTTCACTTGCGGTGATTTCTACTCTTATTGCCCTCGCCATCTCCTCGACGATTGTATTATCGATCAAGAAACCACTGCGCAAGATTGTTGAGGCACTCGACAAGCTGACTTCCGGTAATCTTACTCATCGTATTGAAACGGGTTTTCAATCTGAACTGGGTGCCATCGCCCTCAATATCAATGCGTTAGGCTCTCAGCTAAGTAACGTAATCACCCAAGTTCAACAGTCTGCAGACACATTGAGCGATGTAGCCAATGAAAGCCACATATTGAGCAATAAAACCAACATTGACGTCGCTAAGCAGCAGAAACAGACCGACACCATTCGTCAATCGGTAACGGAAATGAAGATAGCCATCGACAGTGTCTCCAGCTCAGCCAAAGAGACCAGTGATGAAGTCGATAAGATCACTGTGTTGGCTCACAACAACATGGACAGCATGCAACGAAATCTGACCTTTGTTAGCCAACTGCAGAGCTCGCTAGTCGAAGCAACCGATGTTATTCATCAACTCTCAAATGAATCTCGCCAAATTGGAGATATTCTCACCGTGATTCAGTCAATCTCTGAGCAAACCAACCTATTGGCACTCAATGCTGCGATTGAAGCGGCTCGCGCCGGAGAACAAGGAAGAGGATTCGCCGTAGTCGCAGATGAAGTGCGCTCGTTAGCAACTCGAACGCAAAGCTCAGCCAATGACATTGATACAATGATCAGCAACCTTCAGTCTCAAGCCGAAAAAGCGGTCATGCTAGTGGAGAACAATCTAGAAAAAGCCGCCGCATCAGTAAATCAAACCAACCTCAGCAACCAATCATTGGATACTATGGTCACAAGGCTCTCAACGATCAATAAAATGAGCCGCCACATAGCTGATGAATCAATAAAACAGAGCAATGTTGCACAGGAAGTCATGAGTAACATCGCTTATATATCCAAAAAAGCCGTCAGTATTGCCGAAGAAGTCAATCAGTCAGCGCGCAACAGTGAGTCCTTAAATGAGTTATCTAGTCGCCAGAGTGAATTAATTTCGCACTTCGTCATTCGTTGAGCCTAGCTCTATTCACCTTAATGACTCAAACAAAACAAAAAGCGGGCTATTCATCCATAGCCCGCTTTTTACTTTGCATTTGCTGACCATATCAGCACGACGCTCTATAAACCTGTAAACGAAACGCGACAATAACGTCACAAATCTGTCATCTCTCGCCTGTAGATTACCCTGCGAAGTTTAACTAAACCTCTGATTAAGAAGATATGTCACAGGCAAAACACCCTTTAGACAACAAAATCATCGCCCTATTGCAGCAGCGCGGCATGATCAAAAGTGAAGCGAAAACACGCCTGAAGAAACAGGTTTATAAGTTGCAGGCTTCAGAAGTGAATCAGATCAACAACTATTCCAATCACTTTGGCTTGAACGCAAAACAGAAACTGATTGATGAGATATTGGATATCAGACGCGAGGCGATGATTTCTAGCCTCACATCTGAAAAAGGTAGGATCTAACTTAAAGTCACTTGATTAGAAGAAGTCGATAGAGTTACGACCACTCTTCTCATCACGTTGTGGCTTTGACTTCTCGTTTTGAGCCTTAGGCTTATTGGTAGATTTGTTCTTCTGTTTACGTGGCTCAGCAGAAGCACTCAAATTTTGGCCTTGATTAGCGCTCTTATTTTTCTGCTTAGAAGAGCGCTTAGATTTATGCTGCTGTTTAGGCTCTTCTTTTTTCTTTGGTTTCTCAACCACTTCTTGAACAGGCTGATCACAACAAACCACGTAGTACTCTTGGTTGAATTCAAAGAAATCACCATCGTACATTTTGCGACGCTTACGAGTTTCTAGCTCACCATTTACCGCAACGTAACCTTCAGAAATCACGTGCTTGGCCTCACCGCCACCGCCAACTAGGTTAGCGATCTTAAAGACTTTATATAGCTCGATAGGTTGTGATGAGACATCAACGCCAATCGCTTCAATCTCAATCTCTTCGCCTTCTTCGCCATACTGATCCACTTCATCGTAATCAGCGTCTTCGTAGTATTCTTGGTCCATGATGAACTTACCTAAAACATGTTCTTTATCGTATGCAGCGCAGTGTAATGGGAAACCAACAAAATAACCATCTTCTATTTACGCCTCAACACGAGGGAAAGAGAGCGCAAAGCAAGCACCATCAAGATAACTCTCTCCCACGGTCACTTGAGCCTGATGACGTTCGCACACCTGCTTTACAATAGCGAGGCCTAGTCCATGCCCAGTTTTACCTTTATTCCTTGCTGCATTTGCGCTGTAGAAAGGATCAAACAAGAATGGCCAGTGCTCCGACTCAACACCTTTGCCATCATCATGCACTTCAACCACAACTTCCCCATCGTTATACCAAAGCTCAATCACAATCTTCGAATCAGCGAACTTAAATGCGTTACGTACGATGTTGTCTACGGCGCGATTAAACAACTTAAGATCAACGTGTAAGGGCACAGACTCTTTAAGAGGCACCTTGACGAGATCAAGCGTAGTCTCTTTTTCCCATATGGCACATCGCTCATCCAGCCAGTTATTCATATCGACAGGCTGCAACTGAAGTTCAGAGCCCCCTCGCTCCAGTCGCGAGTAGTAAAGCAGCTCATCGACCATGTCTTCCATCTCTTCAGTGTCAGCAAGTATGCGTGCAATTGCCTTCGACTGTTTGTCCGTAGGGTCCAAATCGCTCAATAGCTCAGCTTGCCACTGAATTCGAAAAATCGGCGTTCTCAGCTCATGAGCAACAGCATTGGTCAGAGATTTATTGCTGTTGATTAGGTCACGAATCTTATCCGCCATCACGTTAAAACTGCGGTTAAGCGTACCAAGTTTAATGCTATTTTTCTCGGAGGCACGCTGCATCAATTCGCCATTGGAAAACGCAACAGTAACCAATTCTAAATTCTTCAAACGACGTTTGATTCGCCACACTAAAAACAAACCACTGAAGGCAAAGCCTGTGATGGCGAATACCCAAATGAATCGGTTTTCAGTCTTTATCTTTTTCCTTAAGAAAGAGTCTTTGTTGTCCGATAATTCGTACACGCTTTGACTGCCTGGTAAACGAAGCCAAAGAAAGTCTTCTTCATGGTAATACACGTTTACATCTGGATTACTGAATGCTTTTTGAACCATTTTTGGAGCAGCGTCAAACGCCACTATACGAAGATTTTGGCGCGTTTTTTCCGCATAGTTTGTCAAAATGGTTTCGGTTTCGACTATTCCCTTCTCGCTCGCAATCGTGCTAATCAGCTCTTGGTAAGCTTCTGCCTGATGATCGCGCAGGATGTACTCGTAGTCGGTACCCAGCTTATAAACGACAAAAGCGTACGAATAGATACTGATGAGGAAGATTAGCGTCAGGCCCACCAAGTATTCAAAATAGATTCTTCTCATTAAGAAAAGTCGCCTTTACCAGCGTTCAGGAACAAATAGATAGCCTTTACCGCGAACCGTAATGATCTTTTTCGGTGGCATAGTGATGTCATTCAGCTTCTTACGAAGAATCACTATTTTGTTATCGATAAAGCGATCGACACCATCGTATTCAATCCCTCGAATCTCCTGAGTCAGATAGTTGCGTGACAAGACCTGTTCAGGCGAAGACGCCAATAGCCAAAGCAGCTCAAACTCACTCTCGGCAATTGGAATATCTTGGCCAGCATGAACACATGATTTGGTCGCCTTATTGAGGGAAAGCTTGCCAAAGCTCAACTCATTGCCATTACCGGTCGTATTTGGCTGTAGGTCTTGAGTTCGACGAAGCAACATGCGCACCCTTGCCAGCAAGACACGCTGTCGTACAGGTTTGCTAATAAAGTCGTCTGCACCTGTTTCCAAAGCCGCAACATGGTCAAAATCGTCGTCACTGGCCGTTAAGATCAGAATCTTGCCATTGAATTGGCTGCGTATTTCACGACAAATGGTCAGCCCATCAACCTCTGGCAACATTAGATCCAGAAGTACAATGTCAGGTTGGATTGTTAAAATTTGCTCACAGGCAGTTGCCCCATCAGATATGGTGACAACATCAAATGATTGGCTCTCGAAATACTCTTGCAGCATTTCTCTTAGGACTGGATCGTCTTCCACGATCACTAATTTAGGGTTGGTCATAAATCCTTCTTACCGTGTTTCTTGCTACCCTTGTGAACCGCTTCCTTGATTTTGAATTCAGCACATTCGTCTTACATAGCTGTGATTTTTTAAAATTAATTTGGTTTCATAAAAATGATAGATATATCTATATAACATATAAATAACAGATAATGCAGCTAAAAATTCAATGTAACGCATTAATTTGATCAATAAAAAAGCCGGTTAGACTAGAAAGAATAACCGGCTTCAATTAACGACTTAGTTTATTGCATCCTAATTACTTTGTGTAACGAGGAAACTGTTCGAAAGCACGGCGGTATGTCACATACTCGTTCGAACTCCAAAGTCTTAGTTCTTCTGGGTCGTAGTCGTATACTTCTTTGTGAGCAGCATTGAGAGAACTTGTGTTGTTATCCGCAATTTGGTCACCAAAGATCTGTGCCACATCAAACATATTGTCTAGCTCGTCATCCTCAAACTTGCCAATCGCACTGTTTTGAGCGGTTTGCAGGCGAGCTAGAGAGTTACACTTGCGCTTCATGTGATCTTCATCAGACTCACCATCCACTTTAAAGCGTAGACACTTGTTGCCATCTTCTTCGTACTCTTCGAACATTCTGTCGAACATTGTCCAGCGTGCGAAACCAGTCGTATCACGAAGCGCAACCAACGCATCTTTGTCACCTATCGCAATAATACGAGCTTCATTACGGTCACGTGTGTTTCTGAATACAGACAGCGCATTTCGAACTCGATATGGCAAGCCGTTTAGCTTCTCAACACGGGCTTTTTGATCATCTTGGTACAAGGCGCGTGAAGCGACAGCATTCGCAAGTGAGTTACGTGAGTTCAGCGAGTAGTTCACCCCTTTCCAAGTAAAGTTAATACCGTCTGGGTCAGCGGTTGAACTGTTAGCTAAGTTAATCGCGATTGAATCACTTAGACCACGAACAGAATCACCAAGGCCATATTCATTCGCACGGTTATACTTAGATAAATTTGCTAACAGCGTACCAAAGTAAGGAACCACAGTGTCTTGTGTTGCACCTTCAGTCCAATATTCAAAGGCATCTTGTCCTCCCAACACAAAGTAACGCTTCATTGGCCATAGGTATGAAGGTACCGCTTCAATCGTTTGAGTCATACTCGGCTGGTAACGAAGTACGGTTTCAACATAATCACCATTGCCATCAACGAAGATCGCTTGACGCGCTTCAGGTCGGCCAGCTAAATCTGACAGGTGTGTGTACAACTTGGTTATCTTATCTGACAGATCAATCAACGCTAGACTTGAGTTTTCTGTTGCGATGTATGGTGAGTCGCGACGAACCAGCATTTGCGCAGCAAGCAGTTTGTCTGGCCACACACCCAGTAGATCAACTGAATTAGACGCAGTTTGGTACGGGTTGTTAGCCTTCAGGCTTGACCAAATATGACCATCACGCGTCTCAGAGCGCATCACAATCTCATTAGCTTGGTTCTTCAGCAGCTGAACAAGCTCCTCATCGAAACAGCTCGTTGGAACGTCTCGGTTCAGAGACATACCACTTTGGTACGTTAGCCAAAGATCAGACAGTTTTGCAAAGCGATAACGGTTCGGCACACCCTCAACACCACTTAGCTCTTCCAACTCACATACTTTATCTGGCGCTGTGAGTACATCTAAGAAGAAGTCAGCTGCTAGATTTGCGGCATTGTACGTATCACAAATAGGACGTAAACCTGCAGACATGTTGTCAAGTGGTACTGGGTTACCACGCCAATCTAAACAGTTGTTCTCTGCGATCTCTTCAAACACCTGCCCTTTGTTATTGGTAGTATCAGCACCGATGTAACGTGCGAAAATAAAATCGATTTCACCGACGTTTTCTACAATGTCACGTATCTTCTGGAATTCATACATACGTTGCCAGAAGTATTCATATTGGTGATATTGAGAGAACCAATCACGACCATTTCGGCGGTTCGCCGTTTCATAGCTATCATAGTAACGCTGAATACGGAACTCTGTAATCTCAGTTAGCGATGTACCTTCATCAAAACGATCACAAGTTAAACTTGTCGTCGTGTGCTCATCGGTACAGAAGCGGTAGCTCGCTAACTCTGGGATACCATCAGTACCTGCGTTAGCACGCAAGTGAGCAATAACGCCGGTAGGATACGCATTGTAATCCTCGGTCATCTGGCGGTCGTATTCTGCCAATGAGTATGTCTTACGAACTTGAGCGCCCGTCTTATCACGGACTGATTCGCCAACAAATTCGTTGGTTTCAATCTCACGAGCGTAAGCGAACTTAAGTGCAGCCTTATCGTATTTACCAAAGACCAACAACTCATCAAAAATCGATGCACCATAGTCCATGATCGAGCTGTATGCTGCAGGTTTGCCTTGGTGACCCAGGCTACTTTGTGCCAACTCTTCGGTAGTGTAGAAGTGCGTCTTATCCACTGAGCCCATGAAGTTATGACGTAAACCTAAGTTATGGCCTAGCTCATGAATCAAAGTCGACTTAAACATATGCTCAGAGATCGCTTCACTTGCGAGCTTCTGCTGCTCTAAGCTCAACTCATTCCATTTTTTCATGGTGTTTTGTTCAGCATCAGCAAAATAACCACCATCAGCGTAGTCAATACCAGCGATCAGACCTTTCGCATTAGTACTTAGCCACATTGCGTCTTCACTGTAGACGTTCTGCTCAGAGAAACGTTTCAGCATATCTTGACGTTTATAAAACGCTTTTAGCGCTGCATCTTGGTTGGTTACATCAAATTGATGGTTTAAATCAGCTTTTGGTAGTTCGTTAATGAACTTGCCTTGACCAACAAATTCCATCTCGCCTTCAGTAACTTGTGGAACGAATTGGTCTGGGCCTCGGTCAGCCGCGATCATGTCATTAAACACATCAACGTCAGTGCGCTCAGCAACTACAGGTGCTGCATCACCATCAGCTTCACCACTATCGGATTCACTCTCCACTTTCGGTGCAAGCTTGGCGATTTCTTGACGGTTATAGCGCATCGCCAAGTCATCCCAATAACGACGAGTGGTAGTACGAATAACGCCTAAGTACTGGTTAACATGAGCATGAATGATCTCGCCCGTTAGCGGGTTAGTTGCCGATGGGCCATAACCCAACAAGCCATTATCTACCGGCTCATCAATCAGATTGAAAACGTTGTAACGTAAGTCACCAGATTGAATACCCGCTTTTTCATCGGTATTCACAATCTTGATTGGCGGAACACCGGTGCCTTCAAGTGACTCGTTGACCTCTTTCATCGTATCGATAGTCAGTTGACGGTAAACTTCGTTACCCTCTTTAAAATAGCTATCGCTTAGGTAGTAATCGATCGACTCCAGATTCGGGTTAAAACGATTGATGTAAGCGAAGCGCGAACCTTGAACATCACTTTCGCCTGTGTGCGTTTTCACCGCTTTGCTGTCATTAAAAAAGCCGTAGTACGCGCTGTCTTGGCCCTGATAATAAACTGGCTCGTAGTTTGAGCTCGCTAGCTTATCTAATTTAACTAGAGAGTAGAAAAAGCGAGTCTTGAATGACAAGTTTTCTAGACCACCAAACTCATACTGATCTTCTGGGTCAGCTGTGAATGTACGCTCTACCTCAACATTAATCACACCCTCTTCTGGGTTGTATTCATATGAGATAACACGTGGATCAGCGCTCTCTGATACGTTGCTAGCCGTGTACCATGTACTTAGCGTATCTTCTGATAGTGATTCGATGTTTTCGTAATCAGGAATGAAGTGTGTCGCGGTTGTCCAGTCGACGCTCTCATCCTTGTTGATCTCTTCTTTATTGACACATTCGCCATAGGCATTTTCAGCACAGCGGTATTGTCTGAATTCACCTGGAATTTTCAGTACCGGTATACGGTTGATTTCAGAGTCCCAACGGCTAGGTTCTAGAGAATCAACTTTATCGCGGTCTAGCGCTTCAACGTATATACCATTGGTTTCGTCAAAACGTAGCTTAACTAATTTCGGGTCGCCCTGGAAAAAACCACGCTGCGTTAACGCGTAACGTGGAGCTTCACCCGTTGAAGGCATGTACATCCACAATGATTCCGTATCTAGAGATTGAACGGTCAACTCTTTTGCGGATCTTTCGACTGTGTCATAGGCACGATCCTCGGCCCCACACCCACTGAGTACAGCTGCGATACTCGCTGCAATTATTGCTTTTCTAAACATAATGTCCCTGTATTTATAGTTATATCGTTTATTAAATAACGATGTCTTTTTATTAATTTGCTCTCTCGCTAGAACTGATAATTAACCACTGCGTAATAGGTCATCTTTTTTAAGTCAATCAGATCATTAAGCGGGTTTTGTCCTCTATCTGGGTTGTAATAACCCACACTGTTTGTCATACCAACTGACATCGAAATGCTCTCCGTCATTTGGTAACCAATTTCTTCTCCATGTAAAAGGGTCGGATCAAGTGAGTTACCCAGATAATTCCATGACTGCCTCGGCATAAAGAAAATATTTAAATAAAAGTCGTCTGCAAATGCATAATCCATGGAAACTTGATTGCTCAAGCGATACTCAATCAGTTGATGCCCACCAGCTGTTTTATATTCATGAAAGTTCTTTCTTAGCAGTAGCGTATTGCTCAGTGTTAGCCCATCTAGCACCTCATCAAATGTCGCACTCCAACGAAGTTTCACACGTGTTCCAAACTGCAGGTCCTCTCTTTTTGAAGTGTCTGAAGTGGGAAATATCGCCCTAATTTCACCGCTTACCGAGGAGCCTTCCGTCGGATTAAATAGTCCGTTACGAGCCCAAGACAAAGAAGTGTCATTCCAGAACTGGCCGCGAGTACCATAAACATCACCGTCTTGTTGGTGATATCCAGATACCACGAGTTGCAATCGAGACTTTTCAGTAACGGCATAACGCAAAACACCCGTTGCTGAAGCGACACGACTTGCTAGATAAGCACTGTCTTCGTAACCATTACGCGAGTAATCGGCACTCACATAACCTGACCATGCACTCTTTTCATCGCCCTCGACCCACTCATCCTGCAAGTTGTTTGCGAGCACAAGCGAGGGCGTTGCCAACAATAGAATTGGCAATACTTTTGTTTTATTCATACTGTCCTTCTGCTATTTAAATCCGTCTCTCTTTTTAATAGTTATTCGCCGCCTGAGTTGTTTTGTTTTTTATTCTTTGTGAAGGATGCGTAATAGGAATCGCGGATAATAACTCCTTGGTATATTCATTCTTTGGTGATGAATACACCTCTTTTGCGGTTCCCATTTCGACAATTTTCCCTTTTTTCATTACCGCTACGTGGTCTGAAATATGTTTAACCACCGATAAATCGTGTGAGATAAATATGATGGATAGATTCATCTCCTTTTGTATCTTGAGGAGTAAATTCAATATCTGAGCTTGTACTGATACATCCAACGCCGATACTGACTCATCACAAATAAGTAGTTTCGGTTTCAACGCAATGGCTCTAGCAATGCCAATGCGCTGTCTTTGGCCACCGGAAAACTCATGGGGATAGCGGTTTATCGCCGTGTGCGGCAAACCTATCTTGTCGAGTAGTTCCAATACCCATTGTTTTCGCTCGGCTGGAGTGCCAATACCATGAATCTTATAAGGTTCTTCGAGGATGCCACCTACTGTATGTCTCTGATTCAAAGACTCTAATGGATCTTGAAAGACAATCTGCATTTCACGGCGAAGCGGTCTCATCTGCTTTGAGTTCAAAGACGTGATCTCTTTACCCTCGAAGAAGATCTTTCCTTCCGTCGGTTCATACAACTTGAGAATGGTACGCCCAAGAGTGCTTTTACCGCATCCAGACTCGCCCACCAGCCCTAAGGTTTGACCTTGTTCTAAGCTGAACGAAACGCCATCGACGGCTTTGATTACATAACCTTTTTTGAAGACACCCTTACCCGTTAGGTAATACTGTTTTAACCCTTCGATTCTAAGTATTTCTGCCATTACGATGCCCCTTGGTATTCAGGAAAAAGTGACAGATCAATAGGGTCAATCTGTATTGCTTGCTTGGGTTCTGAATCTAAGCCGGGAATCAGGCCAAGCAATCTCTTGGTATAAGGGTGTTTCGGGTAATCAAAAAGCTCAAAAACATCTGCGTTTTCAACAATTCGTCCGTCATACATCACCGCAACGTCATCACAGATCTCAGCAACCACACCTAAGTCATGGGTAATGAAAATCATCGCCATGCCCGTCTCTTCCTGAAGCTCTTTCATGAGTTTGAGGATCGAGGCTTGTACTGTCACATCTAACGCTGTGGTTGGTTCATCACAGATAAGCACATCCGGCTTACAAGCCAGTGCCATTGCGATCATTACTCGCTGTCTCATACCGCCAGAAAGGTTATGTGGGTACTCTTGAAACCTAAGCTCAGGCATCGGAATTTTTACTTTTTCTAGTAAGCCGATTGCGTAGTCCACCTTTTCAGCCTTAGACATCTGGCGATGGTGTAGATCAAGTACTTCCACTAATTGATTACCAACGGTTTGAACTGGATTCAGCGCCGTCATTGGGTCTTGGAAGATAATAGAGATGCGGTTGCCACGCATTTGGTACAAATCCTGCTCCGCCATCTTGGTCAGATCCGTCTCGCGATACCAAATCTCACCCGCTGTTACCTGCCCGTATGGCTTAGGTAACAGCCCCATAATCGACATTGATGTTACGCTTTTACCGCTGCCCGATTCACCCACTAAGCCCAAGGTTCTACCTGCTTTAACGTCAAATGAGACACCTTTTAGGATCTTGACTGCGCCTTCATCGGTGCTGAATTCCACCTCTAAATCGCGTACTTTTAGTACTGTTTGTTGCTTCATTTAATATTGCGCCCTATAGCCTGTAACGGTCGTCAATCACAGTGACAGGTTCGAACGTTTCGCCCTCTTTGTAAGCCAACTGAGTTTGTTGTTTTAATTCGGTATCAATCCAGAAGTTACTGGTGCCTAGAATGTTGAACATCGCACCGGTTTTCTTCGTCATCGGGTTATTTGGAAACTTAACCCAACGCCAGTGTGCATCGCGTGTATAAGGCACCATGTAGCCTGGTACAATTACGTAAGCATTTGAGATTGCTTTTTGGATCTCTTTAGAAAGTTGATGTTTTTTGTCAGCATCAAATTCAGATTTGAATGCTTCAATCTTGCGGTCCAACTCTGGCGAACTGTAGTTAGTGTGATTGTTGGTCTGTACTCGGTTTGCATTACTCGAGTGAAAATACTCTTTGTATGCCGGAAGCTCACCACCACCCATATTCAGAAATGCAAGTTGATGCTTTTTCTCTAGGATGTATTTAAATGCCGCTGAGCCATCTACAAGGTTCAGGTTAAGCTCTAAACCCGCTAGCTTGGCTTGCTCTTTGAGATACGCAATACGAGGAGTCCAGATGTTGTAACCATAAGTAATCTTAAAGCTGAGACGCTCACCGTTTTTATTGACTCGAATACCATCAGGTCCAATGTTGGTAAAGCCAGCAGCTTCGAAATAACCAATAGCCAGCTCTGGTTCAAAGGCAGGCGCTTTCGCATCTGGTAGGTCGTAATCACCGTGACCAAAGCCCATAGCATGAGGCTTGCGTGAGTAGTCACCGCGAAGTACGTTCTTGATCATACCGTCGAAGTCGGTGGCGAAAGTGATCCCTTTACGGACGTTGATATCATTCAGCAACGGCATTGAGGTATTCATCCACAAGCCACCCGCACCTTGTGGTGTTTGATTAAAACCCCAAAACTTTTGAATGTAGCCTTTTGTGAAAGGTTCTGAGTCTGTCTTCTCATGCCACATTTGCGGAAGAACCATCGCAAAGGTATCTAATTTACCCTTCTCAAAGTGTTTACGTGCAATATCCGAATCGCGAATTACTTTGATACGTAATTTGTCCACATTAAAGCGGTTCTGGTAATACTTGTTGTCGTATCCCCACCAATCGTCACCAACGTGTTTAAAGGTAATACTACGACCTTTGTTGATCTTAGATATGTAGTAAGGCGACGTCGTTGGTTCAGCTTTGAAGTTATATTTACGAACAAAGTTATCGTCCATACCATCGCCGTTTTGATCATTAATATTGGCAAAATAGTGTTGCGGACGTGGCTGCAAGCCGTGACTTGGTGTATTGAGTAGCACCATCAGCTCATCATTACTCTTTGGCTCAGAGACAGTGATAGAGATGGTGTAGTCATCGAACTTCTCGACACTTTCGATACTGTTTCTGAAGAAGTCGTTGTACCAAGGATCGATAATGTCCTTAGAACGGTAGTACGTCAGCATGAACAGGTAATCATCTGCCGTTACCGCTTCACCATCAGACCATTTGGCTTTTGGATTCAACTTAAAGTAAGCCGTTTTGTAGTCATCCGAAAACGCCCACTCATCAGCAAGTTGAGGGATCCACTTGCCCGTATTTGGGTGACGCTGAGCAAGCTTTGGCGTGCCATCCATAATGTAAAAGCGAATACCCGAGTTCGCATCAGGGCCGACAGAGCGAAGAGTTTGTGGAAAGCTCAACATGTAACTACGCAGAGTTCCGCCACGTTTAGCCTCGTCCGACGCAAAAACAGGGTCTTGCCAGTTGCTCTGCCATTGCAGGTCGCTCGGTAGTGTGGCTGCCTGAGCCAAACCACTGAACAGCAGTGAAATAAGTGCAAATCTATACATGATTACTTCCTTGTTTCTATCTATATAGAGTGTATTTTTTCGGGTCGAAAGCGGTACGAATGGCCTCACCAATGAAGGTCACCATGACCAACACAGAAACAATCGCTGTTACCACAGACACAACAATCCAAGGTGAATCCAAGTTCGACTTCCCTTGCTGTAACAGCTCTCCCCAACTAGGTGTTGGCGGAACAAGGCCAAGACCCAGATAATCTAACGCCGTCAGAGCAGTAATGTTCGCAGCAATAGTGAAAGGTGCTAGCGTCACTATCATCACCATGGTATTGGGCAAGATATGGTGGAAAATGATCCTTGCAGTGGAAGCACCTAAAGCTTTGGCAGCCAACACATATTCTCGCGCTGACTCCTTGTATGTCATGGTTCGCATGTACCAGGTAATACCCATCCAGCTGAATGCCACGTTGATCAGGACGAACAGCATAAAGGTGGGTTGCGCTATGGAAACCAAAATCATAATTACGTAGAGGAACGGCACCATTGACCACGTTTCAATCAGCCTTTGCACCACTAAATCGAATTTCCCGCCGAAGAATCCCATTGCACAGCCAACCGTGACACCAATGACGTAGGCGATGCTCATTGTCAGCAAAGCAAAGCCCATCGCAGTTCGAAAGCCGTAGACCAAACGGGCAAGAATATCGCGACCAATAACGTCGGTACCTAGGTAATGTTGCGATTCAAAATCCGGAGCATTAGGCGGAAAGTTGCCTGAAAAGTCCTGTTCAAATGCATTCCAAGGAACCAATGGCAATAACACGAAGTCGCCATTGTTCTCATATTCAAAGTTCTGCTGCAGGTCGCGATAGTTAGTTTCTGCCGCATAGTCCAAGCCAAAAGTGCTGCCTGAATACACATCGGAAAAAATTGGGAAGAAGTACTCGCCTTGGTAACGCACAACCAGCGCTTTGCTATTAATCAGCACTTCTGCACACAGAGACAAAATCAATAGTGTCGACAACAACATAAGTGACCAGTAGCCACGCTTGATCTCTTTGAAGCGCTTTATCTGTTTTCTGGTTAACGGATTGATAGTGAATAGATTTAGTCGAGACATGATTACGCTCCAAACTTCACACGAGGATCGACAAGCGCAACGCACACATCAGATAAAATATTGCCAAGTAGCAGTACCAATGCGTTAATCGCAACAATACCCATCACCACGGGATAATCTCGCTCTACAATAGATTCGTAACCTAGCAGACCGATGCCATTGATATCGAAGATCACTTCAATCAAGAATGAGCCAGTCATGAAAAACAGTAGTGAGTTACCAAAGTGGCTCGCAATCGGAATCAAGCTATTGCGAAGCGCATGCTTACGAATGGCTTGTCTAAATGGCAGACCTTTAGCAATCGCGGTTCGAATGTAATCCGATGACAGGTTCTCCATCAGGTTATTTTTCATGGTCATGGTTAATGTGGCGAAATCGCCAATTAAGTAACAAATTAGAGGCAGCACTGCATGCCAGAGGATGTCTGTCACCTGCTCTGACAATGTGGTGAAATCATCAAAATCATCGTCGACAAACCCACCCATCGGGAACCACTCTAAGTGGTAGCTAAACAAAGTGATAAGCAGAACACCCACTACGTAACCTGGTAATGCGTATCCAACAAAAATCATGATTGACGAAGCGGAGTCAAAAACGCTGCCGTGCTTCAAGGCCTTGTAATAGCCAAGCGGGATCGAAATGAAGTAACTGATAAAGAAAGTGATGCCGCCATACATTGCAGACACTGGCAGTCGCTCAAAGATCATCTCAGTAACTGGCTCGTAGTAACGAGTCGATTCACCTAAGTCGAATTGAACCAAGCGTGACAGCCAATCTAGGTAAGCTTCTGTTACGGGTTTATCTAAACCGTAAAACTTATTTAAGTCTGCCAACTGTTCTTCTGAAAGTGCGGAGTTTTGGCCCACTACAGCGCTCGCCGAAGCACCATCACCTTGCGGCTGCATATTTGCTAGCATGCGCTCCACCGGACCACCCGGCACAAAGCGGGTAATCGCGAAGATGAGTATTGTGATCCCTAGAAACGTCGGTACAACTAACGCGAAACGCTTCAATAAATATGCAACCATTTTATTTAGCCAAACTCCATTTATAACAACTGAGCATCAATATAATTAATGATAAAAAGTAGTCAAATGGTTACATTCGTGTACAAAAGGTTACAAATGGCGCAATAAAAACAGGAGTAAAAATACATTAAATCAATCACTTATACTAGATCAAAAACTCAAACCAAACGTTTGCATTTTGTTTAGCTACAAACAAAGAATTTGAGAATTGCGCAGTCAGCTACAAAACTAGCTTATGTATCCGTCAGCTTGGTTGGTTTTCAGTTAGTGAGTCGGTGAACTAAGTAATTGAAAGTGTTGGAAATGAAGAAACGAAAAAGCCCGATATCTTAAATATCGGGCTTAATGGACAAAAGCGACAAATGAGTTGTGTTTAAGAGCCTACATTAGACAAAGAAACCAATTGCTGGGTGTATTCATGTCGAGGGTTAGAAAAAAGCCGTTCTGTCTCGCCCTTTTCAATCACCTCTCCCGCCTTCATCACAATGGTATAGTGACAAAGTGATTTGACTACGTTCAAATCATGACTGATAAAAAGATAAGTCAGCTGATACTTTTCCTGTAGCGATTTCAGAAGCTCCAATACTTGCGCTTGAACCGTTCTATCCAAAGAAGAAGTCGGCTCGTCCAGCAAAATAAACTCTGGTTTGAGTACCAAGGCTCGTGCGATCGCGATACGCTGCCTCTGCCCACCCGAGAATTCATTCGGGTAACGATGACGTGTTTCAGGGTCTAAATCGACTTCCTTCATTACCTCACAAATGCGCTGGTCAAGTTCAGCTTCATCCAGCTCTTGATGCACTCGTAAGCCCTCACCTATTACTTGCGCGACCGACATTCGTGGATTCAGTGCTGAGAACGGATCTTGAAACACTACCTGCATTCGACTTCGATACGGCAACATCTCTTGACGATTCAACCCTTGGATTTGATTGCCATCGTATTGAATTGAACCTTCACTTTCGACCAGCTTCAGAATCGCCATACCTGTCGTCGACTTACCCGAGCCACTCTCTCCAACCAAACCGATTGAGTGCCCTTGCTTTAGGTCAAACTGCATATCGGTTACCGCCTTCACGTGTGAGATGGTGCGTTTAAACAAACCACCTGTGATTGGAAACCACACTTTGAGCTGTTCAACATTAAGTAGTGAACTTGCATCAGCTGTAACAGGGACAGGTAAACCTTTAGGATCAGAATCAATCAGCTTTTTGGTATAAGGATGCTTTGGTGTACTAAACAGCGAAACGCATTCACCTTCTTCAACTAACTCACCATCTTTCATAACAGCAACACGGTCAGCAATTTTGCGTACGATACTCAAATCGTGAGTAATAAACAGCATCGCCATACCAAGCTCTTGTTGAAGGTCTTTGAGCAAGTCTAGTATCTGAGCTTGTACAGAGACATCCAGTGCTGTCGTTGGTTCGTCAGCAATTAGCAACTCAGGCTCATTAATCAGAGCCATCGCAATCATTACCCTTTGACGTTCACCGCCTGAGAGTTCATGAGGGTATGCGTTTATCTTCTGTTCTGGGTTACGAATACCAACCTTAGAAAGCCATTCAACAGCTAAGGCTTGCGCTTTATTGGTTCGCATTCCACGGTGAATCGCTAGAGTCTCCACCAGCTGTTTACCCACTTTATGCAGTGGGTTCAGTGACACCATAGGCTCTTGGAAGATCATGCCAATGCGACCACCACGAATACCTCTCAGCTGACGTTCAGAACAGCTAAGGATATCGGTGCCAGAAAAGTTCACACGCCCAGTTAGATAGTGAGATGAACCTTTTGGTAGTAGCTTCAATACTGAGTTAGCAGTCACCGATTTTCCAGAACCACTTTCGCCTACCAAGGCTAATGTTTCCCCTTTATTTATCGACAAGGAGACATTGTGAGTGACTTGTTCAATGGCATTTTTACGACCGAAACCAACAGAGAGGTTTTCAATAGTCAGAACAGTATTATTCATTGTTACCTCTGCTGATGTGGGTCAAATGCGTCGCGAACCGCTTCACCAACAAACACTAACAGTGTCAGCATCAGCGATAGTACAACAAACGCGGAAATACCAAGCCACGGCGCTTGGAGGTTAGCCTTGCCCTGAGCAAGCAGCTCACCCAAAGAAGGTGACCCTGCAGGCAGACCAAAACCTAGGAAATCAAGTGACGTCAGTGTAGTCACCGACCCAGATAAAATGAATGGCATCATGGTTAACGATGCTACCATCGCATTGGGTAACATATGACGCAGCATGATTCGCTTATCTTCCACGCCCATAGCTTGAGCTGCTCTAACATAATCAAAATTACGGCAACGTAAGAACTCCGCTCGCACAATCCCAACTAAACTCATCCAGCTAAACAGCACCATAATGCCGAGCAACCACCAGAAGTTAGGCTCAATAAAGCTTGAAAGGATGATCAGTAAGAACAGTGTCGGCATCCCCGACCAGACTTCAATAAAGCGCTGCCCAAACAGGTCAACCCAGCCACCGTAGTAACCCTGAGTCGCACCAACAGCTACACCGATAGCACTCGACACTATAGTAAGTACAAAACCAAACAACACCGAGATTCTAAAACCGTAAATGATCCGCGCTAATACGTCGCGTCCTTTATCATCCGTCCCCAACCAGTTAACTGAATCTGGCTGAGATGGGACCGCCCCAGAAATTTCAAAATTAATAGTGTCGTAGCTAAAGCGAATCACAGGCCAGATCATGTAGCCTTTCTCTTCAATCAGTTCTATGACATAAGGGTCTTTGTAATCCGCTTCGGTTTCGAACTCACCACCGAACTCTGTTTCTGCATATTCAGTCGCAACCGGAAAGAACCATTGGTCGTCGTACGAAACTAATAGCGGTTTATCGTTAGCGATAATCTCTGCAAACAAGCTCAACACAAACAGAATGGAAAAGATCCATAAAGAGATAAAACCGCGCTTGTTGGCTTTAAACCTTAACCATCTTGCTTCTGCTAAAGGATTTTTAAACTTCATTTAGAATTCACCATTAACGCGCTTCAAAGTCGATTCGAGGATCAACCCAGGTATAGGTAAGATCGGAGATAATGCTGAGTACGAGCCCAAGCAGGGTCATAATATAGAGAGAGCTAAACACAACAGGGTAGTCTCGTTGAATGGTCGACTCGAAACCAAGCAGCCCTATCCCCTCTAGAGAAAACATTACCTCTATCAGCATTGAGCCAGTAAAGAAGATACTAATAAACGCACTCGGGAAACCAGCGATAATAATGAGCATCGCATTACGGAAAACATGTCGGTAGAGGATGCTGTTTTCATCGAGACCTTTGGCGCGAGCCGTGACAACGTATTGCTTGTTTATCTCATCAAGGAAAGAGTTCTTGGTCAGCATACTTAGTGTTGCGAAACCGCCAATTACCATCGCAAAGATTGGTAACGCCAAGTGCCAGAAATAGTCGATGATTTGCTGATACCAATTGAGCTGGTCAAAATTGCTGGAGACCAATCCACGCAATGGGAACCAACTAAAGTAGTTACCGCTTGCGAAAAGGATGATCAGAATGATGGCAAATAAGAAACCCGGAACCGCATAGCCGACAATCACCACCGCACTCGACCAGATATCAAACCGCGAGCCATGATGGATGGCTTTCATAATACCCAGCGGAATCGAGATGATGTAGATGATCAACGTACTCCACAGCCCTAATGAAATAGAGACAGGCAGACGCTCGACAATCAAATCGATAACGTTGCCTCCTTTAAATAGGCTTTCGCCAAAGTTAAAGGTGGCGTAGTTTTTCAACATATCGAAATAGCGGACATGAATCGGCTTGTCGAAACCAAACTGCTTTTTAATCTCTTCAACGACTTCGGGGTCTAAACCGCGTGAGCCCTTGTAGCCACTCGAAGAAGCTTGTTCTGAATCGCTCAAGTCGACTTCTTGGCCACCGCCAGAGAAGCGCTCCATGATGCCAGAGTTGTGGCCTTCCAACTGAGCTACAGCTTGTTCTACTGGGCCACCGGGAGCAATCTGGATGATAAAAAAGTTAATGGTGATGATCGCCCACAATGTGGGGATCACCAACAATAAACGTCTAAATATATACGCAGCCATGAGATTCCCTAACGACGTTTTTCAGGCAGTAGCTTCGCTTTATCTTGCGAAATCCACCACGTATCAACACCAAGGTCATATTTTGGCAAGGTATCAGGGCGCTCAAACTTATCCCACATCGCAACACGGTACTTGCCCAAGTGCCACTGAGGAATGGTGTAGAAATTCCACTGTAGTACGCGGTCAAGTGCTCGACCTAACGTAAGCAGTTTTTCAGGATCTTGTTGGCTCTTAGATATTTGTTCAGTCAAAGAGTCGATAACCGGATCGATAACACCAGCCGTATTGTAAGTCGAATCAATGTAGTTCGAGTTCCACGCAATCATCAAGTTCGGGCTTGGGTAAGCGTTCGCTGAATATGCCGAAGAGACCATATCGAAATCACGATCACGTAAGCGCTTGATGTATTGGGTCGTATCAACCGTTCGGATCTTCATATCGATACCCATTCGTTTCAGGTTTTTCTGAAGTGGAATAGAAATACGTTCAGTCGTCGGGCTATAGATAAGCAATTCGAAAGAGAGCGTCTGCCCCGTTTTCTCGTTGGTCATCACTTTATTTTTCAGCACCCAACCCGCCTCTTTAAGAAGCTTAAAGGCTGTTCTCATTTGAGTACGAATACGGCCACTACCATCAGTGACAGGTGGTTGGAACTCTTCAGTAAACAAACGGGGTGGGATCTGATCTTTAAACTCAGAAAGTACCGCCACTTCTGCATCAGACGGCAAGCCTGTTGCTTCGTATTCAGTGTTTTGGAAATAGCTGCGCGTACGGTCGTATTGGTTGTAGAACATGTTCTTGTTCATCCACTCAAAGTCCATAGCATAAGTTAATGCCTCACGAACCTTAGGATCTTTAAACACCTCTGATTGAGTGTTGAACACAAAGCCTTGCGCCGATTCTGGACGCTCATGAGCGATCTCTTCTTTTACAATGTAACCCTTGTCGAAGTTGCTACCTGTGTAAGAGTTTGCCCAAAACTTAGCTGAGTTCTCCATACGAAAATCAAATTCACCCGCTTTAAAGGCTTCTAGCATTACCGTATCGTCACGATAGTAATCGTATTGGACACGCTCGAAGTTGTTGCGACCCACGTTAACCGGTAACTCTGCGGCCCAGTAATTCTCATCTAATCCGTAAGTGACACTTTGGCCAGACTTGTAATTGATCACTTTATAAGGGCCACTGCCTACAGGTGGTTCACTCAAAGGTTCAGAGAGCTTCTTGTCTTGCCAGTAATGCTTTGGTAACACACGAGTGCTTTGCGCAAAACTGAACAACTTCTCACGATTTGGCGTTTCCATCTCAATACGAACTACTAAATCAGAAACAGCGGTAACGGATTTAATGTCTTTGTAGTAAACGCGATATTGAGGAACACCCTCTTCTGAAAACTTATCGAAAGTAAACGCGACATCGTGCGCAGTAATTGGTTTGCCGTCATGAAAACGCGCGTTCGGATTGATGTCTATTTCTAGCCATGAAAAGTCACTGGCGTAGCGCACCTTTGAAGCGATAAGCGGGTAATACGCATCTATTTCATCCGATGGTGAAAACATCAAGGTATCGTAAAGTTCACCACTGTAACTTGCTGATACACCACGCGATCCAAAGCGGTTAAAACTGTCGAACGTACCGATAGCCCCATAGGTAATTTTACCTTGCTTAGGCGCATCTGGGTTTACATAATCGAAGTGTTTGAAATCAGCTGGATACTTCGCTTCACCAAACCCAACTAACTGAGTCGTTTCGATGACTTGAACGCCATCTTCAGAAGCAAATGAAGAGATAGGTAAGAGCGCCATGAGAGGCAGTGCTAGTGCGCGTGAGCGCTGGGTTAAGCGAAAAAATGTTGACCGTTTAATTGGATTAACTCGGCAATCTGTTCCCATTTGACTCTCCCTGCAAATGATAAAATAAATAGTGTGATTGAATACGCCACAAGTTGGACACACGATAATAAAAATAAGTATAGAGAAAAATCTAACGCCATGTAATAACTAATAAAACACTTAGTGCGTCGAAACAGACTTTTCTCGAGTAAAACCCTAAAGAACCCTACCCTAGTAAAAACGCTACCTGCGCTTACATTTCTTTTCTCTTAAAATGTAAGGGAGTTCAAATTATGTAAGTGATTGATTTTATTTCTCTGCGTTTCCTTTACTCTTCCTCTTCCGAATACTATTCTAATTTTACCGTACACAAATGCACTTAGAGGGTAATATGAACCTAAAGCGGGAAGGAATGACAATCAATCAGCGCAGCATCGAGCGTTACTTTGAGTTAGTCAACTTAACCACCGAACAAGTTCAAACTCTCTCTCATCATCTAACTCAATTGAGCATAAATTACTCAGAAATCTCAGATAGATACCTAGATCAATTGAGGACTAAAACCCGATTTTCCCACCCAGAATTGCACAGCTGTCTGTCGTATGGTCCTCTTTGCAACGCTATTAAGCATCATATACAGACCTGGTTAACGTGCAGTTACACTCAAAAAAACTTCAATTATCATGTTCGTCTTGTCACTGAGTTAAATGCTCACCATGTTACGGTGGCCGAATTCCTGTTATGTGGCCTAGCGGTAAAAGCCAATTTGCTGTCCCAACTTAAACGTACAATTCATACCCTCCACATTGACTCGGCGAGGCTAATTAGGGATTTTGAAAAATGGCTCACAGTCAATGAGCACATTTTGCGAGACGTGGAACTCAACCATCAGCTAGAACAACTACGCCAAGCCACCAGCTTTAAAGACGAACTGACCAACGTATACAGCTATGCCGTTTTTCTAGAGGAGCTCGACCGAGCAGTTGCATTATGCGATCGAACAGATCAGTCTTTAACTGTTGTTCATTTCGATATTAATCAACTCAATACCATCAACCATAAGTATGGATTTCAAGTTGGAGACGCTGTACTACAACAATTCGCTTCTGTTTGCACTGAACAGCTAAGAAAAACCGAAATCATTGCCCGTGACGATGATGAATTTTTCATCCTCTTGCCCAACACTTCCCTCAACGAAGCACGTAACGTGTTTAGCCGACTGGTTGAGCTGTTTGATAATGCTTCTGAAATCCCAGTCACACTCACAGCGGGAGCAAGTAGTTACGTTCCTGATTCGGATCTCACTCTAGAACAAGTTTTAAAGCGAACCCGAGCCCAGCTCGCCAGAGCAAAAACTCGCTCGGCATCAAATGACACTCACCATTGCTGCCTCGATATCGATGGTAAAATGGATAACGTGCTGCATTTTGCTCGATAAAAATAATCCCACATACAGCAATACCTCAAAACGAGATGACGTATACTGAATAGAGTAATCACGCTTTGTTACAGCGTCTGACTTTCAGGAACCTGCTTTGAACACACCGAGTCACCTAACTATTACGACATTCAACCTTTTCAACTACCTTGAGTCACCCAACGCTTACTATGATTTTGAGAATATCTATAGCTTTGAGGAGTGGTCTAAGAAACAAGGATGGATAAAAAATGCCATTAAAGAGGCCGACAGTGACATTATTGGCTTTCAAGAGGTGTTCAGCCCGGCTTCGCTTGAGGCACTAGTCAAGGAGCTCGGCTACCCTTTTTTTAGTGTTGTCGATAAACCCAATGTCGAGAGTGATTACCTGTTTAGAGATCCCGTTGTCGCCATTGCATCACGTTATCCGATCAAGGAAACTCGCGCAGTTTCCCTATCTTTGCAATTTCAAAAGCAGTTCAATATAGAGCTTTTAAAGGAATTTAGATTTAATCGCTTGCCTGTCCACGCAACGATTGAACTCCCTCATCTTGGCTTAACGGATTGTTATGTGGTCCATTTTAAATCTCAGCGCCCTATTCAGGCTAAGAGCTCAGATACAGAGCTACAAAACGCGTCCTTGAAAACACCAGTTCATAGCGAAACCTTGACTCAATTCCACCAAGAGGGGCTTGGGTGGTGGCTTTCAAGCGTACAGAGAGGGTTAGAAGTACAAGTATTGCACGAGTACATCACACGACAGCGTCATCAATCCGAGCGCCCTGTTGTGTTAATGGGGGATTTCAATAAACCACTCACCAGCGATGAGTTTAAAGGGTTACTCAACGATTCACTCAATAGAAATGAAGAGAGCAAACACTGGTTAAAGTACTTTCGCTTACGCGATAGCTGGGAGCTCTATCATCAGCTTCATCAGGAAGATCTATTGGTTCAGCGTCCACCGACTCACTATTATGGTGCGAGTGGTTCGGTGCTCGACTACATCCTGCTTTCTAATGAATTTGATTGCCAAAACTCTTCTAGCATCATGGAGATAACCAACTATCAGGTGCAAGACCAGCATCTGATTAACCCTAGCTTTGAAGTCGACCAATTTAGCACTGACCATGGTGTAGTGAGCGTGACTGCACATATCCGATCGTTTTAATTGCTCAATGCCAGATACGAAAAAGCCGCGATAGAGCTCGCGGCTAGCCTGTTCCCCAACGAGGCTTAACATAGGTTCAGCGATTAAAAGTGATAGGTACCAGCCACAAAGAAAGAGCCCAATGTCACGGAATACGTTTGTGTATCAAAGTGCTTGAAGTCGAAGATATCAGACTCATAACCAGCACGGAAACTGACACCTTCAACGACTTTAGGTGTGTATTCAATACCTAAACCAATGCGTAGAGCATCGCCCGAGTCGTTAACTTTTGCATTTTTTTGAACCATCATCTGATGCAATTCTGGGTGTAGCTTCATGTCTAGATCGATGTAGCTCAACCCAATGATACCGTATGGGCGAAATCCATTGTTAAACGTATAACCAATATTTCCAGATAGACTGATTGCTGTGGGAGACCAAGTCATTACATTTTTTCCCGCAACTTTAGTTTTGACGTCTCCATAGTTCGTATACTGCAGCTCTAAAGATGCGACACGGTTAAACTTATAACCGCCCATAAGATGAAAACTGTTGTCGTCTGCCTTCATAGTTGTTGGTGTTGAACGATAGTCATTCATCCCACCATCATCAATACTCGCTGAGCCTACTCCACCACCAAAATAGTAACCTCGCTCTGCAGCTACTGCACTATTGCCCAGACTTAAAGATGCCAAGACTGCGTATAAAATAACATTAACTTTCATTTGTTCTACCAACTCTTACTTCAATGTCAGCTTTTCGAGCCAACAAATACCAAACCCTAAACCACCACCCGTAGTTAAGGTAAAACTCAATAGGTTCTATCTATGTCGAACTGCCATTTAAGTTAATCTTTCAGAGTCGGAAAAAATAAACAAAACCATCATGACTTTATAACGATAAGAACCAAACGACATAAAGCACTGATTTTTAAAGAAATAACATCTTCACACACCAATCACACACACGTCTAAACAAAAATAAAATCAAATCAACACCACTTACATCCGTTTACATTCGGTTTATCTTCGCAAGGCATAATTAGCGCCAAGAAAAAAGATTGGACACAAAACCACCTAACACAAATTGAAGCGCAAACACTATGAAGCACATACAGATCATCTCTAACTTGGTTATTAACACCAAGAACAAAACCATCGCCAATCAAAATGGAAAACAAGTCACGCTGCGCCCTCTTGCTTATGACGTGCTTCAAGTGCTAATTAAAAATGATGGGCTTGCTGTGTCTAGAGATGAACTGTTCGCACAATGTTGGACAGGTTGTATCGTTTCAGATCAAGCCTTAACAAATGTCATCTCAAACATCAGGCAAACACTGCTACGTTTGAGAGCGGAAGGTGTTGAAGTGCTAACTGTGAATAAAGTCGGTTACCGTTTTTGCATTACTGAACCCAAGCACCCCACTTTGTTAAAAAAATTCAATACAGAAGATACAAATACAAAGCATCAAAAAGAACTAATACAAGCACAGTGTGACATTGTCACTAATGAGAACCCACATCAGGTCTCTACGACTCAAAACGCATCCGTTCGTTTGCCTGTGCAAAACCAAAGTAACTTCACTCAGTTTTTGCTTGGGTTAATGCGTTCTACACAAATAGGTTCAAAAATAGATAGCCACAATTGCTACCTAACTCATTCTCAAGGGTCTGGTTTTCTTCAGGTGCTAGGCTTGTTGATGGCATTCGGCTTACTCGCCGTTACTGCTTATTGTTCAATGATACACGCCAAGGACAGAAGTAATTTAGATCAGCAGCATTTTGAAAAGTTAACCAACAACAATAAGACGCTTTACGTCAATGATGAGTCGGAGTACCTCTTGGCTTTGCAGATTTTAAACAATGCTATTTACGCAAATGAGCTATTGCAGACTGAATGCCCAGTCTCTCTGTTGATTCAGTTTGATGAGTCGACAACGTACGCAAACCATTACAGTTTGAATGCGCAAATTTTTGATCTTGGTGATCTGGATGATTTGAAATATAGTCACTCGTCCTTGAGCCAAAATGAGCTCGTCCCTGCAATAAATACCATGATTAAGAACAGTATGTCGTTGTGCGCCTATTAGAAGCCATCACGACAAACTCACTTCATAATGAAAAGTCACGCTGTCATCATCTCCAAATGAGACAGCCGCTTTTCCGTTTTTGCTGAGAAACAATTCGGGTAACAAATAATAATCACTATTATGCTCGCCATGCACGCAGCTCAACCTTGCTTGTAAGAGATAGCCGCTAGCAAACGTTTTATCTCGATCAGAGTAGTTTTCGGTTACTTTACTGTAATAAGTACAGTCGCCTTTTGCCGTAGCCTGCCAAGTATTCATTTGATGAACTTCGATGTTTAAATCCAACCTGTTCTCATCATTAATCAACTTAACGTTTAACGACGAAGCAGATAGACCAAACGACAATAAACTTAATGCGCTAATCACAGATAAGCGCCACACCCTGTTGTTCATAGTCTCAATATACTCTCTTAGAAGTTAAAGCTTGCGCCAAGGTAAGCACTCGCCACACTGTATGACTCAGTCACTCCACGGTATGTAATATCAAACTCATCCTTTTCATAAGCGAGTCTAAAAGTCACTTGGCGTAAAGCGGGGTGAGTGTATTCAACACCAGCACCTAATCTCATTAATGCTTCCTGTTCGTCATTCGAACCGCCGCCAGGTGACGTGGCTTGTAGGTCCACCATACCTAGACCTACAATGACAAATGGTCGAATACCAATATTGAACTGATAACCTACATTAGCTGCCAATGAATAACTTGCGAGTGTAGCAGTTACCTTTCCTGCATGCTTTGGCGATCGGTAAACCGTATCAGCATAATTGGTATACTGCCCTTCAAAGCCGATATTTTGATTTAATTTAAAGCCGCCATACACTTTATATGTCTGACCGTCAGTGTCCGACCAAATTGGGTCCGACTCTTTTTCAGCCCACCCGCCATCATCGAAATCTGTCTCTCCCACACCAACGCCTAGATAAAACGGTGAATCAGAAGCGTGAACATTGAGTGATAGCAAGCTTGCAGCAAGCAAGAATTGAATTTTCATAAAGAGTTCCTAGTTGATTAAGTAAGCGCTGCAACCTACCAACAAAGCCTTCAAAAAAATAAACGACGAGCACACTGTTTTATAACCAAGTCTATTTCTAATAAGAGTTCGAGCATAACCACATGAATTTTAAACATTTACATTCTTTTAGACTTTTCTATACTGCTCTTTCAGCCCAACTCGAAGCACAGTGATTCAAGCATATTAGGGCATGAGAATTAACCTAATCGTTCACCATAAACTAACCCTACCCCATACTGATACAACTATCACTTACGTGATCCAATTCAATCTTTTCGGCACCATCGAAACGTTTCGATGATCGTTATCACACTCTTTCTGAATGATTCGTGCATTTCATCATTCAAACACTATTATTCTTATCGAAACGTTTCGATGGCGTTTTCTTATCTCTGTTCCGACATCGAAAAATTGCCCAATAGGTAGTGTTATGAAAAAAAGTACTCTAATTAATTCCGATCTTTCTTACCTTGTGGCGACTCTGGGTCACACTGATGAAATCACTATCTGTGATGCGGGCCTGCCGATCCCCGATCACGTGCGCCGTATCGATTTAGCGCTTACACATGGCGTACCAAGCTTTGCACAAACCGTAAAAACCATGCTTGATGAATCTCAAATCGAAGGCGTGGTTATCGCCGAAGAGTTTGCACAAGTAAGCCCTGAACACCACGCGGTACTGATTGACCAACTCAAAACGGAAGAAGCGCGTTGCGGCAAAACTATCGCGATTAACTACGTAAGCCATGAAGAATTCAAACAACGCACCAATGAGAGTCGCGCTGTAATACGCACGGGCGAATGTACCCCTTATGCAAATGTCATCTTTCAAGCTGGCGTAACTTTTTAAGCGAACCAAACAACCTGGCCCCGAGTAAAGGAAACCACATGACTCAAGCCATTTTAGAACTTAACTCAATTGAGAAAGCTTTCCCTGGTGTAAAAGCCTTGGATAAAGCGAGCCTCAACGTTTACCCAGGACGCGTTATGGCGCTGATGGGCGAGAACGGCGCCGGTAAATCGACCTTAATGAAAGTGCTGACGGGTATCTATCACCTTGATGGCGGCACTATTCACTACCAAGGTCAGCCAGCTGCATTTAAAGGCCCACGCGATTCTCAGCAAGCGGGTATCAGTATTATTCACCAAGAATTGAACCTGATTCCTGAACTTACGATTGCGGAAAACATCTTTCTAGGTCGTGAAATCACTGGAACGTTGGGCCGAATTCTATGGAACGAAATGTACCAAGAAGCCGATAAGCTGCTTAAACGCCTTAACGTAAAACACAGTTCTAAAACACCACTGGGCGAGTTAAGCCTTGGTGAGCAACAGATGGTAGAGATCGCGAAAGCCCTATCGTTTGAATCTAAGGTCATCATTATGGATGAACCAACTGATGCCTTAACTGATACAGAAACCGAATCTCTTTTCAAAGTGATTAACGAATTGCGTGACGAAGGTTGCGGAATTGTTTACATCTCTCACCGACTGAAAGAGATCTTCGAGATTTGTGATGACATTACCGTACTTCGCGATGGCAAATTCATTGGTCAATGTGAAGTGAAAGACACCAACGAAGATGGCCTTATCGAAATGATGGTAGGCCGTAAGCTAGACGAACAGTACCCACGTATCGAACCAACCTACGGTGAGACTTGTTTAGAGGTTATTGGCTTAACAGGCTCTGGTGTACACGACGTTAGCTTCACGCTAAAACGCGGCGAAATCCTAGGCGTGTCTGGTTTGATGGGTGCAGGTCGCACTGAACTGATGAAGGTGATCTACGGTGCCCTACCTAGCGAACGCGGCGTCATTAACTTAGATAACAAGACAATAAACCCAGCGAGTCCAAGAGATGGCCTTGCTAATGGCATCGCCTACATCTCTGAAGACCGTAAAGGTGATGGCCTAGTACTTGGTCTGTCGGTGAAAGAGAACATGTCTCTTTGCTCTCTAGACATCCTGACCAAAGGCGCGCAAATCCAACACAAAGACGAAGTGATCGCGGTGGATGACTTCATCAAGCTATTCAACATCAAGACCCCTACTCGCGAGCAAATCATTGGCAACCTATCTGGTGGTAACCAGCAGAAAGTGGCCATCGCTAAAGGCTTGATGACCAAACCTAAAGTCCTGATTCTCGACGAGCCAACCCGTGGTGTCGATGTCGGTGCGAAAAAAGAAATTTACCAGCTTATTAACAAATTCAAGGCTGACGGAATGAGCATCATCCTTGTCTCTTCTGAAATGCCGGAAGTTTTGGGAATGAGTGACCGCATCATGGTGATGCACGAAGGCCGCGTGAGTGGCGAATTTGACGCTAAAGAAGCAAACCAAGAATTATTACTGGCGTGTGCGGTCGGTAAAAAGATCAACGAGGACGCAGCATGAGTACTAATACCATGAGCAAAACAACTGAAACACCAGCAAAGAAGTCTCTACTGAGCAAAGAGTGGCTGATTGAACAAAAATCACTGATCGCTTTGATCTTTCTGATTGTTGTTGTTTCTTTCTTAAACCCAAACTTTTTTACCGTCGACAACATCCTCAACATCCTGCGCCAAACATCGGTTAACGCCATCATCGCGGTAGGTATGACACTGGTTATTCTGACTGCCGGCATCGACCTGAGCGTCGGTTCGGTACTTGCACTTTGTGGTGCGTTCGCAGCCAGTATGATTGGCATGGAAGTTCCTGTGATGGTTGCAGTCCCAACGGCATTAGTAGCAGGTGCTGCGCTAGGTGCAATCAGTGGTGTGATCATCGCGAAAGGTAAGGTTCAAGCCTTCATCGCAACCCTAGTAACCATGACGCTTCTACGTGGTGTGACCATGGTTTACACCGATGGTCGTCCAATTTCTACTGGCTTTACTGACACAGCAGACGCGTTTGCTTGGTTTGGTACAGGCTACGCAATGGGCATCCCAGTTCCAGTATGGATCATGACAGTTGTATTCGCTGCTGTTTGGTACCTACTTAACCACACTCGCTTTGGTCGCTACGTTTACGCACTAGGTGGTAACGAATCAGCAACTCGCCTATCGGGTATCGACGTAGACAAAGTAAAAATCGGTGTGTACGCCATCTGTGGTCTACTTGCTGCCGTAGCAGGCATCATCGTTGCTTCTCGTCTCTCTTCAGCACAACCAACTGCAGGTATGGGCTATGAACTAGACGCCATCGCAGCCGTTGTACTTGGTGGTACAAGCTTAGCTGGCGGTCGTGGTCGCATCATGGGCACATTGATTGGTGCTCTGATTATCGGCTTCCTGAACAACGCACTGAACCTATTAGACGTTTCTTCTTACTACCAGATGATTGCAAAAGCAGTGGTTATTCTTCTGGCGGTATTGGTTGATAACAAAAACAAGTAACACATTAAACGGCTCTAGTTTGAGTCAACGTAACACTTTAATAAATTAATAATATAACAACGAGCTAGGACTCACCTTCTAGCTCACCCTACACAAAGGACTTACACCATGAAAAAATTAGCAACTCTAATTTCTGCTGCTCTACTTTCAACAACGGTTTCTGTGTCTGCTCAAGCGCAAGACACAATGGCTATCGTTCTGTCTACATTGAACAACCCGTTCTTCGTGACAATGAAAGATGGCGCGGAAGCGAAAGCAGAAGAGCTAGGCTACAAGCTTATCGTTCTTGATTCTCAAAACGACCCAAGCAAAGAGCTATCGAACATTGAAGATCTAACCATTCGTGGTGTTAAGGCTATCCTGATCAACCCAACAGATTCAGATGCTGTATCTAACGCGATTCGCATGGCTAACCGTTCAAGCATCCCTGTACTGACTCTAGACCGTGGTGCAAGCCGTGGTGATGTAGTGAGCCACATCGCTTCAGACAACGTAATCGGTGGTGAAATGGCGGGTCACTTCATCATGGAAAAAGTGGGCGAGAAAGCGAAAGTAATCCAACTTGAAGGTATTGCTGGTACATCTGCAGCCCGTGAGCGTGGTGAAGGCTTTATGAACGCAGTAAACGGCAGCGGCCTTGAGCTTCTTGCAAGCCAACCTGCTGACTTCGACCGTACTAAAGGTCTGAACGTAATGGAAAACCTACTTGCGGCTAACCCAGACGTTGAAGCTGTATTCGCTCAGAACGATGAAATGGCTCTAGGTGCACTACGCGCTGTCCAAGCTTCTGGTAAAGACGTAATGATCGTTGGCTTTGACGGCACAGACGATGGTATTGCAGCCGTTAATCGTGGTCTGCTAGGTGCAACTGTTGCTCAACAACCTGACCTAATCGGCTCTCTTGGCATCGAAATGGCTGACAAAGTACTGAAAGGCGAGAAAGTTGACGAGTACGTACCAGTTCCTCTGAAAATTGTTGCTAAATAATCTCTCTTAATTAAGAACAGCGGGGGTTCCCCTACCCTCGCTTTCTTTCTATCACGACAGTGCATAGCTATTTCCCATTGCGCAGTCTCTCGGTACCAACTGACGGTGATGAGAAACAGCCATGCATTTTCAAATACGATATATCATAAGGCTCGTATCATGACTCAACTGATTGTTTTAGGTAGCGTAAATGCTGACCATGTACTGCAAGTTCCCTCTTTCCCTCGTCCAGGCGAAACACTGATTGGCGGAAACTATCAGGTCATTCCTGGCGGTAAAGGTGCAAACCAAGCGGTTGCCGCTGCTCGCTTAAATGCAGATATCGGCTTCATCGCCTGTGTTGGTGACGACCCGTTTGGTATCAATATCCGCCAAGATTTCGAGAAAGACGGCATCAATATCGATGGTGTGATTGTTGCGGAAAATACCCCAACGGGGATTGCCATGATCCAAGTATCCGCAACCGGTGAGAACAGCATCTGTTTATCAGCTGAAGCAAACGACAAATTAGACTGCGCGCAAATCGAACCACATCTTGATAAGATTCGCGGCGCAAAATACCTGCTAACGCAACTTGAAACGCCGATTGAAGGCATTGAATACGCAGCAAAAGTGGCAAAAGAATCCTGCACTAAAGTGATTCTTAACCCAGCACCAGCTCGCCCTCTATCAAACGAACTGCTTGCATGCATCGACGTGATTACACCAAATGAAACGGAAGCAGAAGTCTTAACTGGCGTGACCGTGACCGATGACGTATCTGCTCACCAAGCAGCACTTGCTCTGCATGACAAAGGCATTGAAACCGTGATGATCACGCTTGGTGCGAAAGGTGTTTGGCTAAGCCATAGTGGTGAAGCTAATCAAGGGGAATTGATTCCAGGCTTCCGCGTTGAAGCGACGGATACCACTGCCGCAGGTGATACATTTAATGGCGCATTGGTCACAGGCTTACTTGAAGAGATGCCACTAGAGAAGGCGATTAAGTTCGCACATGCTGCAGCGGCTATTTCAGTGACACGTTTTGGTGCACAAACATCAATACCGTCACGTCAAGAAACAGATACATTTTTGGCTGAGCAGTTAGGGTAATTACAAACTTCATAACGATAAGTGTCTCGGCTGGTGCGTAATAAATTTTAAATAATTTGTTGCGCACAACCCTCTGTTTTAAGGCAGAATATCGCCCAAAGTGGAACGAACAGCACCACAAGGAATTATTATGGCAACAATGAAAGACATCGCTAAACTTGCCAAGGTTTCAACCTCTACCGTTAGCCATGTGATCAACAAATCTCGATTTGTAAGCGACGAAATCGCGGAGCGCGTCAACAAAGCGGCAAAAGAGCTTAACTATGCCCCTTCAGCCCTTGCTCGCAGTCTTAAAATGAAGCAGACAAAAACGATCGGTATGTTGGTGACAACCTCGACGAACCCTTTCTTTGGGGAGGTCGTAAAGGGCGTAGAGCGACGTTGCTATGAGAAAGGCTACAATCTCATACTTTGTAATACAGAGGGCGACAGTGAGCGCATGAAATCGTCTATCGACACCCTGCTTCAGAAGCGTGTCGATGGTTTAATGTTGATGTGCTCAACACTAGAAGGTGAGCATTTAGACGTATTTGAACGCTACCCAGAGTTGCCTGTCGTTGTTATGGATTGGGGACCAATGCTGTTCGCAAGCGACAAGATCCAAGATAACTCCCACCAAGGGGGTTACATGGCTACCCAGCACCTTATTGATAACGGTCATACTGAGATTGGTTGTATTACAGGCCCTCTTCATCGTAATCAAGCCTCTTCACGTTACGAAGGGTTTAAACAAGCCATGAGTGAAGCCAACCTTAAAGTTCATGCAGACTGGATTGTTGAGTCTAACTTTGAGTGTGACGGCGGCTTTGATGCATTTCAGACGCTAAAAAGTCGTGGAAGGCTGCCAAGTGCCCTTTTCGTTTGCAACGATATGATGGCTATGGGCGTGATTCACGCTGCTGCGCAAGATGGGTTACGTGTACCACAAGATCTTTCACTGATCGGTTACGATGATATCCACTTATCGAAATACATGACCCCCGCATTAACGACCATCCACCAGCCAAAACATAGGCTAGGTAAAGCGGCTGTTGATACTCTGTTGAGTCGTTTAGAGTCCCCTGAAGTTTATCCTCAAGTCGTAGAGTTAGAACCGACCCTCATCGAAAGAAGTAGTGTTTTAACTCTATAATTTAGTCAGTTAAATTTATTAAGAGCACATATTTGTGCTCTTTTTTTGCTCCAAATTTCACCACCCAACCTTACGCTTAATAACCACTTTAGCACTATGGTTAAATATCAGTTCAATTAATAACAACACCCAACCAATGGAAGCAAGGTCACGCTTTGAACGCAATTCATAATTCAAATGAATGATTTTATAAATTAATATCCAACCTGTAACAAATTATTAATAAAGAGCTTCAATAACAATGACTATAAACCAAGAAGTCCATGTACCTGTAGGTGCAGAACTTATCTCAACGACAGACTTAAACGGTCGAATTACATACGTCAATAACATATTTTGTGAAATAGCAGGCTTTACTAAAGAGGAGTTATTAGGACAACATCATAATATCGTTCGACACAAAGATATGCCGAAAGCAGCATTCGCCGATTTGTGGTCACATTTAAAACAAGGTGAAGTTTGGCGAGGTGCCGTAAAAAACAGCACTAAAGATGGTGGTTATTATTGGGTAGATGCCTTTGTTTGTCCCATATATGAGAATGGTGATCATGTTGGTTACCAATCTGTACGTGTACATTTAGAAAACCAATATAAAAAGCGCGCTATTGAGGCTTACGAGAAGCTAAACCAAAAACCGTCGCTCAACGTTCAAGTAGGTCGGTTTCAGAATCTAAAATTAGCATCTGGTTTGCTCGCTGGCGCAGCATTTACTTATCTTGCTTTTACCAGCTCCCCCCTATTCAATCTTGCAACACCAGCGTTTTTGCTCTCGCTCTACTATCGTGAGTTAGTATCAAATCCATCAGAGCAGAAACAGCGCGCTAATGACTACGACAGCGTCTCTCGCCTTGTATTCAGCACTAACAGAAACAATGCCACCGATTACCACTTAAAGATTGAACAAGGGCGAGTTCGCACTATCTTAGGCCGCGTAACAGACCGAGGACTATCAATTCGTTCCAGTGCTGAAGAGGTCAATAAGTCCTCCGCACAATCTCAGTCTAATATCGCACGTGAAACACAAGAGCTAGAGGCAGTTTCAGTGGCCATCGAAGAGATGACCCAGACAATTCAGGATGTCGCTAAGAACTGCGTGCAAACATCTGAACAGGTTAAAATTGCCGAGTCTCACTGTAAGGAAGCATTGTCTTCCATTGGCATCACTCGTCAGAAAGTAGAAACGATGACGCAAGAAGTAGAGCAATCGACACTGGTGGCTTCCAAGGTTGTCAGTGAATCTGAGCAGATAAATGCCATTATCTCTGAGGTTCAAGGCATTGCAGAACAAACAAACCTACTCGCGCTTAACGCAGCAATAGAAGCAGCCAGAGCTGGTAGTGCGGGTCGAGGCTTTGCTGTCGTTGCTGATGAAGTTCGAGCGCTAAGTATCCGTACTCAAGATGCTACCGAACATATCCAAAAGACGATTGGACGCATACAAGCCTCTTTACACGAGCTTCAAGACAAAATGATTGAAAATCAAAACGTAAGCCAAGTATGTACGCAAGAGACTAAACACTCAGAGACGAAAGTAGTTGCGATGTCTAATTCACTAAATGAGATCTCTGATATCGCATTACAAACAGCAACTGCTGCCGAGCAACAAGGAACCGTTGCCGAAGATATCAGCACCAACATCATGAGTATCAATGACGCATCTCGGAGCAATCTCGCCCAAGCTGAAGCACTGTCTACGCTTTCTCAAGAACTCACAGTATCTGCGGATAACCTAAATGGACTCGCGCTATCGTTTAGCAACCGATAGTAATCAATACACTGTGAGATAGAAAAAGAGCGCTAATCGAATTAGCGCTCTTTTGGTTAAATATAGATCCGATTGTACATCGCTTGAACGTCATCAACCGTTGTATCTGTAATATTAGTGGGAAGTTCTTTCAGATATGTACCAGAACTTTCAAGTAATTCGACAAGGCTCAATACCTCACCGAGTTCACCTTTTCTGTGTTTGATCTGCTCACGCACTCTAGGCTCCAAATTAATAGAGTCGATAATTCTCTGACCATTTTTATGAGTAATTTCATCAAGTATCGTTATTAAACCGATAAAAAATCCACACTGGGTCATTTCTCGATTATTTGATTTTCGACACAAGAACTCAAACATTTTGGCTCTGTTTATCGCTTTATCATAAAGGTATTCATTACTACATAATTCAGAAGATATAATAGTAGAAACTAGAACTTGTATCTTATATAGGCCTAAGTAGTTAATTGCGTGCTTTATATTAACAATCGGCTTCGATATTTTTATGCTAATATCATTCGCCATTTTTATAATGCTAATATATGTGCTGACGTCTTTCTTTATTTCATTCTCTATTTGATGCTTATTGGCGTTTTTACAGTTAACTTTCTCAAGTATGTTAAATAATGTTGACTGTCTTGGTGATAAATTATCAGATTCTTGTAATTGAGGTCTCTCTAGATAATAACCCTGAAAGAGATCCATCCCTATATCAACACACTGATTAAACTCTTCTTCTGTTTCTACTTTTTCCGCCAGATATAGACATGGGTGATCACACACACTCATCACGGTTTCAATATAATCTAAGTCACTTTTGGTGAGATCAAACTTAATGATATCTGCGAGAGGAAGGTACTTACGCCAAGGGTTCTCTGGTGAGAAATCATCAAACGCGATTCGATATCCGAGTGCTTTTGCCGCCTTAATCTCTTGAATGAGAGCCTTTGATGGCACGGTTGTCTCTAATACCTCTAGGCATACCTTTTGTTTGGGAAGTATGCGATAAGTTCTGTTCAACATATCTTGTTCACAGAAGTTAAAGAACCAGTACTTTTGAGTATCTATCCGAGTCACCGGGCTCAATGCTAAACTGCCACTTATTATTGAATCAGTTGCATTATCTGGAATCGATGTTAATGGCTCATTCCCTGATTTTCTAAATAAAACTTCATAGCCGAAAACTGATCTGTCTTTCTTTAAAATTGCTTGCTTAGCGAAGAAATATGTATTCATTTTTGTGTTTTTATAATGTTGTGTTTTACGTTGAAAGCCATCACTAATTGTTACGGTTCCAATCTTTGCATAGTGAGTAGTTGTATAACGTACAAATGCTAACATGAATGATTACAATTTGTTACAAGGCATACGAATAATTTATAAAAACACAGGTAATTATTAAATCATCGTACCAGTTGGCATTCATAACCTGTAGAAATTCGTATATCTAGGCTCAATCTAAACTCTTTAGATTTCATCGTTGTGACGATCTCTACCCATCTTCTCTTACACTAAAGGAGTATTTTTGAGGTTAAAGCTGATCTACCGCACCAATATGCACCTTAACACCTAACATTTTTACTTTTCTGTCCTACACTGGTTCGATATAGCAAACGGTTTGAGGCGATATTCTTCATGTATGCTGCATGGTTCGATAACATATCCCTACAAAAGAAACTATTTGTCAGTTTCTGTATTCCCATCATGTTCATGTTGCTTGTGTCTTTATCAGTCTATGAAAACACTCAATCCATGGTAAAAGATAACCACTGGGTTGTTCATACTCACAAAGCAATCGCACGTGCCCAAGAGTTACTGAGTTTAGTCGTTGACATGGAAACCGGACAACGAGGCTACCTACTCACCGGCGATAAAGAGTTCCTTGAGCCTTACCATCTTGCTTTGGCAGTATGGAAAGACAAAGTCACCATATTAGCCAAACAAGTCGACGATAACCCGCCTCAAGTTGAACGCTTGTATAGGGTTGATGCCTTGTTAAAGAGATGGCTTAAAGAGTCTGGAGAAAAAGAGATAGCCCAGCGCCAACTTGTCGATCAAGGCGAAGCCTCTATGCTCAGCGTGATCAAGTTTGCACAAAAACAGACGGGGAAAACCATTGTCGACGAGATCCGAAAAGAGATCGCACAATTCATCGAAATCGAAAACGAACTCATCGATATCCGCGTGGTTAAGTCTGACAACAGCGCGATTAAAACCACATATGTTCTGATTGGGGGAGCTATCTTCACTGTGTCTGTATCGCTGTTAGTCGCGGTTTGGTCCTCAAGCAGAATCAGAAAACGCATTACATGCTTGCTAGAAGCAACACAGCAAGTCTCCGAAGGACATTTAAGTAAAGGGGCGAACACGCTCAACACTAGCCCTAACCTTCAAGGAAAAGACGAGGTTGCCCAACTCACACACAGTTTCAAAAAAATGGCCCTCAGTTTGGTCAAAAATGAACAAGATATGCGCTCTTCGAACGAAGCCTTAATCGAAGAGAGGAAGAAAGCAGAAGCCGCCGTTAAAGCCAAAAGTGAGTTTCTCTCTACGATGAGTCATGAGATCCGAACTCCAATGAATGGCGTGCTTGGCATATCACAAATCATTGCTTCACAGACTAAGGAACCTGCAACCAAAGAGAACATAGATATCATCTTAGACTCTGGGCAGCACCTGATGACCATCCTCAACGACATCTTGGATTTTTCAAAGGTTGAAGAGAACAAACTGGAACTTGAGGTTGCACCATTTAGTTTTAATCAAGTGTTGCAACCGGTTTGCAGTGCAATACAACCGATGGCAGATGAAAAAGGTATTCGCTTACTGACCGAAAACGAAATTCCCAGCAATATAGAACTACTTGGTGACCGTGCTCGCTTACGTCAGATCTTGTTTAACCTCGGCGGTAATGCGACTAAATTCACCAACGAAGGACACGTACTGATTCAAGCTACTCTAAACCAAGCAACGTCAAAACTGGTACTTACCGTCACAGATTCCGGTATCGGTATCCCTAAAGAGAAGCACACTCATATCTTCAACTCTTTTGAACAAGCGGATACATCGACAACGAGAGAATTTGGTGGAACAGGGCTTGGTTTAGCCATCGTCAAAAATCTCGTTGATCTTATGTCAGGTGAGATAAATCTCAACAGCGCTCCTGGACTAGGCACGCGTTTCAAAATTACTCTCCCAATAATTTGGCGAGAAAAAGAACTTGCTAAGGAATCAGACTTACCAGATTCATCAACCTCTGCTGAAACAACATCATTGAACATTCTGCTAGTCGAAGATAACCGCGTAAATGCGATTGTCGCCAAAGGCTTCTGCGAGAATTACGGACACCATGTATCACTGGCAGAAAACGGTGCTGTTGCAATAAACCGCCTCAGAGCCGAGCGTTTTGATCTTGTATTGATGGATAATCACATGCCGGAAATGAATGGCATTGAAGCAACACGCTATATCCGCGAAACCTTGGGGTTAAACATCCTAATCTTCGCCTACACTGCCGATGTATTTCGTGAGGCGCATGATAGTTTCATTGAGGCTGGTGCTGATCACGTCTTAACCAAACCGCTTCAACAAGAAAGTTTCTTAGACGCCCTTCACCACTTCTCTTCTCAACTACCTAAACAATCAAATATGACGAAAGAGGATATAGGCACGAGAAACAATGTCATCGCACTTCACCGAGAACCTATTGAGAAGTTAAGAATCACTGAAGAGGAGATCAGCCGTTCTGAAATCATTCAGATGTTGCAAGATGACCAAGAAGGACTCGCGACACTCATCGACTCTACGATTGTGGAATTCGAAGAATCCGTCGACCACCTGATTGAATTTTATATGTCCAAAGAGCTCAGTGCACTACAAAAGACACTTCATTCAATCAAAGGCATGTCTCTCAATTTAGGACTCGATACACTCTCGAAGCAAGCTTTAGATTTGGAAACTCAAGTCAAAAATAAGAAGCTGCCAGAAATTGAGCCATTACAGAAACTCATAAACCGCCTACTCGTTAACATCCACCAAGCACAAAGAATTAAAGCGGCTTACCCAAGCTCAGATACGAACCAGATAAACCGCTTGAAATAGGGATAAGTTATTAAGTTTCAAACTATTAAACTAGTTAGGCTTCGCTGAAATCAATCTTTCTAGGTTTTGAAACATCAACAACTAAAGAGCCAGCGAGTCTGTCATGTAAACACCGCTTCTGTTTCCCAAAAATCAACAGAATATTCACGACTGCTGCAAATATTGCCAATAACGAGAGTAACTTAAACAGTTCCACAGTCGGAAAAATCTCGTACAACCTAGCGGGTAATATAATTAGGGAAAACGGTGCCCACCTCATGAAAATGAATTTCGATAGACTTAAAGGTTGATGGGTGTCAGTCGAAAACATCGCTATCTCAAACACGTTCTTGCCAATGGTCTGACCGTACTTATGCAGCAGATAGCCATGGCATAACAAGTATAAAAATGCTGAGAAAACGTATGTAGAAACCAGCCCTAAGACATCATTCGAAAACATCAGGTTTCGTGTCGGCTCAAAGTAAAACAGTGGAATCATTAAGGCGCAAGCAACTAACCCATCAATAAACCACGCCCAAAAACGCGACCACCTAGATGCAACTTTCATCTCTGTAATTTCAATATGTCCTAACACGTTTCATCCATTAGTAAATACCAAGCTTTAATATTCATGTCTAGCGTTACCAACACTGCTCGTTTAATCGATTTGCTTGCTGTGTAAGTAACTCACTGTCCTTCGCAGAGAAAGTTTTTGCAACTGTAATCCATTGATCGCCTGTGCCATCGCTATGACGAAACTCCACCTGAAGTGCGAATTTAGCACAACGAAACAGAGCAAAAACGAAGCCTACGATAGTCAAGCAAGCTGCTAAAATTTGTAACCAGAGTGGCGACTCTGCAACAGTCGGAAGCGCCACCCAAACTGCACCAGAAAACAAAGCGACCCAAAATAGAATCTGTCCTAGGTTGTCGAGTAGTGTGAGCTTTTTCATTCTCGCTTGATTAATTTTCGACAACGGATAGTTGTCATTTTTGAAACGAAACTCTGTGCTATCTATATGAAAGTCCGACGTTTTAAGCATGCTAGTTCTCTTAGGTATTGCTATTAGTTGCTCAATTTTTCAAGATTACCGTGTGTTTCAATTTCAAATCAGGAGTAAAGCGATGACATCAACTCCGCTTTTCCATTGCCCACACAAGAAACATTGATATGCAATCAATAACATTTTATATATTTGAATAGGTTATATAGATTTATTCAATACAATTCAACATTTACGCCTAACAACATGATGCATAGGCAATTTACCCGATAAGAGATGGTTTATATTGATTACTAAATAAATTGGATAAATAGAAGTGCAACGATAAACCCAAACGTAAAGCTCGGTGGATGGAATGGACGTTTCTTTGATATAACGTACTCTCGTGTACGTTCTTCTTGGTAGGTTTTGAACGCTAGGGCTTTGATATAATCATTCTGCATAACATTCTCTCCTTGTCTGTTTTAAAGAGAGAATAAGACCTCAAGTTAACTTGAGGTCAATAGCTATCATAAAGAAAACTGCATGCTTGCTCGTTCTATTTAAGCAAAGTGCTTTTCCCAACTTGGTGGTGTGCCGATGATCTCTTGAACGATCTCAATAAAGGCCAAAACAAGTGGAGACTGCTTTCGATGAGTGTACATAGCGTAGATATCGCCAAAAGATGGGATTTCGCGTTCTGGTAACAGCTGCACTAGGCCTTGCTCGGTCAAACCTTCACTCAACATAAACTGACCTATTTGAGCAAACCCAAGTGAAGCTTTTACACTTTCAACAATCAACTCAGGCTCATTCACTCGGTAGTTGCCTTTAAGAGCGTACGTTTCGAGATCTCCAGTGTTATCTTCTGGATAGAACTGCACCTTGTCGAGCACAAAGCCACCATGTGAATACATAATGCTTGGTAACATAGTTAGCTCTTCAGGACAGCGCGGCATTCCATGTTTAGCAATAAACGTTTCTGAAGCAACTATCGCTGTTTTGTTTTCAGCAAGCTTCTTGGCAATCATCGATGAATCTCTCATTGGGCCAATACGAAAAACAATATCAAACCCCTCGCCCACCAAATCAACACGGCTGTCGTCCAAAATTAATTCAATTGACGCCCTTGGGTAACGAGCGAGAAATTCCTCAACCGCTTTTTGCAAAAACCGACGGCCAAACAGTGTCGTACTCGAAATGCGAAGGTTACCAATAGGTTCTTTATAGAAACACGCCGCTATCTTTTCCGTCTCTTCAAGCAATTCGCCCACTTTTACTGCTTGCTCTACGATTTGTTTTCCAACATGAGTGAGCGATAGTGATCGCGTCGTCCTATTGATCAAACGTACACCGAGATGTTCTTCAAGTTGCTTTACCTGTTTCGACAACACAGAACGATCCACATTCATCCTGTCTGCCGCCTTGGCAAAAGAGCCAGCTTTTGACACTTCTAATAGAAGCTCTAATCGAGTCGCTAAATCCATTTTCTTTCCAAACTCTGATATCTCTCTTTGGCACCAACATGCCTATTCAATCACGTAATTTTATAAAATTATTAGGTGTTACCTAATACAGTTGTAAGTATTCATATACTAATCTTTAACGCTCAGCTGTGAGACGCTTGCTCAACATTTAAACACTAAATACGAGTACGTTGTTCGTGCAAGGGGGTTGAATGCAGTCAAACAAGCCCAAACAAAATAAAGACAGCAAGCGTCATCAAGCAAAGTTAGAGAAAGAGAAGCAACAAAACTTATCTCGCATAACTGAATTGGCGCAACAAACAATTAACGACATGTTTGCCCACAAAAAGTGTTAGCTTGAACACGAAAGCGAAATAACAACAGCCCTAGAAAAACTCACTGGGGTTGTGCTCCCGAGCGTTTCGCCACTATTCAAAACAACGCCCCTTCTCTACATACTCCTGAGCTTTAATGTTCCATTTTATTAAGATATACAAATGCAAAAAAGTCTATAATTCGACATGAAGTATTGCTCAAATTGCACGGAAAAGACCACATCAATAAATTACAGATCAAGACAACCTTAGAAAAAAACCTCCTAAAACACCTCATTTTGAATCACTCATTAGTCTTTTTTCATCTACAAAATAGCGAATAGGTCTAAATTTACGCAATTTTGCGTACGCTTTGCACAGTTTAACGGACAATCGGCAAACAAACGGACCAAATGCTCAATTGGTGCATTTATCGCAATAGTGAAGTGCTAACAAAACCATAATTTCTGCGAATAGGTTTTGTAAAATGCGCTCTCCATCACATCTAATTACAAAAATATGACTAGGAGTGTGAGCATGGACTTAGCGACTCAACTGGAATTACTGCTCGACGTATCTGAACACGGCACCTTTGCAAAGGCGGCCGATAGGAACCACATTGACCGTTCCGCACTGTCTAAACAGATTAAAAAATTAGAGGACAGCCTAGGGTTAAGGCTGCTCAACCGCTCTACCCGGTCGCTATCACTCACCAATGCTGGCGAAGAGATGGTCCAACAGGCGAAAAAAGTACGTGAGCTGCTGACTGAGACCAAAAAGCTTGCAGACACTTTTCACGCTGAGCCCCGTGGTCATTTGAAGATCTCAAGCTCGTCGTTTTTTGGCCGTACATACCTTAAAAAGGCCGTCAAAAGCTTCATGCACAAGTACCCCCACATTACTGTGGAAGTTTTACTGTCTGATCACAAAGTTGACGTGATCAGTGAAGGCTACGAGTTTGTATTCCGCATCGGTCCGATTCGCGAATCCAATATGATCGTTCGCAAGCTGGCGACCAACAAGCTAGCAATAATTGCATCTCAAGATTTCGTCGATAAACACGGTACTCCAAGAACGCCAGAAGAATTGATCAAGTTACCTGCTGTTGTTTATTCAAGCGAATCTTTCCTGTCTGATAAGATTCGAATTGTCGACGATGAGCAAGCTGGTGAGATCAAGACCTTCAACATGAATGCGAAATACAAAGTCAACGAAACAGATTTGATCATGGACGCGGTACAAGATGGTCTTGGGTATGCCCTTATCGGACGGTTTATGTTGCAGGAGGATTTGGAAAAGCAAGGTCTGGTACAACTGCTCCCTGAATATCCGCTCTCTACCCACAGCGATATTTTTGCGATGTATTCACACCGTAATCAGCAGCCTTTGGCAAAGCTGTTTATCGACTCAATACAGAGTGAAATTGGTACAACGCCAATTTGGGAAACCTACTTATAACAAGACTCTCGTTTACTCTATCGTTCTACCACTTTCTGGATTTACGCAATGCAATACATCAGCCCAATTTATGACGAGCGACGCAGCGGCCGCGTCTTTGATACATTCATTATTTTACATAGCTTCTTACTCACACTAGTCGTCGCTTACATTAGTATTCACTTTGACTCTCACACCAAAGAGAGCTCTGTACTTGAGATCAGCCAAGTTGCTATCCTCTTAGGTACCGCGCTAATTAGTTACATTAAAGCCCAAGAAAGTCGTGCCTTTTCATCGATATTGAAAATTCATGCTCTGCTCATGCTACTACTCGTGTCGAGAGAGCTGGACCAAGTATTTGAGTTGTTCCTATTTCATGGCTTTTGGAAGGTTCCCGCTGGTGCCATAGTGGCAACAATTACCTATCAAATGTTCTCTCACCGAAAAAGCGTAATTGTTGCAGCGAAACGATTTACAGCAACCGATAGTTTCCTTGTTTGGATAATCGGTGTTTTTATGTTCCTTATATTTTCTCGAATTGCTGGCTATAAAGGGTTCTGGATGGAGTTTTTAGGGGATGGCTACAACAGAGATATAAAAACACTGGTTGAAGAAGGACTGGAATTCTTCGGTTATTCTTTTCTTCTCTCAAGCATCATATTACTGAGAGAAAAAATATAATCATATCTATTGTAGCAAAGCACTTTCCGTTTGTTGTAACCGAACATATATCACTTTGTATAATTGTTCGACAAATAACAAAATAGAATAGTTTATTCCAAATACTTGTGCTTATTATTTACCATAGTGAATTGATAATTACTCACTTTTAAATAACCCATGTGTATAGATAATTACTTCAACTTCAAACACAATGTAGTGGTAATTAAAATATGGATAAGAAAATCATTTCTCTGGCGATTGGTGCCGCAATCTTTGGCTCTGTAGTTAATGCAGCACAAGTTTACTCTGATTCAGAAACTGAACTGAATATTCACGGCAGAGCTCAAGGTGCTTACTACTTTTCTAGCGATAAAAACATCGACGGAGACCAAAGCTACATCCGTGTTGGCCTAGACGGTAAATCTCAAATCAATGATGACCTATACGCATTCGGTTTGTACGAACTGCAATTCAAATCTAACAGCGATGCGAATAACGATGACGAGTTCGACGTACGTAAAGGTTACGTAGGTGTGGGCTCTGAATTCTGGGCTGTAAGCTACGGTCGCCAATTTGGTGCAGTAACACTAGTGTCTGATTACACAGATATTTTCCCAGAGTTTGGTAACGAAGCTGCAGGCGTAAGTGCTGATGTATTCGGTACCGGCCGTTCAGATTCTGTATTCAAGGCAACGAGTTCTTACGATGCTCTTAACGTACACGTAAGCTACCAAGGCGAAAACGATCAAGTTTCAACTGATGCCTCTTCATACGGCATTGCAGCAGACTACGCACTGCCATTCGGCGTAAAAGTAGCACTGGGCTACAACGAAGGTGAAGGCGCTGCAGCTGGTGCGGATTCTGAGCTTGTAACGGCAGCAGTTTCATACACTTATGAAGATCTGTACGCTGCAGTGCTGTTCAGCGATGGCGAGAACTGGGAAAAAGACGGTACAGATAACGGTGTTGATTACGAAGGTATTGAAGCAGTCGTTACTTACCAGGTAACTGAAGAGCTTAACGCTCTTATCGGTTACAACAACCTAGAGAAAGACGGCGTAGAGACAGTTGATTACTACTCGCTAGGTGGTGAGTACAACCTAACACCTAACTTCAAGACACTTGCTGAGTACAAGATCACCGACGTAGATGGTGAAGATGATGTTTTAGCATTAGCACTTCGCTACTCGTTCTAATATAAATCAGCTAACCAAAAGCCCACTTATTGTGGGCTTTTTTATATTTTAAGACAGTTTCATGCAATTATTACCACAATGTATGGCTATTTATTATCGAGACAAACCACTGTATTTAAACTATTATCTTCTGCATTGACTTTCCCCACTGCCTTTGAAAGTTACTTATTAACTCCGAAAGATTCGAGCAGCAATTTATTGCTGCTCTTTTTTTATCCATTAATTTCCCACCCCCGCCAATCTTATTGCCTTACATATAGAGATTAAATAAATGCTACGGTTATAGCGAGCGTATACCTGTAGCTTTGTTATCACAAGACGATCTCACCATACAATCGCTGATATAAGATCTATAAAGTACATCAAACCAACCCTTTCAACGTTAAAAACTCAGCCACATTTGGGGCAAAAAATGGAAAACCAAGTTTTCATTCGTGTATTTTTGGCATCAGTGAAAAGAGCAATGTGATATTTATCACATTTATATTTTGCATAATAATGGCGTTGTACCGAGGCAAAGCGCCTCAAGAAAACAAATTATTTGAGGATTACATTATGAAACGCATTATTACTCTTGCAGCAACTCTAGCATTCACTTCTGCTTCTTTCGCTTCATCTTCTTGGGTTCAAATTGATCGTGAAGCCGACCTAAATGTGGGCGTTTTTACAACTCAAGAACAAGCACAAAGCGCTGCTGAAGAGTTTGCTTCTTCACTAAACACAATGAGCAATCAAGAACTAAAAGCGGCACTACCAACGAATCAACATCACTTTGTACGTAACGTACGTCTAGGCGATTCAAATGTACTAATTGAACAAATCGAAAGTGGCAAATATCAAGCAAGCCTACACCAAGACTACGCTTTCACTGCGTTTGAGCGTGATTAATAAACAATAGAAATAAAAACGCCAGCTTGAAAACTGGCGCTAGAGTTTCTTAAATAGCCCTGTTATCGAAGATGTCCAAACTGGCTTCTTCGATGACAGAAACTAAAAAGCACAACCAATACTAGTAGTACGTGGTCCTACGAAGCATTACTATTCCTTGGGGTTAAAACGATATGTTTTGCTATTCCAATTAGACCAAATGCCAATATCGTAGCCATAGGAAAGAGTCACATTCATTACATCCTTATCGATAGATTCTGGATAACTAAAAACCACTTCCTGAGCAATTGCTTGAGCTATAGACTCATTGAGAACATCGTCTTCTACCAGAGTTACGCTCACATCTACGTACGTTGTAGTTCTAGAGCCTGTTTCTGAAGAACTGAAATGACGTGTCCCAGACGCAACGTAAGATGATGAAACAACATCAAAGTCATTCAAAATCTCTTGCGTAACAGTTAAACGATCCACAGTCTCCTCTTCTGAGAAAAATGCAGGAACCACTGTCAATAACGATGCCAACGTAACAATAATGATTAAGTGTCCTTTCCACACTTTCGTCGGGGCTACGGCGGGTGCACTATTTAGATTAACTACGAATGACCCAACGATGACGTCATGCAAAGTCTGACGCGTCACTTTATTGAAGATATAAAGGTACACTGTCCCAAAGAACACAGCTATTACCAGAAAAGATACAATCGTATCAGTAAAAGGCAGCATCATCTCACTACTGGCCGTTACACTCCCAAGATAGTAAGGAATTGAGAAAATACAGTATCTCGCTAATGATCTTGGAAAGCTCAGTGTTTTGTTGTTGGCGTCAACAACCTTTATGTTGGTCGCATTCTTACCTAAGGTTTGTCCGCCCATTAACGAACTGTTAAAAATACTAAAGTAAGAGATAGATACAAGCGCGCCAACAGCCCAAGCAAGATCGCCGAGTTGAATGAACTGTTGTTCAAAAAAACTACTTAGGACGAACCCTACACCACCGAGGATTAACGAATCGATAATAAGTGCGAAGATTCGTATGCCAAAGTTGCAAACCCATGGTTTCCCGTCGATTATCCTGCTTTCTTGACTCATTTCCATTTTGTATAACTCAAGCCTGTTTTATAATTTTAGAGTTGCGATTACAACAACACCTCCCAGAAAGCGTCAATCTAAGTCTTTAAAATTAGTGACTTAAAGCAGAATTTATACTCTATTTAATAGTGTGTATTACTAAATATGTTGAAGGCTATTCGTGTTTTAATCCTTAGCTAGAACCGTGCACGCATAATATGTTGCGGGCCCGCAGCGCCTCCGAGATACAGCTCATCGGTCTTTTCAAAACCACCCTTTTCATAACAAGCAATCGCACCAGGGTTCTTCAGGTTTACGGTTAAATAGATGAACTCAAATGAGGAATAGTGCTCTTCGAGATACGGAAATAGAGCCTTCACAGCGCGTGTACCAAGCCCTTTACCTTGTTGATTCTTATCTAACGCGAACGCTCTTAATCCAATACCTGACTCTGGGCAAAACTCGTAACTTTCGCTATAGGCAATATCTAATTTAAAAAATCCGACAACTTCATTATCTAGCTTAATAATATGTAGGTGAGTCGTTTCACTACCATCTTGTAAAAAGTCTTCTGCAGTCGCTGCAAACTTAACCTGTTCTTCAGCTAACTTGACCTTCTTTACCGGCTCAATTTGAGCTTCAGTGAGTCGCTCGATAGTGACCATATCTGTCTAATTCCTATGTCAATCGTGAATGTATGAGCGCTAATATCTGTTATTTCAGAACCGGACGGAAAAAGCTGCGTTCATAACTCATAATACAATCCACCTTGTCGGCAAAAGCAAAAGCCTCAATACATTCGGGATCGTTTAGAGATTTAATTCGATAATCTTCGTAAGCCGTCAAACTCTCAAAAGTGAATAGTGCCAACGCAATGTTGTTCGCCCCCTCAGAAGGCAAGAAGTAACCATTATGTTGACCACCAAATTTTTCCACCAGTGGTATCCACATCTTGGCATACTCTTCGAACTCTTTTACTTTCTTTGGATCTATCACATAGCGAACATAACAAGTGATCATACGCATTCAGTCCTTTCGTTGCGTTTATTGATTCAGTCAGAGTACCTCAGCGGTAAAAAGAACTCTAATCACTGTATAACTTAAATTTCTCTCCATTTTTCGCACAGTGATTTTCCTCTCCAACCTCAACCGAGTAAAAATTCTGCGCGAAATACAAAATATATCACACCGCTAAATGCAACATATGCAACTAATCACAAACCAGTAAACATTGCTTCCAGATTGCCCTAGCATATTAGTGTTTAAATTAACAAAGGAATCAATGAATACTGGATTATCAGAAGCTGAGAAGAATGCGAAAACTCATGCGATCGTCGCATACGCGCTTATGCTACTAGGCTTCTTTACCGGCATTAGCTTTCTTGCAGGTGGTATTTGGGCAATGGTTAAAAAATCAGATGCTCAAGGGACTATCTTTGCTGATCACTACGACAACATCATTAAGACATTTTGGGTTTCGATTGTACTCAGCATCGTTGGCTTCCTAACTGTCGTTTTTGTAGTGGGCTACGTATTACTGCTTGTTGCTTTCGTATACACACTTTGGAAGCTAATCGCTGGCTTAGCGAAAGTCACTTCAGATAAGAGTTTTAACTAATCAATTCAATATTAAGTCGACGTTATTGCGACGACTTCACGAGTCTTTCCAAATTACACCAAGGGCGTCATTAAGACGCCCTCTTTCATTGATTACTATTCGCGGCACTTGCTGCAACAGCACTTATCGCTGCTTCATGAAAGCCACAGCCAGCCCTGATGATACAAAGGTCACGCCTGCGCCAATATTAAGCCCTGTCACTAGCTTAGGCTTATTTCTAAACCAATCAGACAGCTGGGATGAAAACACACCCATTAAGCTAAAACCAATTGCCGTTAGCAAAGCAAACCACACACCATAACCGATCATCTGTATTGTCACAGAGCCCAAGCTTGGGTTAACAAATTGAGGGACGAAAGCGAGCACGAACATGCCCGGTTTTGGATTCAGCGCAGCCGAAAGGAACCCGGTTGAAAATATCACCTTCAGAGATTGCTTTTTAGCTGGCTCTAATGAGAACAGATTACGTGAACGAAGCACTTTTACGCCGAGCCAGATAAGGTAAGCAGCGCCCACCAGTTTCACCACGTAAAAGGCCACTTCAGAGGTTTGAATAACCAATGTTAAGCCGAACGTAGCCGCTACGACGTGAAACAAAATCCCAGCGCCCGACGAGAATCCAGACATAATGGCGGCAAGCCGGCCTTGGCTCAACCCTCTCCCAATAGCGAGCAAATTGTCCGGCCCTGGCGAAATCACCAGCAGTAGGCAAGCCAGCGTATAGGTAATGAATACCTCTAACGGAAACATATAACCTCCTTGTTTTATGATCTTATTCGCTCAATTCTGTATAAAAATAAAGCAATTGAGTTCCCTAACCTAAATCATCAGGTCTGAAACAACAAGCTCACACCGATGTAAATGCCATGTGTTAAGCATCAACTCAATTGATATTCAGAACGCTCGGTTAGAACCTCCTTAAACGCAAACATGCCATTCAAAGCCGCAGGGAATCCGGCGTACACCGACATTTGAAGGATCACCTCTTTGATCTGTTCTTCACTGCAACCTACATTAAGTGCAGCATTCAAATGAACTTTTAGCTGAGGGGCGCAATTGCCCAAGGCTGTTAATGCAGCAACTGTCGCTATTTCGCGGGATTTCAGATCAAGTCCTTCACGTGCGTATATGTCACCAAATGGGTACTCAATCGTGTATTTGGCTAAGTCAGGGCAAATATCTTGTAAGCTTTCGATAACATTCTGCCCCGCTTCTCCATCAATCTTGGTCAGTAGCTCTAGACCTTTATCAAAACGTGATGTTTCCATGGTTGTTCTCCTATTGGTTCTAATAAGAGAAAAGCTTACAAGTTAGAGTTGACTCTAAGTCAACCAACTTTGTTGTTTTTATAAAGGTCGATTTTGTTTTCTAATGCAGTAAGGTGTGACTGTTGCTGCTCAATATGAGCTTTGAGATTCTGCTGATGTTTCTCCAGCAAAGCTTGGCGCTGCAGCAATGTACTTGTCCCCTGTTCTCTCAAACTCGCGTATTCCAGAATCTCTTCCAGTGGCATAGCGGTCTCTTTTAGACGCACCACAAACTCGATCCACTTTTGATCCTTCGATGTATAAGCACGATGTCCACTAGAGGTTCGTTGAACATTTTTCAGCAAACCGATTTTCTCGTAGTACCGTAACGTATGAGCAGACAAACCCACCAAGTTAGAAAACTCTTTAATATTCATCGTACTTCTTCCTAGCAGGCTTAGCTCTTTAAACGTAAATCACACGGGTTCGATGACGAGGTTTACATCTGGACTAGCCGAAGAAAACACCACATCAGCGCCTTCGCTTGATTCCAGCGTGAATTCAGCGCCAGACTCTACATGAAAGCTCAATTTAGCTTGGTCCAATTGAACCGTGATTTCGCCTGATTCAGGACTTACATTCTTAAATGTCTTTTTCATTTCAAACTCCTTTCGAGTAACGGGTAAATTATTGACGACTAATTAATAGGTTTGCACCTGACAGTGCCAAAAAGGAAGCACATGCCTTGTTAAATCGTTTGGCCATTTTCGGCTTGGTGAACCACTGTCTTAGGTAAATTCCAAATATAGCGTAAAGAGATATCGCGCCTAATTCCAAGACTAAAAATGTAAGCCCAAGAATCAAAAACTGCTCGTTTACATTGGCCGTCACATCGACAAACTGCGGAAGAAATGCAGTAAAGATAAGAATCGCTTTCGGGTTACCGGCCGCCAGTAAAAACTCTTGTTTAGCTAACCCTAAACGACTCTGAACAGTATCGATTTCTGATATAGGGCTTGCTTCAGAGCGCCAGAGATTAAAAGCTATCCACAACAGGTAGCCAGCACCTACAACTTTAATGGTGAGAAACAGCGTTTGAGATGCATACAAAACCACAGCTAACCCTGAAGCAGCCAACCCAATCATGACGGCAAACGCCGCAATTCGACCGAGACCCGCCACAAAAGCAGACTTGAAACCGTAACAACGCGCATTATTCATCGAAAGTAAGTTATTAGGGCCAGGCGTCATATTCAGAGCAAAACACGCAGGGATAAAAAATAGTAACTTCCAGATTTCCACTACTTTTCCTTAATGATCTTCACGCCTGTTAAAGCGATCGCTGAAAACAATTCAATCAAAAACAAAGAGTAACAAGTTTCATAAGCCACGTATTAGCCATTGTTCGTATTTGTTGGTTTCTTCAAATTTATAAAATTAAACAATGAATAAATAGAATGAGACCTTGACCTTTATAGTCGTAGAACTTGAACAATAATCGGCCGAAAATAGTGGGTTGATTAACAACTTAACCGCACAATAAGCTCAATTTCACCTCCAATTTACTTCTCGCACGTTATATCTACCCCATTGATACCGGAGTTAGATACGATGTTAATAAAAATGAGTCCTCTTGGATTGGCGACACTTTGCAGTCTGGCTTTCATATCAGGCTGTTCTTCGTTTAACCCACCTAACCACTCTAAGAGCAACCTAAACCCTCTTATTCCCACTCAATGGGACAATGCCCAACCCTATGTTAACTCCAACTTTTCAACTCAGCTTTTAGAGCTGGTGAATAATGATGAGTTATCAGCACTTGTGTTCGAGACATTAGAGAGCAACTACGACCTAAGACAAACTGCCTTGCGATTACAACAAGCTGACTTGCTCGCTTCACAAAGCAGTAATTACCTTCAACCTAATTTGTCTACCAACTACCAAGCATCACGTGACAAAAGCTCGGCAATCAATAACAACCATAAACTCTCCTTGGATTTAAGCTGGGAGTTGGATGTTTGGGGCAGGCTTGCCGACAAGTCTAGCGCAGCATCATCAAGAGCACAGAGCGCGCAGCTAGATTATCTTTATGCTAGGAACTCTCTTGCAGCAAGAGTGATCCAGGCTTGGCTTGATATTCAATACCGAGCTGAAATCATTAATGTTGAAAAACAATGGATAGTAAGCCTTTTAGATACCGAAGAAGTGATTACATCTCAAGTGCTCGACGGCTCTAAAGAACACGCAGACCTTGATACAGCAAGAGCAGCAACTGAAAGAGTGAAAGCAGGGTTAGTTTCTCGACAACAGCAACAGCTTGCTGCGATCCGAGACCTAAACGCTCTGCGCGGTAATATCAGTAAAGACCATCAAATTTTATCCCACTCTTTGCCAAGCGTCCCTTCACCGATATTGAAATTACCGGGTGAGATGGTGGGCTCTCGACCAGATTTACTGGCTGCCTATCAGAGCTTGATGGCCGCAGATGCTGAGACATCGATAGCCTACAAAGAACTGTTACCCAAAATCACCTTAAGCGCTTCACTGTATCGATCAGGGGAGTCGCCTAACGCGTTGAGCCAGAACCCGTCTCTCTGGAACTTAATGGGAGGGATTACTGCTCCCATTTTTAATCAAAATTCAATCGAAACTAACGCCAAAGTCACAGCACTAAAGGCACAAGAGTCCTTCATCAATTACGAAAAAAAGCTTGTCTCTGCGCTCACAGAGGTGAGTACCGCACTCGATAAAGAGTACTACTTAACACTCCAAGAGCAGCACTATAAAGATGCCAAAAAATATTCGAATTCCAGTATGAAAAATTACGAAAACCTATACCAAGAAGGGGCCAGTGACATCATTGCGTTACTGGTTGCCAAGCAATCTGTCTATCAGTCAACCATCCAGCTTTTACAAACTCAACAAGCTCGTTTTTCTAATAGAGTCTCGTTGGGTCTGGCACTTGGCATGGGAGTGTAAAGATGGAATTCGCAAAAAAAAGTACATTGTGGATCTCCCTGTGTGGCGTTCTCTCATTGCCTTTAAGCGTTTACTACGTGCTAGGCTCACAGCCTGACGACTTTAACGAAACACTCGTTCAACAGACAGAAAATGAGGTGAAAGTCACCACCGTCACCCTCACGGCAGGCACCCACACACCCACCATAAGAACATTTGGCAATGTTACCTCTGACGAACAGCTGTCGCTAATTGGACAGGTATCTGGCGAAGTGACCTGGAAATCTCCAAACTTTAAAGTTGGACACCTTGTGAAACAAGGGGATGTATTACTAAAGATCGAAGACACAGCATATCGAGTTGCACTAGCGAACGCCAAGAAGGTGCTCGCTGAAGCGCATCTCGCGCTGCTTCAAGAGCAAAGAAAACAGAGCCGCGCTCTAACAGAGTGGAAGAAATCTGGTATCAACCAAGAACCGAACCCTCTTGTGTTACGCGAACCTCAACTTGAGATCGCGAGAGCAAATCACATCGCAGCAAAAGAAGCCGTCGAAGAAGCCAAAGTTAACTTGGCGCGAACCCAAGTCATCGCGCCATTTGATGCAGTTGTCAGCGAAGCCGTGATAACAAAAGGAAGCTATATTTCGCCCGGTTCAACGCTAGGCCGGATACAATCAACGGAGTTTGCCGAGATCCAAGTTTCCTTGTCAGAGAACGAATGGACTCAACTACCTTCTGAGCTCGAATCAACCGAGGTTCTGATGCGATCTCAAAGCAACCATGCTCATACTTGGTCGGCTCAAGCAATGCAGCTGTCAGAGCTTGTCGATCCAATAACAAGAATGAGAACACTGACACTTAGGGTTAAGTCTCCGCTAACACAATCCCCCGCTCTGCTTTTCGGTAGCTTTGTTGCCGTCGAAATCAAAGGGAAACCATACCAAAACAGCTTTGTAATCTCATCATCGTCACTCACCGCTGACGGTGCACTCTGGTATGTCAAAAATGGCAAACTTAAGCACTTTCAACCCAATCTTATTTTCAGTTCAACCGACAGCATTGGTATAGAAAAAGGTGCAATGGAAACAGACATAGCGCTGGTTTTAAAGCCTCTATCTCAGTTTGTAGACGGAATGAAAGTCGCGTCAGTGGCACACCTGCCGGAGCCAAGCAATGAACAATAATACTCAAGCGAAAGGCGTGATCGCATGGTTTGCTTGTAACCCCGTCGCTGCCAACCTATTAATGGTTTTAATCCTTGTCGCCGGTGCCTTTGCGGTTTACCACGCTAGAATCGAGAGTTTCCCGAGCATTCCACCAACATCTATCACTGTCAGCGTAAGTTATGACAGTGGCTCTGCCAGCTCAGCAGAAGAAGGGGTCGCTCTGAAAATCGAAAACGCCCTGCAAGGCGTAGAAGGCATCAAGAGCCTATCGAGCACCTCTACGGGTGATGACGTAACCGTCACCATAACAAAATTGAGTAATTACACACTGGATGCTCTCTATCAAGACGTTAAAACAAAGGTTGATTCGATCAGTGATCTCCCCTCTAGCGCGAAAAAACCGGTAATAACCCGCCAACTCGAGCTTGAAGATGTTATTTCAATCAACCTGTATGGCGATATTGACCAAGGTGTGATCCAAAACTACACCGATGACCTAAGGTTGAAACTTCTGGCTTCACCCAAGATACAGAAAGTCGACTACATAGGTAGAAGAGACGAAGAAATCGTCATCGAAGTTGATGAAGGTAAACTAATCGAACACCAGTTAACCTTAGAAACAGTCGCCAATCAGATTGCTGCGGAGTCGCTAAACCAAACCGGAGGCCAGCTCAAAAGCAATCAAGGCACACTCATTTTAAAAGCGGAGCAGCAAAAATACAGCGCACACCAATACGCAGACCTGCCAATCAAGCACATGACCAATGGTCATGTATTGCTGTTATCAGACATAGCAGAAGTGAAAGAACAGTATGCAGATAATAGTGCGCGAACATACTATGAAGGCCATGCTTCTACAGGTTTGACGGTTAAAATGTATGGCAAGTCAAACATCAATGATGTTGCACGTACCGTACGTGATATAACGAATACCTACCAAGCCACACTGCCCCCCGATATACAAATCACCCTTTGGAACGATCAAAGTGAGCCGATCAAAAGTCGCCTATCGCTGCTGCTTGATAACAGCTTACAAGGCATCTTTTTAGTGATTCTGCTACTTGCTCTATTTCTCAACATTCGCGTCGCATTTTGGGTTGGAATTGGCCTACCTGTTACCTTTGGCGGAGCCATGGTGCTGATGGGAGATTCCTTTTGGGGACTCACACTCAATGAACTCACCACCTTCGGTTTTATTATGGCACTTGGTATTGTGGTCGATGATGCAGTAGTCATTGGCGAAAGTATCTACGAACATAGAGAGAAACATGGCGCAAGCTTACAATCGACAATTTCTGGCGCACAAAAAGTTGCCACACCCACAACGTTTGGTGTGTTAACAACAATGGTGGCATTTATGTCGATGAGCCTGATTGAGGGAGAACTCGGTAAGATATTCGCACAATTTGCTCTTGCTGCGGCTTTCTGTCTCTTCTTTTCATTAGTAGAGTCAAAGCTAATACTGCCAGCCCACTTAGCACATGTACGTATGGATTCACGAGCTAAATCCGGACTGCCTTTGTTGTGGAATAAGCTTCAGCAACGAGTGCTTTTAATGCTGAAATATTTCACTTTTCATATCTACAAACCTTGTTTGAAAAAGGTCTTAGATTATCGATATGCCGTAGTGTGCGTTTTCCTTTCCCTATTTGTTCTGATTGCAGGCACCTTGGTAACAGGCAAACTAAAAACCGTATTTTTCCCCGAAATATCAACCGACAACATTACGATTGATCTGGCTTTTCAGGAAGATGCCGGCTTCGGCTTAGTGCTATCAGAAACCGCTAGAGTCGAATCGATCGCTAATCAACTAAGCCAACAATTAACGGAAGAATTTGGATTGTTGACACCCCCGATCCAAAGTGTACTCACCGATGTATCTGAGCAAAGTGCGCAGCTTATCATCGGGCTTTCTAGCAACGATGAAAGACCCTTTTCAGCAGCTTATGTGGCTAAAGAGTGGCAATCCTTAGTTCCAACACTCGAAGGGATTGACAGCGCGATCTTTGCGGCTGATATGATTACAGACAAAGCAATAAGCATTGAATTACGCAGCAAAGATAAAGAGACAATAGAGCAAGCAGGACGCAATCTCACTACCTATTTGAGTAACATCGATGGTGTATTTGGTATTAAAGGAACGCTTTCACAAGCGCAGACCCAAATAGATATCAATGTAAACCCATTGGGGCAGTCTCTTGGTTTAACCACATCGAACCTACTTCAACAGCTAAATTTCGCTTATCAAGGATATGAGGTACAGAGCTTTCAAAAAGGTGAACATGAAGTAAAAGTTAAAATTCAATACCCAGAAGAGAGGCGCAAATCCATCGCGGACCTTAACTACGCAAAAATTCGACTGAGCGATGGTAAGGTTGTCCCTCTTACTTCTGTGGCAGATATCTCTACCCGTTATGTCTCCAAAAACATAGAACGTATCGATGGCGAGCGAGTGAATGTGATCACTGCTGACGTAGATAAAGAAACAACGTCTCCTGATCAAGTATTCTTGAGGCTCGAGAACACTGTGTTTAAAGAGCTGAAAGACAACTATCGCGACCTTCAGATAGTTATCTCAGGCCAGCAGAAAGAACAGGAGGAGATTTCCAACTCTTTTTACAGCGTGTTCACCATTGCTCTCATCGGGATCTATGCACTGCTTGCCATCCCATTGAAGTCATACTTTCAGCCAGTTTTGATCATGTGTACCATTCCATTTGGTATTATCGGCGCGCTGCTTGGACATTTGATTCAAGGAATACCAATGAGCATTTTGTCGCTGTTTGGAATACTGGCACTGACAGGGGTTGTGGTTAACGACAGCCTGCTACTAATTTCTCGCTTCAATACAATGCGAGCGGGAAACTTTGATAGCCGCCAAGCGATCATTGAAGCAGGAACTGGCAGACTAAGAGCTATCATACTTACCTCTGCAACCACCTATTTTGGCTTGGTTCCCCTACTCTCTGAGACCTCTCCTCAGTCTCAGTTCCTTATCCCTGCAGCAACATCTATGGGTTACGGGATATTATTTGCGACGGCCATAACCCTTATTTTGGTACCTGCATTAGTCATGATCCAAGAAGACGCGAAACAAATCGGAAGCAAACTGATGAGTTATCTATTTAACAATGGCCAAGAGGCGCAACAACATGAAATCTGAACCTTTGATTAATGTTCTATTAGTTGAAGACGATAAAGACCTAGCCGCCTCGGTCGCTGAGTATTTACAGTATGAGAACATACACTGCGATCATGCCTACAACGGATTGGGCGGTTACACACTCGCAAGTCAAAACTACTACGATGTAATACTCCTTGATCTAATGCTGCCCAAGATTGATGGCCTAACCGTATGTCAAAAGCTCCGAGAAGAAGGTTCAGATACCCCAATCCTGATGCTAACAGCAAAAGATACCTTGGAAGATAAAGAAGCTGGCTTTCATTCCGGTACGGATGACTATCTGGTGAAACCCTTTGCCATGAAAGAGCTCGCTTTACGAATTAAGGCACTTTCTAAACGCAGAAGTGCGCAATCCAAGAAGCTAGTCGTGGGTGATCTCATCTACGACTTGCAGACCCAACAAGTAACTCGCGAATCACAGCATATTGAGCTTAACCGACTAAACCTAAAACTGTTACAGCTTCTCATGCGCCGTAGCCCGAATATCGTATCCCGTGCAGAGATAGAGCAATACCTATGGCCAGACGACAGCCCAGAAAGTAACAACCTAAAAGTCCAGCTGTACCAACTAAGACAGAAGATCGACAAACCCTATTCGTTCCACATGATAGAAACCAAAATCGGCCAAGGCATACGCATTAAGAGCGAAGTATGAAATTAAAACGCGCGATCTCTTTAAGAAGACATTTAACCTATTTTTTCCTGACGATTTCAATCATCAGTGCTTTTCTATTTGGTGAGCTTCTCATTCGTTACTTTGAATACGGGATCGAGGACTCAGTGAAAATGAGAATGCTGACCGAATGGCGAGCTTATTCCGAAGCTTACGAAAAGGACAATACGCTCCCTCTTCCAAGCTCATACGTGGTGTCGTTCCACTATGACAACTTGCCTCCAATGATCATCAATGACCTCAATGTGTTTGAGGGCCTAGAGATGGAAAATGAAGAGTTCAAAGTCATCGATGTCGATGAAGAATTGGATAATAATATCGAAGATGACATCACAGTTGGCATCTATAAATTTGAGAAGCCTAATGGTCGCGCAGTCTATGCAGTCGTAAAATACGACTATCGACTCATTAGCGACACAATCGATGTTTGGTTCGACAGTCGCTTCAACATTATCTTGCTCATAGCTTCCGCCTACGTTTTTATCATTTTGGCGGCACTCTCTTTTTTCAGCTACAAAATAGGCAAAAGAACGGAACAACTGGTCGACTGGGCAGGCAAGGTCTCAAACGATCTCACCTCAAACCCAGTACCTAACTTCAAGTTCGATGAATACAATCGTGTCGCATTGTTTCTCGAAAAAGCATTACGACGAAATGCAAGGCTAGCCGAAAGAGAGAAACGTTTCTTATCTCATGCCAGCCATGAACTTCGAACACCCATTGCCATTGTTCGCGCCAATATGGAGATCTTAGAACGCGTTGATTTACCGAGTAATTCAATGAGATCGATCCAACGAATTGATAGAGCCAGCAAAAACATGCAGCAAATTGTAGAAACAATGCTGTGGCTAGCTCGAAAGAGCAACATGGCCCCAGCAGTGAAAGAAGTATCCATACCATCTATGCTAGATAACGTGATAGAAAGCTCGATGTACTTAATCAACGCCGAAGACGTCTCTATTACTCAAGATTACGCGCATGCACCAACTATCCTCTTGCCTAAAGGCCCTTTTGAAATCGTCATTGGCAACTTAGTTCGAAATGCCTTCCAATACACCTACATCGGGCAGATCAGCATTCGATACGAGGATAACTGTATTGTCGTTGAGAACTATAATTCACAAGAAATTGGTAGCCAATTTGATGATGGCTTTGGTCTTGGACAAGACCTGAATGGAAAAATATGCACCAAACTTGGCTGGCAGCTAGAGACAGATGAGTCACAAGGTCGTTTCATCGCGAAGTTACACTTGCCCCTAGTAGATGTGCAATAAAATTAAGGATTGGTACGAACCAATCCTTAAAGCGCATGTTAAAAATGATAGCTTAAGCCGACACCGACAAAGTAGCCGCTGGTGTCATAGAACGAGATGTTGGAATCATTGGTTGAATAGCCAGCCAACGCATTAAAGCCCCAATCTTCCCAACCAGGAATACCTTGGTACTCATAACCAAGATTAAAGCTGTAACCATTATCTTCTCGCGTCTTTCCAAATACAGGATTCGACGCATCATACGAAGTCACGGAGTAGTCACCATTCAGCGATAAACCATGGTCACCAAACCTCTTAAGATAGGTCAGCGATCCAGAATAACGCGAAAAGGAAACAGCTTTACCATCAGCTAAATGTCTTTGATAAGAAAACGAGGGCTCAATAAAAGTGGAACTGCTAAGAGGTACGCCCATACCGAAACTCGCATAGTAACCTTTTGCGTCTCGATTAAGTTCTTTTGTAGGAACAGCTAAAAATTCACCCGACTTTTCGTTCTTAATATCCTGCTGATAATAAGCAAAATCACCAGTCAGAGGTAGATTTAGAAACCCGTCGAGCTGAATACGGAAAGTATCACCTGAGATGTCCGTCTTCTTTCGTGGGGAATTGGCAATGAATGGGTCTTCCCAAACTTCTCCATTCGCAATCGTAGGTAAATATGAGAAAGCCACCGAGGATTCATCGCCATATTCAACCATATATCCAACTTCCAATGCGAAAATACCTTCAATGATATCTCCTCTGGAAGTACCAAGGAAAACTTGCTGATCGTTCTCTTGGCCAAATGTGTATCTTAATTGCCCTAAAGGCGCAAACACCGCGCTCGACTCCGTTTCACCCTTGCTATTAAGGCTACCTTTCCTCGTCTTGTCTGAGTCACCCGTTTCACTTCCGTAACCAACCAGTAGGCTCACTTCACCTTCCAATCCTCCTCGGCCAAGTTCAGCAAAGGCGCTAGTGCTCAAAAGCAGCCCGAGAGGCAATAACATACGATAATTCATTGATGTATCTCCTTTTTAATACTCAGACCATTCTCCGTACCTATAGGTAAACCAGAGGTGAAATCGACAGGAAAGCTTGATGAATAAAGGAGATAACAATGAAAGGTTGAACGAATATCGATAGGCATAGATATTCGATGCTCACAAAGCAATTTTCAAAAGGTGATACAGAATTATTTACGGGGTCATCATTAATGGTGTGGTATGAAAAACAAGCGATTACTGATGGGCTGCCTTTACTTCACAAGTTTACGCTCAAGTCTTACTTCTGTGGCTTTTTCGTCTGACGTATTCGTCAATTCGAAGTAGTCGGACTCTACACTCTCTACCACTTTAAAGCCAAGTGACTCAAAAACATTAACGTTACCGGTTTGTTCAACGCACCAAACCGATATTTGATTAGCATGAGGGAACATTTTCTGAACTTCCGAGATCAAATATCGAGCAACTCCTTTTCTGCGCGAAGTGGATGCTACGGCAAGTGCGCTCAAATGGAGAGTATCACCACTGAGCTTAACGCTCGCGACCGCAACCAATCGCTGTTCCAAGTAATAGCCGAAATAGGTCCAATCATCCGTTGACGTCATTTTGTTCTGTTGAGCCAGCACCGTTGGGCGATAGATATTTCGTAATTCGGCAAACACTGTATTCGATAGTGCTATAAGAGACGGATCAGTACTCGGCAGTCGTTCTATCATTGGGTGACATCTACTTTAGTATTTTGCCAAACACCCAACTGATCATTGATAGAAACAGTACAGGCACTATAAACCATATAACTATCGGTACAACAACTACCAATATCAACCCGATAGCTCCAGACACAAAAACACCAATTAGTGGAAGAAACACAAACAAAAACAACGCTACGACTCCGCCAATCGCTGACAACACAAACAGCATGACCAATGCAATTGCGAGAGGGTTTTCTATTTTTCGTCCGTTAATAATGACCTGCATTGATGATTTCCTTGTCTATGTATAAACAAAGTAGGCGCTCTAGCCCATATGTTATTTCTACACCCTATTTGGAGTTAGCTTTAAAATCGAAACGAATTTGTTGAGGAACTGATTCTACACTTTCGAAGGGCTCATATTTCCATTGGGTTAGAGCTCGGACAGCTACTTCGTCGAACAGCCCTTTAGGGAAAGATTTTACAACGACTACATTCGTTACATCCCCTTGGCTGGTTACGTTAAATGTCATCTCAACATAGCCCGATAGCCCATTCTCGACCGCGACTTTAGGGTACCTAGGGTTGGTTTGCTCTCTCACCTTAAGGTCTTCATAAGCGGTGAAGTCGACTCCTTTCATAAATCCAGCGCAGCCAGACAACAATACAGCCATAAACAGTGATATAAATTTCACATCCACCTCTAATTTTACAGCGCTTAATTTGAATTTAAGCCAACCCGGGTACGGCGTTAGCAGGCACATATCTTCGTTCAACATTTACATCCGTATCGAAGATATCGAGTAACTTTAGGTCATCATTACTCTTAACTTTTTGGTGTAGCTCTTTGAGGTCATTGTCGTCATTTATTAGATAAACCCAGATGCTACGTTCACCTATATCATTCACTTCAATTACTAAAGCATACTGTTTAGCGCCTTCTTTAGCCGCCAACTCGGCTCCGCGATACACATACTGAGAAAGGCTATGAGCTTCAATTTCTCGACTATTGGGCGGATTAAGCCTGTGCATATCAAAGGCACTTGCACAACCGGACGAAAAAAACATCATCATCAAAAGAATAAATCGCATATATTTCTCTGTGTATTTTTTCAAAAGCGAGATTATGCAGCAAGTGGAACACAAAACATCAAGGTATCGTTCATTATCAATTAAGGATCACACTTATAACAATCACTAACGATACAAATATCAGTTAGCCGGCAACACAACACCGTGTTAAATAGCGTGTACCACCAAACAGTTTACATAGAGCATTACCCTTTAAGCACTAAACCCAACTTTAAATACCAAGCGTTGTGATTCAATATTAATGAGGTGACTAAAGCGTTCTATTTGGTTCTGTCTTCAATTTCATCGAACGCTTCTACTGAAATGCGCTCGGCGATATCACGCATCTTTTGCATTTTTTCTGGATTTCGGTTTCCCCAAAACAGCTCCCAATCTTCACGGCTTCTCCACTTTGCAACGGTTAGTACCTTTTCTGGCGTATCAGACGATTGAAGCATAAAGCTACCGAGTGCGCCTTCTACCGATTCGTGAATAGATTCCGTCGCAGAGCGCCACACACTTTGAAACTCTTCCATTTTATCAAGTGGGACTCGCCACTCGTAGATAACTCTAAACATAAACGCTCCTTGTTATTGCTGAAGTTCAAATGCTTCACATGGAGTACCTTGATGATATTTCATCTGCCAACATTGGCCGGTAAAAATCCAAATCGAAGAACGCTTTGTATACGCGCTAATGGCTCCCGTTTTCGATACCCATGCCGATTTATAAAGAAGTAACTGAACAGATGGCTCCAAAGCAATACACTCAAACTCTTGAGAATGAATACGCCCGTCGGCCGGTTCCTCACTTTGAAGCATTTCTATAATGGCAGCATAATCAAAGCTACGCCCAGAACGGCCAACTTCTTTAAAGCTCGAATGAAGTAACCTTTGCACATCATTTAGGTTCTGCCTAATTTCATACTGATGCAGGGCGATTTCCTGTTCAATGAGAACTTCCATTTTTCTCTTTTTCATAGAGATAGTCATACACAAACTGTTTTCTTATGGAACGCTAACAATGGCTACCTTTACGAGAAATTGACCGTGGCACTATATTCGACTCTAAAAGTCCTTGCAGTATTGAATAAGATAAGCGCCATAGCTCATATTAGGTATCTATTTTCACCGCTGCATTTACAAAATGAACAAAGTGCTGTTTGCCGGTGCGGTTACCATAAGCTTTAGAAACTCGATTCCACCATGGCATCCCTGGGTGAGGTGCTCGTGTATACTTTATAGATTGTTCATCGAATTCTTTTATCAAATTGCTGCGTTTTGCATGACTCCACGCCAGTGAAGTTGTAAAGATGATGACTTCGGGTGAAATAGCCTTTACCACTTGTCCCACTACACTTTTACTAACATCTGAATCAAGTTTCGATACTTTAATTGACTTACCTGTTTGCTCTGCAGGACGCTGAAAGTAATTGAGAAATGCTATATTACTGAATGCCGTAGTTCGCCCACTGCAGTTTGCATTACTTTCAATTAGTGCTTTCTCTATATTCTTATATATTGTTTTTGACTTAGACTTCCAATTACTTTCAATACCATTTGAAATGATATTTCGAGTCTTAATCCATCCACTATCTTTTTTATCTGATACTGTTACGCCACCATACCATGCTTGAGGATCATGATGATATGTACTGCCAACATCTAAATAGTGGCTTTCGCCAATAACTAAAATCTTTATTGAAGACGCAGCATATTCGCAACCAATCCACGGTTTCATTTCTGGATATTTCTGATAATGCTCCACACTATCTAATGCTCCATCAAACTCATTTGAATAATACTTCACTTACAGAACTCCCTTTATTGCTTTACAAATGACATGGATTCTCCCTAACGAGGCAATGCCACACTTATATGCTATTTATACGCCTCAAAGGCCCCAATTCTGATTATTCTCATTTCTGCAGTATTGACCGAGCTAAAAACCAATTTAGTCATCATGATGTTGACTTGAATGGTAAATTCGTCGTTCATAAGTCAGTCACTCGCCCTAAAGTACTCGGTGCAGTAGCAAAGGTTCTTTACATGAGCACAACTCATTAAACGCAGAAACCACGTAACACCAGCATTAGTTGTGGTGTTATGTGATTTTGTTGGACAGGCTATTCTCGGGATTTCTGGCATGTCATTCCCTTACCAAAATGGCCACCACTTAACTAACTTGTGCCGACGAATAGCGACAATTTGTGTCGATTTAAACGGAACTGCGCCTTCACCGTTTTGGTCGCTACTATAACCAGTAAGATAGCAACCACCACGAACAGCCATTTTATGGTGAACAATTCCATTATCTAATTTCACGTCGACCAAATGAACATCCATTTTCATTTCTGCACCAAGATTAGGTAACAAGTGCTTCGGGATCTCAACTTTACTCATAAGGTACGATTTCTTTAGGTAACGCTACTACGGTAAGTAGCTTAGACATCGTATACACGAAACAAAACTCAAACCGAAAATGCCATGCGTTGAGAGTCACTCTTAAATGGTTGTGACACTTAATTCAATGTTAAGAGACAGCGCCATGTGGGATAAAGATAGCGTCAAAAATTAACAATTGACGCAAGAGTTTCTTGTTAGAAATTTATTGATTGATGACTTCCAATCCATCTTCGTCAACATCGTTATTACGCATGTATTTAGATACCATAACACGGTTATCATAAGTCAGGTGATACCAGCCAGACTTCCATTTATTGAATGCGTGCCACGAACACCCCATTACCATTCCTTTGGACATAGTATTAAAAGAGCGTTTCACAGCACTTAAGTATGTTTCTTCTAACGGCGTATCCTTAATGTCCATAATTGAGCCAATGTGAATTAACCACCCTGCCAAATGAACATATTGTCCCCATGCACCATTAGCTGTAGTCAAAACCCTTTTTCTTTCAAGTACATCGGCTAGAAACTCTACTATTGTAGGGTGAGACACAATTATTCCATTAGCCGTCAACATCGCTATAATTTCAAAAAATGAATCATTTTTCTTTAGGTAACTCTCAGTAAGGCTCGCATCTCCATTTAGCACTGGATAAAGGAAGTCTTTGAAGAGGTTTACATCTGGCTTAACTACGTTGTAAGTGTCTTCCAGACACTGGAAGAATTCGTCAATACCCAAATTATCAATAACTCGTAGTCCATACACTCGGTCGTAATAATCTTTGATATGCTGATCAATTGGAGAACGAGATAAATAAAATAAGTGCTGCCTGTTTATATCATGATGACGATTACTTCTATGTTTATTAAGTATGGACTTAAAGTTAATATCACCTAGCGAGTAACCAATGATCACAACACTATTTTCCTGAAAAAGCGTTTCAACCTTATGCGAAAAATAGTCAGGGCTATTTATAAATCGAAAGTAATCATCTGCCGTTACAACCATCTTCTTCGGATACTTAATTGAACCATGTACATGATAAACGTGAACACCTTTTGATTGTCGATGGATTGGGTAACCAATCGAAAATGAGGTTGAAGGGATACCTTTCAGAATTTGCGTTTCGATTAATCCATCGTAATTGGTCGTGATATACTTTACGTTCGTGTATTTCCGAATAAAGTCGAATGCTTTCAACTTGTTATCAGTAATTTTCAAGCTATTGATGATTTTAGCTATTTCAGCATGAAGGCACTTATCTTGAGTATGCATTTTAGCCTGTATAACGCTAGCACACTCTTCCAGTGACATTATCGGCTTATTCTCTGGAAACAACTGCTCAATGAGCTCATTTCCGCCTTCAACGCCTAATGTGGCATCTTTTAATAGTGATAGCCAGTTTGGTGCATTACCATCGGTTACATGCATTGAAAAACCTGTACCTACAAAGAAACACAACGAATTGGATTCTAGGGCAAAGGATAGTTCGTAAAAGTGATCCATTTAGACCTCAAGATTTACAAGTTTTCGAAAATTTCTAACGAATGACATGGATTCCCCCTACCGAGGATCTGCCACACTTATGTGGTACTTAAATACATCGGAGGCACCATGTCTGATTATTCTTATTTTTGCGGTATCGACCTAGCTAAAAACCACTTTAGCCTTCATGCCGTAGACAAAAGTGGTAAAGTCATACTTCATAAGTCAGTCACACGTTCTAAACTATTGACTACAATAGCAAATTTGTCAATCATACGTATAGGCATTGAAGCGTATAGTGGTGCACATTATTGGGCAAGAACACTCAATAAGCTGGGTCACGACTCCCGCATTATGGCTGTTAAATTCGTAATTCCTTATCGAACTAAGGGAAAGAACGACCTTAATGATGCTATTACCATTTACGAAGCGGTTCAGAGACCCTCAACTCGCTTTGTGGCCATAAAATCCCCCGAACAACAAGCCATCCTATCTTTGCATAGAATGAGAGAGCATTGGGTTCGTGAACTCACCGCGCTTATGAATCACATGCGTGCCCTGCTTTCGGAATTCGGATTAATCATTTCTGTTGGTCGTTCTTTATTGATGAAACAGGTTCCTTTAATGCTAGAAGACGCAAAAAGTGAACTGCCACTCCTTGCAAGAACATTGATAGCTGATGCTTATCACCATCTTGACGAACTCAATCAACGTATCGCGGATACTGGACAAGTCTTCGATTCTTTTGCCAAGGCTAGCACTAACGTACAGCGAGTGACGAAGGTTCGAGGTATCTAAAACGAGCTTCTACGTCATACGTAACACAGAAGCTCTGCAATGAAATTGCACACAAATTAAATACGCGCCCACGTAAAAGACTTGGGTATAAGACACCGACGGAGTATATTCATGCGCATCTGTAAAAAGTCTCGCACTTCAAACTTAATACTAAGTATTTAATTTTCGGAGCTCATTTACAATTTTAGTCACACATTCAGGATCGTCGTAGTTCAGATATAGATAGTCTTGTAACAATGGGGGCATTTCATCATGTTCGAGATCTATATTTATCACGATGAAATTCTTGTCACTGTGTCTCATACGTTTCTGGAAAAAGTAATTCGCTTCATTCATCGTCCAACCGGACTTTCCACTAATAAAGCTTTTGGAAAGAAATAGAAGCCCTACTTTACTTTTATCTAAACCATCATTAATTTTGTCAGTTATGCTATCACCCGGCGATATTTCATATCTATCGAACCAAGCTTCAACTTCTGATTTTTGAAGTTCATTAAAAAACGTATCTACTAATGCCTTGTCAACACTGGAGTGTGATAAGAATACTGAATAATTTGTCATTTCTTTTAACACCGGAGGGAAAGTTTCATCGTAAATTGAACGATCAGGATGAAGAAATATTTCATTTGTACTTGAAGGCATTTGGTACTCAAGCATATCACTATCTAATAGTCCCATACCATTGCAACTTCGCTTACCGATAGCTTTCATTAAATCACGAGAAAATAGATTATAAATTCGATGCTTCTCTGGGTAATGAATGTTTATCCATTCTTCAAAAACTTCAGAATCTTTTTCAAAATTGAGAAACAAGTGGCAAGATAAAGCGTAAATGTTATTGTTCACGTAAAGCATTGCCCCGACGAGCGTATCATTGTCAAACTTATCTAACACATCCCCCACAAACACCCTTTCTTTTGCTCGATCACCATAATCTAGAGCAATTAGATACGATTTATGTTCCATTTATGAATCCCTAAAAAATTTATAACAGGTCCATTAGACAGACTAATTCTGCTTTTACCCTTGAAGCAATTCTGTCTAGTAATCTAAATCGTTCAAGTCCTATCTAACTTGTTTAATAACGGCACCTTACCTACTTTCCCCTATCCCTAACGTGACGAAAACCAGAAATATTTCATATGGTTTTATAAAGATACAGAAAAACCACGAACATTCTGATTGATTATCATACTTTTTGTTGTTTTCCTCGCCACAAACTAGACATTCAAGCCATATACCAGTCGGTAAAGTGGTGGTCTACGAATCGGTAATTCATTCTCAGAAACACAAACGCCGACGAGATCGTCGGCGTTTGGTGTGCAGAAGGGTATAGCTAAGTTGTTAAGAACGCTCTTTTTTGGCGAGTCTGCTGGCTTTCATTCGTTTGTAGCCATCCATCACTAGGGCGATTAAGGCGAACGAAATTAACAGGTAGGTTGGTACTTCGTGCAGCGCAATGTTGTCGCCAATTAACAGCCCGACAATGAAAATGAAGGTCGGCTCTACGTAACCCATTAAACCAAACAGAGACACTGGTAGTTTTGAGTAGGCGAATAAGTAGAGAAGCATTGGCGTTACTGACACTACCGCGAGGCCTAGGTAATACAGGTACGACGTGGCTGGCAGGTTCATAAAATGATCGGCTGGGTAGAGGTAGAACATTCCAAAGATAGCCAAAGGGAGCATCATAATGTGGTCTACAGCCAAACCAATATCTGTCGGCATAGGGTTGGTTTTACGAAACATAAAGTAGACCGGATAGCCGAGCGCCACCACCAATACCACCCAAGACAGGCCCGATGCCAACACATAGGTATAAATAGTCCCTGCCAAAGCAAAATAACACGCCACTTTTTGTAGCTTCGTGAGACTGTCTTTGTAATAGAAGCAACCAATCAGCACCATCACAATCGGCATGGTGAAGTATCCAAGTGCGAGGTTGAGGGTTTCTCCATTGGCCGGAGCCCACACGAATATCCAGTACTGCGGCGCAACAAGCACAGCTGAAGTTATGTATTTGGGCCACTTACGCCATTGCTTCAATGCATCCCACAACAACGGCAGTCGCTTGGTGAAGAACAGCAAGATGAAGAACAGCATCGTACTCCAAATAATACGCTGCGTAGCCAACCAGTGACTCTCGCCACCCGAAATTAAACTTGGCCCCATATCCGGTTGGATTTGTACATAGGCAGGAATGCAAGCAAACAGCATTGAACAAAGTATCGATGCTGCCACCCCTTTTGATTGATCAGACATCAAGTGGGTGTATTTATGGAATAAAGCCTTTAACTGACTCATGAACTCTACCTATCGTAACTGCGCTTACAAGCAGCAAGACAACAACAAAAAAAGCGCTGTCATGGTTCAACAGCGCTTCTCAGTATCCAATCAATATCAGTTTAGGATAAGTCTGATTCTTTAATTGGTTCAGCGCATTGAATATCACCGCTCATTAAAGAATGCAATCATTAGATATCTAACTGCCTAAGATTTAACAAAGGTTGTTCACAAGATCACTACAAATAGAAGATTCCTCTACTTTTCGGCTCACTAGTAAGTTAATAATCAATATTTTCCGTCGTAAAAGCTCGCTAATCATTGATTTATCAGGCCAATATTACGTGCTAGAGATCATTCATCGCATCGACTATTTGGCTAACGTACTCAAGAACTCTGCTTCAAACTCTTCATCAGCTTCACGAGTTAAGCATGCCACCAGCCAATCAATGCTGTCATGGTCGAGCTTACTATTGACCACAAAAGCCTGCTTCACCCCGAATTGATCCAACTTGGCAGAGCCATAATTCTTAAATGATTTGTTGCCGTGGTAGTGAAGCGACTTAATCGCATCGGCATCAGGTTCTGGCAGTGCATCAAGTGTGTTAGCCAGCTGAATCACCAACTCCATCGGGTTCTTAGATGAAGATATACGATATAAAAAGCCGCCCTCCACTCTCTGTCTTACCCAGTAATCAAACCCGCTGCAATCCATTACTTTGTCGCTGACCAAGGCAGCTTCACTGCGATAGCCACACGCTTCCACCATGACCGGGGTGTGTTTGAATTCCGGCTGACCAGACGCGGCATCGGTATGAGGCAGAATCAGATCGCACGGCTTGCTGTCTTTGGCGGTTGGGGCGTTCCAGTGAATCGGCATAAACACTTGTTCGCGGCGCATCTCTTTAGTGACAACCAAACGCGCTTGGCACTCCCCTTGTGCGCTGCGCACTTTCACCACTGGGTTAACGGTGGCATGGTTGAAAGCATCTAAGCCAAATTCATCAAGGTTTAATTCAGCAACCGTGTCTGGGTGCATAGCAACAAACGGCTCTGGTGTGTGTTCGCCCAAGCCAGCAGCCAAACCAGTTCGGCTCATGGTGTGCCATTGGTCGCGAATACGGCCAGTGTTCATAATGAGTGGGAACTCGACACTGGTATCGGCAATCGGTTTGTCATGCTCAACCGCGATGAACTGCGCTTTGCCAGATTCGGTAAAGAACTCGCCGTCGGTGAACATGCGCTGCTCAATTATCTCTGGTTGGTACTCAAGTACTGGCCACTGCTGCGGGGTGAGTTCGCCATAGCCCTTCTCATCGAGTTTGGTTAATCCAATTAAGCACAAGTCGCGCGCTTTGCCCGTTTCATTACCGAGCGCAGTCATCTCGCAATACTCTTTGAAGATCTCCCCTTCATGACGGTAATCAAACTGGTCTTGGAATCCCATTTTTTGTGCCACTTCTTTTAGTATCCACCAGTCTGGCTTGGCTTCACCTGGACTTGGTAATATGCGGCGCTGGCGCGAGATTCTGCGTTCAGAGTTGGTTACAGTGCCCGACTTTTCGCTCCAACCTTGGGCAGGCAACACCACATCAGCCAAGCGTGTAGTTTCTGTATCTGCAATGCAGTCCGACACCACCACAAATGGGCACTTCTCTAATGCAGTTTTGATTTTCTCACTATCAGGTAGGCTCACCACGGGGTTGGTCGCCATGATCCACACCGCTTTGATCTTGCCATCGTTCATGGCATCGAATAGGTCAATGGCCTTTAACCCCGCATGGGTTGCTAAGCTGTCGGTCTGCCAAAACTCGCTCACTGTTTGGTGTGATTGCGGATCGCCAAATTCAAAGTGCGCGGCTAAGGTATTGGCTAAGCCCCCCACTTCACGGCCACCCATGGCGTTCGGCTGGCCTGTAACCGAGAATGGCCCCATGCCTGTTTTACCGATTTTGCCTGTCGCCAAATGGCAGTTGAGAATGGCGTTAACCTTGTCGCACCCTTGAGTAGATTGGTTTACGCCTTGAGAGTAGATGGTGAGCACCTTGTCATTGGATGCAAACAGAGAGTAGAACTGCTTGAGCTGCGCTTCAGTTAATCCTGTCAGCTTTGAAACGCTTTTGTCACCCCAGCCATTTTCGGTATAGCGATATCGCGTCGCTGCTCGAATCGCTTCAGTAAAGCCTTGAGTGTGCTTATCAATGTAGTCTTGGTCGAGGTTATCGTGATCATCGAGATAAGCTAATAAGCCATTAAACAGAGCGACGTCAGAGCCCGATTCTAACGCCAAGTGGATGTCGGCAATTTCGCAGGTGTCAGTATAACGCGGGTCAATCACGATCACTTTCATTGCTGGGTTAGCTTGCTTAGCCGCGCGCAGACGTTGGAACAGAACAGGGTGACACCAAGCGAGATTTGAGCCTGTAATAACCACCACTTCCGCTTGTTCAAGATCTTCGTAACAGACTGGAACGGTATCGCTACCGAATGCGCGTTTATGTCCTACTACACTCGATGCCATACAAAGGCGCGAATTACTGTCGATGTTGGCGCTACCGATAAAGCCTTTCATCAATTTGTTGGCAACATAATAATCTTCAGTCAGAAGTTGGCCTGATACATAAAAGGCGACCGAGTCTGGGCCATGCTCTTCTATCGCTTGTTTGAACCTGTCAGCTACCAACTGCGACGCTTCGCCCCAAGGTAAGAGCTGCTGCCCGCTTGCGACTCTTTTCATCGGTTGGGTTAAGCGGCCTATCGGCGTAACGGTGTCGCCCAGTGCTGCGCCCTTAGTACACAACTTACCATAGTTCGATGGGTGCTCTTTGTCGCCACGCACTTCCAATTTACCTGAAGCAGTTGGCCTTACTTCAATGCCACAACCTACGCCACAGTAAGCACACGTTGATTTGATCCAATCCTTGTTTGAACTCATCACTCTTCCCTCGTGCAATGTTCTTTTTTATCTCTTCCACCGGAGTAATCAGAAAGCCATGTACAGCTCTCTCAGTAGTGAAAATTTCTCTTTTTTAATAAAGCAAATTGCGCACCACTATTTAACCCAACGCGAGACAATAAAAAACCAATTTAATTACAACAACTTAAAATTAATACAATTACAAAGTTTGAGGTTAATTAAATCCAACAGAAGAAATATTGAGATATTTGCACCATGTTGATCAATTTTGCACCACAAAGGCTCATTTTCATAAATCTCTTACTTTTTAAATATACCACTTTAGGGGTAATTGAGTCGTTTGTTATTTAGTTAATCAATTGAATTTATTAGTTATTATTATTTTTTACGAACGCCTTTTTTATCTGGCACCCTACTTGCTGCCCTAAATATCAACAACCCAAAATTCACAGTTTTTAAGTTCATTGGAAGAACAGCAAATTACCCACCATTGAGAGTGGACTGTATTTAGAAACGCTAGGAAGCCAGCAAAAAAGGAATTTACTATGAGCAAACAGAAAATTGTCGTCGTTGGTAATGGCATGGTTGGCCACAAATTTATCGACAACATCATTCAAGCTGACTCAGACCAATATGAAGTCATCACTTTTAGTGAGGAATCGCGTCTTGCCTACGACCGTGTTCAGCTCACTGCTTACTTCAACGGCAAGTCAGCCGATGACTTAGCCCTCACCAGCGAAGCCTACTATCAAGAGAATGGCGTTAAGTACTTGGTGAATGCCAAGGTGACTGAGCTTGATACCGAAAACAAAGCGGTAATAACCGACAGCGGACATCGTGAAAGCTACGACAAACTGATTCTTGCTACTGGCTCATTCCCATTCGTTCCACCAATCCCGGGTAACGACCAAGAACACTGCCACGTCTACCGTACCATTGAAGACTTAGATGCGATTGAGCTGTCGAGCAAACAGAGTAAATCGGGTGTGGTAATCGGCGGTGGACTACTCGGTTTAGAAGCGGCTAACGCGGTTAAAAACCTTGGCTTAGAAACGCATGTGGTAGAGTTCGCGCCTCGCTTAATGGCAGTTCAACTCGATGAGGGCGGCGGTGCCCTACTACGCCGTAAGATTGAAGACTTAGGCGTACAGGTTCACACCGAGAAAGCGACCTCTGAGATTGTGGCTGGTGAAACAGCTCGCTACCGTATGAACTTTGCAGACGGCACTCACCTTGAAACCGACATGATTGTATTCTCTGCCGGTATTCGCCCTCAAGACGCATTGGCTCGTAGCTCTGACATCGCGATTGGCGAGCGTGGCGGTATCGTGATTGATGATTACTGCCAAACCAACATCGATGATGTGTACGCGATTGGTGAATGTGCCCTTTGGGATAACAAGATCTTCGGCTTGGTAGCTCCGGGCTATTCCATGGCGAAGGTGGCGGCTAGCCACATCCTTTCTGATGGTGAAGATAGAAGCAGCTTCACCGGTGCAGACATGAGCACCAAACTTAAACTGCTGGGCGTAGACGTAGCCAGTATCGGTGAAGTACATGGCCAAACAGAAGGCGCACAGTCTTATACTTACAACGATGAAATCGAACAGGTTTACAAACGCCTGATCATCTCTGCTGATGGCAAAAAGATCGTCGGTGCGGTGTTAGTTGGTGATGCAGAAGCTTACGGTTCGCTGCTGCAAATCAAGCAAAACGATATGCCACTGCCTGAAAACCCATCGGTTCTGATTCTTCCAAACCTTGCAGACGACTCTGGCAGCGCTATGGGTGTTGAAGCCCTTCCAGACAGCGCCGTGATCTGTTCATGTTTCGATGTCACCAAAGGCGATATCAAAGAAGCGGTTTCCGCAGGCTGCACCACAATGGCAGCACTGAAAGAGTCGACCAATGCATCGACGGGCTGTGGAGGTTGTTCTGCCCTGGCCAAACAGGTATTAGACAGTGAACTCAGCAACCTAGGTGTTGAGGTTTCTAACGATATCTGTGAGCACTTTGCTTACTCTCGCCAAGAGCTGACCGACATTATCCGCGTCAACAAGATCAAGACCTTCGATGAACTGTTGGAATCTCACGGCCAAGGCTTAGGTTGTACTGTGTGTAAGCCTGCGATTGGCTCTATTCTCGCTTCTTACTGGAACGACTACATCCTTGAAGATGAGCACATCGAGTTGCAAGACACCAACGACATCTACCTTGGCAACATGCAAAAAGATGGTACCTACTCTGTGGTTCCACGAATTGCTGGCGGCGAAATCACCCCAGACAGACTGATTGTGCTCGGCGAAGTAGCAAAAGAGTACAACCTCTACACGAAGATCACGGGCGGTCAGCGTGTCGACCTATTCGGCGCGCAGCTAAACGAACTGCCTGCTATTTGGAAAAGGCTGATTGATGCTGGCTTTGAAACCGGCCATGCCTACGGCAAATCAGTTCGTACTGTGAAGTCTTGCGTCGGCAGCACTTGGTGTCGCTACGGCGTTAACGACAGTGTCGGCCTCGCAATCAAGCTAGAGAACCGCTACAAGGGCCTACGTTCACCTCACAAGATCAAATTCGCCGTATCTGGCTGTACTCGAGAGTGTGCCGAAGCACAATCAAAAGACATTGGCGTTATCGCTACCGACAAAGGCTGGAACCTATATGTGTGTGGTAACGGCGGTATGCGTCCACGTCACGCCGACCTATTTGCAACCGACCTCGACGAACAAACGTTGATTCAATACATCGACCGCGTACTGATGTTCTACACCCGTACCGCTGACCGCTTGCAACGTACTTCTGTTTGGATGGAGAACCTAGAGGGCGGCTTGGACTACCTCAAAGAAGTGGTGATTGAAGACAAACTCAATGTCGCGGCTGAACTGGAAGCGGACATCGCGCTCAACATCGAGAAGTACCAATGTGAGTGGAAGACCACCATCGAGAACCCAGTGAAGATGAAACGCTTCCAACACTACATCAACAGTGACGAGATGGATAAGAGCCTGTCGTTCATTACCGAACGTGAACAGCGCTTCCCGAAACCAAGCATCAACACTGACCACGATGCCGAGCGCACTCAAGCATTGAATAGCTCTGAACAGATTGAAATTACGGAAGTCTCGTAGCCAGTTTGGTCGTTAGCAGGCCCTTCACTACGCAATACTCTGCTAGCGACCTTCTTTCTTTACGACCTTCATTTTTAGGAAATTGAACAAAATCTAAGACTCAACAAATTGACAAGGAGACTGTCATGGAAAACTGGACCACTGTTTGCTCCCAAGAGGATCTAACGCCCAACGCGGGTGTGTGTGCCAAAGTGGCTGATCATCAAGTCGCGATCTTTTACTGCAAGCGCAGTGACAAGATTTATGGCCTTTCAAATTTCGACCCAATTGGTAAAGCCAATGTCATGTCACGTGGTATTATTGGCTCGTTAAGTGGAGAGCCTTACGTTGCTTCTCCCCTTTACAAGCAGCATTACCATCTAGAGACAGGAGCTTGCTTGGAAGAGCCTGAACACGCTCTGACTCGCTTTGAAGTGCGCAGACAAGGTAACGATATTCAAGTACTGGCACCCGAAGCGTTAGCAAGCTAATCACGGATTAGGTCGTATTTCAGAATCACCCAATACTCATGCCTTAGCCGCCTACAATTAAGTATTTAGGCTCGCTACGGAGTTGGCATGTGAACGGCTAGAAGAACTCTAGACACTTTCCATATTTAAAGGATTTAATACATGGATAACTCAAAATTTTCGCTGCTCTCATTTACAGGTAAGATGAAAATCTTACACCTTAGCTGGATTGCCTTTTTCATCACCTTTGTAGTTTGGTTTAACTTTGCGCCACTACTGCAAATGGTAAAAACCTCTTTAGGCTTAACTACTGAAGAGATCAAAACCCTCCTAATCTTAAACGTGGCATTAACCATCCCAGCGCGTGTCGCCATTGGTATGCTGACCGACCGCTATGGTCCAAGACTGGTCTACTCTGCCCTACTCGCTATCTGTTCGATTCCGTGTTTCATGTTCGCCCTTGCTGACTCGTTCATGCAAGCAGCTATCGCTCGTTTCCTACTGGGCTTCATCGGTGCTGGTTTCGTGGTTGGTATTCGCTTGGTGTCTGAGTGGTTCCCACACAACGAGCTAGGTACAGCAGAAGGTATCTACGGTGGTTGGGGTAACTTTGGTTCAGCAGCTGCGGCATTTACCCTTCCTACATTAGCACTAGTATTCGGTGGCGAAGATGGCTGGCGTTATGCAGTGGGTGTGACAGGTGCAATGAGCCTTCTGTTCTCAGTTATCTTCTACAAAAACGTATCGGATACACCAAAAGGTTCTACTTACTTCAAACCTGCACAAGTTACAGCGATGGAAGTAACGTCTAAGGGTGACTTTTTCTTTCTACTCATCATGAAGATCCCTATGTACGCGGCGCTTGCGCTACTGGCTTGGAAACTGTCTCCATCAGGTATCGGCATGCTGTCAGACTCAGCGGTATACGGTGTTTATGCGGTACTGGCTGCGCTGTATATGTATGAAGTATCTCAAGTTTGGAAAGTGAATAAGAACGTCTTCAAGGAAGAAGTGCCAGAGATTCACCAGTATAAATTTAAGCAAGTTGCGGTTTTGAACGTGCTTTACTTCGCGACATTTGGTTCAGAGCTGGCTGTTGTTTCTATGCTGCCACTGTTCTTCTCTGAAACCTTTGAACTAACGCCGGTACTTGCAGGTATGGTGGCATCAGCCTACGCCTTTATGAATCTAATGTCTCGCCCAGGTGGTGGTTGGATTTCAGATAAATTCGGCCGTAAGCCAACGCTGCTTATCCTAACTGCAGGTCTAGCGGTGGGTTACTTTGCAATGGGTCAAGTCGACAGCACATGGCCAGTATGGCTAGCGGTTGTTGCGGCAATGGCGTGTTCTTTCTTCGTACAGGCAGGTGAAGGTGCAGTATTTGCGACAGTACCACTGATTAAGCGTCGTATGACGGGTCAAATCGCGGGTATGACGGGTGCTTACGGTAACGTTGGTGCGGTAGTTTACCTAACAGTGCTTTCATTTGTGAGCTACCAAACCTTCTTCCTTGTGATTGCAGCAACAGCGGTACTTGGCTTCCTAACTCTGATGTTTATGGAAGAGCCAAATGGTCAAATTGCTGAAGTAAATGACGATGGTAGTGTGACGTTGATTAACGTATCGAGCTAACCACTCATTGAATGATATCGGGAGAAGTAACCGGGACTGCGACACTCGGTTACTTCGTTCAAAAGCTCTTGTTTCTGACTGGGGCTTTTGTTCTTTCCCTTCCTTTTCAAACAATGAGCAGATAGGAGCAAGGACGTTATGACTCTCTCATTTAGCCAAAGCCAAACAGCAGCGCCGGACGCGGGACAAGGAATTCATCTGCAGGCAAGCAACCAACTCAAGCTCAACTATGGTGGTTACTCACATCAAGGAGTAAGAAACGAAAATCAGGATGCGATTATCGTTAAGCACCCTAAAACCCGTGCCGAACAAGAGTTCAAGGGCAGCGTGGCATGTATTGCCGATGGTGTGAGTTGCAGTGAACAGGGGCAAAAAGCCAGTCACACCAGTGTGATGCAGTTTATTACTGACTACTACGCAACGCCGGAAAGCTGGAGCATTCAACGCTCGGCCCAGAAGGTGCTTACCTCGCTCAACTCTTGGTTGTTTAACGCCTCCTTCTCTGAGCTTGATGACGATAAGCAGCTCGCCCACAACACCATGGTCTCGACCTTCAGCGCGGTGATCATCAAATCTAATACGGCTCATATCTTCCACGTTGGCGATAGCCGTATCTACTTACTACGTGATGGTAAAATTCAGCAGCTAACCCGCGATCATACTCGTAAAAACTTGGTGAATACCCACTACCTCACTCGCGCTCTCGGTATGGATAGCCAACTGAACGTTGATTTCCAAGCCTTGCCTATTAAAGCCAAGGACCGTTTCATTCTAACAACCGATGGCGTGCATGAGTTTATTGATGAAGAAGATCTAGTCGAAGGAACCAATAACCAGAATGACTTTGAACTGGCAACTCAAGCGATCTGTAACAGAGCCTTGGCAATGCACAGCAAGGACAACGTCAGCTGCTTGATGATTGAGGTAACACAACTGCCTAAGCCATCATTGATTGAGTTTCATGAAAAGCTCGCTACACGCGTCATTCCTCCGGTATTAAAACTTGGGCAGATGATCGACCAGTTTCAGGTGTTGGAAGTGCTCTACTCTGGCACCCGCAGCCACGTATATCGTGTGATGCAAACCCAGACCCAAACCGAGTTCGTGATTAAAGTACCTTCAATGCAATATCACGACGATCCAGCGCAGCTCAAAGCGTTTTACAACGAGCAATGGGCAGGCATGCTGCTTAACAACAAACGCATTATGAAGGTCTATCCGACTGACGAACGTTCGCAGTTTCTTTATCAAGTGTGTGAGATGGTTGAGGGAGTAACCTTAAGACAATGGATGTACGACAACCCCAAACCAAGCTTGCCAGAAGTGCGTACTATTCTGGAAAAGATCATTCAGGGCATTCGCGTACTTCAACGTGCTGACATGGTTCATCGCGATCTGAAGCCTGAAAACATCATGCTACTGCCGAACGGCGATATTAAGCTCATCGACCTTGGCGCCGTATTGATTCGCGGCATCGAAGAAGGCTTACCCGTTGAAGAAGATGCGGTTCCGCTTGGCGCCGTCAACTACATCGCTCCGGAAACCATTAAGCAGAATATTGCGACCACAAACTCTGATCTGTTCTCGGTAGCGGTAATTGGTTATGAAATGCTGACAGGACAACTCCCTTATCCAGAAATGACGCCGCGATCTTTAGCTCAATCTCGTCATCATCAATGGCACTATCAGCCTATTACGCGCCTGCGTTCAGACTTACCCGCTTGGTTTGACTTGGTGTTACAAAAGGCGTGTGCTGAGCAGCCAACTGAGCGTTACTCCGTACTCGGTGACTTTATCTCTGATCTCTACACACCAAACTCTAAACTAGTGAAACGTAAAACCCAGCAACCACTACTCAATAGAAACCCAATCCAGTTTTGGAAGGTACTGGCCCTATTGTTAGGTATTGTCGCGCTGATCGAATTCGGTTTGTTGATTCAATAAAAAAGCCTCAGCACTTTAATGGCGCTGAGGCTTAGATAAGAAATTAGAGCTTACGCTAACTGTGTTAGCTGCGTTTTACGAGGCTTCGTGGCACCAGTTCAATACCTGACTGGTAACGCTTTGCTGAAGCGTTCAATGCCAAGGCGAATGCGCTGTCTGCAATAACCTCAAACTGTTGTGGCAGTGAATGTACTTTAAACGGTAGGAAATCCAATAGGCGGTTATCACCAAAGGTCGCCAATTTGACTTGATTGACCAACTCAGGCTTTTCGACCATCACATCCAGTACCCCTTCTAACAAGGTGTAGGACATAGTGACGATCGCATCCGGCACCGTTCCTTTCGCAATCCACTCTTCAAAGATTTCGCGCCCTGATTCTCGATCGAAGTGTTCACCATAACCGACAACCGTGGGTTTGTTCTCTTTCAGCCCGTTTTGCTGTGTATGCGCTTTATTGGCCGCTTCAAAACCCAATTGACGCTCGCGCGAAATGTTTAGGTCAGGCAAGGCACCAATCAAGCCAATGCTTTGGATATTGTCATCAAGAATAGAGTGCGTCAGTTCAAACGCAGCTTCGAAATCTTCACTAATCACACAGGCAAAGTGCTCATCGTCTAACGGACGGTCAATGGCGATAACTGGTGTTCCTGACTTTTGAAGTTGCAGATAGAACTCGTTAGCGTCCGGCATCGAGCTTGCGACAAGCAAAGCATCAATACGGCGACTCACAAGGGCTTCTGCTACTTTTCGCTCGGTTTCAGCATCGTCGTCTGAACAGCCAATTAAGATCTGATAACCCACTTTGCGAGAGTTTTGTTCAATCAACTTAGCTAAACGTGCATAACTGCTGTTCTCTAGGTCTGGAATAATCAAACCAAACGAACGGCTGTTACCTGCCCTCAATGACGATGCTGCGTGGTCTGGACGGTAGTTGTGCTCGTTCACCACGGCCATCACCTTCTGCTGCGTTTTCTCGCTGATGCGGTACTTCTGAGCTTTACCATTAATCACATAGCTTGCGGTGGTTTTAGATACACCCGCCAGTTTCGCTATTTCATCAAGTGTCATATCAAGGGCCTGTATTTTGTGCGTAGGATCATATAACCAAGGTTCGGATCCTCAGAATAGTTGAATTATATGCTGAATCGATTCAGTATGAAAGCTGAAAGGATTCAGCAAAATCCGAAAAGTGACTCTAATCATCTTTTTTTAGCGACTTTGAGATTGATGACTATCTTTTAAGACTATCTTTAAAAGGAAACGAGACACGCTAAGCAGCAATATCAGTTTTATCAAGAGAACTGGGCTTTGCTGAATTTTTTTACTCTTTTTGCTGAACCGATTCAGCTAAACGTTCAGCAAGGTGTTCAGCACTCAATAAGCAGAACCTGAATCGGGATAACAGCAACAATGAAGCGACAAGCTCAAACAAAGCAATAAGCTAAAGAGGCAACATGCTTAAACTAACTAAATCTGACATTTCGCTTGGTCAATCTGCGCAAGATAAGTTCCAAGCTATTCGTAACATCGCTGGCAAACTGACTGAGAAAGGTCTGGTTGATGAAGGTTACGTAGAAGGAATGCTTAACCGTGAAAACCAAAACTCAACTTTCCTTGGTAACGGTATCGCCATCCCTCATGGCACAACAGACACTCGTGGTTTAGTAAAAGAGACTGGCGTTGCAGTGCACCACTTCCCTGAAGGCATCGACTGGGCAGACGGTAACCGTGTTTACGTAGCAATCGGTATTGCAGCAAAATCAGACGAACACTTAGGCATTCTAAAGCAGCTAACCAAAGTTCTTTCTGCTGACGGCGTTGAGCAAAAGCTGCAACAAGCGAAAACAGAAGACGAAATCATCGCCCTACTTCACGGTGAAGTTCAGCTTGAAGCAGACCTAGACGCTTCTTTAATTCAACTTAAGTTCCCAGCAAGCGACATGGTACAAATGTCTGCCGTTGCGGGCGGCCTACTGAAAAACACCGGTTGTGCTGATAATGCATTCGTTGCTGATCTAGTGACTAAAACACCAACTCACTTGGGCCAAGGTTTGTGGCTGATCGGTAGCGACAAAGGCGTGACTCGCACTGCTGTGTCTTTTGTTTCTACGGCTAATGATTGTGAGTTTGAAGGCACTCAAGTGAAAGCGCTTGTCGCATTCGCAGCGTGTAACAGCGCACACCAAAACATCCTAGCAAACCTAAGCCAACTGGTTTTTGAAGGTAAGCAAAACTCTCTGATCGATTCAGACATCGAAGGTGTGATTGCTCAACTAAAAGGCGAAGCACCAAGCAGTGCTGCTGAAGGCTCAGACAACCAAGCAATCTTTAAGATCAAAAACGCACACGGCTTACACGCTCGCCCTGGCGCAATGCTGGTTGCAGAAGCGAAAAAATTCGATGCAGCAATTCGTGTATCCAACCTAGACGGCGACGGAAAAGAAGTGAACGCAAAGAGCCTAATGAAAGTAATCGCGCTTGGCGTGAAACATGGCCACCAGCTTCAGTTCACGGCTGAAGGTGACGATGCTGCACAAGCTATTGAATCAATTGGTAAAGCTATCGCTTCTGGCCTTGGTGAAGGTTAAGGATTAGCAATGACTGAATTAAAGCAAATCAAAGCCGTTACAGTAACGCTGAACCCAGCATTAGACCTAACAGGCAGCGTTGATACGCTAAACGTAGGTTCAGTGAGCTTGGTAAATCAAGGTTCGCTACACGCTGCAGGCAAAGGCGTAAACGTAGCAAAAGTGCTGTCTGAGCTGGGCGCAAAAGTTACCGTTACCGGTTTCTTGGGTCGCAACAATGAAGAGGCATTTTGCCAACTGTTTGCAGAAATGGGTGCAACCGACCGCTTCATTCGTGTCGACGGCGCAACGCGCATCAACGTGAAGCTAGTGGAAACCTCCGGCCAAGTTAGTGACATTAATTTCCCGGGTGTACCGGTTGATCAAGATGCGATCAGCGCATTTGAAAACACACTGCTAGAGCTTGCAGAAGACCACGAGTACTTCGTAATTGCAGGCAGCTTACCTCAGGGCGTATCTCCAGAACTTTGTGCATCTTGGGTACAACGCCTACGCGACCTAGGTAAGAAGGTATTATTCGACAGCAGCCGCGATGCACTAAAAGCCGGTATCAATGCTCAGCCTTGGCTTATCAAGCCGAACGACGAAGAGCTGTCTCAACTGTTCAATGCAGAACTTACAACGCCTAAGCAGTGCCAACAAGCAGGCCAAGCATTGAGCGAGAAAGGCATTGAGAACATTGTTGTTTCTCTGGGAGCAGATGGTGTGATGTGGCTGAACAATGGTGAGTGGATTCACTCACAGCCACCACGTATGCAAGTCGTGAGCACAGTTGGCGCAGGCGACACCTTAGTTGCTGGCCTATGTTGGGGGCACATGCAACAGATGCCTAAACCAGAACTAATCAAATTTGCCACCGCCCTTTCGGCACTTGCTGTGTCTCAAGTCGGCGTGGGTTTAACTAGCCAAAAAGAGCTGGACTCAGTACTACAAAATATCCAATTACAGGCGCTTACCACTCCAACTGACCAGTTTGAGTCAAGCAAATAGGACAAAGGTTTACTATGAATATTACCATTATCACCGCATGCCCAAGTGGCGTTGCAAACAGCATCATCGCAGCAGGGCTGCTTGAGAAAGCCGCAAAAGAGCTAGGTTGGAGTGCCAATATTGAGTGCCAGTCAAGCGTTCTTCCAAGTGAAGCCGTTTGTGAAGAAGCGATTGCAAACAGCGACGCTGTCGTTATTGCCGCAAACACAGACGTAGACACACAGCGCTTTGTTGGCAAGAAGGTTTACCAAGCGCCAATCTCTGAGTGTACTGCAGACGCAAAAGTATTTCTTGAAAGCGCAGTAGCAAACGCAACTGTGTTGGACGCTTCACAAGTAACGACCGCTGCAACTGAAGTAGCAGCAAGCGGCGCTAAAAAGATTGTTGCGATTACAGCTTGTCCAACAGGTGTTGCTCACACTTTCATGGCGGCTGAAGCGCTAGAGAACGAGGGCCAACGTCTTGGTCACCAAATCAAGGTTGAAACTCGCGGCTCTGTAGGTGCGAAGAATCAACTAACCGATCAAGAGATTGCAGAGGCGGATCTTGTCATCATCGCAGCGGACATCGACGTACCACTCGACCGTTTTGATGGTAAGCCACTGTACAAAACCACAACGGGTCCTGCGCTTAAAAAGACAACTCAAGAGTTTGAAAAAGCGTTCGCTGAAGCAAAACCATACCAACACACAGCTTCTTCTTCACAAGCAGCACCTGCTGACGAGAAGAAAGGTGTATACAAGCACCTAATGACAGGTGTATCTCACATGCTACCTGTTGTTGTAGCGGGTGGTTTGATCATCGCGCTTTCTTTCGTATTCGGTATCGAGGCGTTTAAAGAAGAAGGCACGCTAGCGGCAGCACTGATGACTATCGGTGGTGGTTCAGCATTCGCACTGATGATTCCGGTTCTTGCTGGCTTTATCGCGTTCTCAATTGCTGACCGTCCGGGTCTGGCTCCGGGTCTAATCGGCGGTATGCTTGCTAGCTCAACAGGCGCTGGCTTCCTAGGTGGTATCGCGGCTGGTTTCATTGCAGGTTACTCAGCGAAATTCATTGCTGACAAGGTTCAACTTCCACAATCTATGGAAGCGCTTAAGCCAATTCTTATCATTCCATTTATCGCGAGCTTGTTCACTGGCCTTGTGATGATTTACATCGTGGGTGGCCCTGTTTCTGGCGTGATGAGCGCGATGACAGACTTCCTAAACAATATGGGTACGTCTAACGCGATTCTGCTGGGTGTGATTCTAGGCGCAATGATGTGTTTCGACCTTGGTGGTCCAGTAAACAAAGCAGCTTACACATTCGGTGTTGGTCTACTGGCTTCGCAAACTTACGCACCAATGGCAGCTATCATGGCAGCAGGTATGGTTCCTGCTCTAGGTATGGGGCTTGCGACTTTCCTAGTGAAAGACAAATTTGAAGCGGGCGAGCGTGAAGCGGGTAAAGCGTCATTCGTTCTTGGTCTATGTTTTATCTCTGAAGGTGCGATTCCATTCGCAGCGAAAGACCCAATGCGTGTTATCCCAGCATGTATGGCAGGTGGTGCTCTGACTGGTGCGCTATCAATGCTGTTCGGTGCACAACTGATGGCTCCACACGGTGGTCTATTCGTTCTACTGATTCCAGGTGCTATCTCTCCTGTACTTATGTACCTAGTGGCGATTGCAGCGGGTACAGCGGTAACTGGCTTCGGTTACGCAGCGCTTAAAAAGATGAGCGATTCAAAGGTAACTGCAGAAGCTTAACCCCCACTCCATTAAGCTCCTATAAAGCTGCTCCTTAGCAGAACAAAGGCTCCTCATTTGAGGAGCCTTTTTATTATTCTCTGCTTTGTGCACTTAAAACAGGTAGCTGGAAAGAGAAGGTCACCCCTTCTACACCGGAGGTCTCGATATCTAAGATCATATCAACTAAATGACGTTTAGGATCGAGCTCCAGCCCGCGCTCTTCTACGCAATTAAACAAAGATTCTAACGCTACGCTGTAACCCACATCGGAGACCAAATACACTTCGCTACACAAGTAGTGCCCTTCAGGAATAACCACATCATACAGCGCAGGGTCGACATCCCAATTCCCCACACATAGGTCGATCTCATCCCAAGACTTTCTCATTTGATGAAGTGGCGTAATACTCATTAGTTGGGCCGACTTTTTGCCGTAAATTTCGAATACCGTGTCCCAGTCAGGATCGTCCAGCTTGAGGTCTTTCATACCTCGCTCTGGAAACCATTTCACTTCGGTTGGAATCTTCTTGGCTAACTCACTCTCCATTGATTCCTCGCCACTTGGATGAGCAAGTTGCTTAAGGAAATCTGCGGTTTCTCGCGGTGTCGCTTCGTAAGCCATTTTGCGAATCTGTTTTGCCGTCACGCCAAGATCTCTTTTTAGAGCTTTGCCGAGAGCTTGGGATGATGAAAAGCCGCAATATTGAGCGATTTCCATGGTGCTCCAAGGTTCATCATTCAGCAGTAACCCTACCGCCGTTTGCAGGCGAATTCGCGCTAAATATTGACCGGGAGTTTCATTGAACAGCTCAGAAAACTGACGATGAAAATGGTAAGGCGAGATCGCTGATTCGGTCGCAATTTCTTCCCAAGATCTACGATCGGCCCACTCTTCATGCATCATAGTTAATGCTTGTGTAAAGCGCTTTTGTAAGTGCTCGGGAAGAGATTTTAACAACGCCACCTCTGGCACTAACTGAAATGCTGGCTGCCTTGTCGAGTTGTCTAACTCATTCTCTTCCTTACGACTCATATCTTTCCCATTGCGGCGTATGTGGTTCTTTAAGTTATATTGCTTTGTTTGCGCTTCAACTTTCATGAAGCCCCCTCCAATACCAACTCAGTTCGCTCAGCTTTAGGCGCTTTGCGGCAAAACAGCCCCAGTAACACCGGAATCAGAATCAAAGTGACAGCTGTCGCGAACAACTCACCAAACACCAAGGATACCGCCGCAGGCTTCAAGTACTGGGCTTGCTCAGCAGTTTCACTCAGTAGCGGCAACAAACCACAAACTGTAGTAATTGTTGTTAGGAATATCGCCCTTAAACAACTCGTTCCAGCCGTCACCAAAGCTTGTTGCAGTGGAACACCACTTCGGTACTCACTATTGAAGCGCGTGATCAATACCAGTGAGTCATTAATTACAATACCTGTCATCGCCATCATGCCGAACATCGAGAGCAAGCTGATGGGCAAACCCATGATGTAGTGGCCGAAGATCGCACCAGCAAACCCAAACGGTATCACCGCCATAATGATAAAGGGTTGCCAGTAAGATTTAAGAGGTACTGCCAACAAAATATAGATCAGTAGCAGGGTTAGAATCATCGCGGTTTTAAAGCCTGATGATACTTCGCCAATCTCTTCAAACTCGCCACCTGCTTTTATTGTAACCTCTGGGTATTGAGCCTCTAGCGCCGCAATAGTTTCATCTAACTGCTTCAACGTCTGCTCAGGCGACTGTATGTCTCGGTTTTGCTTCCAGTATAGATTAAGCACCTGTTCACGGTTACGGCGATAAACCACTTCTGGTTCTTGCTCATATTGCAGGGTCGCCACATCACCTAACAGCACCGAACCTCCATCAGGCAAGCGAATCAAGGCTTGTTCAAGTTGAGATAGTGTCTGACGTTGCTCTCGCGCATATTGCAGTAGTACTTTGGTTTCCTGCCCTTTTTCCAGCAAGCGGTGTACTTCGCGTTCACCGTAAGCCTGCCCCACCAGCTTAGCGAGCTTCTCCTGAGTCAGGCCTAGCTGCTCACCAAATTGGTTTACTACAATTCGAACCTGAGGCGATCCAGCTTGACCATCGTCATACACATCTGAAACACCATTTAGATTCACCAGCGTTTGTGCAAGCTGATTGCTCACCAACTTAGCCAGTGCTCTATCATCAGCGGACACCGTAATAAAGGTTCCACCGGCGGGCTCTTCGGCTGCGCTAAATTGAGTTGAGTAAGCGCCTTCAATCACACCCGTCGTTTCTCGCCAACGGTTGATCAGCAAATTGCTCGGTAAAACAGTCAGTGATTCGTTGGTAAGCTCCGCCGTTACCTCAACCTCACCATACCCGTCCGACCATGCCAGCAAGTTAACAACAGGTGACTCACTCAATGGGTAGTCTTCGAGTAGGCTTTTCTCTACCTTTTCCATCGCAGACTCAACTTGAGACAAAGCCTGTTGTTGCAATGGAATTGGCGCGCCATCTTCCAATTCAATTTTGGCGGTGATGTAGCGCCCTGGAATTTCAGGAAACAGTGAGCTACGTATCGCGCCATTCGACCACATGCCGTAAGCCAGGGTGATCATCGCGACGAAACCCATCAGTGAAGCCAGTTTATAGTTCAACGCATGCTCTAGAACTGGCTTGTACACTTTGAGATTGAACATCTGCAAACCACTCTGCGCCATACCCTGAATTCGACTCATCCAGTTCTCTTTTGGCTTGGCTGATATATGCGCCAGATGCGATGGCAATATGAATTTACTCTCTACCAATGAGAAAAGCAGAGCAAAGATCACCACCGCAGAGAAACCCGCCAACACTTTAGCTAGTTCATTGTTAATCCAAAGCATCGGTGAGAACGCTGCTATGGTCGTCAGCACACCAAACACCGTTGCAATCGAAACAGAATGTACGCCTAGCCAAGCGGCGAGCTTAGGGTCGATAGGTTTCCCCGCTGGTGTTGACGCGCGTTTTTCATGTATTGCTTCCCCCACAACCACAGCGTCATCCACTAAGATCCCGAGTACTAAGATAAAACCAAACAAGGTAATGTCATTGACGCTGTAGTTGGCAAGTTGCATCGTGACCAAAGTTCCGGCTAATGCCACTGGAATCCCAACAGCAACCCAGAATGCAAGCTTAAGCTCCAAAAATAAGCCGAGCAAGACGATAACAATCAGCAAGCCCTGCCATGCATTATCACCTAGACGAAACAGCTGATCTTCAATGTAGGGTGCCATGTCCGCCATGGTGTCGAGCGTAATGTCCGACGGTAGCACCGCTCGCTGCTCATCGAGTACAGATTGTACGGCTTCGCTCACCTTTAATAGGTTGTCGCTTTGACTGGTGCTGATCAGCAAGGCAATCGCGTTGGAACCGTTGTTACGCACGATCGATCCGCTCTGCTCATAGCCTCGGCTAAGCGTTGCAATATCGCCTAATCTAACCTTGCCGTTTGCATTGGCGATCACAACCAAATCATTAAGCTTCTGTAAGTCATCGGCGTAGCCATCGCCACGAATGATCACTCGCCCTTTACTGCTCAACAGCTCTCCGGTGCGTGACTCAAATGAGCGCTGCTCAATCATCCCAGCAAGATCTTCTAGGGTAATCCCTAAATTCTCCAGCTCTTGTGGCTTAGGCTCAATAATCAATTGAGGACTACGAGATCCCCAGTTCGATACTTTTGAAATCTGTGGATGCTTTTTTAACGCCTGCTCGACTTGCCTAGCAATTGGCTGAAGTTCAGCATCCGACCTTGGTCCAGACACAATCACAAACGCTGCTAGGTTGGTAAATTCATTGCGCACGACTTGCGGTTTTTCAGCCTGAACTGGAAAGCCATTGATGGCATTCACTTGGTTACGAACATCATCCAACAACTTATCAAGATCGGTGGAACTAGTCTTACGCACCACAACTTGAGACTCTCCTGCGCTGGATTGACTGGTGATCTGCTTAATACCCGCAATCCCACTTATCGACTCTTCAATTCGCTGCGTAACACTCTCGTCAATCTGCTTCGCGGTACCGCCGGGATACGCGACGTTGATGACCACAGAAGAAGGAGCGACCTGCGGAAAAGACTCTACTCTTAAGTGCCCAAATGAGAGCACGCCGCTCACCACAATCGCCATCATGAGCAGGTTGGCGGCAACAGGGTTATGAATAAACCACTTGGTTAACCAACTCATGGGGTTACCTCCACTTGTTGAAGTGCTTTAGAAGCAATAGCCGTGTTGCTTTCGAAGTTCTCTACCGTGCGAATCGGCGCAACTTGCTTACCTGCTAACATTGAAGACAAAGGATACTTAACCACAGAACGAGTTTTGTTTTGGTGTTGAGCAAACTTCACGTGCACTCGATCTTGAGTCTCTTCTACCAACGTCACTCGCTCTTTTTGTAGTTGGTCGTGACTATCCAGCGTCCAGACATAACCATCGCGCGTTAAACTGCTCATAGGAAGCGAGCTCACATCGCTCTGCTCACCAAGATTCACTTTCACCTCAACCTGTTGATTAGGGAACAAACGTGGTGCCTGATACGGATTTTGAACCGAAAGCACCACTTGTCTTTGGCGAGTAACGCTATCAACGTTTGGAGACACGTAACGCACTTCTGCAGGCCATTGCTGCCCAGAACGACTAACCACAGTAATCTCTGGTTGAGAAGCTTCTTGGCCAGTAATCACCGCTTGTTGCACTCTTGCCCAATGCAATTCCGACACAGGAAGAGCAACATCAATCGAATCACTCGCTGCTAAGTCAAAGGTAGCCTGCCCCGCTTCTATCCATTCTCCTGGGCTCACATGACGACTCATAATCACTGCATCAAAGGGAGCAACAATGGTCGACTCTTCCAATAGTTTTATTGCACTTTGGTAAGCCTGTTTTGCTTGTGTTAACTCTGCTTTGGCCGCGGCTACTTGCGGCTCTTTGCGCGCAAACGCTGAGCTTTTACTAGGGTTGAGCATTTTGAGTGCCACAGTTTGTTCATGCTCTATCTGCTTAAGATTCAGCTCAGCTTGTTTGACCTGACTCAGCGTCATCGCCACATTGGAACGCAACGCGCTATTGTCTAATTTGGCTAGTACGTCTCCCTTCTTCACTAAAGTACCGGGTTCCATTTCCAAATTAACCCAAGCCAATTGAGCACTGCTTGACGCTTTCAACTGTATTGGCCAGCGCGATTGAGTCACAGCCAACAAGGTCAAAGATGCCTGGTAGGACTTCGGTTCAACTTCAATAATGGATACAGGCGCAAGAACAACCTCTTTGGACTCTGGGAGCACCGGATCCGGTTCTAACTCGTCCACGAGAATTAAAGCCGCGAGTATCGCCACGCAGCCGAGGACAATGGAAAGCGGCTTTTTAAACTTCATAAGGCTTCTCCTTGATAACCTGTCGATTGTTTTTTTTGATTTAGACGTTGGCTTATTTCGCCAAGTCGAGAGAGGGTTTGTAAGGTGATAGGTAGCAGCACAGCAGTCTCAACGAACTCCAATGAATAGGTCACGATAGAGAACACCTGCCCCGGCGTTGGTGAATCCATGTAGCTCACCAACCATAGATTTCCGAGCACTGCTGAAAACAGCAACGCAAAAATCAATCCGTAGACGATGGCTTCGGTGTCAGAAAGCTTTACTTCACAGCGCTTTAAACGTTCGAAGTGACGTCTGATCGCTGAAAGCTTCGCAGCGCCAAGCAGCGAGACTTGTTGCTCGATTTGATCGTTAAACTCACCGTTTAAACGAGTGAAAGTGCGATGGAACAGGCCGTAGATAATGAGCATGCCAATACCCGCGCCCAACATAGAAAGTGCCAGTGTTTGATCGAACGTCGCCAAAATCACCACAGTCGCAATCAGCTGCACCACGGCAGTCATCAAGACGGTAAATCTTCTTCTAGAAAGTCCACCAGCTCACGAGACATGGTTAGGCGCGCATCTTTAGCCGACAGCTCTAACCCACGCAGATTGCGCTCAACTAAATTAGCGAGTTTTACTCGAATCGCTCCATAAACACGGGTGTCGTAGAAGCGTCGAACCACACTGACGATCACTAACGCGAACAGACATAAAGCCAACATCAAAAGCGGTTGAAGATCTTGTTCAAGCACACCGTCGATAGCGAAACCGATAAACAGTGGCAATAAGATCAACATTACATTTTCGACAAGTACCATCAGCCAAGTCAGCAGAACCTTCCACAAATTCAATTGGATAATGGTGATTAAGGATATGGGTTGTTTGAGACTCATTATTGACCCCACGAATAATTATGGCGCCAGTATTACCAATTCGACGTTGAAAAAAGTGTCCCAGATTGCTGTATTGACGTTTTTCTCCTTGGTTACCTTTTGATTACCTCCCCTTGGTTATCTTCTCTTTCAACACAGGAACGCACCCAAATTTGCACTGGTGCTTAACCAATTCCCATGGCCAATTTGCTCATGGTTTACCATCTACAGGGAGAGACATTATGAAATTGCTCGCTTCGTTACTCACTACAACCGCTATCACGGCTTCGATTTGGGGAGCCTTGCAAGTGCAACCTGCAATCGCGAAGATTGGTCCATTAGCCTCGAAAACAGATACATCTTCAGCTGAAGCTTCCTTAACCAGAGATTCCTCCTCAGATGCAGGATTCGATATGACCCAACCGGGTAGCGTGATTGGCGTTACCCAAGCCGTCACATTGCAGTCCGTCCCGCAAGTTTGGGCGAGCTTTTATGAACAAGTAGAATCAGGGAAAAACAAGAATCTCAGTTCCGAGAATGTGGTTAGCGACGAAGTGATCGTTCTCTACCAAGAGATAGCGCGTGATTTCAGTGAAGCAACAGTGACGGTTGGCTTCCGACAAAAGGCGGGCTCAGATGTTAAACCCAGCGCTCGCTTCTCAAGCCTCAATAAAGCGGTCACATTGCTCAACAAAGGAAAACATGACGATACGGAGCTAACCAGCGCTTGGGAGATGATCGATTATCGACGTGACGTAGAGGCTGTACTCGAACGCCACTACCTCAATCAGCATGGATTGCCCGATTCCAGCGAACTTTATGTCTACTATAAATAGAACCGATAAGGATAATCGTCATGGAATTTCTGTCTCAGGTCTTTAGTGAAGGCCAAATCATATTCAGCGAAACATGGGTGGACGACAATTTCGTCCTCGTTGCTTTAGCTCTGTTTATCATTGAACTCGTCAGCTACGCATTCAAGAAGAAGTTATCTTGTAACATGTTAGGAGATAGCCTGACCAACTTTGTTACGCTGTTTTTCCTATTGGTGACCGTGTTTTTTGTTGGTCTCGCATACGTTGGTGCGTTTGTGTTCGCGTACGAGAACTTTAGCCTGACTCAGCTGCCAATCACTGGATGGACAATTATCGGCTGTCTGATATTGGCGGACCTCGCTTACTATTGGGAGCACCGCTTCCTTCACAGCAATGGGTTTGCATGGGGTACACACTCTGTTCACCACAGTTCGCCGTATTTCAACATTTCCGTTGCGTACCGATTCGGACCGTTAGATTGGTTTTTCCCATTCTTCTTCCACCTGCCGTTGATCCTTCTTGGGTTCAATCCGTTCGTGGTATTGATGTGTGAGACTTTTGTTCAGCTTTATCAAACACTGCTACATACTGAAACGGTGAAGAAGTTTCCGCGCCCTATCGAAGCGTTGTTCAATACACCATCACATCATAGAGTTCACCATGCGACCAATAAGCAGTATCTCGACAAGAACTACGCAGGCATTTTGATCATTTGGGATCGCATGTTTGGCACCTTCGCCAGAGAAGAAGAGACCGTGCGATATGGTGTATTCCCTAGAATCAACTCTGTGAATCCACTTAAAGTATACTTCCACGGATATGCTAAGCTCTTGAGCCAACTATGGAATGCACCCAACTGGCCGTATCGCATGCAACTCTTAGTTCAACCACCAATATGGGCTTGGAGAAGGGAAAGAGAATCAAAAAAGGAGACCCATGAGCATTCACGCACTTTTGATTGAAGATGACAGTGATCTCGCTGAAGCCATCGCCGACTATATGGAACTCGATGGCTTCGAGTTTGATTTTGCTTATAACGGTGCGGCGGGGTTAAACCTCGCCCTTGATGACAATTACGATTTGATTCTGACCGACATTAACATGCCGAAAATGGATGGACTTGATGTATGCCAATCGCTACGAGCCCAAGGTATTACAACGCCAATCCTCATGCTTACAGCGCGTGATACGCTCGAAGACAAAATCGCTGGGTTTGATGTAGGGTCAGATGACTATCTCGTCAAACCTTTTGCGATGGAAGAGCTTAAAGTACGTTTGATGGCGCTCATACGTCGTGCGCAAGGCGGAGTTTCTACCCTTTCTGCTAACGGCATTTCCGTTGACCTCAATACACACCAAGCAACTCGCGACGGCAAACCATTAAAGCTGTCTCCTGTCTGCTGGCGTATGTTGGTGACATTGGTTAGGAATAGCCCCAGCGTGGTCACGCGAGCGAAGTTAGAGGAAGCATGGGAAGACGAGTTTCCAACACCTGATAGCTTTAAAGCCCAACTGTTCAAGCTGAGAAAAGTGGTCGACGCACCATTTGATTCCAAACTTATCCATACCGTTCACGGTGTTGGTGTGGCATTGCGAAAGGAAGAGTCATGAAGCGAGTCAGCATCAAAAGAGACATCTACCTCCACCTTTTTGGGTTATTGCTGTTACTCACTGCAGCCTATGGCCTTATGGTGTCGCAAAGTTATCATATAGGTATCAACGAGAGCACCAAATATGAGTTTCTTTACGAGCTCAAAGTCGCCGAACGACATTACCTCGCGACAGGTGAAGCGCCGCATAGCGATAACGTGACCTTTCAGATCTTTCTAGACCCGGCACAGATCCCACTCAAGTTTCAACAAGCCTTTGCTTGGCAGGACTTTCAAGACGATGAGATATATGAAGCTTATATAAACCCTAGCAACAACGGAGACCTCAATAGCAGCGCCGGTTATGGTACTTACTTATATGCCGCCAAGCATCCGCTACAAGATAGCGATCAAATCTTCTACATTGTTTCAGAATATGATGAAGCGCTTTACTTCGAGTTGCTAGAGTTAAGTCCACCAGAATCGAGCTCCCATTTAAACTCAGCGTTGTTAATGATAGGTACCCTACTGTTATTAGTATTCTTAGTTGTGCGTTTAATGGTTTATCGCCTAACTAAACCAATCATGACGCTATCGACCTGGTCGAATACTCTCGACCTTGATGATGTCAGCCAGCTTAAGGACTTTCGCTACATCGAGATTCAAGCCCTTGCCGAACAGCTTGTGAATAGTGTTGAAGCAGAACGTGGTGCCAATGATCGTGAGCGCTTCTTCCTTCGTGCTGCGAGTCATGAGTTGCGTACGCCAATTACGACCATTTCAGCGAGTAGCGATATGCTGCAACGTTTGACGGAGCAGATCCCCAACAGCGGTCAGAGAGCCGTGGCACGCATTCAACGCTCTGTGCAAAGTATGCAAAGCCTGGTTATCACTCTTTTATGGATGAGCCGCAACAACAATCTAGACACTCAATATGAATCAATAGAGACAGAGGCTTTGCTCGATAAAATCGTCGATGGGCAGCGATATTTGCTTTCCCAAAAACAGGTCGAGGTAGAAACCAACGTCAGTTGTGGCGACATTTACCAGCCTAGAGAGCTCGTCGAAGTGGTGCTCACCAATCTGGTCCGCAACGCATTTCAACATGGCGGTCAAGGCAATGTGGCTATGTTGCTGAGTAAAGAAGGATTTGAAATCAGTAACACCACACCAGATCCTAATATGTCAGGTAAAGGATCCCGCGATACATCCTTTGGTATTGGTCTAGAACTGGTTGAACGCGTCTGTCACAGTCAAGGTTGGCAGCTTAGTCATCAACAACATCAAGATAAATTTACAGTTTGCGTCCAATTCACTGACAGCAAGGAATAACGACCACCGCATTCGCTTTAAAAACCCGGTTACCAAGTGGTTACCTTCTCGCTGATATCCTAAATCTATATCGAAATAGAGGAGTCAACAAATGGGCACTTGGATACTAGAAACCTTATTATGGGCAATCGTGACTGTCGCGGTTTGTGTTGCGATTTGGGGATTGAATATGACCAACATACTCATCGCATTGGGCGCCTCAGTTGCTGTATCTCTACTGTTAGGTAATAGCTGGCGTAGTTAGCTTCATCATTTGTATTATCTTGATTTCTTTTAGCAAACTCGGAACAGACAAAAGCTAATCATGAACGCATAAAAGAAAACCCCGACGCTCAATGAGTATCGGGGTTTTGTGTTTTTCAAGCTAGATTGGCATACGCACTAACTGGATAATGTCTCTTCAAAGACGCCTAGCTCTCGACCAAGCCAAATAGCACGAACCGTATGATCCAGTGTTTCTTCACCGCCAGTCACAGGGTGAATAAGCACTGACATATCGCCGCGCTCTTTTTCAAGCCATTCAACAATGCCTGAATCTTTATTAGCAAAATGCATCTCGAACATAGGCATTTTGTGTGGGCCTACAAGACGTTGAACCAACGGGAAAACTTCAAGAACATCTTTTCGCTCTGTAATGATCTTCTGACGAAGCGCTTCAGCTTGTTCAGCGTTTCGCAGAGCAAAATACACATGACCGTGGTACATAAAACCATCCTTAAACAATATGATGGCGGTAGTTTACATAAGTTTGAGTAACTGAACAAAGAAGCTTACTGCTTGATAGTTCGACCTTTTGAAGAGAATCCACCAAAAGCTTTCATCCTCAATAAGCTTCTCTGCGATCAAAAAGCCAGTACTACTCAGGCTTTAGTTTCAAAACTTTATCGATGTCTTCCGCCGAGTGACGCTCTGGGACTTGTTCCCACTCTTCGCCCCATGAACGATTGATAATACGACCGCGTTGGAAACCTTCACGCGCTTCAAGCTGCTTCGCCCAGCGCACGACATTGGTGTACGAATCCACTTGCAGGAACTCTGCCGCATCGTAAAGGTTGCCAAGCACTAGATTGCCGTACCATGGCCAAATCGCAATATCAGCAATGGTCAGTTCATCACCAGACACAAACTCGTTGTTTGCTAGCTGTTTATCTAACACATCCAACTGACGTTTTGCTTCCATCGCAAAGCGGTTAATCGGGTACTCTTGCTTTTCGTCAGCATAAGCATAGAAGTGACCAAAACCGCCACCTAGGAATGGTGCTGAGCCTTGTGCCCAGAACAACCAGTTGATCGCTTGAGTACGTGCAGCCCCCTCTTTTGGTAAGAAATGACCAAATTTCTCTGCTAAATGCATCAGAATCGAAGCCGACTCAAAGACATTAACCGCTTCGTCGCCAGACTTATCAACCAATGCTGGGATCTTAGAGTTCGGGTTCACACCCACAAAACCAGAAGAGAATTGATCCGACTCACCGATGTTGATCAGGTAAGCATCGTACTCGGCTTCCTTCACACCTTGTGCGAGCAACTCTTCAAGCATAATCGTAACTTTTTGACCGTTCGGAGTGCCTAGCGAGTAAAGCTGAAATGCGTGTTCGCCAACTGGCAGCTCGCGTTCGAATCTCGCGCCAGATTCAGGGCTATTGATGTTTGCCCATTTATTTCCGCCGTCGGTATTGTTTACCCAAACTTTCGGTGGAGTGTATTGTTCTGACATAGTATTTCCTTATTGATATAGGGTCTCACAAACTGATATTAGGTCACATACTCTCGGTTAAAACCCCCGAATACGATTTATTTTCAAACTGTTAAGCATGGCTTATTCCAGAAAGAAATAACCGAGTTCACCAAATCTAGAGAAGCCGATTGCTACACCAATGCACAGACATCTACACACCTGTGAGCTTGAAACACATCGTTGAAAATTGAGAGATGATTTGCGGTGACTCAACAACGACTTGAAGATAGCTGTGTTAAAATCACGCCAATACAATAACTAGGAATTTAGCAATGTCGTCTGATTACAATGGTTCAAGTGCCGCGTATGCACGAAAAGAGAGTGGCTACCGTGAAAAAGCACTGAAGCTCTACCCTTGGGTTTGTGGAAAGTGTGCACGAGAGTTTGTTTATTCAAACCTGCGTGAGTTAACCGTCCACCACGTTGATCACGACCATACCAATAACCCGGAAGATGGCAGTAATTGGGAACTGTTATGCCTGTACTGTCATGATCACGAACATTCTAAGTACACTGACCATGAACGTTATGGCGTGGATGCGAAAGCAGAGCTCGATAACCACCAGCATGCGACGCATAACCCGTTTGCTGATCTTGCAAAGATGATGAAGAAATAGCGTAATCTTCAAATACCTTGGATAAACATATACCCCTAACAGATTCTCATCTCTTGGGGGTATTTTTCATCTGCTGCAAACGTAAAAAAGCCTTCCGAAGAAGGCTTTTAGAATCTGTTTTGAATTATGCCGCTTGCTTGCGAGCATCTTCAATCTGCTTCTCACGTTTCTTTAGCGTTAGCTTATCGCGGTAAGAGAACCATACGTAAGACACAACCACTAGGAAGAACAGGTAAGATAGCGAGAAGATAAACGGTGACTGGATAATGTCATTCGAAATACCCCAAGAAACACCGATAACCGTAACCGCAATTTTTGCGAAGAAGCCACACAGCAGTAGCACTAGAGCCAATTGTGGGAAACGCGTGCTGCGAAATGCCAGCCAGTAGCAACTACCTACAGCCAGAGCTGCAATGTAGAAGCCGAACAAGAAAGAATGAATATGATCAGCAGCTGCAACACCGCCCGTAATCGACATCAATAGAATTAAAAATAGTTTCATAATACTCGCCTCATATAGACTAGAAACGCATCCTTTCAAATTTGGAATCTCAGTTTACGTACTATTTTCCCACTTTTTTCGCACAAAACAAGCCCAAAAACTGAACAATTTGTAACCAAGAAGGTCTGCAAACATCCCTGTTAACAAACGGTTAACATTAGGATTTTCAAGAAACTAAGTCCCCTCTGGCCTTGTGGCAAATATTGGTCAAATTGATTTATTTTGTTACACAAAATTAACCATCGAAATAATTTAAAATTAATTGCAATGATGTGATGGTCGCACGCTTTGTAGGGGTACTACCGAGAAGGCTTAGCTCAAGGCTATGAATAGTGAGGACTGAATGACCATTTTGTACAAAAAAGAAAGGTGTTAACAACAACTACAACACCTATAAAAAACAGTTCTTTAACAACTCAAGTTTTATTTTGATAAAAAGGTAAAAAGAGATTCCAATCACATTTTTATTGGTTATAATCCGCGCTCTTTTGCGATATCTGTTGATAAACGCAAACTAATTTTGAATAAACCATCACAATAACCCGTTTTCTTTTGAGTGCTTCACTCAATGGATGACAGAAACGAGAATAAAAATGAGCAAGATTGATAAAGCTACACGTATCCTGCTAGCAGGCTTCTGTATCAACCTTTGTCTTGGCATCCTGTATGCTTGGAGTGTATTTAACAAAGCCCTACAAGGTGAAGGATGGTCTGCAGCTGAAGCATCAGCACCATACGCGACTGCAACAATCACATTCTCTATCTGTCTTCTAGTTGCTGGTATCCTGCAAGATCGCATGGGGCCACGTAAGATCCTTATCCTTGGTACTGCACTAACTGGTCTTGGTATGATCGCGTCTGGTTTCGCGACATCTCCACTGATGCTAAACATCACGTTCGGTGTTGTAGCAGGTGCTGGTATCGGCTTCGGTTACGCTTGTCTTTCTCCTTCTGCAATGAAATGGTTCCACCCTTCTAAGAAAGGTATGGTTAACGGTCTAATCGCAGCAGGCTTCGGTCTAGCAGCAATTTACCTTGCTCCAGTAACAGCGGCTCTTATCGAGAGCATGGGCATCCAAACAAGCTTTAAGATTCTTGGTGCTGGTGTACTAGCGATTGCAGTACCTCTAGCAGCAACTATCAACAACCCACCAGCGGGTTACTCTCCAGCTGAACCAAAAGTAAAAGCTGGTCAAGCACCAAAAGCTGTTAAGAAGAGCGAAGACCTATCTTGGAAAGTAATGCTGAAGACTCCTCAGTTCTACTCTCTATGGATCATGTACGCATTCGCAGCTTCTGTTGGTCTAATGATCATCGGTAACATCACAAGTATCGCAAGCGCGCAAGCTAACCTACCAAACGCGGTTTACCTTGCTTCTATCCTTGCTGTATTTAACTCAGGCGGTCGTGTTGCTGCTGGTATGCTTGCTGACAAAATCGGTGGCGTTCGTACTCTTCTACTTGCATTCATCCTGCAAGGCGCAAACATGGCTCTATTCGCTACGTTTAACACTGAGTTCACGCTAATCATCGGTACAGCAGTTGCAGCGGTTGGTTACGGTACTCTACTTGCAGTATTCCCAACTCTAACTGCAGAGTTCTACGGCCTTAAGAACTACGGTACAAACTACGGCGTGCTTTACACGGCATGGGGTATCGGTGGTGCGATCGGTACAGCGGTTGTTGGTTACTCAATGACTAACGGCGACAGCTACGGCCTTGCTTACACTATTTCTGCAGCAATGATGGCAGTATGTATTGTTCTTGCAATCATCACTAAGCCAATGTCTGAAGCAAAAGTTGCCGAGCTAAAAGCATCTCAAGCTTAATCTGATAAAAGATTGAATTTGAAAAGAAAGAGCTTAACCTTAGGGTTAGGCTCTTTTTGTATCTGCGTCCTATAAACGGGTTGAGTTAGAAGGAAGCCTTTTCAAATAACGGTTTGATGAGAGAAAGACTTGCTAGAAAACACACCTGTACTACCACCAACTTATTACCTCGATAACTTTCAACGCCTTATCGAACACGCCCAACAGTGGTACCTAGATCTACTTCATTCCCAAGAGCAAGAGTGGCTTCAACGCTTTATGGCCCTCCCCTCACCCGCTCGCTGCGCGCTTGTCAGATTGTTCAGCCGCAAAGGGCATTGGTTTCGAAGCGATAAACTCAACTATCAAGAAATCGATGATTTTCCGCTGCAGATAGAACGACTCTCTGAACAAGGCTTTGTTCGCTCAAGCAATGGGGCTAACGAAACGCGACCTAGCATCTCCTGCTCAGAGCTAGCTCGAGATCTACTAACGAAACCTGAGCTGGTTCAAGTATTCCCAGATCTCGTATCAAATCGTTCCGCTCGCAAAGATGTCTTGCTACAACAGTTGCCAGACGAGACGTTCAACGATTTTGAGCAACTTCCGTTTGTCTGTATTGAACTGCTACAGCCGGAACTGATCGATCTACTGCTCGTACTTTTCTTTGGTAATACTCACCAAGATCTAAGCCAGTTTGTATTAAGTGATTTAGGGCTGAAAACCTTCGAACCGGTGACAATTTCTCTCGAGACACGATTCTTTCAAAGCCGCGAACAGGTGAATGAGCTGCTGTCATTGCATAAGATCCAGCATCAATATTATGAGCTCATGACCAAAGACTCGGAATCTCTCACGACTCTGCTGAGTAACATACCAACCAATAGCGACCACACTGCGTTAGTTCGTCGCCGATCGAAGCTGATCAACTTAATTGCTAGAGATCTTGAACGATTAGAAGAGTATCAACTCGCCCTGCACTATTTTGCTCAATCGCACCTACCGCCTAGTCGTGAGCGACAAGCGCGTATTCATGATAAGTTAAACCAAGTGGAGATGATGAGTGACGTTGTCACCGAAATGATTCAACGCCCGATTGACATTGCAGAGTTAGAAGTGGCGTACAAGCTCAAGCAGAGAGTACAAAGGCTTCAAGGTCATAAAGTACCACGCTCCAAAAAGCCGACCTGCGAGAATGAACATCTTGAATTAGACCTGAGCAAAGTACGTGTTGAACAGGCCGTACGCGCACATATGGAAACACAAGGTTGGCATTGCTACTTCAGTGAGAATACCTTTCTAAATGGTTTATTTGGATTGGCCTTTTGGAAGGTGATATTTGCGGAAGTTGATGGTGCCTTTATCAACCAATACCAATATCGCCCCCTTGACCTTTACCACGACGACTTTGTCAGCAAGAGACAAGAGTTGATCGACCAAACCTTTAATGAACTCAACGACGAAGGCATGCGAATCTTATTGGATACATTTAAAGCCAAACAAGGTGTCGCCAACCCGTTTGTACAATGGGCCTACTTTTCCAAAGAGCTTTTAGAGCACGCGATAGAACATATTCCCCTGCCCGTGCTTTGTGATCTGTTTAGAGTGTTACTTAAAGATCTCAAACTTTATCGAACTGGCATGCCTGATCTTATTGCCTTCAATGAGAACGGCTTTCGTTGGATAGAAGTGAAAGGACCAGGCGATAAACTCCAAGACAACCAGTGGCGCTGGATTAAAGAGTTCGAGAAGTTAAACATACCTTTCTCTGTCTGCTGGGTGAATCATTGATAAAGTCGATCCGTTTGCTGTTTTCCGAGCAACGCTATTCAGCAAATTACTAGAACATGAGCATTTTCAATCATTTTCGATATACTTAAGAAAAATGATAAAACTATAAGTCTCTATGAATCTAAAAAGAATATGGGTTGTCGCACTGGTCAGCCTCTTCTCAGGTTGTGCAATGTACGCTGGCTTAAACTTCGATGAGCTGTTTGGTGAACCCGAAGTTCGTGACCGCCAAGCACCTGTGGTTTCTGCACAAGCACAACATTTCATTAATGAAGTAAAACCGATTATCGATAACCGATGCGTGGTATGTCACGCCTGTTACGATGCGCCATGTCAGTTGAAGATGTCTTCAGTTGAAGGGATAGACCGAGGTGCAAGTAAAGCATTGGTTTATCAAGGCACACGCTTAACAGCATCAGCACCTACACGCTTGTTTGAAGATGCGTTGACCACTCAAGAGTGGCGCGATGCTGACTTTCACCCTGTGCTGAACGAGCGTATGCAAAACACGACCGCAAACTTAGATGCTGGTTTGGTTGCTCGCATGTTGATCCAAAAAGAGAACCACCCACTTCCTGATCAAAAACAGTTGGAAGGCTTTGATTTCGCTGTTGACCGCGATCAGCAGTGCCCGACCATTGAAGAGTATGCCCAATACGAGAAAGATTACCCAACATGGGGAATGCCTTACGGGATGCCAAATCTAGATAAAGGTGAATACGCGACCTTGATGAGCTGGTTAGAGAACGGCGCAATCATGAACGCTCACATCCCTTTGACTGAAGATGAGCAAGCGCTGGTTAATACCTATGAGAGTTTCTTAAACAAAAGCGCGCGTAAAAGTCAGCTGTCTGCTCGTTACATCTACGAGCACTTATTCCTTTCTCACCTCTACTTCTCAGAGTTAGAGGGACCAACTCGCTTCTTCACCTTGATTCGCTCTGCAACGCCACCAGGTCAACCCGTGCAACGTATTACGACACGACGCCCATACGATGACCCTGAGGTGCCACGTGTCTATTACCGCATCATCCCTGAGCAAGGCACCATTGTCGACAAAACGCACATGCCGTTTGCTCTTAACGAAAAGCGACTACAAGACTGGACAACTTGGTTTGTTAATACCCCATACATAGTACGAGAGCTGCCAAGCTATGAGGTCGATGTTGCAGCCAACCCTATGACTGCATTTGAAGACCTGCCTGTAAACTCGCGCTTTAAATTCATGCTCGACAATGCCCAAAACACCATCATGGCTTACATCAAAGGCCCTGTTTGTCGCGGACAATTAGCGTTGAACGTTATTAATGACCGCTTTTGGGTGGTATTTGTCGATCCGGATAAAGCCGATCTCCCTGAGATCAATGATTTCTACGCAAGCCAAAAAGACAACCTAAAACTGCCAGGGGAACTTGAAAGTAACACGCTACCTGTGACCAATTGGGTGAAATATTCGAAGCAGCAAGCTCGCTATCTAGAAGGCAAATCTGAGTTCACCAACAAATGGTTCAAAAACGGTGAAAACCTCACCATGAACGTGATTTGGGACGGTGGCGGTACCAACCCAAATGCAGCGCTAACCGTGTTTAGACACTTCGACAGTGCTTCTGTTGTGCAAGGTTTGGTCGGTACGCAACCAAAGACAGCATGGGTACTTGATTATGCTCTACTAGAGCGCATTCATTACCTGTTGGTCGCTGGCTTTGATGTCTACGGTAACTTCGGCCACCAGCTGATGACTCGCATGTTTATGGACTTCTTACGTTTAGAGGGTGAAAGTAACTTCCTAACCCTGTTACCTAAAGACGTTCGTCATGAGGAACATTCTAGCTGGTACCAAAACCAAAACACTCAGTTAAGTGATTTCTTACAGCGCAATATCGCACCGTTCGATCAGCCGTCTAGTGTTGTCTACAAAACCGACAACCCTAAGGCGGAGTTGTTCGATATGTTGGAAGAGAAACTAAAACCTATTCTTAACGACCGTTACAAGATCGTTGATACGGGGTTTGAACCGAAACATGAAGCTCTGCTGCAACAAGTCGACACGATCAAAGGCGCTGGTCTACAGCATGTGCCTCAACTCGTAATGATGATAATTAAGGCACAGGACGGTGAAGAGCAGTTGTTTACGATGATTCACAACAACTCTCATACCAATATCTCAAGCCTATTCAACGAAGAGAGCAACCGAGACTACCAGAACGATGACCTGACTTTGGTAAGAGGCGTTGTGGGTAGCTACCCTGCTGCCTTCCTAGAGCTTGATGAAGCAGAAATCCCTCAGCTTGTTTCTATGCTACAAACTATTGAAACTGAAGAGGATTATGTCACCTTACTCGATAAGTTTGCGGTACGCCGAAGCTCGATCGACTTTTGGCCGTTCAGCGACCGTGTTCACCAATGGTATCAGCAGAACCAACCTATTGAGTTTGGTCTACTGGACTACAACCGCTTTGAAAACCGTTAATGCTCATTGTTAAAGCTCATGACGCAGTTTGAGTCATTGTTGCTTGATTGAGTAAAAACTAAAAATCCTCTGCCAATGCAGAGGATTTTTGTTATTGGTCACTTGAACATCGTTTCTAAAAGTAAGATTTCAGAGCCTGATTCGACGCATCGACTATTTCAATTAGCGTGTCTGCGGTATTCCCATATTCACTCAAAGGTTCAGCTGCCGCTTCAATCGCTAAGCAAGCTTGATGCAGCTTACCTAGACCCAAGCTGCCTGCTGAGCCTTTCAGCTTATGCGCAAGCGACTTCACTTCTCGCGAGTTCTTCGCTTCGCTCGCCGCCTTTAACTCATCGAGAATAACTTGCGAGCTCTCTTCGAACAGTCCCACAATCGACTGCATTTTCTCTTTACCTAGAATCGCCAAGTCACCCTCGATGACTTTAGGGTCAATGATCAACACATCCACCTCCTGCTGTTCTTTTGTTGCGTCATCCACTTCGTTTACCGAATCAATTTCGCCTTTTTGAGCACTACACATACGATCGGATGGATCAGGCTGTGGCAGTAACAGTCGACGCCCTGTCAGCTGCGCACTAATCAGCCTTGCCAGCGCCTCTTTCTCCAACGGTTTTGGCAAGAACCCATCAAAACCAGAAGCTAAATACTCTTCCACTTCTTCATTGAACACGTGAGCAGAGACGGCAATCATTGGCGGCTCTGTTCGCTGTTGGTCAGAATGACTATTGAGCACCTTGAGATCGCTTTTCAGATCTCGAATAAGCTCAGTGCCATCACAGTCAGGAAGATTAATATCCACCAACGCAATATCGTAGTCCTGCTCTTTAAACAGCTCTCGAGCCTGTTCACCTGTCGTCGCGATGGCAACTTGGTGTCCAAGATTATTCAAGAAACCCTCTGCGACAATACAGTTAACCGGGTTATCTTCAATCAAGAGTACTTTGGCTTTAACACATGCCTCTACCGTCTGAGTTTGAACTTCTACTTTTTCACCCAACTCGAGCGGAACCGAGAACCAGAACTGACTACCCTCGCCCTCTTCTGAGTGTACGCCAATATCACCATTCATCGCGGTTAAAATACTTTTGCTGATCGCGAGGCCCAGTCCAGTACCTCCTTTTTTGTTGCGACCACTCTCTGTTTGGCTAAAGGCATCAAACAAGCATTGCTGCTCGTCGGCTTTAATGCCTGCGCCAGTGTCCGCGACTTCAAACATCACGCGATTTGGATCTTCAATATCCAAGCTGATGTAGATATCAACAGAGCCGCTATCGGTAAACTTAATCGCATTACCAACCAAGTTATTCAAGATCTGACTGAGACGTGTCACATCGCCGCGCCAATAAGTTTGCACATCACTTTCGATGTGGAAACTGAAATCAATGCTCTTTTCGGAGGCTCTTCCCTCCATCAACTGATAGGTATCTTCAACCATTTGATGTAGGTTAAAAGAGGCAACGCGGATCTCTAAGTGGCCAGCTTCGATTTTTGAGTAATCCAGAACATCATTGAGTATCGCAAGTAAGTTCTTACCACTGCGGTTAATGATGTCTGCATAGCCAGATTGCAAAGAGTTGAGCCCTGTATCCTTCAACAGCCTCGCCGTACCTAATACCCCATTCATTGGTGTACGAATCTCGTGACTCATTGTGGCAAGAAACGCCGATTTAGCTCGGCTTGCTTGCTCTGCGGCACGTCGTGCTTTAGCGTGGTTCACAACCTCAATGTTGAGCTTTTCATTGGTTTGTTGCAGCTGATAAGTGCGTTCCGTGATCAGCTCTTCAAGGTGCTCTTTGTGCTCTTCTAGCTCACGCTTAGCTTTGGCCTCTCCAACAGCTACCACTTGTAGTGCTTGAGCGGTATTTCGCGCAGTAATGATCGCTTGACCCATGTGGGCAAGTTCATCGTTACCTTTAACTGATATATCGATATTCAAGCGACCTTGAGCTATCGACATCAAAGCAACGGAATACTCGGCAAGCCTTTTCACCACCGAGACATACACCACACGCCACACAATAAAGGCAGCGATGAATAGACCGATCAACGAGATAACCGATAGTGTCCATTGAGCGTAATTCAAGGTGGTGGTCAGCTCATCAACCGCCTCTTTAGTACTGCGGTTCGAATCATCCACCAGTACGTTGACTGTGGTATTTAACTGGGAAAACAACTCCAGTGTTTTCTGCATTAAGAATTCTGACTTCTTGGCGTTTTCTGACTTCTCCAGTGCAATGTCAAACACCACCTGACGGCGACGAAGCTCATCCAGAAGCTGCGACATCTGTTCTGAACGGGTTGGGTCTTCCACGGCTTTGACACGACGAGCCATGATTTTTAGATTCGATTCAAACTCAGTCTGAATTTGGTGAATACGATCGACATCAGTAACCGTTGGCGTCTCTTCGATCTGATTGAGCATCTTAAACGCCAAAAGATGCAGTTCGTGCAGGCGTTCAGAAAGATCCAGATCAACCTCGACTAAGGCATCCAGCGCTTTATATGCTCGGTCAGTCTGCTGCTTTTCTAGTAGGTCATAGATGTGAGTTACGTTGGCTACGGCGATGGTTGCGGTATTCAATACTTGAGTACGGGTAAGTTGTTCAAGCTCCTCTGCCAACAATCGCATTTCTTCTACGCGAGAACCAAGCTCCTTGGTCAGCCAAAGTTTGCGCTCTACCGAGACACCAAGTTCCGCTAAGGTATTGATCACGCTCTGAACATTATTTTCTAGGTTGCTGAGTAATTCTGAATCAAAGCTATCAGAACCCAACTCTTTGATATGACGCAGCAAGGATTCGAGTAGCTCAAACAGTTCTGAACCTGCCTCTTTTCGCTGTTCTTCATTACGCGCATTACTCAGGGTTTGCACCGATGCAATAATACGATTACTCAATTCTGAGACCTGACGTGCCTCAATCATTGCTGGCAGTGCGGAATCCACAACGTTTCGTTCTGTTTTTGCCACAAAGCTAAAGCCTGACACACCAATTAGAGCTGACACGACAACCAATAAGGCCATCACCAAAAATGAGGCGAGCAGCTTTCTACCTATACTTGCTGTGGCTAACAACATAAACCCATAACCTTAAAACGTTCTTCTTTACCCATGCAGAATACGCTATATTTTGCAGTGTTTCTTATCCAAAGCCAATAAACTGACAATTCATGCTATCTAAACGTTTAGTTTCAACTCTAGTTTCATGCTCACTGAGTGCGGCCAGTTACTCTGCTATCGCAAACGACCTCACAGCGGACAATAAAGCAGTAGTCAAAGACCAGATTTCTTCTGTCACGCAACAGAAAGAGAAGGTGTGCGCAATCTACCCACACTTGAAAGACTCTTACTGGTTGTCGGTCAATTACGGCATGATTTCAGAAGCAAAAGAACAGAAGATTGAGCTACGTGTACTTGAAGCTGGCGGTTACCCAAATATCGGTAAACAGGCGTCGCAACTTGAGTTATGTAATCAATGGGGAGCAGATGCCATTATCTTAGGAACCGTCTCTCCTGATGCCTTCTATGACAGCCTCACCAAATGGGTAGGCTCTACTCCTGTATTCGCCACCGTGAACGAGCTCAACCTTAGCGACACTCAAAAAGAGAAGGTGCTTAAAGGCACAGTGGGGGTTGATTGGTGGCAAATGGGTTATGAAGTTGGTGAGTTTCTCAAAGCAAGACACCCGAAGGGCTCAGGAAAAACAGACATAGCTTTGCTACTTGGCCCACAAGCAAGTGGTGGTACTAAGCCCGTTGCCATCGGCTTTTATGACGCGATTAAATCCAGTGATATTAATATTGCTGTAAGTTATTGGGCGGATAATGACAAAGAGCTACAGAGAAATCTCGTTCAACAGGTGATTGATTTACCAAATATCAAATACATCGTTGGTAGCGCGGTCGCAATTGAAGCGGCCATCAGTGAAGTCAGAGCAGCCAATAAAGAAAAAGAGATTGGATTGGTCTCAAGTTACTTGAGTCACGGCGTTTACCGTGGGTTACTTCGTGACAAGGTGCTATTCGCGCCGACAGATAAGATGGTCGAGCAAGGCCGCTTATCCGTGAACCAAGCGACACACTACCTGCGAAAACAGCCTTATGAGTTTCATCAAGTGCCTAAAATTGAAGCATTAACGCCTTCATCTCTCAAAAAAGAGGTGATTGCCGATTCGTTGTCACCTTCTGAGTTTCGTCCGGTATTCAGTGTCACACCTTAGTGATATATTGCTAATTAGAAATTGAAAAAATCAAAAAATATAAGCCAATAATTTAGGAAACATTCATGCAAAAAACAACACGTACGATGCCTGCTCACAAGCACATCGCTTTAGTGGCTCATGATAACTTCAAGCCAGAATTACTGCGTTGGGTAAAAGAGCACAAAGAAAAACTACAAGGGCACTTTCTGTACGCGACAGGTACAACAGGACATCTACTGAGCAAAGAGACTGGCTTAGCGATTAAGAGCATGATCAGTGGCCCTATGGGTGGCGACCAACAACTTGGCGCGCTGATTTCTGAAGGTAAGATCGATATGATGATCTTCTTCTGGGATCCACTTAATGCTGTACCTCATGACCCAGATGTGAAAGCACTACTGCGTATTGCGAGTGTATGGAACATCCCAGTGGCAACAAACCGTGCAACGGCAAACTTCCTATTTAACTCTTCAATGCTTGAAGAAGAAGTGTCGATTGAGATCCCAGATTACGAAGCATACTTAGCAGACCGCACTTAATTAAGCTCTGCAATACAAATACAAAAACAGCCTGCGCATTTGCAGGCTGTTTTATTTGGTAACGACGAATATTTTGGCACGACTAGAAAACGTGCTCAAACAGATAGAGCTTACTTATCGCTCCACACCGCCATTTCATTCCCACTTGGTTCGCAGAAATGAAAACGTCGGCCGCCCGGAAAAGCAAAGATGTCTCGCTTAATCATGCCACCCGCTTCCACTATTTCTTGCTCAGTCTGTTCTAAACCTTGGCTGTAAAACACCATCAGAGCACCACCAGCGCTCGCGTCACAAGCTAACTCAGACTGATAAAAACCACCCATCAACCCTTTAGCAGTAAAAGCCGTGTACTCTGGCCCATAATCTTCAAACTGCCACTGAAATACGGATTCAAAGAACGCTTTGGTCTTGTCTAAATCTTTTGCTGCAAACTCAATGTAATTGATCGAACCATGTTCCATTTCGGCCTCCTTACCAAAAATGTTGGCTTGGCTACGGTTTATTTTTTACGGACAACCGGATAATCCGATTGATGCAATTCTTGTACAAAGCCAGAACCATCACCACTGTGAGTAATCCAGACTTTTTCCTTTGCTCGTGTCATTGCGACGTAGAACAGTCTTCTCTCTTCAGCATAAGGGAAATTATCTGAAGACTCTGTTAATGCGCCATCAATATGAAGCTGTTTCTTCTTCGTTGGGAATTGCCCTTCATCTACACAAAGAATGATCACGAAGTCAGCTTCTTTACCTTTACTTGCGTGGCAGGTCATAAAACTCATGTCTAGTGACGTGTAAATCTTCTGCCAATCCGCTAACAACTCAGGTTTATGATAATGGTTGCGCCCTAGCAGCAATACTGACTTAGTCGCATTTCCTTTTACTTGGCGGTTGAGCTGATCGAGGATCTTCTCAACATCTTTACTCGGTGCTGTATAAACCGCCTTCTGCTTCTGCTGCTTAAAGCTATTGAGCTCTTTCGGCAGTTGAATCGGGTTCTCTTGCACAAATCGATTCGCAACCGCGCCTAATTGGTTATTAAAACGATAAGTTGTGTCTAAATGATGAATCGTCGAACTTTCAAATCGATCTTTAAAACCTGTGGTCAGATCGACATCCGCACCAGCAAACTGATAGATAGATTGCCAGTCATCACCCACCGCAAAGATAGACGCTTGATGTTCCGCTTTGGTTTGATTACATAGAGCTTCAACTAGAGCCAAGCGGTCTGGAGAGATATCTTGGTACTCGTCGATCATGATGAACTTCCAAGGCGAGATAAATCGTCCTTTTTCCACGTATTGAGTGGCGCGGCTAATCATCATCGAGAAATCGATTTGATTCTGCTCTTTCAGATTCTTCTGCCAAGCGGTCACACACGGCCAGCAAAGCGCAAGCTCACTATTCAAACGGGTATAATCTGGGTGATCGATAAGCTGCTGCTGAACCTCTTTTTTGGTTAAGCCCGAGCTATTGAGTTGCTCTAATTGCTTCTCTAACCATCCAATTAGCTTAAGGTTGGAAACGTGGCTACCCAGCTCTTCATCACCTTTCAGGTAAGCAATAGGCCATTTAGCGAGGTGTTTTTGCCAACGCTTAAAGTTAGTTGGTGTCATCCAGTGCTTTTTCAACCAGTCGATACACCAAGCTTGACGCTGGTTACTGTCCAATGTCAATGGAGAAATGGTCACGGGTTCATTCTCAACGTGGTTAAGGATCTTGAGTCCTAACTGGTGGAATGTCTTCACCTGCACTTTTTCGGCTGAGAGGCCAATCTTGCTATCTAGGCGCTGTTTCATCTCGTCAGCAGCCTCACGACCAAACGCCAGCAATAACATTTCCTCTGCGTGAGCTTGATGACTCTGCAGCAGATAAGCTACACGGGCGGTAAGAACACTGGTTTTACCCGAACCAGCACCCGCCAAAATCAAGTTATGATCGTCGTTCATCAACACCGCATATTGCTGAGAAAGGTTAAGTGGTGAAGACTCGCACTGCGCAAATAACACTTCCCAGTTTTGACGTTCGCGATCGAGCCATAGTCGGTTGCGCTCAGCTTGCTGCTCTTCCGTATCGAGTAACCATGGAGAAAGGCGGGCGATTCGTTTGGGCATGCGCAGAGCAGCTTCATCAAGGGTCATCACCATCGATTCTAAGCCTTGATTGACTTTATTTACCCATTGATCGACTTGAGAGTGCGGCAAAAAAGCTGGGAGTTGCTCAAGACGTGTTAGCTCAGCTTCCCATTCAGGTACATGTTCTGCCAATTGTTCACATTGAGTATCGTGCCACTGCTGGTAAGCAGTTACGGCGCTACGAGCAAATTGTCGGCACTCATCCCATGGCAAACCTTGAACTAGCCAGCTGCGTTGTTTTCCTTCATGCGTATTGGCAAAGAACTGCAATGATCCCCAAAACAAACCGCGTTTTATCGCGACCTTACCACTCCATATCGTGAACGGGATACGCTCCTCGCTACCAACAGATGAGAGAAGTAAACGTGAGCCATCGAGCTCAACTTGATGATATTCATTTTGGATAAAAAACTGTGCAGTCTTATTTGCGCTTAGCTGCATTGGGCTTGCTCTTAATTGGGAGATAGTGAATTTATATCATGTTGCAATAAGAATTAATAATATCCCATTTCTTATCGCCGTTTTCATGACCACCTGGAGTTAATTATGAATTAGTATCAAATTCTTGTGCTTGATTTCTGTTAGGATTATGTTTTTAGCTTGAATAGCGAGCGACTGTGAACTTCTCCGATAATTTACGCCTCTACTGGGCGAACAAAACCATAAATTACAGCGTCCTCATTCTTATCACCTTATTGGGTGTCGTGGTGCCCGCTTGGTACTACGAACAAAATACGTTAATCACCCCTCTCATTCTTGGCGTTATTGCCGCCGCATTGGCTGAAAGTGACGATAGCTTTACCGGAAGGCTCAAAGCACTCACATTAACCTTTATCTGTTTTGCCATTGCTGCTTTTTCCATAGAACTGCTTTTCGAAACGCCATGGCTATTCGCGATTGGCTTGTTCACGTCGACATTCGCATTCATCATGCTTGGTGCTATTGGTCCTAAATACGCCAGTATCGCTTTTGGCTCTCTGCTTGTGGCTATTTACACCATGCTAGGTGCACACGAAAGCACTAATTTGTGGTTCCAGCCATTGTTACTGTTAACCGGTGCGGCTTGGTACTACTTTATGTCGATGATTTGGCAAATCGTTTGGCCAATGCAGCCTGTACAACAAAACCTTGCGACCGTTTTTGACCAGATTGGCAACTACATGGAGTCTAAGGCGGAATTATTCTATCCAGTTACCGATCTAGTCCCTCAACCACACCGCATTATTGAAGCGAAACTCAACGCAAGCACAGTTAATGCCCTCAATATGTGTAAAGCCACGCTGCTGAATCGCTCTAAGCGAGGCCACATTGATGGGCCAAGCGACCGCTTTCTTAATACCTATTTCATCGCCCAAGATATCCATGAGCGCGTCAGCTCTACCCACTATCGCTATCAAGAGCTGGCGAAACACTTTGAACGATCAGACGTACTATTCCGCTTTAAATATCTACTAGAGGCACAAGCAAAAGCCTGTCATGAGATCGCGAGTTCTCTGAAAGTCGGGGCGGAATATCAACACAGTGACAAGTCAGTACTGGCTTTAGATGAGTTGATGTCTTCTTTAAACCACCTTCATCAACAAAACCGTCCGGAATGGAAACCACTGCTTAGTCAGCTCGATTTCCTATTTAACAACTTAGCGACAGTAGAAAAGCAGCTATCAAACATCAATAACCCAGATGCCGAGAAGCTTGAAGAAGATGTGTTAGATGACACCAACCCTCACACTCTAAAGGCTATGTGGCATAGAATACGCGCCAACCTAAACAAGGATTCGATGCTATTTCGTCATGCTATACGTATGGCGGTGACGCTGACGTTGGGTTATGGAATCATTCAGGGCTTCGAGATTGAGCGAGGTTACTGGATCCTGCTAACGACTCTTTTTGTGTGTCAGCCAAACTACAGTGCGACTCGTCAAAAGCTCACTGCGCGTGTGATTGGTACCGTGGCCGGCCTGTTGATTGGTGTCCCACTGCTGACTTTCTTCCCATCTCAAGAGAGTCAACTGGTGTTTATCGTGGTCAGCGGTGTGATGTTCTTTGCGTTCCGTATTAATAACTACGGGTTTGCCACCGGATTCATCACGCTATTGGTGCTGTTCTGTTTCAATCAACTCGGTGAAGGCTATGCCGTGGTTCTGCCTCGACTTGCGGATACCTTTATTGGCTGTGCATTGGCCGTACTTGCGGTCGTTTACCTGTTCCCGGATTGGCAGTCGAAGCGTTTGCATAAAGTGATGGCCGATGCACTAGACGCCAATAAATCCTATCTGGCGCAGATCATTGGGCAATATCGTATCGGCAAGAAAGACAGCCTCAGCTATCGTATCGCTCGTCGTAGCGCGCACAACAACGATGCCAACTTAACCGTGGCGATTAGTAGCATGTTAGTAGAACCCGGCAAATATCGAACCTCAGTCGATGAGAGTTTTCGTTTCCTGACTCTCAACCATGCTCTACTTAGCTACATCTCCGCATTAGGCGCGCACAGAACACGTATTGATGATGAAGCGACTCACAAGCTAGTGCTAGATGCACATCGCGTTATTCACGAGCACTTAGATGCCCTGTACTCTCAACTTCATAGTCATAGTGAACAATGTGAAATCAAAAATAGCTACGACCCTGAATTGGATAATCGTTTGAGTGAATGGCGAGAAGAAGACGAAAGTTCTGTCCGAATGGTGTTGCAACAACTCCACCTTATCTACCGAATGCTGCCTGAATTGCATACCTTAGCAACTAAGTTTGCGGTTAAAGTAACGTTCAATAAATAGCTCAACAGAACGCTAAAAAACCATACAAAAACAAAGCCTATAACAAACAAAAAGATAGCTCAAAATTCATCCACCTTGAGCTATCTTTTTACTCTCAATGCCATACCATATAAATCAACAACTTACGAGCCAAACTCTAACAAGCCCCGTCATTACTGGCACCATCGAAATTTACATTACTAAAATCCTCTGACTTTGATTGACCGAGCACTAACTTTGCCTGACATTTCTCGGACAAAAATTGGTCACATAAACTTATAGTTGTCTTATAAATTGGAATCACAAAATATTTAGTGATTTTCCTATCATTTTACTGGATCTATGCTACTGGGGTACTATGCTTTTAGTAGCGTAACAGATGACGTAAGGCCGTATCATGAACGCACTACAATTCGAAGCTCTAAAACAGCAGATTCATCTACTGAGCAATCAACAACTTATCGCTCTGCAAGGTGAAATCGACGAGACAATCGACAGTAAAGTCGAAAATAAGCAACAACCTTTGCTTACGGACGAAGAAATGAAAGCACTAAGCGAGCTGTTTAGTTAATATCAATTCGACTAAACAGCTCCCTTATCTTCCCTACTGATCTACTATCAAGCGTTGCCTTCTTACCACGCCTGACAACTTATCAATATAGCAGTTCACTCACACGTCTCCACAAATCAGCCCGTTTATCATCTCTTCAATAGTTTGATGGATTGATTTCTTAGTACAATCCAGCCAGCACCGAATTTCCTATATCCTTCCCCTAACGACCACTTAGTTACAATTAACCTACTCATAGATCACACATTTCCCTTGCGTTCAATATTTAGCCAACCTAAACTCAAGTTAGGAATTTAACGAGGTCAATGAATGTCCATTTCAGGTATACATTCTGGTTACGCAATCATGCAGCAGTCTGCCAACATGGCGGAAGAAGCGACTGTGGAGCTGAATCAGCTTGCTCAGAATGAACCTCAGTTAGAGCAAGAAATGGCACCTAAAAGCGACCTCAGCTTTAATCAACTCCCTACTGCAGACCCACTTCAAAAAGGAACCGTTACTGAACCAATGCCTTCTCACAGCGATGCGCTAGTAAAACTCACACAAAGCGCCAGTTACAATCGCGTGGGCGCTTCTGTCATCGAGCGCCAGAATGAAGCCATTGGAAGCCTGTTAGACATTCATATCTAATATGGCGATTAACAGCTTGCTCATAATCTCTGAACAAAGCCTCGTGTTTCTTTGTCGATTGCTGCACAAACTGTAACTCATTATATCTGACGCTTGTTTCTCCCTCATTACTCGGTAGAATCAGCGCAAAATATCTCTTGCTGTTCCAACTGTACCAATAATAATTATGCCAAAACTCAACCTGCACCGTCGCGACTATGTTTCAATCTTAGGTGGCGATATCACCGCAGAAGAATTAGAACAAAAGCTTCAACCCCATTTCGACAAGCCAAGTAAAAAGCTGACTCCAAGCCCTTACTTGACTGAGAAAAACCTTACCCGCCGTTGGACAGCACTTGATAATGCAGAAAGCCAAGCTGAACTGCTTGACGCTCATACCCTTTCGCAATTTTCTGCCTACGAAAAAAACATCGAACACTTCATTGGCACCGTTAAAGTACCTGTCGGTATTTCTGGCCCACTGCGTGTAAACGGTCTGTTTGCCGAAGGCGATTATTTGGTGCCATTGGCGACGACAGAAGCTGCTCTCGTCGCTTCGTATAACCGTGGTTCTAAGCTTATTTCTGCTTGTGGTGGTGCAAGCGCGATGCTGCTCAATGAAGGTGTGACTCGCACTCCTGGGTTTGCCTTCGAGAACTTAGCTCAAGCTGGTCAATTCGTCGCATGGGTAGTGACGCAATACGACCACTTTAAAGCGCTTGCAGAATCTACGACATCGCACGGCAAACTCACTGACATCAGTTGCAACATCGAAGGCAACCACGTTTACCTTGTGTTTGAGTTTTTGACAGGCGACGCTTCTGGTCAAAACATGGTGACGATTGCTACCAATGCCGTGTTCGAGTACATCATTGAACATACACCCGTGAAACCTGACCATGCGTTTCTTGATGGCAATCTATCTGGCGACAAAAAAGCCAATACGCAGACGCTGCGCAGTGTGCGCGGTAAAAAAGTGACAGCAGAAGTGAATATTCCTGCGGAGTTGGTCGAGAAGTACCTTCATACAACCCCAGAGAAAATGGTTCAGTTTGGACAGATGACCACTGTCGGCGGCGCACTAAGTGGCACCATTGGTATCAATGCCCATTACGCGAATGCACTGGCTGCGCTCTATATCGCTTGCGGTCAAGATGCGGCATGTGTGGCTGAGTCGGCTATTGGTATGACTCGTATGGAACTCAACAAAGAAGGCGGCTTGTACGCTAGCGTCACCCTTCCGAACTTGATGCTCGGCACTGTGGGTGGTGGTACAGGTTTACCAAGCCAGAGAGCGTGTCTGGACTTATTAGGGCTACACGGCAACGGCAAATCGCAAGCGTTGGCAGAAGTGTGTGCAGCCCTCTGTTTGGCGGGCGAACTTTCTATTGTCGGTGCTTTCTGCGCTGGTCACTTTTCGCGTGCTCATCACAAGCTAGCGCGTTAGAATCCAGACTCGTTCTTTGATTCTGGAGTAGAGATGGATTATCTCCACCTATCGCGCGTTAGCCTTAAACACCTTACTGTTCTTCACGTTATGCTCAATACTCATAGCGTGACCCAAACTGCGGAACAGTTGTATGTAACGCCATCCAGTGTCAGTAAAACACTCTCTCAGCTTAGAGAGATTATTGATGATGAGCTTTTCTACCGCGATGGTACCAAGCTCATCCCTACTCCGTTTGCGCACCAAATCGCACCAACCGTACATGCCATTTTATCGAGCATGAACGGCCTTCTGCATCAAAAGAGCTTCGTTCCTGAGACTTACCAAGGCAGCTTCACCCTATCGATGCGTGAGAGTACCTTTGAAGTGTTTTCTCCAACCATCAGTCAGATCACCACTCAGTTAGCCCCTAATGCAGCGCTAAAGGTATACTCGAAACAGCAGTTCGGCTTTGACTCGCTTTTGAGCGGTAAAGTGAATGCTATTATACTGCCTCACGATATTTCACAGCCACCGACTGAAAGCAAAGAGTTGGTATGGAAGACCATCCTATCTGATGAGATGGTATGTTTGATGGGAGCAGAGCATCCACTAGCCAATACCGCGCTGACTATCGAGGACTACCTCAGCTATAAACACATCGGCATCTTTGATAACGAGCTTTCACAGCCCTTCTTTGAACAAAATTTGGTGCAGTGCCACAAACCTCGTGACGTCGCTATTTCGGTTGCTGACTTTGGCTCAGCCGCCGTGCTTTGCCATCAAACACCGTACTTATTTACCTGTTCAAAGTTATGGTCACAGAAAGCCCTGCAAGCCAAAGGGCTCATCGCGAAGCCATTGCCTTTCGATTATGGAAAAGTCGCATACAGCTTGGTATGGAATCGTCCAAACATGAATGATCAAGCAATGAAATGGCTATGTGATCAGTTCATCACGCCAGAGAAACCGTTTTAAACGTCGATGGACAACTAAGATCGAAACTTTTGGGGAGTAAGCACTGCTCCTGATGAAGCTGAGTTTTGGACAGAAACGCGTTTCGGAAAATCGAACATTAGTAAACCATGAATAAATAAAGGGGCTCAGATAGGCACCTCAGAAACATCTTCAATTTTTGCAACAAGCCCTTTTACATAGTATCTCGCCAAACTCTTAACAACTTCAGATCCAGTTTGTATAGACAAAGGGTGCACGCGTTTCAAATTGAGTCAGCCTGAATCAACTCAGAATTTAAAATGTGTACCTCTCAATTGCATTATCGCGTCTCATTAACTCTTCAATTCACATTTTTCGTCGCAATAGCCTACAAACGCATCAGTTGACTCATGAGTGATGGTTGCGTAAGCTGAAAATAAGGATAGCGCAACGAGTTGCTGGGCAATATTCTTTATGGTACCTGTCCTCGTTAGTAATCCTTTATATTTATGGCACCTTGTGACTCATTATAGTATGCCAATGCTCGCATATTTGTTGGGATTAGAGTTTCACCAACTTTAATCTCATCATCGTAAAAGAACATGCTAAACCCAGCATAATTCTTATCATTAATAAGAGCTTCCATTCCCACAACAACGCTAGACTGTTGTAGACTATCCAATGAAAGGTCATAGACACGGTGTTCGTCAGAATACATTTTTTCCGCCTCAGGATTTAGTGTTGATAGAAGAATAAACATCTGATTCCTAACAAAATAAATCCACTGCTCTTCTTCATAATTAAAGTTCGTATTCCTACTATCGAATGAAAATGTAATTAACACTCGATTGTCGACAGTTGAGTCAATACTCTTTACACACAACTGTTCCGTTTTTTCTTCACATGAATAGTAAAAATTTAATATTCCTGTCTCAGCCATATTTAACCTCTCAGCTGAAACAACATTTGATACTAAGACTAAAGCTATCAAAAATCTTGAAATATACATTAAGTCCTCCTTAATAAATTTTACGATTCTAACTAGGTTGCCTGATGGTCTTGAATCCTGAAAACTTGTGGCATCTCGAACTTTTAATGTCGTATCCAACACCCTCACATCACCTACGGATATACTCGTCCACTTCTAGTATCAACCACAGCATCTCGTTCCGTCAGCTTGTATTCTGTAACACAAATTGTCGTTTTTCACCCTTCGGAAACGCAGTCATTCTCATGTCAACTCAACTGATAATCAATAGATTACGACACATTGAGGGAAATTAGACTACAAGATGTCGCCTAATGACGGGGTGAACAGTTATCAAATCAATCGAATAAGTTTTAGTAGGGTAAACGCACGCCCTCTGAATTGAGTAGAGCATGTGTTCTAACAAGTTGGGATCAATTTCGAGCTAGATAATGCCATATGTTTGGAATCAGATTGTGACGACTTTGGACAACAATGTGCCAGATGTTCTGGTTAAATTAGCAAACCATCAATAACTACGAAGATGGCAAGTAGTAAAACTGACGTGCAGGACGCACAATTTAAGTATTTAGAGACTCAGGCTTGTGCAACACTTAGGACTTTACGTTGGCTACGCAAAGCTTAATCTTTATCTGTTAGAGCTTGTTTTTACACCATATAACTTTGCAAAATCTGGATCTATCCAGCTAGAAACTACTTGACCTTCGGATAGCTCAATACATCTAGGTTCAAAACAACTCTCCTCAAACTCTTGTAGTGAGGCACTAAGAAAAGTTCTACCCGATGTTTCGTGATCCCAGAAAAATACCCCCTGGGAATTTAGTATGAAGTAGTTTCCGCACTCATCTTCTGCAATTACACATACATCAGATAACTCTCCGGGTGTAGTCGCTTCCGTTTTCCGAAGAACTCCATACTCACAACCTGAAGAGTCGATGAAGATCTTTCCAAACATAAATATTACTCCTTAGAGCCTTAACGCCGCCAGCAGGGGCCGAAAAACCAGAGCGAAGCGGCGGCCTTTTGGTCCTTCTGGCTGGCCTTGTTAACTCTTACTTCCAGAATTGCCACCATTTTTTAGTTTCCTGACTCTCTGGAAGCTCATTATTACCTATGTAAGCTTTATCTGTTTGAGGGTCAAAAACGATAAGTTCATGTTGTTCGAGCAAACTCCAGACGAAATTACCTACCTCAGATGCACGGTTAAAAACCATGCTCACGATTATGTGACCTTCACCTTTATCGAAGCCGCATGACCAAGGACTGTCATCCACTTCATCATCGGAGAGAGTATCAATGCATGGATATTCATTTTCTAAGGCCGACATGAATGAATTAAGCGTCTCTGACTTCGGCCATGGGGGAGCTGCCCCTTCGCAGCTACTTAGATATGCAGCCCTAACTTCCGCCGTTGTGACACCTTCTTTTATGGAAAAGAAGCCTAAATCATAGCTCATACTCGAATTCCTTTATGGGATGTAGCGCCGTGCTCAGAGGCGCGAAAAGCTTGGCTAAAATTATCGACGAAGGAGCGCAAGCCAAGCTTTATGCGTCATACTTGAGCAACTTGTTAGATTTCATTTACCTATATGTAAATCTTGTCGCAATACAGACAATACTCATATTCCGTGAAGTTAAACTCAAAGTCATTTTTAAACATTGCATAATTTTGAGGAGTTATATCAAAACTATGATTTCCAGTATGTTCATCAGAAAGACCTAAACCTTTCTTTATTTTTTCTCGAGTCATGGTTTTAAGGATTGTTTCTTCTTCAACTAAGCTATCTCCATCTTCGTCAGCGCGACACGTTTGGATATAAAAATTACAACGTTTCATATCGTAAAGTGGTTCAAGTAGCTCAACAAACAATCCCGTTTTATTCATTTTTTCAATCGTGCTCTCATTTAAATTATTGCAACAGATATACATGTAGTAGTCCCAACCAAACCTAAGACTAAATTGTTCATTAATTTCTAATCTGCACCACAAAAACCCCCTTAAAATCATCTTGATTACAACTGTAAGGCAATCTATTTCGAGTTTCTTGTCTTCAAAGAGAGCAATATCCTTAAACTCTTCGCTAACTAACCACTGACTACTTTTATCCGAAAGGTTATCTTGTAGAAATCTAGATTCAAGATCTACTACTCGAAGGTGCTTAATGTGTTTAGACTGGAGGCACTCTATAACAGCATTTATATACTTTTCTTCAACTTCAAAGTATTCCGATGCTTTAAACTCAATTCCGTTAAATTTTTTCCCGACTTCTGACGGACATGTCCATTCATCAACTTTGTACTGCCCATCGGAATTTCTATTTTTAGGATCGTATTTTGTAATTCTAAAGTTCAACATTGCAAATGTTTACCATTGGTGGATTTGATAAAAGAAATCTAACGCCTGCGATAAGATCAAAGAATCAACAAAGCGCACCGACTCCATACCAAAGCCGCCGAGTGTAACGCATCATCTTGATTGCCTTGTTAGCCGTGCATGCACAATTCTGCGATTTTTTGAGCTTTTTCAACTGAAATACCATTGATATAGTCGGAATAAAATTCATGCTCTGTTTCATGAATAACTAGATATGGTCTTTCACCATCCATTCTAGGGCAAACATCTGTTGCCATTGCATAGGTACTCTCGTAATACGGGAGATAATTGCAAAGCCAACCGAAGTAATTCTTGTTCACATCAGGTTCTTCGTAAGTATCAAGATAGTGTTCATAACTTTCCCGACTTAGCGAAACCCAAACACCCCACAAAAATGGATCCGCCATACCTATGATAGGGATTTCAATAACAACTCGAGCAAAGTAATGATAACCATCCTGATCCTTGTAGTAACAAAGATCAGTTCCAAGTTTACCTGCTTCCTGTATTTCATCTGATTGCTCTAAGTATGGATCTGGAGCCCTAAATGAAAAGCTTGGTGATCCCTCATGAATTTCATCACAACTCGAACATTTAAAACTAAAAATTGCTGCCATATAATTTTTTCTCCAAACAGCTAAGGTATGAGCAACGCTACCGCTAAACCTAACCATGCCACCGTAAACACAAAACCCAACGATGGAATGAAAAATGCCAAGCGTTGGGAATCACTCTTAAATGCTTGTATGGATAATAAGCGCTCCAATCGGGTAAGGTGAGACCCAGACTTTAGCTGCAACTAAAGTTCTTCTATCTGGTAGTTCGATTAAATGCTGGTTCCTCTATCGAGAGACCGATAACAAGTACGAACGCCAGATAGAACTCCAAGCACCACACTCGAATAGTCTTCTGGGTCTCGAGCCCGCATTTGCAAGCAAGAGTTAGCTTATTATGAATACAAACACACTTCAAAACATTAATGTCGGCGTTGATACTGGCAAGTCACAATTAGACATTTATATTCGTCCTCTCGATATTTACTTCACCGTTCCCAATAATGAAAAAGGCATCAAGGAAGCAATTAGGACTATTACTAAACATAGACCTAGACGCGTTGTCATCGAAGCTACAGGCCGACTGGAAATGCCTTTCATATTCGCCTGTGATAAAGCGAAGTTACCCTATGTTATTGCGAACCCATTGCACGTTAAAAGATTTGCAGGAGCTATTGGGCGTCGAGCAAAAAACGACCGTCTAGATGCCGCTCTTATTGCCCATTTTGGTGAAGCTATACAACCTAAACTGACACAACTAAAGAGCGAAAACATACGACTAATGAGTGACTTAGTTACAAGACGTAATCAGTTACTGTCAATGCAAACGATGGAGAAAAACCGACAACAGATTTTACCTCAGAGCCTAGCATCCTCAATTAAACCAATCTTAACTGCCCTCAAAAATCAAATCGCCAAAGTTGAAGAAAAGATATCAAAACTCATCGATACCTGCCCTGAATACCAAGCTAAAAATGAGATACTACAAAGCATGCCAGGGATAGGGAAAATAGCATCAGCCTCAATCATCAGTAATGTTCCTGAACTCGGTTTTATCACCAATAAACAAGCCTCTTCTCTTATAGGCCTCGCTCCAATAACCAGAGAAAGTGGACGTCTCAAAGGCAAGCGGATGATCCAAGGTGGTCGTGCTCAAGTTCGCACAGTTTTATACATGGCAATGATGTCTGCCATCCAATGTAACCCTGTTTTTAAGGCGACTTATGAACGATTACTTGCGGCAGGAAAACCCAAAAAAGTAGCTATAGTTGCCTGCATGAGAAAGATGGTTGTGATCTTAAATTCGATGCTAAGAGATGGTGTTATGTGGGATAAGGATAGCGCCAAAAATTAACTATTGACGCCATAGTCTCTTGTTAGCATGCGGTTTAAAGATTAACTTCCCACTAAAACATACATTTACCAATTGTTACCTTCTATTATTTTATTATTTCTATAGAACTTCCCCACTGAAAGCAATACTCCACAAAAAGGTTGCTTTACCTCATTACATATTGTAATTTTTAGTCAGTTGTGGAGTTTATAGGCCGCATAGCCTGTGATAACAGAGCTTATATTCATTACAGCTAATGGTTGAAAGCCTATTGTGGATTCGAGATTCGGGCTACTATGCGGGATTCCGCCTCGTGGGCATTCTAGAGCTTTCAACCACACCCAGTATCCCATTGCAATTTGCTTGCTAACGCCCAATTAAGGGGTGAGCCACGCGACCACGATACTAAATTTGGGCGCTGTAAACACTAAACTTGACCCAAACCAAAAATGCCAAGCGTGGGGAATCCCTCTTAAATTGTTTGTTATGTTTAATTTTCAAACGCCATTCTTGCTTTAATCGCTTCAACGAGCTCCTCTGGCTTCCTCATTATTTGCCTTTCTATGCCGAAGGTTTCTGACTTAAAACAGTTTCTCATTGCACCCTTATGGTAAATTCTATACTTATTCGGATCTATAACATCTTGTATGTAAACTGGGGGTGCCCAAGCTTCTTCAGCACTTGAAAACTTAATATGACCCACAATTTTCCACTTCTTATTTTTTATTGAGCTATCAAAAAAACCTGAAAACATGAGAATATTATTTTTATATGCTTCTCTATATGAGCTTGTAGAGTCAGACAAAAACTCATAAATCGCAATCGTAGCGTCATTGTATACACGACCAAATACAAATTTATGTTGTTGAACTGGAATCGCGATCATGTCGCCGATTTTAATTTTCATGTATGACCTCTTAAACATAGACATAATGACCCCACGAGGTGCTAGCCTCCAATATCGTGGGTTAGCTAAAAGCCAGAGCCATAATTAGTGCGTCAAACAACTAAATTTGG
>NZ_JFFR01000026.1 GCF_000695685.1 Vibrio fortis | reverse complement strand
TGAATTGACTGTGCCGAATCTTACGATTCGAATTGGTCACTCAGTTCATTGAAATCAAGTTGAAACCGAAGTTTCATTTTTGATATTCATCAACGAGTGCCCACACAGATTGATAGGTTTAAATTTTTAAAGAGCTTTACTTTTTGAGGCTTACCTCTCAAAGTGGACGGCCATTCTAGCGAATTAACATTCAGTGTCAAACACTTTTTGAAAATTAATTTCTTTTGAATTTTCGTCTTACTGATTACTGCTGAAGCCTTGTGGCGCCTGCCGTGTCAGTGAGGCGGCATTATAGAGATACCTAAGAACTTGGCAACTACTTTTTCATAAAAATTGAATAAATAGGGGTTAACTGCCTAATAGTTCATCAAAACCAAAAAAAGAGAGCATTTCTGCTCTCTTTTTGAACGAATTAATACGCTTTTAGTTAAATAAATGCGTAGGCATCAGCGTACATATGCTCGCGTTTCGCATCTTTTTTCTCAGTAAACTGTTCTCTTGCAGCGCCTGCCATTTCAAAACGACCTGCAATATAGATGTCGTAATCAGCCAGAGACTCAAAGTTATGGTTAATTGCTTCTAGCACATTACCTGTTTGACCACTCCATGCTGCTGGTGCGTCTTCTACTACTGGCACGAAGTGAACATTGCTGTGCTTTTCTGCAATCTCAGTTAGTTCTGCTTTCGCGTAAAGCTGGCGCTCATCTTTAGCACCCCAGTATAGGTGAATCTCTTTTTGGCTATTCTGGGCGATACAGTGATCAAGAATAGAACGTACGTAACTGAAACCCGTACCACCAGCTACTAGTAATAGTGGACGATCGCTATCTTCTTTTACCCAAGCTTCACCGTGAGGCGCATCAATCGCGATATCTCCATCTTCTGCTAGCGCTTTTTGCATAGCTTCTACCACTTCGAGTGCGTAAGCGTTATGTTCTGCGGCACCGATATGTAGCTCTAGTTCACCTTCGTGACGGCAAGGGCTGCTCGCAATTGAGAATGGGCGCTTATCTTTCTCGCCCATCTCTACCATAAGGTATTGACCAGCTTTAAATGCTACTGGTGTTTCTGGGTGAAGTAGAATCTGGTACGTGTTACACGCCAACGGCTCGATAGACTTCACTTTACATTTAATTGTCATGCTATTCCTCTCACAGACCTTTAATCAGCAAAGGTCAGGACTAAATTACTTTCTGCTATTGCTTGGCAAGCGAAGATCCACCCTTGTTGCTGCTCTTTCTCTGTAAGCATTGGCTCAAGGTGGTAACTGACTTGCCCTTCTAGTTTTTTGCACATGCACATCGCACAAGCGCCGACTTGGCAACGGTTGGGGAAGTTAATGTTGCTGTTGAGCGCAGCATCCAACACCGTTTGCCCTTTTTCTATATCGAAGGTGATATTTTCTGGATACAAGACTACTTGGTAGCTCATAAGATTCCTAGTTGTTCCCAGATACTATCAACTTTTTCGACAATCTTTGGATCTTTTGTAATGGGGGTGCCCCACTCGCGTCGACACTCTTGACCTTGAATCTTATTCGTCGCATCCAATCCCATACGAGACAGTGAAGATGGTTGTGATTCAAAAATCGTATCGCGCGCCGGATCCATTCGCGTGGTGATCGCCCAGATAATATCGTTCCAATCACGAACATTAACGTCGCCATCACACACAATCACGAACTTGTTATCAGCAAACTGCTGCCAGATGGTTTCCATCACTTCTTTTGCGTGATGCGCCTTCGCTTTCTTAATCGAAACCACGACCATGCTGCTATTGTTATTTTGCAGATGGATATTGATGATTTCTGGGTGAGCTTGCTTAATCTGTTGGAGTGCTTGCTCGCATACAGGCTTTCCTTCACTTACTACAGAAACTTCAGGAGACAGCTCAAGCTCGGCATCCCACTTCTTGGTAATATCCAGTCCCATCTTTGAGCCTAAGCCAACAACTGGGGATGCAAAGTCGAGAGAATCAATAGGCGTGCTTTCTATCATCAATGTGTCACGCTTAGGGCTCATATGTTCCGCCATCGCAGCGGTGACTTCAGACCAATCACGTGCATTAACACTCTCATCGCATACCAGTACAAACTTGGTGTACATGAACTGACGTAAGAAAGACCATACCCCCATCATCACGCGCTTCGCATGACCTGGGTACTGTTTCTTCATGGTCACTACTGCCATTCGGTATGAACACCCTTCAGGCGGTAGGTAGAAATCTTCAATTTCAGGGAACTGCTTTTGCAGAATAGGGACGAACACTTCGTTCAACGCAACACCCAGTACCGCTGGCTCATCTGGCGGACGGCCTGTGTAGGTGCTGTGATAAATAGGGTCTTTACGCATAGTGATATGAGTAATGGTAAACACATGGTGTTTTTCTTTCTCATTGTAGTAACCCGTGTGATCACCATATGGACCTTCATCAGCAAACTCGTTCGGGTCGATATAGCCTTCCATCACAATCTCTGCACTGGCTGGCACCTCTAGATTGTTGCTAATCGACTTAACCACTTCCGTTTTGCTACCACGAAGTAGACCTGCAAACGCATATTCAGAAAGCGTATCAGGCACTGGTGTTACTGCACCTAGAATGGTGGCTGGGTCTGCGCCAAACGCGACCGATACTGGGAATGGCTTACCTGGGTTTGTTTCCATCCAGTCTCGAAGATCGAGTGCTCCACCTCGGTGAGCAAGCCAACGCATGATGATCTTGTTCTTACCTATCTTCTGTTGACGATAGATACCCAAGTTTTGGCGTTTCTTATTTGGCCCGCGAGTAACCGTCAAGCCCCAAGTTAATAGAGGAGCAACGTCATCTGCCCAACAGCTCATTACCGGAACTTTATCGAGATCAACCTCGTCACCCTGCCAAACAATCTCTTGGCACGACGCTTTACGCAAGCGCTTGGCTGGCATGTTTAGAACTTGCTTAAAGACCGGTATTTTTTCTATCGCATCTTTAAAGCCTTTTGGCGGCTCTGGCTCTTTAAGATAAGCCAGTAGCTTACCTACTTCGCGTAACTCTTTAACGTCCTGACGCCCCATACCGATAGCAACACGCTCTGGTGTACCAAATAAGTTGGTCAACACTGGCATGTTATAGCCAATTGGGTTCTCGAATAGCAATGCAGGACCACCAGCACGTAATGTACGATCGCTGATCTCTGTCATTTCATAATCGGGGTCGACAGGGTGAGAAATGCGCTTTAGCTGACCAATCCCTTCTAGGTGATCAATAAAGTCGCGTAAATCCTTATAACTCATAGGGCTTCTAATGCTGATTAATCTGCAAGCAGTATAACAAAAAGGGGCATCCTGAGATCCCCCTTTTTAGTAAGGTTATTGCGAGCTAAAACCCAGTTACGGTAGCACCTTCTGGATTACAGAGCTTTTAACTTGTGGGTTGTCGTTAACTAAGTCTTGCAGCCACCCCGTGTGACCTTGTTTGGCTAACTCACGTGCGACCAACGAAGCGTCGTCTGCTATCGCCATGCGAGAGACTAGAAATGCTTTTACCTCTTCCGAGAGTGGGTTCACTCTTGTGAGTAAAGTGATCGCTTCTTCTTTAAGGCGTGGGTTCTTAGTTGCTGCCATCACCTGCTCTAATGCGAAAGGTTCTTTGCTTTCAGCCAAACGTACTAGCTCTGCTTGACTATGATAGTCGGCTTTCATCTTCCACAGGATTTGGTAGACCTCAGGGTCTTCGCTGACTTGTGCCAAGCGTACTACCACTTCGGTTGATGGTAACCAACTCACGATTGGCGACTCGGTTAACTGTTTAGCTAGGTAATCAACCGCTTCTGGAGACAAACTATCGAGCTCACGAACTAACAATGCTTCTCGCGTTTGAACCTGATGGTCCGCTCCTGTTAGCCACGACTTTAAGTCGAGATCTTTCTTTTCAGCATTTAATACAAATACCAGGGTATTTTGGTCTTCGCGGAACTGTTTGATAAGACGGTTAGCAATAGATGGGTAGTTAAATGCAGGAACCGTAAATTCGTAGCCATCACCACGTTCTAAAACTTGGTAGGTAGGGGTAATCGCGAGCTGTTGTTCGACAAAGATCGACATCTTAGGAGTAAGAACGATACCTTGCTGCTCTATCTTTTTGAGTAGCTGAAAGCGAGCCACTTCCTGCTGGGGAAAGGTAAGACGCTCAAGGGCAAAGCGCAATGAGTTCACTTCATCGCGCATCACTAACTCTAGAAACTCTGAGGTCTTTTGTTTTACTTGGTCATTCTCCAGCCATGTTTCGACTGTTTGAGGAGACATCTCTGTCGCGAACGATACGCTGACAGGTGTAAATAACAGTGAAATAGACAGGAGTATTGACGACAACAGTCCATGTTGCATTTTAACTTCCTTGTAACACTTTTGGTTATTCTGCAAGCTACTCACCAAAAATGCAAATAAAAAGCGCTACCAGTGGCAGCGCTTCATAATCGTTCTAGATAACGATATCTAACTTATTGACGACGCATTGCGTCGAAGAACTCATCGTTGGTCTTCGTCATCGCTAGCTTGTCGATTAGGAATTCCATTGCATCGATTTCGCCCATTGGGTGAACAATCTTACGTAAGATCCACATCTTCTGCAGTTCATCGTTCTTCGTCAGTAGTTCTTCACGACGAGTGCCTGAGCGGTTGAAGTCAATTGCAGGGAAGACACGCTTCTCAGCGATCTTACGGTTCAAGTGGATTTCCATGTTACCTGTACCCTTGAACTCTTCGTAGATAACTTCGTCCATCTTAGAACCAGTATCAACCAGTGCTGTTGCTAGGATAGTTAAGCTACCACCCTCTTCAACGTTACGTGCCGCACCGAAGAAACGCTTAGGACGGTGTAGTGCGTTTGCATCCACACCACCAGTCAGTACTTTACCTGATGAAGGTACTACGGTGTTGTATGCACGTGCTAGACGAGTAATAGAGTCAAGCAGGATAACGACGTCTTTCTTGTGTTCAACAAGACGTTTTGCTTTCTCGATAACCATTTCTGCAACTTGTACGTGGCGAGATGCTGGCTCATCGAAAGTCGATGCAACTACTTCACCTTTAACTAGGCGTTGCATCTCGGTTACTTCTTCTGGACGCTCATCGATAAGAAGTACCATCAGCTCACACTCAGGGTGGTTGTGAGCAATGCTTTGTGCAATGTTCTGAAGCAACATTGTCTTACCCGCTTTAGGCGGAGCAACAATCAGACCACGCTGACCTTTACCAATTGGTGATGCAAGGTCTAGTACACGTGCTGTGATGTCTTCAGTAGAACCGTTACCGCGCTCCATAACCATACGCTCGTTAGCGTGTAGAGGGGTAAGGTTTTCAAATAGGATTTTGTTACGAGCGTTGTCTGGTTTGTCGTGGTTTACCGTGTTTACTTTAAGCAGTGCAAAGTAACGTTCGCCATCTTTAGGTGGGCGAATCTTTCCGGCAATTGAGTCACCAGTACGTAGGTTAAAACGACGAATCTGACTTGGCGATACGTAAATGTCGTCAGGACCAGCTAGGTATGAGCTGTCTGCGCTACGTAGGAAACCAAAACCGTCTTGCAGAATTTCTAGAACACCATCACCGAAGATGTCTTCACCACTTTTTGCATGTGCTTTAAGGATGGAGAAGATAATGTCCTGTTTTCTTAGACGAGCTAGGTTTTCTAGGCCTAGGCTTTCGCCAAGTTTAACAAGTTCAGATACAGGTCTGTTCTTCAGTTCTGTAAGATTCATTGTGGTGGATGCTTGTTTAGTCAAAATAAGATCTGTTTTCTAGTTAAGAGGGATTCGGTCACAGGATCGACCAAGAAGAGAAATTTGTTCAATTAACGTGCGATAAATTATCACTAAAACTAAGCCTAGTCTATAGCTTAGAAAAAACAAAACCGTGCATTTGTTAACTGCACGGTTTCTTTTTATTGCTTGCCTATTATAGGTTCGCGTCTAGGAACTCTTTCAGTTGAGTTTTAGACAAAGCACCAACTTTAGTTGCTGCTACGCCACCATCTTTGAAAAGAAGTAGCGTTGGAATACCACGGATACCAAACTTAGGTGGTGTACCCGCGTTTTGGTCGATATTCAGTTTACCGATAGTGAGCTTGCCTTCGTACTCGTCCGCGATTTCGTCAAGAATCGGCGCAATCATTTTACATGGACCACACCATTCCGCCCAAAAATCAACAAGAACCGGGCCTGCAGCGTTGATTACGTCGTTATCAAAACCTTCATCAGTAAGCTGCAAAATCTTATCACTCATCTTCCACTCCAATGTGTTTTTTAGAACTGGTTGGATGATAACCAGTAAATAGATGCCCTATTGGAATGTATTTACTTTCGTATTGCAAGCTTAAGCTGATATTCTATAGCTATGAAAAAGACGCATATCACAGAGCAAAAGTTCGCCGATTTGGATTTAAACGCCCAAGTCATTGAAGGATTGGAGAAAAAAGGGTTCGAATATTGTACCCCGATTCAAGCCTTGGCGCTGCCGGTACTGCTCACCGGCCAAGACATCGCAGGCCAGGCCCAAACGGGCACTGGTAAAACGCTCGCGTTTCTTACTGCTACCTTTAACCACCTGCTAAATACGCCTGAACACGAAGGTCGTAAGCCAAATCAGCCTCGTGCGATTATTATGGCTCCGACGCGCGAGCTAGCGATTCAGATCTTTAACGATGCTGAGCCTCTTATCGCGAGTACTGGTATTAAAGCGGCACTTGCCTACGGTGGCGAGAGCTACGATAAGCAGTTAGCCAAGCTAGAAGACGGTGTAGACGTTCTGATCGGTACTACTGGCCGTATCATCGACTTCTACAAGCAGAAGGTATTTAACCTGAACCACATCCAAGCAGTTGTACTGGATGAAGCGGACCGTATGTTCGACCTTGGTTTCATTAAAGACATCCGTTTCTTGTTCCGCCGTATGCCAGAGCCAAAAGATCGCCTGAACATGCTATTCTCTGCGACGCTTTCTTACCGCGTACAAGAATTGGCGTTTGAGCACATGCACAACCCTGAGCATGTTGTGGTTGAGCCTGAGCGTAAAACTGGTCACCGTATCAAAGAAGAGCTGTTCTACCCATCAAACGAACACAAGATGGCACTACTGCAAACTCTGATCGAAGAAGAGTGGCCTGAGCGTGCAATCATCTTTGCTAATACTAAGCACAAGTGTGAGTCTGTATGGGGCCACCTAGCAGCTGACGGTCACCGTGTTGGTCTACTAACGGGTGATGTTCCTCAGAAGAAACGTGAAAAAATCCTTGAGCAGTTCACTAAGGGTGAAGTTGACCTATTGGTTGCAACCGACGTTGCGGCACGTGGCCTACACATTCCTCAAGTAACTCACGTATTCAACTTCGACCTACCGGACGATTGTGAAGATTACGTTCACCGTATCGGTCGTACTGGCCGTGCTGGTGCAAGTGGTCACTCAATCAGCTTCGCTTGTGAAGATTACGCAATTAACCTTCCAACAATCGAAGAGTACATTGAGCACGCAATCCCAGTTTCTGACTACGATGCTTCGGCACTTATTGAAGATCTGCCAGCACCATTGCGCCTGCGCACGCGTAACCCGCAACAGCGCCGCTCAAACAACGGTGGTTCTCGTAACGGCAACCGTAAGCCGAACCAAAACCGTCGTCCACGCCAGCCGCGTCATAACAAGGAAGCTTAAACGCCTATGACTCAAACAGTGTCACCCCCGCTATACGCTGCTATCGACCTCGGGTCGAACAGTTTTCATATGCTCGTTGTGCGTCATATCGATGGCAGCGTCCAAACCATGGCCAAGATTAAGCGCAAAGTTCGTTTAGCTGCCGGCTTAGATGAAAATAATGCTCTTAGCTTAGAGGCTATGCAGCGAGGTTGGGATTGTTTGAGTCTCTTTGCTGAGCGACTTCAAGATATTCCTACTGAAAACATCCGCATCGTAGGTACTGCTACCCTGCGTACCGCAACCAACGTGGATATTTTCTTAGAGAAAGCGAACCAGATCCTTGGTCACGACATTAATGTTATCTCTGGTGAAGAAGAAGCTGCGACCATCTATAAAGGTGTAGCACACACCTCGGGTGGTAGTGGTCGTCGTTTAGTGGTCGATATTGGTGGCGCAAGCACCGAGATGATTATCGGTGAAGGTTTCTCTGCCAAAGCACTAACTAGCCTAAAAATGGGCTGCGTGACATGGTTAGAGCGCCACTTTAAAGATCGCCAACTGACGGCAAGCAACTTCGAGCACGCAATTGATGCTGCTAAAGCGACACTAGAGCCAATCCTAGAGAGCTACACCAAGCTAGGTTGGGATGTGTGTGTGGGCGCGAGCGGCACAGTACAAGCTCTGCAAGAGATCATGCTAGCGCAAGGCATGGATGAGGTTATTACTCATGCCAAGCTTAAGCGTCTGCAAAAGCAAGCGATGATCGCCGAACGTTTAGAAGAACTAGAGATAGAAGGTCTAACTCTAGAGCGCGCTTTGGTATTCCCAAGCGGCCTTTCTATTCTGATTGCGATTTTTGAACTGCTTGAGATCGACTCAATGACACTGGCCGGTGGCGCACTGCGCGAAGGCCTAGCGTATGAGATGGTTGATGAGCTGCGCCAAGATGACATTCGTGCACGTACGATTGCGAGTGTTCAGTCTCGCTACCAGATGGACACTCAGTACGCTGAGCAAGTTTCTCAGTTGGCTGAGTCTCTGTACCAACAGGCTGGCAGCAGTGAGTGGATTGTAGAGCCTCAAGCTCTCGTCATGCTACAAACCGCAGCCAAACTGCATGAGATTGGTCTCACTATCGATTTTAAGAAGGGTGGTGAGCATAGTGCTTACTTGCTTCAGCATCTCGATTTACCAGGCTTTACACGTGCGCAGAAGCACTTCCTTGGCGAGCTAAGTCGTCGTTACCGTGAGCAGTTAACATCATTACCAGAACAACATGCAATTTCAGGCACCAGTGCCAAGCGTGTGTTGCGTCTACTAAGGCTTGCTATCTTGCTGACTCACCGTCGTAATCCAGAGCTTGAGCCACAAGTAACGCTTGAAGCGGAAGGCGATAACCTGACACTCACCATTAATCAGCAGTGGCTTGCGAGTAATCCGCTTACCGCAGCAGAGCTAGAGATTGAAGCCAACCGTCAAACCGATATTGGCTGGCCACTGGTCATCGCTGAATCATAACGGTTAAATTAGGATTTATACTAAAAAGGCCCTCACATAAGAGGGCCTTTTATTTATCTCAATTCATCGCTTCACCTAAGCGTTTACACCGGTAGCTTTAAAGCTAGGGTTAACCGCCGTCAGTTTCTTCACGATATAGTTCAGTAACACACCGTACATCGGTACGAACAGACCTAAGCTGATCACCAACTTAAAGCCATAGTCCACCAGAGCAATCTCAGTCCAATGTTCAGCCATGAATGGATCTGGGCTTTGGTAGAAAGCAATCGCAAAGAAAGCGATGGTATCAATTGCGTTACCGAATAAGGTTGAACATGTCGGTGCAATCCACCACTGTTTCAGTTGGCGCAGACGGTTAAATACGTGCACATCAAGAATCTGACCTAGCAGGTACGCCATAAAACTTGCAGCTGCGATACGGGCAACAAACAAGTTAAACTCACCAAGCTGTGCAAAGCCTTGGAACTGGCCTTCAAAGAACACAACCGATAGGAAGTACGACACCGCTAGTGCAGGCAACATCACCAAGAAGATGATTTTACGCGCTAACTGAGCACCGAAAATACGTACGGTCAGGTCGGTCGCTAGAAAAATAAACGGGAAAGTGAACGCGCCCCATGTGGTATGCATACCGAAGATGGTAAAAGGCAGCTGAACAAGGTAGTTACTTGATGCAATAATGATCAGGTGGAATAGAACTAGCAGGGCTAGAGCTTTGCGCTGTTGCGCAGGCGTAAAGTTACTCATGCGGTACCTTTTTAGTTTGGTTTGGGGGTGAGGGAACCCAAATCGAGTGACTTATTCATATATCATGAACAAGGCTCTTACCAATAATGTGAATAAAAAATCTGTTTAACTTTGCTCTATTGAGCGGCGGGCGATTATACATTAATCAATTTTGACTGCAATGAGAGGAATAAACGCAAACGTTTATCCCTAACATTTCTTCATTTCAGTAGTGATTCCGTGGGAGTAGAATTAGAAGCCACGTTTAAACAGAGAAGCCAGATAATCGAACTCTTCTCGACTCGCCTCTGGGCTCAGAGACTCAAACCAAACTGACTCGCTGTAATGTTCTGACTTCAGGAACAACTGACACCCTTCAAAATCCACCAGCCAAGAGTGCATATCCGCATCCCACTGCTTTTCAATCACACTGGCAGAAAGCAGCGCAACGAGCTTCTCTCCTAATTCAGGAAAGGTGTCAAAGTCAAAGCTTGGCGTGGTAATTAGCAGTCGACCTTCTTCAGCAAGATATTCTCTCAGTCCAAATTCCATTTTACTTCTCTATTTATGATTTCGGGGGCTTTAACCGTGGTTGGTAATATGTTCTTGAATCAAATCAAGGAACGGATCAGCATATTTATCGAGTTTACGCTGGCCAACACCGTTCACTGCAAGCATCTCACCGTAAGAGGTTGGCAAAATTTCCGCCATGTCGATCAGTGTGGCATCACTAAAGACAACGTAAGGCGGCAAGCCATCTTCATCAGCAATCGACTTACGTAGCTTGCGTAGCTTAGCAAACAGCTTCTTATCGTAGTTCTTGCTGCTGAGTTTATCCGACTTCGCGCTGCGCGCAGCAGTATCCAGACGTGGCACTGCCAATTCTAGCGTCATTTCTCCGCGTAGCAGCGGGCGCGCTTCTTCAGTCAGCTGCAACGTAGAATTACGGGTAATGTTTTGGAACAACAATCCTTTATGAATTAACTGACGGAAGATACTGATCCAGTAGTCATGGCTGTGGTCACGACCAATACCGTAAGTAGAAAGCTTGTCATGCCCATTGTCGCGAACGCGGATATTCTGCATACCGCGCATCACTTCAACCACATATCCCATACCAAAGGACTGGTTCACTCGATACACACATGACAGCGCTTTCTGCGCTTCTTCGGTCGCATCAAAGTGCTTGGGTGGATCGAGACAGATATCGCAGTTGCCACATGGCTTTTCACGATACTCACCAAAGTAGTTAAGCAGTACCTGACGACGACAGGTTTGCGCCTCAGCAAAGGCACTCATCGCATTGAGCTTGTGAGTCTCTACCTGCTTTTGTGGACCATCATCTTTCTCATCCAACATGCGGCGTAGCCAGCCCATATCTGCCGGGTCGTACAACATCATCGCTTCGGCAGGCAGACCATCACGCCCTGCTCTACCCGTCTCTTGGTAGTAAGATTCGATGTTTCTTGGAATATCAAAATGCACCACGAAACGAACATTGGGTTTGTTGATGCCCATACCAAACGCCACGGTTGCGACAACAATCTGAATATCATCACGCTGAAACGCTTCTTGCACATAAGCGCGTTCGTCTGTATCCATGCCAGCATGATAACCCGCGGCGCGAATACCGTTGTTACACAGCTTCTCGGTAACCATCTCTACCTTCTTGCGGCTACCACAATAGATGATGCCGCAATTACCACGCTGGGTTTCAAGGTAACGCACCACTTGAGAAACCGGTTTGTGCTTCTCTACCAGGTTATAGCGGATATTAGGACGGTCAAAGCTGCCTAAGTAGGTGTGAGGATCCACCAGCTGCAAGCGCTGAATAATGTCTTTACGCGTCGCATCGTCCGCAGTTGCCGTCAATGCCATATAAGGGACATGAGGAAAATACTGCTTAAGCTGACCAAGTGATGCGTATTCTGGACGGAAGTCATGACCCCATTGTGAGATACAGTGCGCTTCATCCACTGCGATCATCGACAGCGGCAAACCTTGCAGGCGCTCAATGAAATCACGCATCAACACGCGTTCAGGTGAAACGTAGACCATCTTTAATTGGCCTGAGTTCATGCGATTGAAGACTGAAATTAGCTCTTCACGTGGCATTGAGGAGTTAATACACTCTGCCGCAACACCATTGGCCTTGAGTTGGTCCACTTGATCTTTCATGAGCGAAATCAGTGGCGAGATAACTAATGTGAGCCCCTCACGCACTAACGCGGGAATCTGGTAACAGAGCGACTTACCACCACCGGTTGGCATGATCACCAGGCTATCTTGCCCGGACACCGCCATATCGATCACCTCTTGCTGACCATCTCTGAACTCTTGATAGCCGAACACCTCCTCAAGCACGCTTTGAGCGCTGATGGTGGTATTGGTGGTTTGTTCTGCAATCAAAGTAGCGGTCATTGGGTATCCTAATCGCGGGGTTAAATAAGCTCGCTCAGCAGTAAAGCGAGGCGACACATTGTAGAGGGGAATGGTGGTGAATAAAACCGCAAATTATTAGGTGAAACGGTCTAACGCTCCTATACTGACCAACTCTCTTTATAAATCTTATTCATAAGCACTCTGTGCCAGAGATAATTCATGACACCAGAACAACAACAGCGTACACGCCAAGGTATTTTGCTTGCGATTGGTGCGTATACGATATGGGGCATTGCGCCTATATATTTCAAATCGTTAAGTGAGGTTTCTCCGTTAGAGATCCTGAGTCACCGTGTAGTTTGGTCTTTTTTCTTACTCGCTTTTCTACTACACCTTGGCCGCAGCTGGCGAAATGTTCGCGACACACTGACCTCCAAGCCGAAAATGACTTATTTGGTTGCTACCTCTCTATTGGTTGGTGCCAACTGGTTAATCTTCATCTGGGCGGTCAACGCCAACCACATGCTCGACGCCAGTCTAGGGTATTACATCAACCCGTTAATTAATGTGGTACTTGGTATGATCTTTTTGGGCGAACGTCTCAGAAAGCTGCAGTGGTTTGCGGTTGGCTTAGCCGCGATTGGTGTCTTGATTCAAATTGTCGCGTTCGGTTCTATCCCTGTGGTGGCGATTGCTCTCGCCTTCTCATTCGGCTTCTATGGCTTGTTAAGAAAGAAGGTCAGCCTCGAAGCACAGACCGGCCTATTTATTGAAACCTTAGTGATGCTACCTGCTGCTGCCATCTACCTGCTGTTTATCGCAGATAGTGCAACATCGGACTTAGCGGCGAACCCAATGACGCTCAACCTGTTGCTGATCGCTGCTGGTATCGTTACAACCTTACCTCTGCTGTGTTTTACTGGTGCTGCAACACGACTCAAGCTATCGACACTCGGCTTTTTCCAGTACATCGGCCCAAGCTTGATGTTCTTATTAGCGGTTCTCATTTATGGCGAAGCCTTTACGACAGATAAAGCCATCACCTTTGCCTTTATTTGGGGCGCACTGGTGATCTTCAGCTTTGATGGACTGCGCCACAACAAAAAAAGCAAACGCACTCAACAGTGATGTGATCGTTTTTTACAAGACAATTTAGAAATACAGAGATAAGCTTGGTTGGATTGATGATAATTTAACCAAGCTTTTTTATACCATGGATAAAGTCCACTACTACTCAACACCCACTGAAGATATCAGCCTGATCCAAGCTCAATACCAAGAGTTTGCCTTTCAGCGCCACTATCATTTGGACTTTCACATTGGTTTGATTACCCAAGGACAGCAAAAATTCGTCTATAAGGGTACTAACCATCATGTGGGAGCGGGTCAGGTAGTAATTATGCCACCAGATGAGCTGCATGATGGTCACTCAAAACTAGATTCAGGCTATCAGGTAAGCGTATTCTCAGTATCTCCTCAATGGTTTCAAGATCTTGCGGATCCCGACCAAAACGGTCACACATTGAGCTTTTCGGAGCTGATCCTTTCTGATCACGCGGCTTTTTCACAACTACGCAACTTGCATGGCTTGCTCATCAATCAAAATATCAGCCAACTCGCCCAAGACTGCCTCCCTTTTGAAGGATTTTCGACGATTGTGGATCGTTACGCCAAGTTTGGATCCAAAACCGAGACTCAACTAGGTAATCAATCTATCGAAACACTGAAAGAGTATTTAATGGCAAACCTAGACCAGCCAGTACGTTTAGAGCAGCTCTCTGAACTATGTGACTTATCAACCACGCAGTTCCAGCGCCACTTTAAGAACAAAATGGGCATTACACCTTATGCTTGGCTAAGTCGTTTGCGTATGGAGCAGAGCATGAGGCTCATCAAATCAGGTGTGTGTGGTACTGACGTGGCGCATCAAGTTGGTTTCTACGATCAAGCGCATTTCTCAAAGGCTTTCAAGACAACCTTTGGTGTCCCGCCTTCACAAATCAACTGAGTGTTGATTATTTACAATTGCTCTGTGTGAGATCTAGGTAAGCTAACCCATATACCAACAACAGTTAGAATCTAGCTAAGCGTTATCGAGATTAGACAATGAACGAAATCACCATCCTTATCACCCTAGCCTCTATCCACTTTATTGCTTTAATGAGCCCCGGTCCTGATTTTGCGCTTGTGGTCCAAAATGCCACACGTCACGGTAGGCAGACAGGCTTGTACATCGCGCTAGGTTTGTCGTGTGGGATTTTACTTCACTCATTACTGAGCTTGACGGGCATCAGCTACCTGGTCCACCAGCAACCAACCCTATTTGCGATTATCCAGTTAGCCGGTGGTAGCTACTTACTTTACTTGGGCTATGGTGCTCTCAAAGCAACATGGGCAACGATTCAAAGTCATGATGACGACAATCAAGCGCTCAACTCGAAAGATCTTATTCTGACCAACAAACGTGAAGCATTCTCTAAAGGCTTTGCCACTAATATCCTCAATCCAAAGGCGTTAGTGTTTTTTATCAGCTTGATGTCGAGCTTAGTTCCTGCAGATATGTCTCTGTCGGGCAAAGGCTTTGCGCTACTTATCTTGTTTGGTCTGTCGCTATTTTGGTTCTCACTATTGGCTTGGATGCTTTCAACCAAAGCACTTCAGAAAAAACTGCATGAAGCGACCGTTTACATTGATGGCTTGTGTGGCGCGCTATTCAGCATGATAGGTTTAAGTATCTTATGGCAATCGGCTTCATCATTGATCGCCTAAATTAGAATCAAGATTACAATTCGTTAACAACGTACTGGCTAAATATCATTTCCACTGCCAATCTAGCTCTGCATATGAAAAGGAGAAGATCATGCAGTGGAAAACAAAACTAACAACCCTCGCCACTTCTACCCTACTTTTTGCCTCTCACGTCAGTTGGGCAAATCAAGCTGCCGATTCCGTCGCCCCAGAACAAAGTAGTGGTTTAGAAGCCAAGCAACTCGTCAAAGCCAACGATTGGATGGTCACAGCAGCCAACCCACTGGCAACACAAGCAGGCGCTGACGTACTTGCGCGTGGTGGTAACGCAGTAGACGCCATGGTTGCGGTGCAGCTAATGCTTGGCTTGGTTGAACCACAATCGTCTGGAATTGGTGGAGGTGCCTTCCTAGTCTATTTTGATAACGAAGCCAAACAGCTAAAGACCTACGATGGCCGTGAAACAGCACCACTAGATGCGACCCCTCGCCTTTTCCAAGACGAAAATGGAAAGCCCCTTAAATTTTACGATGCCGTTGTTGGCGGCCGATCGGTTGGAACCCCAGGTACTGTCCAATTGCTGTGGGACACTCACCAAAAATACGGCAAGTTGGAGTGGGCGTCACTGATAGAACCCGTCGCTCAATTGGCGAAAAAAGGCTTTACCATCAGCCCGCGCTTAGCGACATTGATTGCTAATGATCAACAGCGCCTTAGCCGCTTTGCCACCACCAAGGCCTACTTCTTCAATGCCGATGGCAGCCCGAAAACCGCAGGAACTCTTCTTAAAAACCCAGAGTACGCCGCAACACTAGAGGCTATTGCCAAAGACGGTGCCAAAGCGTTTTATCAAAGTGAAATCTCTGCAGATATCATCAACACAGTACAAACTGCCAAGGGGAATCCCGGTGTCTTAGCGCAAAAAGACTTCGACGCGTACTCTATCAAGCAGCGTGAGCCAGTATGTTCCGCTTATGAAAGCTACGATATCTGTGGCATGGGACCACCAAGCTCAGGAGCGCTCACTGTCGGACAAATCTTAGCAATGACTGAGCAGTTTGATCTCAAATCTTGGGGACCAAACGATGCAAAATCTTGGCAAGTGTTAGCAGACGCTTCTCGCCTAGCCTTTGCAGACCGTGGTATGTATATGGCAGACCAAGATTACGTGCCAATGCCAACACAAGGGTTAGTAAATACTGACTACCTAAAAGAACGAGCACAGCTGATCATTGCAGGAAAAGCATTAAAGAGCGCGCCATCAGGCACCCCACCTTGGGATCACGCGATGCAAAGAAGCCAAGATATCTCGATTGAGCTTCCTTCCACCAGCCACTTCAATATCGTCGATAGCGATGGCAATGTCGTGTCCATGACCACTACGATTGAGAATGCGTTTGGCTCGCGCTTAATGGTGAGAGGCTTCCTACTTAATAATGAATTAACCGACTTCTCATTCAAAACTCATAACGATGGTAAGCCTATTGCTAACCGCCTAGAACCGGGCAAGCGTCCACGCTCTTCGATGGCGCCAACCATCATTATGCAAGATGACAAGCCTTATATGGCGATTGGCTCTCCGGGTGGCAGCCGCATCATAGGTTATGTTGCACAGGCAATCATCGCTCACACACAGTGGGATATGGATATTCAGCAAGCGATCAACCAACCACACTTCCTAAATCGTTTTGGTACCTTAGATCTAGAAAAAGGTACCTCAGCCGAAAACTTCAAACCTGAGCTAGAAAAGATGGGATTTGAGGTCAATATTCGCGATCTTAACTCTGGTTTACACGCTATTCGTATCACTAAAGATGGCTTAGAAGGGGCTGCTGACCCTCGTCGTGAAGGTGCAGCGATAGGTAAATAGTCGGTTATTACGCCTTTTTACTCACTGCCTTGTGAGAGATCTCTTACAAAGCAGTGAGTATATATCGATATTTAACTAAGAAAACTAGCAACAACAGAACCTAAACCATTGAAATAAAACAATACGTCTATTTTAACACCAACATTACTGTGAGAAATTTGAGTTTCGGCCATTGCTGATAAATTGGGGTTCGGTAATATGAATGGTGTCGGAAGGATGCTGACACGGAACAGGAAAACACCAAGGACTTGGTTATCTTCAGGATGAAGATTCGATTACTCAGGATGAATAATCGGCACGGATAGCGAAATTGGACATTGAATGGACGCAATAGTAACTAGGATGGTTGCTACTAAGGAAAGACAATGGACACCTCTGGACGAGGAAAGGACTGAACATCAGGATGATGTAAGGGACACCGCTCAAGGAACAAGTGACGCGCGCTAACGAGGATTGTTGGCAGATCAGGATAAGCTCAAGGACACCGCTAGGAAGGCGACGAAAGGAATACGCTGAAGGATAACAGCACACTATCATGGATTAGATGCATGGAGCACACTTAGTAGCCGGATTGCTGCGAGTAAGACTATAGACCCCGATGAGCGCAAGCTCTCGGGGTTTTTCTTTATCTGCTGTTTATCGCCTTTCTGGGTACTCAACCTAAGTATCGCTCAACAAAAAAGCCGCCCGAAGGCAGCTTTTCAAATCACTCTAGTTTTCTAGCGCTTAACCTAGCTTCTCTAAACGAGCGTAAGCAGTCACCAGCCATTTGATACCCTCGCCGTTGAAGGCCACCTGAACTCGGCTCTGTGGACCACTGCCCTCAAAGTTGATAATGGTACCTTCACCAAACTTAGGGTGTTTAACACGTGAACCTAAGCTAAAACCAGTTTCGTTGAAGTTCTCTTTAACTGCGGTTTGTCCAAAGCGACCGCTACTTGCCGGACGACTTACCTGTGCTTTCATTCGTACTTCATCAAGACAAGTTTCAGGCAGTTCACGAATAAATCGTGATGGCTTGTGGTACTTATCTTGGCCATATAGACGACGCATTTCTGCGTAGGTGATGTAGAGCTTCTCCATTGCACGCGTCATACCTACATAACAGAGACGACGTTCCTCTTCCAAGCGCATCGCATCTTCGGCAGACATCTGGCTCGGGAACATTCCTTCTTCGACACCAACCATGAACACCATTGGGAACTCAAGACCTTTAGCACTGTGCAGAGTCATCAATTGAACAGCATCATCAAACTCGTCGGCCTGCCCCTCACCCGCTTCCAGTGCGGCATGAGTCAAAAATGCCGTCAGCAAGCTCATCTCTTCGGCTTCTTCTGGCTTCTCGAATTGACGAGTCGCCGTTACTAGCTCTTCCAAGTTCTCAATACGTGCCTTCGACTTCTCGCCTTTTTCTTGCTCATACATAGCAAACAAGCCAGACGACTTAATCACGTGGTCAGTCTGTTCATGCAGGCTCATCTCGTGAGTGTCATCTTCTAGTGCGTTGATAAGCTCGATAAATCGGCTCAATGCCCCTGCTGCTCTGCCCGCCAAAACCTGCTCTTCAAGAAGTGCGATACTCGCCTGCCACATCGTCGCGCCACGATCGCGTGCAGCAAAACGAATGGTCTCTAAGGTTTTATCACCCATACCGCGCGTTGGCGTATTCACCACACGTTCAAAGGCTGCGTCATCATTGCGGTTAGACATCAATCGCAGATAGCTCAGTGCATCTTTGATCTCCTGACGTTCGAAGAATCGCATGCCGCCGTAGATACGGTAAGGTAATCCACCTTGAATCAAAGCTTCTTCGAGTACACGAGACTGGGCGTTGTTACGATAAAGCATCGCCGTATCATTCAATGCGCCACCCTTGTCTTGCCACTCTTTGATTTTACTCACCGTAAAGCGCGCTTCGTCGAGCTCGTTGTAAGCCGAATAAACTGAGATAGGTTCGCCATCGTTGCCGTCTGTCCACAGCTCTTTACCCATACGCTCAGTGTTATTCGAGATCAGTTCGTTCGATGCTTGCAAAATGGTCTTGGTTGAGCGGTAGTTCTGTTCCAGACGAATGGTGGAGGCACCAGGGAACTCATCTAAGAACTTTTGGATATTCTCAATTTTAGCGCCGCGCCAACCGTAGATTGATTGGTCATCATCACCTACGATCATCACTCGACAGTCAGGACCTGCCATCATGCGCAGCCAAGCGTATTGAATGTTGTTGGTATCTTGAAATTCGTCGACCAAAATATGCTTAAAGCGCGCTTGGTAGTGTTCACGAATGTGCTTTTTATCACGCAGAAGCTCATGACAACGCAGCAAGATCTCAGCAAAATCGACCAAGCCAGCACGATCACACGCCTCTTGATACGCAGCGTAGATCTTAAGCCAGGTCTTGGTGACTGGGTCATTGTAGGTATCGATGTGGCTTGGGCGTAATCCTTCGTCCTTCTTACCATTGATCCACCAAGAGGCCTGTTTCGCTGGCCACTGCTTCTCATCGAGATTTTGCGCTTTAATCAAGCGACGCAATAGACGAATTTGATCATCGGAATCAATGATCTGGAAGTCTTCTGGCAATTTCGCATCTAAGTAGTGAGCGCGCAAAACACGGTGACAAATACCGTGGAAAGTGCCGTTCCACATACCTGAAGAGCTGCCCATCATCAGCTCATCAATACGACCACGCATTTCAGCGGCCGCTTTGTTGGTAAAGGTCACCGACATGATAGAAAACGGCGACGCCTGCTCTACGGTTTGCAGCCATGCGATACGGTGAACCAACACTCGCGTTTTACCACTGCCTGCTCCCGCTAAGATCAGCAAGTTTTCTAAGGGTGCAGCCACTGCCTCACGCTGCTTGTCGTTGAGGCCATCGAGTAAAAGCGAAGGATCAATCATTTGGGTTTGCTCACTACTGGGTATTTATACATAAAAGTTGATTATAACCTAAACACAGAGCGCAGTTTAGGAGAATAAGAAGAAAAAACATCCAAAAATAAATTATTAATAATCATAACTTTACATATCGATATATCATTTATTTCTATAAATCTTCAGTTCTTTTGAAATTATTTCTTAGTTCTTCCTATCCTTTTTACTAAGCAAGTTAACAAAACCTTAACCTGCTCAATGTAAATAACAATTAAGTCTAGAGGGAATGACTATGAAAAATTCTAATCTTGCTGTAACTGCTGCAATCACAAGTGTACTAGCGTTTGGTGGTACTGTTCTAACTTCGGCTCCTGCAGAAGCGGCAGCGAAAGAAAAGTGTTATGGCGTGTCTAAAGCTGGTCAAAATGACTGTGCGACTAAAACAAGCTCATGTGCTGGTACAGCAAAAGAAGATAACCAAAGTGATGCATTCGTTGTCGTACCTAAAGGGCTTTGTGGCAAGCTTACTGGCGGTAGCACTCAATCTTCATAATACCCGCTATATACCAGGTGAGCATGCCTATCAGCTCACCTGGATTGTTCCACCCACCTAAGGAGAATACCTGTGGCTCATCCTCTACACCCGCTGGCAGGCGTGGGTTTAAGAACACCTCACTTAGATTATTTTGGTCACAACTCTAATAAGGTCGACTGGTTAGAGATCCACAGTGAGAATTACTTCTCCCCACATGCAAAAGCAACTGAACAACTCAGAGCAATTCGACAAGACCATGAGATTAGCTGCCACGGCGTAGGTTTATCACTGGGTTCTGTGGAGCGTATCAGTCAGGAGCACTTGTTCCAGCTCAAACGCCTAATTAGCGACATTCAGCCGTTTTTAGTATCAGACCATCTAAGTTGGAGCCAAACCGGTGGTCATCATTTCAATGACCTATTGCCACTGCCTTATACCGAAGAGGCACTCGATATCTTTTGTCGCAATGTATTAGAGGTTCAGGATGCTCTGCAAAGGTCACTACTTGTTGAAAACCCTTCGAGCTACCTCGCATTCAAACACTCGACAATTCCAGAGTGGCAGTTCCTAGCAGAAGTTCAGAAACGCACTGAGTGCCGATTGTTGCTCGACTTCAATAATATTTTTGTTTCTTCGTTCAATCATCAATTCAGTTGTGATGACTACCTCGAGGGAATCCCGGCCGATGCAGTGGACGAGATCCACCTTGCTGGTTTTACTAAGAAGCAGCTAGAAGATGGTGAGATATGGATAGACACCCACAGTAAGCCTGTTTGTGATGAAGTGTGGCAACTCTACACACAATGGCTTATGACTCACGGTGCGCGGCATACATTGATCGAATGGGACTTAGATATCCCAGAGCCAGAGGTGTTGCTTAATGAAGCGGAAAAAGCCAGTCACCTACTGCATCAATATCAAAATGCAGAGTCATTACGAGGCCAAGCATCATGAGTTCCTTAGCTGAAATACAACAAGCATTTGGTGATGCGCTCCGTTATCGAGGTGATGATTCACTGTGTCAGGTCGTTAGCAATCACTTCTCAGATAGCCAGAGGCTACAAATCTATCGTAACAACTTCGTGATTGGCGTTAGTGATGTACTTGTGGCTACCTATCCTCTTGCCCAAGCCTTAGTTGGTGAAGAGTGTTTCGCCCAACTGGCACGTCATCACGTGCTTAGTACGCCACCTCAATCGGGTGATATAACTGAGTACGGAGAAGGCTTTAATGAGGTCGTTAAGCACTTTCCAGCGGTTATAGAAGCCGTTCCTTACCTGGCAAACATGATTCAATACGAATGGCACAAAGATGCGCTAATGCGTGCCGAACCAAAGCCCGTGACGACAGAGCAATATCCACTGGCTGCTCTCTCTGCAATTCCAGAGCATCAGCATGCTGAGTTGGTGTTTCACTTGCTTCCAGACATTGTCTTGCTCAACTTCGATTATCAAGTGCTGACTTTAGAACAAGCCATCATCAATAACCAACTCGACGGACTCAATATCGCCCAACCGGAATTTGCTGTCTTACAGAAAATAAATAACCATACCTTGGAGCCTCATATCGTGACGTCAGAAGTCTTCCAGCTTCTGCAAGCCTTCCAGGCCCAACAAATGCTCGCTGATATCGACCCAACGCTGCTAGCCTATCTTAACGATGTCTTGGCGCTCAATATCATCTCTGGATTTTCTATTAGCGGCGAATAGGAGAAATAAAATGGATAACAACACCGTGACCAACATGATGGCTCAATACGATAGCCTCGTTGATAAGTTCCAGGCCCTGTTTGTGCCAGCGTTACTGCTGTTTTGTCGCTTATGGGTTGCTTGGGTTTTCTTTAATTCCGGGCTGACCAAGATTGCCACTTGGGATAGCACTCTGTTTCTGTTCGAGCTTGAGTATCAAGTCCCGCTCATTCCATGGGAAATGGCGGCCTACATGGGTACCGCTGCAGAGTTGATTCTTCCAGTGTTTATTGCATTAGGCTTGTTAAGTCGACCTATGGCGGTTGTCTTATTCGCCTTCAATGTAATTGCAGTCGTCTCTTACCCAGTGCTTTGGGACCAAGGCTTCTACGACCACCAACTGTGGGGGCTGATGATACTGATTGTGATTGTTTGGGGTGCGGGTCCATTCTCATTAGACCATATCCTAAAACGACAATTCCGAGGCTAACCATTGCCCCTCAAGATCAAAAAAACCACTCATTCGAGTGGTTTTTTATTTACCAAGTAACATCACATCATTACTTGTTCAGAAATGCCTGTAGATCTTCTGCAGAAATGCCTTGCTCTACCATCTCTTTTGCTAACAGTTGAACTTGTTCACCTTTACGGTCTTCAATCACACTCTGAAATTGGAACACAATATCGCGTAGTGTGTTAATTGGAACCTGCTTTGCAGCGCTGCGAATACGCTCACCACTTTGGTTACCAAGCTCGTTCAGCAATTTTCCAAACATGACCTTTTCAGGAGCGTCTTCCATTTGTTCTAAGACGCGTGCCATTTCGTAGGTTGTTAATGACATTACAGTATTATCCGTTGTGATACTCACATTTTAATGAGCGATAAATATACCATGTTTTAACGATGGAAAAACTGTCCATCTGTATAATTTGTCATCCAATTGACTTACGCCTGCTTAAGCGCGCCATGCCACGATTTTCCAGCCTTACCAAACAGTACAAATAGTGCTGGAACAATCAAGAACATCTGCAATGCAATCATCACTTGTGGTTCCCATTGCAGTCGCTGCATAGTACCCACCAACAACCCAGAACCACTCATCTGGAACAGGCCTAATAGCGCAGCAGCCGTACCCGCTCGGTCACCAAATGGCTCTAGTGCTTTACCAGCAGATGCGCCAAGAATCCATGCAAAACCAACTGAAGATAAGAAAATTGGGAACATAAACGCTAATGCTGTTGCCTGGTTCGCCAGTACCAACATCAGTGCGCCTGCTAAGCCCAGAAGAAGAATACCAACTACCAATGTCTTATAGGTACCAAAGCGATCCATGAACTTAGGAGCTGTGAATGCCGCAATGATATTGAATGCTGCATTAATACCAAACCAGAAAGTAAACTCGTTCATGCTCAAGCCTAGGTTTTCCATCAACACCACTGGCGCAGATGTTACATAAGCTAAGATTACACCCATTGCCATCAAGCACAACGAAGCATGGAAGATAAACGATGGCGTCTTAAGTACTGACCAGTAACGCTCAAACTTAAATACCGCAACCTTCTCTGTCGCTGGATTGGTCTCTTTCATCTGGAAGAACAGAATAGCGCCGACAATCACAGCAAAGCCAGCCATAAAGCTGAAGTTGGATCGCCAGCCAAACTCTTGAGTTAGCCAGCTACCTAAAATAGGCGCTAACGCTGGAATAAAACAAATAGCACCGTTTAGGTAGCTGATCATCTTGCCACTTTTTTCAGGACCAAATAGATCGCGAACTGTTGCGAACGCAGCAACGGATGTTGCACACGCTCCTAATCCTTGAAGCAGTCGAGCCATCAACATCATATCAATAGACTGAGCGGCCCACGCCAAGCAAGCGCTCACTGCATAGATGCTGATACCGCCAAGGGCAACAGTTCGGCGACCTAATTTGTCCGCAAGGGGGCCAGCAAACAGTTGGCCAACACCCATCGCGAATAGGAACCAGGTAATGGTGTCTTGAGCTAATGCATGTTCCACGTGGAACGTCTCTGAGATTTGAGGCAAAGCTGGTAAGTAGATATCGATAGCCAATGGGCTAAATAGAACAAGCATTGCCAATAATGCTACTTGCAACTTACTCGGGGATGAATGCACAGACACGCGACTTTCCTAGTTGATAAATGATGATGGGAATCATAACCAACTAAAGATATGAACAAAAATGGCTTATACTCATTACCATTATTCCCATATGGAAAATCTCATGAATCTCGAAAAATTGTCTCGAATTGACCTCAATTTACTGGTTTGTTTGCAGGTTCTCCTTGAAGAGCTCAGTGTCACCCGCACCGCTCATCGGCTCTGTTTAAGTCAGTCAGCCGTGAGTAAATCATTGGCAAAGTTAAGGGAGCAATTCGACGACCCACTATTCACACGTAGTGCCCATGGTTTGCGTCCGACGCCCAAAGCGGTGTTCCTAAAGCCGCGCTTGGAAAACCTTATTAACCAACTTGAAGTACTGACACAACCGGAAACTTTCACGCCTTACAATAGCGATCATAGCTTCCACATTGCCGCAGTTGAGAGTGTCTACCCGCTTATCCTACCGCACTTTCTGCCAGCCATTTTCCAGCAAGCGCCACACGTCAACATCAATACTCACGCGTGGTCAGAACAAACCTTTAAAAAGCTTCAGCTTGGCGAGCTCGATATCGGCTTAACCGGTAAAGACATCGACATCAATGATGCGCGGCTCACCATGCTGCCACCCGATGATATCTGTGAGCAAGAGATCTACCGAGATGCTCAGATGTGTGTTTTAAGGCGCAACCACCCAGCCCTTGAACATAATTGGGATTTAGAGACCTACTTGGCCCAAAGACACGTTCAAGTTAGGTGCGATGGCAACGACCGCTGGTTGCTTGACTATAAACTTGCGGACATAGGCCGACAGCGCGATATCGCTATCTCAGTTCCCGATTTCAACAGTGCAGCGAGCTTGTGTACTTACACCGATTTTGTATTCACTGCTCCAAGCCATTTTACTTATCTTGTTGCAAAACAGATGGATCTCGTCGTAGTACCTCTACCTCTGGAATTTCCCCCGATGGCATACACTCTGTTCTGGCATAGAGATAGAGAGAATGACCCAGCACTGACTTGGTTGCGAGATATCATCAAAGAAAAAACCCTACACCTTAGATAAAAATGACGTACGCCGTTTGCTCTCTTGCGATAAAATGAGTAGCTTAACTGTCGATAGTCCTTTTTGGCTCATCTATGGCCAGTTGTATCCCAGCTCAATTGAAATATCGACCTTGTTCAGTTGACCCCTTTCTTGCTGTAAGCAGATGGATACAGCGTCCACACCTGAGCATCAAGGAGCGGTAATTTGAAGGAATAAACACAGATGCATAACGATACTCAAAGCCGCGTGAATGCAATTCGCGAATGGCTAGCACAACACAATATTGATGCCCTACTTGTCCCACACGAAGACGAGTACTTGGGTGAATACGTACCGGCTCACAATGAGCGCCTACATTGGCTAACAGGCTTTACTGGTTCAGCGGGCGCTGCTGTTATCACCAAAGACAAAGCTGCAATGTTTGTCGATGGTCGCTACACGGTACAAGTAACAAAACAGGTACCTGCCGAACTTTTCGAATATCGTCACCTGATTGAAGAGCCTGCTCTTGACTGGATCAAGGAACAGCTTGCTCAAGGTGCATCTGTTGCTATCGACCCTCGAATGCACAACTCAGCATGGCTAGATGTTGCACAAGCTAAACTAGCTGGTGACATTGAACTTAAGATCTTAGAAAACAACCCTATCGATGAATTGTGGAGCGACCGCCCTGCACCTGTTGTTTCTGACGTACGCCTGATGCCAACTGATGCTGTTGGTCAATCAAGCGAAAGCAAGCGTCAAGAGATCGCAGAACTTATGAGAAAAGCTGGAGCTGATAGCGCAGTTATTACAGCTCTAGATTCTATCTGTTGGTTGCTCAATGTTCGTGGCTTAGATGTATCACGCTTGCCTGTTCTGCTTTCTCACGCAATTCTGCATGCTGATTCTAGCGTTGAGTTCTTCTTAGACCCAGTACGCATCCCAGCTGAATTCGCTGCGCATGTTGGAGCGGATGTTACTGTTCACCACCCAGAAGCACTTCAATCTCGTTTAGAAGTTCTAACAGGCAAAAACGTTCTTGTGGACCCAGCAACCAGCAATGCTTGGTTTAAGCTAGTGTTACAAAACTCGGGCGCTAATGTAGTCAGCAAAGCTGATCCATGTCTAATGCCAAAAGCAGCAAAAAATGCTGTAGAAATCGCGGGTATGAAAGCATGTCATGTTCGCGACGGTGTTGCGATGACTCAGTTCTTATGTTGGTTAGATGCAGAAGTTGCTGCAGGTAATCTACACGATGAAGCAACGCTATCTGACAAGTTAGAAGCTTTCCGTCAGCAAGATCCAACACTGATGGATCTAAGCTTTGATACCATTTCTGCAGCCGGTGGTAACGCAGCAATGTGTCACTACAACCATGAGAATCAACCAGAGCCAGGTAAGCTTGAGCTTAATACCCTTTACCTTGTCGATTCGGGCGGTCAGTACCTAGATGGTACAACTGATATCACTCGTACCATTGCGATCGGCCAACCATCACAAGAGATGATCAAGCAGTTCACCTTGGCACTGAAAGGTCACATTGGTGTTGCTCGTGCTCGTTTCCCGAAAGGCACTCGTGGTTACCAGATCGATACCCTAGCTCGTCAGCATCTTTGGGCTGAAGGCTACGACTACGATCACGGCACAGGTCACGGCGTAGGTCACTTCCTAAGTGTTCATGAAGGCCCAGCGAGCATTTCTAAGAAGCAAATTGATGTACCGCTAACCGAAGGTATGGTGTTATCTAATGAGCCTGGTTACTACCGAGCGGATGCCTTTGGTATCCGTATCGAGAACCTAGAGCTTGTGGTTGAAACACCAACCCAAGGTGACTTCCCTGTTCTGTCATTTGAATCACTAACACGTTGTCCAATCGACAAGCGCAACATCAATGTCGATATGTTAACGCGTCCGGAACTAGCATGGCTAAACGACTACCATCAGAAAGTGTGGGATGACATCAGTCCATTAGTAGAAGGTGATGTGAAAGAGTGGCTACGTGCAGCGACTCTGCCGGTAGCACACTCATAAACAGCTAACACTACCGTTGCTATATATAAAAAAGCTCTCCATTGGAGAGCTTTTTGTTTTGGGTAACCTAGCAAATTTTGTATTCTGATTTATGTTTCACGTGAAACACTATCTGCATTGATTAACCAGAATAAGCTGAGTGCCAATCTCGCCATACAGGGTCAAAACCCTTCGCACGGATCATATCCTCTACCGATGCCGCACTGCGCTCATCACTGATCTCAAACTGCTCCAGCTCAACATCGTCCATCGCGTAGCCCCCAGGTTGAGTTTTCGATGCGGCAGACATTGAAGTGATACCAAGAGGTAATACGTTATCTCTAAACGAGGGCGATTCTCGTGTCGATAACGATAGTTCAACCTCCGGGTTCAGCAAACGATAAGCACAAATCAACTGTACTAGCTGCTTATCCGTCATCACTGACTTAGGCTGTAAAGCCCCCTCACAAGGACGCAAGCGCGGGAATGAGATCGAGTAACGCGTTTGCCAATACGTTCTCTCAAGGTAATCCAAATGCGCCGCAACATAAAAACAGTCTGTGCGCCACTCCTCCAACCCTATCAACGCTCCGATACCAATTTTATCGATGCCCGCTTTGGCCAAACGATCAGGTGTATCAAGGCGATACTCAAAATCGGTTTTGTTACCACGCAAATGGTGTTCGCCATAGGTAGATGGATGATAGGTTTCTTGGTAAACCATCACAGCATCAAGACCTAGAGTTTTAAGCTCTGCATATTGTTCTTGGTCGAGAGGCTGCACTTCCATCGCAAGGTAGTTAAACTGCTCCTTAATCATCGGAACCATTGCACGAAAGTATTTCATCCCTACTTTGGTTTCATGCTCTCCGGTTACCAATAACACACTATCAAACTTCATCGCCTTGATAGCATCGATTTCAGCAGATACCTCATCACGGTCTAGTGTCTTGCGTTTTATGCGGTTCTCCATCGAAAAGCCACAATAAGTGCACGCATTCGCACATAAGTTCGACAGGTACAATGGTATGTACAAAGACATGGTATTACCAAAGCGCTTGCGCGTAAGTGAATACGACAGCTGAGCCATCTGCTCGAGATAAGGCTCCGCAGCAGGAGAAATCAAAGCCTTAAAATCCTCTAAGTCACGCTTGGGTTTATTCAAAGCACGTTCAACATCACTCGCTGTTTTGGAATAAATCGACATCGAAATATCATCCCAGTTGAGCTTGTTAAACTGGTCCACGAAACTCATGGTTAATCCTCGTCAATTTGTTAAAGCTCATCTAAGAATGAAGTGAGCGGACTCGAAGCCACTGCGTGAGATACCCTGCCAGCCAAACCGGCCTCATACGCCATTCGACCAGATTCAACAGCTAGCTTAAATGCTTTTGCCATAGCAACCGGGTTGCTCGATGCTGCGATGGCCGTATTGACGAGTACAGCATCTGCGCCCATCTCCATCGCGCGAGCAGCATGCGAAGGAGCTCCGATACCAGCATCAACAACAACCGGTACGTTTGCTTGGTCGATTATGATCTCCAAGAAGTCATGAGATACAATCCCCTTGTTTGAGCCAATTGGCGCTCCTAGTGGCATAACCGCTGCACAACCCACCTCTTCGAGTCGCTTACACAACACAGGATCGGCATGACAGTAAGGCAGAACAATAAACCCTTCGCGAACCAATTGCTCAGCAGCAGCGAGTGTTTCGATAGGATCTGGCATTAAGTATTTTGGGTCAGGGTGAATCTCTAGCTTCAACCAATTAGTTCCCAATGCCTCTCGAGCAAGCTGCGCAGCAAATACCGCGTCTTTGGCATTTTTGGCACCTGAAGTGTTTGGCAACAGACTGACTCCAGCTTCAACCAAGGGTTTTAAGATGTCGTCTTGCTGGTCGTTTACATCTACACGCTTAAGGGCCATAGTCGCGAGTTGAGAACCTGACGCTTGTATCGCTTCAGCCATTAAGTGACTATTGGCGAACTTTCCAGTTCCGGTAAATAGTCTTGATTCAAACTTCTTATCTCCGATATGCAGCATCTCATTACCCCCCTGCTATTGCTTGAAACAGAGAGATACTATCTCCCTCACTAAGTAACGTGCTACCCCATTCACCACGAGGTATCACCGTATTGTTGATAGCGAAAACACACCCCATTTCGGGTAACTCAAATTGATGAATGATTTTCTGTAGATCGCTCTGATTAACTATTTGCTGAGGCTGTTCGTTAATGACGATTGTTATCATCTCACTACTTTCACTTGCGCCTTCAAGGTTTGCTCGTTCTAATATTGTCATTGCTCTTAATTCTCTTTATTACCTGTAACCCAGCGCTAACTACAAACCTGACAGCTGCTATCTTTTGTTATTGCTAGCTTCTGCCATTGCATTTTCAAACCATCAAATAGGTGCAGTTCGTTTGCTTTGACGTGAAATTTGCCTGTCGCAAGTTTTTGAATAGCGGCCAGTGCTTGGTAGTTACCCATAGTCCCAACGACAGGACCTACAACACCAGATTCGCTGCACTTATGTGTCTGTTTGAGTTCATCAAATGGATACAAGCATCGATAACAAGCGGCTGATTGTTGTGACTCTTGGTGGTCAAATACAGCGAACTGTCCCTGCCATCCAATAGCGGCAGCAGAAACAAGCGAGGTGCTTTGCTCAAAGCAGGTTTTGTTTATCAATTGCCTTGTCGGCATGTTGTCACTACAGTCCAAGACCACATCAGCCAACATAACCTCAAGTGAAAGCTGACTGGGTTCTAAACGCTTATTGATAGTACGTACTTGCACCATAGGATTCAGTTCCGCTAATTGCTTTGCTGTTGCACTGGTCTTAGGCGTGCCTAGGTCTTGTTCACGATATATGGCTTGCCTTTGTAAGTTACTGCTCTCAACAATGTCATCATCCACAATCACGAGTTTTCCGACACCTGCAGCAGCCAAATACAAACAAGCGGCACTGCCTAGCCCTCCGCAACCAATTACCAAAACATGAGATTGGCCAAGCTGAACTTGTCCATTCTCACCCACTTCAGGTAATGACACCTGACGCTGATAACGCAGGAACTGTTTATCGTTCAGCACAGGCTATCCTCGGTTCACTCTGATTGTGTTTGGAAGTCACTTCCTGCTTCGCACCCATTAGGTTGGCAAAGAAGTTAATCACCGACTGTGGGTCGCTCGATAAGGTAATTGCGCGGACGACAGCAAGGCTCGATACCCCACACTCCCAAACTTGGTCAGCATTGCTTTGGTCAATGCCGCCGATTGCAACGGTTGGAAAGCCAAATTGTTGCTTAGTGCTCTCTCCAGCGATCCCATATGGAATGGTATCAATGAGTTTCTGATACAGAGCTAATCGAACTAAACCTTGAGGCTTAGATGGCATCTCTTTAGTGGTTGTCGGGAAGATATGCCCCAAGGCAATGTAGCTTGGATGAATCTGTACGATGCGTAGTAACTCGTAATAACCGTGTGTCGATAAACCAAGGCGTACTCCAGCTTTGCTTAACTGCGCTAGGTTTGATTCCTCGATATCTTCTTGGCCAAGGTGAACACCATAAGCACCATGCTTAATTGCCAGTTTCCAGTAATCATTAATGAAGACTTGCGCATCGTATTGACGCCCCAATTCGATCGCTTTCTTCACTTGTTGCTCGAGGTCTGCTTGTTGTGGGTTCTTAATCCGAAGCTGAATGGTATTGATACCCATAGGTAAGAGGCGTTCAATCCACGATACATCATCAACAACCGGATACAGACCTAGACTAGGTTTGGTCAGTGTGGCAAAACTAACGCTTTCGCCTTGAGCAGACCAGCCAACTTGAATACCTAAACGTTCATCTTCAAGAACAGGGGTTGGAAAAGCACTAAACTCAAATGCCCATACCTTAACAACATGATTTGAAGATATTGTACGAGTATCAAAAGCCGGTGTTTCACGTGAAACATTTCCTGTCGGAGACATCATCGCGCGCGCTAGAGTTAACGCATCCTCGATCGGAAAATCGAGTATCGATAGAGTTAAGAACCAAGCTAAATGCAATTCTGGAGACAAGTGCATGGCTAGGTGTGGATCAACCGAAAGTGCTCTAACTTCATTATTTATAGGGTGACGCCAGATATCTAATTGACTGGAATTCTGAGCATCTCTCGAGTCTCGATCTGGAATACCAATGAAAATATCCGTTGACTCCTGATGACGACACTCTCTAACACTCAGCCTAGAATGATAGTAAAGCGTGTAATCTGAGACGTTAGAAGTCTCAACATCAGAGACAATGTCAGTTGAAAAGCAAGTAGTGTGTTGGTCATGAATGAGCTGTATCGATTGAGCTGGGCTCACACCCAACTCAACGTTTTCGATAGTAAAACCCTGCTCTTTCGCCAACAACAAACATTGCTGAACTAAGCCAGTTAGCTCAATCAATGATGACGGAATAAGGATTTTGTTCATTAATCGGCAACCTCTGCACTAGCGGCTGGATGATAGAGCTCAGACCCTGTTTCACGGAACTCTTGCGATTTTTGACGCATCCCCTCTAATGGGTCATCAAGCATCTTAATCGATATCGCTTGGTCAGCAGCAACCTGCTCTGTATCTTTGGCATATTCGCGTACCTCTTGCGAGATCTTCATCGAACAGAATTTAGGTCCGCACATAGAGCAAAAATGGGCAACCTTACCTGACTCTTGTGGCAAGGTCTCATCATGGAAAGCTCGCGCCGTTTCAGGATCGAGAGAAAGGTTGAATTGGTCTTCCCAACGGAACTCAAAGCGCGCTTTTGACAAAGCGTTATCACGTACTTGTGCACCTGGGTGGCCTTTCGCTAGATCACCAGCATGAGCAGCAAGCTTGTAGGTAATCAAACCGGTTTTAACGTCTTCTTTATTTGGTAAACCAAGATGCTCTTTTGGTGTCACATAACAGAGCATTGCACAGCCGTACCAACCAATCATGGCGGCACCAATACCCGAGGTAATATGGTCATATCCTGGTGCAATATCTGTCGTCAATGGACCTAGGGTATAAAACGGCGCTTCATGACAGTGTTCAAGCTGCTCGTCCATGTTCTCTTTGATCATATGCATCGGCACGTGACCCGGCCCTTCAATGATCACCTGTACATCGTATTCCCAAGCGATCTTGGTCAGCTCACCCAACGTGCGAAGTTCAGCAAATTGAGCTTCATCATTAGCATCAGCAACTGAACCTGGACGCAAGCCATCACCTAGCGATAGAGCAACATCGTACTTAGCACAGATCTCACAGATCTCTCTAAAGTTGGTGTATAGGAAGCTTTCTTGATGATGAGCCAAGCACCATTTAGCGATGATTGAACCGCCTCGCGAGACGATACCCGTTACGCGCTTGGCAGTCATAGGTACGTAACGAAGTAATAAACCAGCATGAATCGTAAAGTAGTCAACACCCTGCTCAGCTTGTTCAATCAGAGTATCTCGCATCACTTCCCAGTTTAGATTCTCAGCAACACCATTAACCTTCTCTAGGGCTTGATACATAGGAACCGTACCGATTGGCACTGGGCTATTACGCAATATCCATTCGCGTGTCTCATGAATATTTCGTCCAGTAGAGAGATCCATTACGGTATCGCCACCCCAGCGAGTTGCCCATACTAGCTTCTCAACCTCTTCCTCAATAGAAGATGACACGGAAGAGTTACCGATGTTTGCATTAACCTTTACCAGGAAGTTTCGACCAATAATCATTGGCTCAGATTCCGGGTGGTTAATATTGGAAGGGATAATTGCGCGGCCTTCAGCGACCTCTTTACGAACGAATTCAGGAGTAATGTCTTTAGGCAAATTTGCCCCAAAGCTTTGGCCTGGATGTTGCTGAGTTAATACTTCATCACGATACTGAGCTCTGCCCATGTTCTCGCGCAGAGCAATGTATTCCATTTCTGGAGTAATGATGCCCTGACGAGCATAATGCATTTGAGTTACACACTGGCCATCTTTAGCACGTCGAATACGTGGTAGATTGCCGTAGCGAAGCTCATCTAAGGTCTCATCTTCTAGGCGTTCTTTGGTGTAAACCGAACTCACATCATCAAGTAGTTCAGTATCAGCTCGTTCTTCAATCCAACCCTCTCGCAGCTTCGGTAAGCCATTATAAAGATCGATTTCGTGCTCTGGGTCAGTGTAAACACCCGAAGTGTCATAAACGCGAATAGGCTCATTAGGCTCAAAGATTGGCGCCTCTTTGGTGCCACCTATTAGGCTATCGGCTAAAGAGATCTCGCGCATAGGGACACGAATATCGGCACGAGAGCCTTCTACGTAAACCTTGGTTGAATTTGGGTACGGCTGTACCGAGAGAGTTTCTATAAACTGTTTTGCTTCCAGTCTCGCTTGCTTGCGATTCGACATAGCATTTTTCCTTGCTTCGTTATTCTAGATAATAAATTCGGATAAAAATGCTTGGCGGAAAGATGCGACAAGAGGAGCTGAGCATAGACATACCTAAGGCAGGTAAAAGCGGTCTATTGCTTAGCTTATTGATAGGTCTGCTAGAGAGAATTCCAGCAAGGATATCTTCTCTTGTTCCCTTCGCAGGTATTAACCTGATCAGGTTCAACGGATCCCGAATGAACGGTCTCAGCCTTATGGCACTCCGACAAGTGAATTCAGTATATAAAATCGGCTTGGTTAAACCAAGCCGACCTGTGTGATTTAAATACGAATCTGGAAAACTAACTCTTAATTAGCAACTGAAAGCCAATCCAAGCTGCCGAAATACTCAATACCACATTCAAAAGAACATTGAGTCCCATCTTAAAAAAAGCGCCCTGCTGCATCAATAACACGTTATCCATAGAGAAAGTGGAGAACGTTGTTAATGCACCTAGAAAGCCTAACCCAATGATCTGACGCCACGGTTCAGTTGCTAGCATCTCATTTTCGAATGCAGCGATCAGTAGGCCCATAATAAATGAACCGACGACATTCACCGTCAGGGTGCCGTATGGAAAGCCACGTCCCAATAGCACGACACACAACTCAGATATTAAGTAACGAGAACACGCACCAAATGCACCGCCAATGGCGATAAACCCCAAAATTGAAAACTGACCCATAATTCCCCCACATAAGACTTAAGGATATTCTAGCCTCACTCGATTTTTTTTCGAGATAATTAGTGAATAAATTACTTGGATAAATTTTAAGATTAAAAAGTTACAGGAGTCACTTTACCTCAATGTAACCCATTAGACCTGTCTTCATATGTTCAATGACATGGCAGTGATACATCCAACGGCCTGGGTTATCAGCAACAAACGCTGCCTTAGCACTGCCATTCTTACCAAGCAGAACGGTATCTGTGTGGAATGGCTCTTCGATTTTTTTCCCATCCAGCTCAAGTACGGTAAAGGTATGGCCATGAATATGGATCGGGTGGTGATACTGAGTCACGTTCTTGAGATCGAAAATGTATGTCTTTCCTAACTCTAACGTCGCAAGTGGATCAGGAATATTATCCTTACTCATCCCTTCCCACGCGCGCTTGTTCGTCAGCCAGAATTTAGGCATCGACTTACCATCTTTTCCTGTCGGGCTGATCGCTCCCTCCCACTCAAACAAAAAATCGATTTCAATGGCATTCTCGAGGTCTAGATTAGGAACCGGGTTGAGTGGTAAAGAAGGTAATGTCTGTCCAGATGGCAAGTTCGAGTCCACGACTTCTAATGAACACAAGGAGAATGGAAAACGTCCTTTCATCTGCAAGACATTTATAGTGGTACCTTGAGTCGGAGCCACAAATCCAATATCCAATCGCATGCCCGGACCAATTTTATGTTGTGTCAATCGATAAGGCGTTTTGACAGGGTTGCCATCGATAGCAATAACCCAAGCCTCCACACCCTCGACCGCAATAGGATAAGTAATCGTATTGTCGACATTAGCGATTCGCAGGCGTGTTGTCGCATGTTGCTTAATTTGATAGTTCGGCTCATGAACACCATTCACACTACTCCACTCTCCAGGGGTGCCCATACGAGCACTCATCCGTGGAATCATCAGGTCCTTCCACTGCCCTTGCTTATCAAGATGCCAATGTTTAAGCATCAGTGGCAACTCTTCATCAAAAGCAACGGGCTGAGACTCTTCAACAATGATCAACCCTACTAACCCCATTCCTAACTGTTTAACGCTATTCATATGTGGGTGATACCAGAAGGTACCCGCATCTGGTGGAGTAAACTCATAAACAAAGGTCTCTCCAGGCATAATTGGAGGCTGACTTAAGAACGGCACGCCATCCATTTCGATCGGGATTCTTAAGCCGTGCCAGTGGATTGTGGTTGGCTCTGCGAGCTTATTGGTAAAACGGATAACAACCTTCTCACCTTGACGGCAGCGAATGGTAGGTGCTGGTATTTGCCCATCAAAGCCGAGTACTTTAGTCGTATACCCTGGAACGAGCTCAGCTGTTGCAGGCTCTGCCGTCAGGTCGTATACGTATCGTCCTTTTTCATCGACAGATTGAGTAACACTACAAGCAGGCAAGATTGATAGCGCTGATATAGCAATAGAAGACTTAATAAACTGGCGACGAGAAATATCCATACTGTTCTACTCTTAAATAAACCTGCGCAAAATGTAACAGATTATTAATAACAATTCTCATTACGACGCTAATTTTGAGTCGTAAGTAGCCTTGTCAGTATGCTTTTTCATTGGGTGATACAAATAAAAAAGGAGACGTCCCCGTCTCCTTAAAAGTAACATTTTCAGTCCAGGCTATTGCAGCTTAAAGCGATCAACAATCGCCAGCAGCTGCTTATTGCTATTGGTCAGTTGAACCGTGCCTGCAGTGGCTTGAGCACCGTTGTCAGTCAGTTTATTCACCATTCCCTGAATCGTTGTCATGTTGCGACTAACCTCATCAGTTACTGCACTTTGTTGGCTCGCTGCCGTAGCGATCTCAAGGCCGAGATCATTAATACGCACGATCGAGTTAACCATCACATCGAGACTCTGGTTCACATTCTCTGTGGTATGCGCGGTCTCTTCACAACGAACTTTGGTGTCATCCATAGCTTTGACAACCGTCTTGGTACCTTCATTTAAGTTCGCCAGCATGCTGTTGATCTCTGAAGTACTTTGTTGAGTTCTCGCGGCAAGTGCACGAACCTCATCAGCAACCACTGCAAAGCCTCGCCCTTGTTCTCCAGCTCGTGCTGCTTCGATCGCAGCATTGAGTGCAAGTAGGTTAGTTTGATCGGCAATCTCACCAATAACAGTTAAGACAGAGCCTATTTTTTGAGAGTCTTCGTTCATTGATTGAATGCTCTGAGCCATGGCTTCAACTTCGCCGACTAACTCAGCCACACTGCGAACAGCGCTTGCGACAACCTCTTTGGATTGACTAGCCTCATCATTCGTCATCTTAGTAAATTCAGCCGTCTTAGACGCGCTCTCAGCAACACTATCAGCCGTTGAGCTCATCTCTGTCATAGCAGTGACTACCTGTGTAGTCTCCATTGCATGAGAGGTCAACACAGCCTCATTATTATGGGTTTGCTCTTCGAGTAAATGGATGTTTTGCGAAATCTGATTCGAAGCACTGGTCACCTCAAGCATCATTGCTTGTAGGTTACTAATAAACGTATTCACTGCCTGTGCTATCTGCCCAAGGTCGTCCTGAGAATGGACTTCTAGTCGACGAGTTAAATCACCGTGACCTTGCGATAAGTCTAATATCGTACTCTTCAGTGCCAAGATTGGTCGGTATGCATAATTAAGGATGACTAGGAAAATTGCACACGAGATCGAAAGTAAGATAATGGCAGAATAGAGAGCAGCTTCTAATGCGTCGTCCATCTCAGCGTAAGCGATCGATTTATCTACACCCACGAGTAAATGCCAAGTCACTGCATCATCAATTCGGATAGTCTGGAAGAAAGCCACCTTGTCGACTCCACCTAGACTGTAGTCTTGCATACCAGATGGAAGAGAAAGGAGAGAGTCGGTCAGTGGCTTGAGATCTCCAAAGTCATAGAGCTTGGTTTCACCAGGAACATCAACTTCTCCATTAGAGGCAATCGTCAGGCTGGTTTGGTCATACAGGCCCATCATAGCCCCAGGGAAAGGCGCTTTTCTTACCAACTCATCAAGCAGCGTAAGCTCGATATCCGCAAGTAATACACCTTGTAGCTGACCTTGTGCATAAAACGGCTCAGCAATGCTAACCATTAAACTCTTAGTCAAGGCATCACTGTAGATATCGGTGACGATCGTGCCGCGCTTAGCAACAGCCTGTTTATACCAATCTCGAGTTCTTGGGTCATATTGTGATAAATCACGTTTACCACTATTGTTTCCGTAAGAGCGTCCATCTTCATAACCAACCAAAATATCAGAAGCCGGAGAGGTATTGGCGATCTGCCTGATCATCAATAAAATTTGCTGGTCATTATCAACAGAAACGAAGTCAGGAGCGTTCGATACTAAGCCCGACTTGATGGTATCTAACCAAGTTGTAATGGTGTCGCTCGTGGTCTCAATCTTCAGCATCGAATATTCATTAATCCGTTCTTCAATTGACGCTGAAAGTTGTTTATAGGATAGGTAACTAGATACCGTTAATGACATTGTAATTAAGAGAATGACAACGGTAACCACTCTTCCCTTAAAGCTACTTAACACATTCATTTTTAAGCTCTATTTTATAAATTTGAACAAATGTATCATTATTGAGACTTAACTTAATTACATTGCAATAAAGTCAATACATTGATCACACTTTTATTGCACAAAATACATTCACCCAATAAATGCAATCATTGTTAAGCCTATGATTAAGTTAATTAAATAGCGAAAGAGTTTAGTAGCGTACATGAGAGTACTAAGTATCAGCTAATCAATGATTGAGATTTCAGAGATCGATAGAGCTGGCCATCAAGTTCGCAATACGTATGGGCTTATTTAGAGTGAAATAAGCTACAGGATAGCAGCATTGCAGTATAGAGCAAAGAATCGCGTCGAAGGGTATCAATAAAAAGGGATGCGGTAGAAAGCAAAAAGGCTCTAGTCTTTCGACTAGAGCCTTAGATATGGCAGGGGTGGAGAGATTCGAACTCCCAACACGCGGATTTGGAATCCGCTGCTCTGCCAATTGGAGCTACACCCCT